>NZ_LSIF01000023.1 GCF_001556105.1 Pseudoxanthomonas mexicana | reverse complement strand
AGCTGGTCTGCAGGTTGGCGACCACCGAGGTGAAGCGGTTCTGCACCGCACCCAGATCGGCGCGCGCGCCATTCACCACCGTCAGCGCCTTGTCGACGATGGTGACCGCGCGCGAGGCGTTGAGAAAAGACGTGACATCGAGGTCGGCCAGGCCTTTCACCTCGCCGGCACCCGGTGCGCCGCCGGTGACGCCGACGCCCGAGGCGATGCCCGCGGCACCGCTGGTGCCGTAGACCACGGTGATGCCGGCCGGCGTGCCGCTGCCGTTGAGCGCGTCTCCGACGGTGTAGTAGGAGCCGGTGGTGCCGGTCGATTCGGCATAGACACCGGTTTCGCCCAGCTTGCTGTTGATCGCGCCCATGATCCTGGCGGTGACCTGCGCGCCGGTGTCGCCGGTCTTCACGTCGACATCGTCGATGGCCACGGTCTTGCCGGCGGGATTGGTCACCGAGATGTTGGTGATCTTGCCGTCGGCGGTGGCGGTGCCGGTTGCCACGTTGACGCCGGACGTGGAGCCGAACTGCACCTTGCCCAACGCATTGGACTTGGCATCGACAGTCTTGTCGATGGCGATGGCCTGGCCGGCGTTGGCGCCGACCTGGAACAGCTGGCTGGAGAACGAACCGTCCAGCAGCTTGGTGCCGTTGAACTCCGACTGCTTGGCCACGCGATCGATCTCGGCGGTCAGCTGCTTGACCTCGGCGTTCAGCGCGGCGCGGTCGGAGGAGGAGTTGGTCGCGTTGGACGATTGCACGGCCAGTTCGCGGATGCGTTGCAGGTTGTTGCCGATCTCGGTCAGTGAGCCTTCGGCGACCTGGGCCAGCGAGATGCCGTCGTTGGCATTGCGGACGGCGACGTCGAGGCCGCGGATCTGCGTGCTGAAGCGCTCGGAGATGGCCAGACCGGCGGCGTCGTCCTTCGCGCTGTTGATGCGCAGGCCGG
>NZ_LSIF01000022.1 GCF_001556105.1 Pseudoxanthomonas mexicana | reverse complement strand
GGCTGAGCATCGCTGGGTTGATGTTCGAGAACGAGAAGGCCTGGCGCAGCGAGGAGGAGATCCGCGACGGCCTGCGGGCGATCTGGAACGCCATGCAGTCCTGCATGGCCCGCGGCATCCGCGAGGAAGGCACCCTGCCCGGCGGCCTGCACGTCTCGCGCCGCGCGCCGACGCTGCACCGCGAGCTGGCCAGCAAGCCGGAAGCGGCGATGCGCGATCCGCTGACGGTGCTGGACTGGGTCAA
>NZ_LSIF01000021.1 GCF_001556105.1 Pseudoxanthomonas mexicana | reverse complement strand
CATGGTGGCGAACACGCCGTGGAAGTCGCCTTCCATCCGTGCGGTCAGGTCGCCGCGGGCGATGGCGCGCAGCAACTCGGACACTTCACCGAGGTTGTTGTCGGTGGTCTCCATCAGCTGGTTCAGGCCGCCAACCATCTCGCGGAAATCGTACTGGTACTTGTCCACGTCGCCACGCTGGCTGAAATCACCGGAGGACGCCGCGCGTGCCAGGCGCTTGATCTCGACGTTGATGGCGGACAGGCTGGCCTTGGTGGCGTCCATGGTCTCGGTCAGTACGGCCTTCTCGCCGGGCAGGCGGTCCATGTCCACCGACAGGTCGCCGATCGAATAGCGTTGCATCACGTCCACCAGTCGCATCTTCACCGCGATATGCGATGCCACCAGCGTATTGGTGTCGCGGACCATGCGGCCGTAATCGCCGGGGAAGCCGCTGTCGTCGATGCGGAAGCTGATCTGGCCTTCGTCGTGGCGACGCGTCATCTCGGTCTGCGCGGCGATCACGGCCTTCACCCGCGTCTGCACATGGTGCATGGCGCTGAGCAGTTGGCCGACTTCGTCATGGCGCCCGGTGTCGATCCGGCCGTCCAGCTTGCCTGCGGCAACATCCTCGGCGATGGCGACCGCCGCACGCAGCGGGCGCGAGACGACGCGGCGCACGCCCATCGAGGTAAGCACGCCGATCACGACCAGCGCCGCCAGCGACAGCGCGACGATCGCGATGGTCAGCGCACGGCTGGATGCCAGTACATTGGCGCGCGGCTCGACCGCCACCAGCGCCCACTTCCACGGTGCGAAGCGTTTCACCGCCACCAGCGCGGGCACGGCTTCGTCGCCGGATTTGGCCGCGAGGTCGAGCACCGCGTGGCCCTGATCCTGCTCCAGCAGGGCCTTCATCGCCGGCATCGAGTCGGCGGACACCACGGACGCGTAGGGCGACTCCTGGCTGGAGGGGTGCGCCACGAGCGTGCCCTGGTGGTCTCCCTCGGCGAGGTCGACGACGAAGAAGTAGCCGGCTTGTCCCAGCGTCGTCGTACGCAACTTGTCCTTCAGCGCGGCCAGGCCGTCACCGTAGTTCTGGCCGACGAACAGGATGCCGACGGTCCTGCCTTCGGCATCCTGCAGGGGTTGGTAATGGGTCATGTAGTCGCGGCCGAACAGGCGTGCGCGCCCGGTGTACGGCTTGTCTTCCAGCATCAGCGCGTAGGCGGGGTTCTTGTGGTCCAGCGCGGTGCCGATGACGCGCGCGCTCTCGGTGTTGCGAAGGGAAGTGGTCGCGCGGATGAACTCGTCGCCATCGCGGACGAACAGTGTGGCGACGACGCCCGTCGCTTCGGTGAAGCGGTCGACGGCGGTGAAGTCGAGGTTGACCGACTGCTCGCCGAAGCGCAGCGCGGGGACCTCGATGTCGCCGATCGGCGTACTGCTGCCGGCATCCACCGAGACGTCGCCGGAAGGCAGCGCCGCACGGAAACTGCTGGCCATCCGTTGGGTGGCCTCCGTCAGGGTGTTGTCGTAGAGCGCAATGGATTCCTGCATCACCCGCGCGGCGACATCCAGGTCGGCGAGCGCGCGCTCCTCGATGGCGCGACTGGATTGCCGCTGGACCACGAGGGCAAGGAGGGTGAGGACGATGGCCACGGCAAGCGTGACCTGGAACGAAAGTTTGCTACCGAGCGAAAGACGCGCGAATCGAGTCATAGGGCAGGGGGTAGGTGATGAGTGGCCTCCTCGATATCGGCGTTAGCGTGACGCGATTTAGTAAATGGACTTACTTTCCCGACGAGCGGTAGGGGCATGCCTGTCAGAACGGCGGGAACGACCACGGCCCGGATGGTCCGGGCCGTGGTTCGCGATGGGCCCGGTCGCTGCGCGCTTGCTCAGAACTCCTGCCAGTCGCCCTCGGCGAACGCCGGCTCCGGCGCACGGGCGACGGGTTTGCGGGCGATGGCCTTGGCGGCGGCCGGCGTGGGCGAAGACGCCTTGGGTGCGGCGGCGATCGCCTTGCGTACCG
>NZ_LSIF01000020.1 GCF_001556105.1 Pseudoxanthomonas mexicana | reverse complement strand
ACGCCTTATGTCTTTGAACTTCCCTACTGTAGTGGCCGAGAACCCGGCGTGCGCGCCCGATAACGCCTCGGTGTAGCCGCACCGTAATTCAGCAGGGGCCGCACGCCGGATCTCGCGCCCTGCGCCCGGACAGTTGATCGAGGTTTCCCTCGAACTGATAAGCGTGGGCCTCGGGCGCGATGTTCTCGACAGGCCAACTCTAGCGGAGAAGCGGGCATGACGGCAGTGGGAATCGACGTAGGCAAGGCGTCACTGGATGTGGCTATCGATGGGGCGCCCGGGGTGGCGCGTTTCGCCAATACTGCCGCCGGGATCGGCAAGCTGATCAAACGGTTGAAAGCGGTCGTCGAGGCGCGGGTGGTGGTCGAGGCGACCGGTGGCTACGAGGACGCGGTGCTCGATGCCTGCTGCGATGCCGGCCTCTGGGTGGCCCGGATCAACCCGCGCCAGGCACGGGATTTCGCCCGAGCCACCGGTGAGTTGGCCAAGACCGATGAGATCGATGCGCGGCTGCTGTGCCTGCTGTCGCGGTTGTTCGCTGGGCGACTGCGCCGCTACGAGGCGGCCGCCCCCTGGCAACGCGACCTGCGAGGCTGGTTGAGGCGTCGCGGCCAAGTCGTGACCACGCTGCAGGCGCAGAAGCAGCAAGCGGCCATGGCGCCGGCCACGATCGGCAAACTGATGGCGCGTACGGTCGCCGCGCTCCGGCACGAGTTGGCCGCCATCGATCGTGAGATGAAGGAACTGCTGGATGAACACCTGACGCCGGCGCTGCGATCCTCCAAAGGTATGGGGCCGATCTTCCAAGCCACGAGCCTGGCGCTGTTGCCCGAGCTCGGCACGTTGACGCGGCAGCAGATCGCCAAACTGGTCGGTGTGGCTCCGATGAACCGCGACAGCGGCCAGACGCGAGGCAAGCGTAGGATCCGCGGAGGTCGTGCACCCGTACGTGTGGCGCTCTACATGGCCACCTTATCGGCCGTGCGCTGGGATCCGGTGATGAAAGCGCACTACCAGCAACTGCGCGAACGCGGGAAGGTGGCCAAGGTCGCCCTGGTGGCCTGCATGCGAAAGCTGCTGACGATCGTCAATGCACGGCGTCGCGATGAGCTGATGGCAGGAGCCTCGATGGCGGCCTGACCATTCATCGGAAGACAGTTGCTGAATTAAGCCG
>NZ_LSIF01000002.1 GCF_001556105.1 Pseudoxanthomonas mexicana | reverse complement strand
GGGTTGGGGAATTGGACTCCAAACCGGCGTGCTACTCAAAAGCGGGGGGACGTCGCGAGCACCACTGCCAGGTACAGCCAGCCCTCGTGCGTGCGGATGTAGGTGATGTCGGTGACCCAGTGCGTGTTGGGCGCAACCACGTCGAACTGCCGATCCAGGCGGTTCGGCGCGACTGTCGAGACCCGGCCACCACGAGGCCGCGGACGACGCCCGTAACCCACCTGCGCCTGCAAGCCTTCCTTCTTCATCAGCCGCGCTACGCGATGCTTGCCACAAGCCTCGCCTAAGTCGCGCAAGTCGTCGGTGACCTTGCGGTAGCCGTAGACCGTACCGCTCTCCAGCCACGCCTGCTTGATCATGCCAAGAAGACGTTGATCCTCGCGATGGCGATCGCTATGCGGCTGGCGCTGCCACGCATAAAACCCGCTGCGCTGCACGCCCAGCACACGACACATGCTTGCCACGCGAAACTCGTCCAGATGCGCCTGCATGAACGCGTACTTCGCCCTTATCCCTTGGCAAAGTACGCGGCGGTGAGTTCAACCCGTCGACGCAACGGCTTGGCTCAGCTTAGCGGCTGGCGTCTGGAAGCCCAAGGTCTTACGAGGTCTTTCGTTGAGACGTCTGGCGATCTTGTTCAAGAATGCCTGCGAATGGCGGGATAGATCCGTGCCGTCGGGGAAGTACTGCCGCAGAAGGCCATTGGTGTTTTCGTTCGAACCGCGCTGCCAAGGGCTTTGCGGATCGCAGAAGTAGACCTGCGTGTCGGTCGCCACGGTGAAGTTCTTGTGGCTGGCCATCTCACCGCCTCGATCCCACGTCAGCGATTTTCGCAGCGCGGTTGGCAGTGTTTTCACTTGCCGGCTCAGCGCCGAGACGACGCTGCTGGTGTCCTTACCCTTCACTTTCACCAGCATCACGAAGCGCGAGTGCCGTTCCACAAGCGTCGCGATGTGGGAATTGTTGCTGCCCGTGATCAGATCACCCTCCCAATGCCCTGGCACGGCGCGATCTTCGACCTCCGCCGGACGCTCCCGAATCGATACCGCGTCGATGATCCCGCCGCGAGGCATCGCGGTGGCCAGCTTTGAGTGGCGCATACGGCGACGCGTGCGCAGGTGCGCCAGGAGTTCCTTCTTGAGCAGGCCGCGCGCCTGGATGAACAAGCTCCGGTAGATCGTTTCGTGCGACACCTGCAGTGCCTGGTTGAGCGGGAACCTCAGCTTAAGCCAGCCGGCGATCTGTTCCGGCGACCACTGCTGGCCCAGCTTGCAAGCCACCAACCAGCGCAGACGAGGGTTATCGGCCAACCGGCAAGACTGTGGCCTCCGGGCTGCCTCCCAAGCGGCCTCATCGGCATGTGCGGCCCGATATCGGTCACGGCCACCATGCCGTGCCACTTCCCGGCTAATCGTCGAGGTAGGCCGCCCTAGGCTGAGCGCAATCTGGCGAAACGACTGGCCAGAAGCTAGGCATCGAGATATCTCTTCGCGGTCCATTAAGCTCAGCGACCGGGCGGATCGGCGACGTTCCCTCGGCGCGATCCCGCCTTGCGCGGCCAGAACCCCGAAAATCGAACCCGGATTCTTGTCAAAGAAGCGGGCAATGTCGCTGAGCGACTGGCCGCCCTTCCATCGTCGCCATAGATCTCGCTTCTGGGCTCGAGACATGCCGGGCCGCCCCATCCTTGCCATATCGTTCGCTCCTATCAGTGCAACTGTTGATCATTTTGCATTGACGGGTTGAACTCACCCTGCTAGTGTCAGAGCGCCGATGCACTGGACCCGTTCCTGTCAGCGATCCAAGATGGGATAGCCACCGAGATCAACGGGCCAAACTCGCCTGGATGGCTCTCCGAAGAGTCCATACAAAGCGGGTAAGACTGAAGCTGAGCTTCTTCATTTTTTTCGCGACTGGAGCCAACAAGTCGAGAACATCGTCACTTCACTCTACTGGGTAGCACAGGGTATCAATCAACTTATGAGATCACCTCGATGGCAAAACCCTGAGCAACTAAGTTGGATAAGTGTCGTAGGCGCGGGCAGGGGAGCGTAGGGATTGAGCGACAGCGCAGGCAGCTTACCCCATAGCGCTATACATAACGGATGTTATGCGAACTAAGTTATTGATTATATTATCTTTTGTTCCGCTAAGCAAATAGCCAGAGCTTGTAGCCAACACCGTTCCCAAAAGTCTGTAAGCTAAGTATTCCTTAGTACGTCATCAGGCATTCGCGTGACCATGCCCGCCGAACGCACCCGCAACGTGCTTCAGGCCGGCGCGTTCCTGAGAGAACTCGCCGGCAGCAAGGACGTGCCAAAATCGGTACGGGAAGAGGCGTACCGGCTGCTTCGGCACTATCCAACGGTCAGCGACATTGAGGCCATTGCCCAGCACGAAGAACGGCTGCGGGAGCTGACCCAGTCGGCCTTCGTACGCCCTTATTTGACCAGTCAGTTCGACGCAGATTGGTTTCGCGGCTTTCCCCTTGGCCCGCATCGCATCTGATCATGAAGCGATCGACCAGACCCGGAAGACGCGAGTCAGCCGCGGAGGCAGACCTGGAGGCTGCGCTCGAGCGAGCCCGTGGCGACTCAGCCCAGGAGCTTGCCTTCTTCAAGCAGTTGATGGATGCGATGGTCTACGTGCATGCGCCTGTCTCGGACGATTCCCGGACACCTAGGCTGGTCCAGTTCCGACACCCCGACGGGTTTGACGCCATCCCGTTCTTTACCTCGCTGGGTAAGGCGGAGGTGGCCAGCTCATCGGCCGTCAAAATCCTGGGGGTGCCGGGACGAGATTTGTTGGAGGGTTCGCGGGGCGCGACGTTAATGCTCAATCCCAACGACGGGGGCATTGTCCTGTATCCGGAAGAGATCGCGACATGGTTGGATAAGGGTTTCTTGGCCAGGGTGGAACGGCTGGCGCCAGCGGAGTTTGTGGTAGGACCTGCCCTAAGAGCACCGGCTTGGCTAGCTCCCACCATCGCCCGCAGCCTTGAACCTGCCACTTTCGTCTCGTCGGCGTATCTCCTGGAAACTCACTCGTCAGGGCGCATCGAGCAGTCATCCGGGCTGTTGATCTGGCTAGTGGTCGACATGGTATTCGCCGAGCGAGCCGCCCGTATGGTGACCACTGCCATACAGCCCTTGTGCGGCGATTTAAACGTCATCATCGATGTGGCGATCCACGACGTATCGCAGCCTTTGCCGGCGGGCCTCGATGATCCTCAGATCATGCCCGTATTCAAGAGAATCACGTCAACCTGAGCGCAGCGTACCCATCCAATGAGCCACGAAGAAAAGCTATTAGCACTCCTTCCGGAATTGACCGAAGAAGAGAAGGATCGCCAAACCCGCGAGGGTCTGGCCGACGTGGACGCCGGACGGACGATCCCGCACGACGAACTGCTGCGATGGGTCAGGCAGCTGACTGTACCTGCTTGAGGGTTCCCGCTGGCGTGGAAGCTTGGGAACTGCGGCTGGTCAAGGGCGCTAAATAACGCTGCGGTAGGAAAATCATGTCCCGTGGTGGTAGCGTAATGTCGTGGGCGCTAGGCAGGCGCCCGTCGCCCGTCATCGCAAAGCTGTTAACAGCACTGCCGAGAAAGCAGGACCGCTCAACCGACCATGACCTTGTTCGGTTCGAGAAATGGCTGACGGGCGACATTTCACATCGGACCGTGAGGACACTGTCATGTCAAAAATCGTACATCCCTCCACGATGGAGGGCATCAAACGCTTGGCCAAGTCGCTCAAGCGCGAAAAGAACATCTCTCACACCGAGGCGCTGGATCAGGCGGCCCAAGCGGCTGGTTTCCAGGATTTCAGGCACGCCCAAACTACGCTGTCACAAGCCGATTCTGCTACGCGGCGGACCTGAGTTTCGGACCTGACCAGCATCGCGCCGCTGTTCGGTCCTTCTGGCAGCGGCGTCTTGTCAGTAGATCTGTGACTTTCTCGGAGTGCACAATAAATCTGTGACTTAGCCGGGAGCGGGGGGAAAAGTCACGGCTTTTCCGAGCCCGGTTCGAACCGGACACGAAGCCAGAGCCATAGCGCCCCAATAAGTCATTTCGCATAATGCCTATTATGTAAAACGGCATCATGTGCTTTCATGGTGTCGCCGCCTCCAACGCGGCTTTGTTGGGGCCTGATTTCGCTTCGCTAAAAGCTGTCAGGCAATTCTTGCTCTCATGGGCCAGATAAAGCGGGTCAGCGGCATGGGTGTCAGCCCAGCTCTGACCCGCTCCCTTCGCGGGTCCAACCGCTAACGCAACAGCCGCACATCCATGTGCGATAACCGCCGGGGACAAGCCCCCGGCACCCCGTGACTTTCGTGACGCGTCACGGTTTATGTCTACACGACGGCACCGAGTGCCTATCCTGCAAACCTTCATGGACGCCACGCCGGTGGCGTGTGTTCGAGCAGATCGAGGACCCGACCGCAGGCGTCGAATTTGGCTTGTAGCTCAGCGATGATCATCGTGGAGGCCAGCATCATGCCGGGACCCTCCAATGACCAGTCGATGGCACGAGCCCTTTCGATGAAGCCGCGGTAGACGTCGCGGAGGTCACGCAGCATTGGGATATCTCTAGCTCCGAAGCGACGACCTGACGGACCGGGATCGAACAGACCTTTGGGATGCCTGGGGAGCTTCATGCGGCCTCCCCCTTGGATGGTGCGGACGGGGCGTCAGTGCTGAGCGGTGCACGCCCGGTGTTGATAGGGTTTCCAGCCCCTGACGGGATATAGACATTCCCGCCCGTCGCCTTCTCAGTCAACGTCCGCGTAGCTATTTGGCTTTGCCCCCGTGGCAAAACCGATATTTCTTCCCGCTTCCGCAAGGACAGGCGACGTAGACGCCACCGGCCGGAGGTGGCAGCAGATCCTCGCTGGGAGATTCCGCGACGGCGGCCGCGACCGGCCTCCGGACCACCCGAGTTGGAGGCGGCGTACGTTCCTTCCACTGAAGGTAATTCTCGACCGCCTTCACTAGGAACTTGTTGACCGATACGTCCTGCTGATCGGCCATCGCCTTGACCCGATCCCGAAGAGACTCGGTCATGCGCAGCTTCACTTCGAACTTGGGAGGTATCGCCATTGGGTCGGCTGGAATTATGGGCCCACAATGGGCCCACTTTTACGCCTGTATGCACCGTCTGGCAAGTGGCTTCGTTATCCGCTTGTCCATTGTCGTAAGAAGAGACAAGCCCAGCACCCTCGGGCCCCCGCCCCGCGCTAGCGCGCGGGTCGCGTGCCGTGGGCGCGGCAGCCCTCGCCACAACAGAGGAAACGTTGGGTACGGTCGCCTCCCTGCTACGCCGGCACATATCGACGAACTGCTGCGCCATGCGAACCAGAAGGCTCTGCCACGCCATGTCGTGCGGGGCAATCGCCCTACCCTCAGGCGTGATCAGGTGGCCACGAGAGAGCCTGTAACCCGCCCAGGCGGCGTCCTGCAGCTCGCCGTGACGAATGACCCTCAGGAGACGAAAGGCGGCGTAGCTGGGCGTGGCGAAGCCGGTCTCCCAGTGACCGATGGTGCGGACCGTGACGCCGAGCAGATCGGCGGCCGCCTCGCGATCTAAGCCGGAGTAGATCCGGGCATCGCGGAACTGCTGGGACTCGACAACCTTAAAGCGGGGACGCTTTGAGCGGCTCGCTGCAAGGATGTGGGAGTGCCTATTATGTCTGTAGCCAGGTGCGCGCCATCAACCGCCCTTAGTGTTCTGCCGGTACCACGCCGCCGCACCCAGTAACCCTAGTTGGCCATGCTCCACACGCCACACGGGCACCCTTTCCAGTTGTTCGGTCATCACGCCCTTATTGAGGTAACGCCGCAGGAAGCGGCCGTCGTGCAGGAACTGCGGGATGTGGGCCGTCACGCCGCCGGCCAGGTACACGACCCTGGCGCCGAAGATGATGGCCAAGTCGCCGACCACGCTGCCCAGCCAGCCGCAGAACGTTTCCAGCGTTTCGCGGGCCAGTGCATCGGACGCCGCCGCCGCCACCAGAGCACCGGCATCGGCATGCGCCGGCGTCGCAGCGCGGAGATCGCACAGGCAGCGGTACAGATTCATCAGGCCGGGCCCGGATAGCACGTGTTCGTTGTGCAGGTACGGACGATCCTTCAATAGCCGACGCACGATATCCAATTCCAGCGCGTTGCCGGCCGCCAGCGATGCCTGACCGACTTCCGTAGGCAGCACGCGCGGTGGCTGGCCTTCGATCCAGACGGCGGCGCCCAGACCCGTACCGGGGCCGATCACCAACGCCGGCGAGGCGGTGGTCGACACGGTCGATGGCGTCAGCGACGACAGCGTGTCCGGCGCCAGCGTGGGCACGGCATTGGCGACCGCCTCGAAATCATTGATCAGTTGCACCCAGGCCAGACCGGCGCCTGCGCGTGTCTGTTCCACCGATACGGCCCAGGGCAGGTTCGAATTGATGAGCCGGTCGCCTTCCAGCACACCGGCGATCGCGACAACCGCGCCGTGGCACGGCATGCCGGCGGCGTAATCATGCAGGATGGACGCGAGGTCAGGATGCTCGGCGCAGGCATAGCGACGGTAGTCGTGGATCTCGTTGCCGCCGTCGGATTGGATCCAGCCAAGCCGCGCATAGGTGCCGCCCACGTCCGCCACGATGACGCGGGTCAAGGTCGAAACATCCGGGGTGGGATCGGTGGGAACGCCCGCCGGCACCTTGCTCATCATTACCGTGCCTGCCATGCGATTGCCACGTTGTCCAAAGTCTTCGAGTACCCGCCAAGGATATCGCGTCCCTCACTGTCGTGGCGTCGATGAAGGTCGGCCCACGTCTCTTGCAGGCCCTACGGCACAGTACGTCCGCGGGCTTGGCGTATGATGGGCGCATGCCCCGCTTCGCTCCCCTGCTGCGCGCCCTGCTCTGCCTGATCCTGTTGGCCAACGGCACGGCGTATGCGCATGCGGCAACGCGGATGGCGATAGTCGGGATGCCCTCCGAAGAGATGGTGACGGCCCACGACGCGCCTCCGTGCCACGCCGACATGGTGATGCCCCAGGCGACGATGCACCACGATGCGGGCATTGACGGCCACGCCGCTGACCTGCCTGATTGTTGCGAGGCGGGCAACTGCGATGGTTTCTGCACGCAGCATGCGCCAGTGCTGACGTGGCATGCGCCGATGGGGCCGCTGCCGTATGGGCAGGCTGGTGCTCCTGATTACCTGGCCGACGCGCACGCATCTGCAGGCCTGTCGCATCGACACCGACCTCCCATCCTGACCGCCTGACGCCGCTTTTCTGCGGCATTCCGCAGGACCGGGCACACTGTGTGTGCACCGGACCACGATCATGGCGATGCCGTGTCCGCGCAGCGGCCGGCAGCGTCGATGGATACACAGGACGGTCTTGAATGAAGCACGATGAATCCTCCCCGGGACGCCTTGGCGCGTTCCGGCCTTCGCGCCGCCAGTTTGTTACCGGGCTTGCCACCAGCAGCGTGGCACTCGGCCTGGGCCTTGCACGCATGCCCGCTTCCGCCGGTACGCCAGCGCGACGCGGCGGTGCGGCCATAACCTCCGGCACCGACTTCGCGCTGAGCATCGGCGCGACGCCAGTGAACATCACCGGCCGCACGCGCCCCGCGATCACCGTCAACAACAGCTTGCCCGCGCCCACGCTGCGCTGGCGCGAAGGCGACACCGTCACCGTGCGGGTCAGCAACCGGCTGCATGACATGACGTCGATCCACTGGCACGGCATCCTGCTGCCGTCGAACATGGACGGCGTACCGGGACTGAGTTTCAACGGCATCGCACCAGGCGAAACGTTCCAGTACCGCTTCCAGCTGAAGCAGTCGGGCGCTTACTGGTACCACAGCCATTCGCTGTTTCAGGAACAGGCGGGCCTCTACGGCGCGTTGATCATCGATCCGCGCGAACCGGCGCCGTACCACTGCGATCGCGAGCATGTGGTGCTGCTGTCGGACTGGACCGACCTCGATCCGGCCGCACTGTACCGGCGGACGAAGCGGATGCCCGGGTACGACAACTACTACCAACCCACGCTGGTCGACTTCGTGCGCGATGCGCGCCGCAACGGGCTGGCGGAGACTATCGAGGACCGCGCCAGGTGGGGACGCATGCGGATGACGCCCACCGACATCTCCGACATCAACGCCCACACCTACACCTATCTGGTGAACGGCGCCGCACCGGATGGCAACTGGACAGGACTTTTCAAGCCGGGTGAGAAGGTGCTGCTGCGATTCATCAACGGCAGCGCGATGACGTACTTCGACGTGCGCATCCCTGGCCTGAAGATGACCGTGGTAGCGGCTGATGGACAGTACATCCATCCTGTCAGCGTCGACGAGTTCCGCATCGCGGTGGCAGAGACCTTCGATGTGATCGTCGAGCCCGTTGGCCAGGACGCGTTCACCATTTTCGCGCAGGACATGGGGCGCACCGGCTACGCCCGCGGCACGCTGGCCGTGCTTGATGGGCTGGAAGCGCCGATCCCGGTACGCGATCCGCGCCCCGTGCTGACGATGGCCGACATGGGCCACGACACCGGCGGACATGGCGCCCGCAAAGGCAAGGAAGGCGGCTGCGGCGCCATGATGGGCGAAGGCGGTTGCGGTGCGAACATGGCGGCGATGGACCACGGCTCGGCCTCGACCTCGCCGAATCATCGCGCCAGCGAAACCGGCAGCCCGCTGGTCGACATGCAGTCCTCCGCCAGTGAGCCGAGGCTCGAAGATCCGGGTATTGGCCTACGCGACAACGGGCGCGTGGTACTGACCTACGGCGCCATGCGCAGTCTGTTCGACGATCCGGATGGCCGCGAACCGGGCCGCACCGTCGAGCTGCACCTGACCGGCCACATGGAGAAATTCGCCTGGTCATTCGATGGCATTCCGTTCGCCAGCGCGGAACCGCTGAAGCTGAAGTACGGCGAGCGCATGCGCATCGTGCTGGTCAACGACACGATGATGCAGCACCCGATCCATCTGCATGGCGTGTGGAGCGACCTGGAGAACGCGGACGGCGATTTCCACCTGCGCAAGCACACCATCGACATGCCACCGGGTACGCGGCGCAGCTATCGCGTGCGTGCCGATGCGCTCGGACGCTGGGCATTCCATTGCCATCTGCTGTACCACATGGAAGCCGGGATGATGCGGGAAGTGAGGATCGAGCCATGAACATCTTCGCCCCCCCCGCTCCGCTCCGCCTCGTGTCCATCATGGCGGTGTCGCTGGGCATCGCGCTGCCCGCCTTCGCGCAAGACCATGACCACGCGACCCCGATGCCTGCAGTCAGCGAGGTGCCCGTACAGGACACGCACGACCACGCTGCCATGATGGCGGCAGAAGCAGCAGCGTCGGCAACCCCGCCGCGTGAACCGATCCCCGTGGTCACCGCCGACGATCTGGCGGCGGCATTTCCGGTCATCGACCATCGCGCCATGCAGCACGCGCCGGCGTTCAACCGCAAGGTAGCGCTCAACCGTCTGGAAGCGTGGGATGCGGATGAAGGCACCGGCCAAGCCTGGGAGGGGATCGCCTGGTTCGGTACGGACACCGACCGTCTCTGGTTGCGCAGTGAAGGCGAACGCGTGGGTGGCAAGACCGAGAGCGCGGACCTTGAGGCGTTGTACGGACGCAGCATCTCGCCCTGGTGGGACGTGGTGGCTGGCGTGCGGCGCGATTTCAAGCCGGGCGATGGGCGCACGTGGGGCGCGTTCGGTGTGCAGGGCATGGCGCCGTACCGCTTCGAAGTGTCCGCTACCGCTTATGTCGGTGAGGATGGCCAGATCGCCGGTAATGTCGAAGCCGAATACACGTTTCGTATCACCAATCGGCTGATCCTGCTGCCGCTGGTGGAAGTGGATATCAACGCCAAGGACGATCCAAACTACGGCATGGGACGGGGCTTGACCGGCGTTGAAATGGGGCTGCGCCTCCACTACGAAATCATTCGCCGTTTCGCGCCTTACGTGGGCGTGGCGCACGAGCGTGCCCTCGGCGACACCGCCAACTACCGACGCAACGCGGGCGAATCCGCGCGTGACACCCGCTTCGTGGCGGGCGTCAGGATATGGTTCTGATGGAGGACACCATGCGATATCGCAATCCCTTGTTCCGGTGCGCATCCACTGTCGTGGCCGCCATCGTCATCACCGCCTGCACCCAGGTCGTGCCCTCACCGGTGGGTACGGCGATCGCCGCGCCATCGCCCCTGGCGAAGAAGGCCGACACCGCCCTGCCCCGCATCACCGTGCACCGGGATGCCTACTGCGGGTGTTGCCACCTGTGGGTGGACCATCTGCGCAAGGAGGGCTTCGAGGTGGACGATCGCATCGAGGGCGACATGAATCCGGTCAAGCAGCGCATGGGCGTCGCGCCTGAGCATGCGTCGTGCCACACGGCGGGGATCGGCGGCTACGTGGTCGAAGGCCATGTTCCGGCTTCCGACATCCGGCGCCTGCTGAAGGAGCGGCCTCGCATCCACGGCCTCGCACTGCCCGGCATGCCGGTGGGGTCACCGGGGATGGAGGTGGACGGCATCGATGCGCCCCCCTACACGGTGCTCGCGATCGGCCGCGACGGCATGGCGTCGCCGTACGCCGAACATCGACCCTGAGCGAATTGCGCGCGGCCGCTTTCGGGCGGCCGCGCGATTGGGGACGCGGGACGCGTTACTTGATCTTGGCGTAGGTGGCCTTGAAGGCGACGCCGCTCATGAGGCCGCCTGCATGACACTCGTAGTTCGTCGCGCTGCGGAACTCCTTCTTCTTGAAGTAGCTGACGATGTCGACGACCGCATTGGCACCGCGGTCCTTGGCGCCTTGCTGCAATGCCTTCAATGCGGAAAGCGCTACCCAGCGACAGGATTCAGCGTCGGACTTGCCCACACCGTTGGTCTTCTTGTTGGTCACGTCCTCGCCGAAGCGGGACACCACGGCCGGCGTCTTCTGGCCCGCGAGATAGAAACGCACGCTGCCATCGATGCCGGCTGCCTTCGCCTCGGGCGAATCGATCAGTTCCTGCAGAGGCAGTTCGAGACGGGTATTGGCAGCGAACGTGGGCGTCGCGGCCAGCATCAGGCAGGTCACTCCGGTGATCAGAAGTCGTTTCATGGTCCAGCTCCCGGTGAAAGTGGCGGCAGCGCCGCGGTCGTGGTGGAGATTGCCAAGCGACGTGTTCGGATGACGTGGAGAAGCACGGGCAGGCCACGGCGCAGCCCGCCCGCGCTCGTCGGTCGTCCGCGTTCGCTCACCAGCGCTTGAAGATCAGCGACGTGTTGATGCCACCGAAGGCGAAGTTGTTGTTCATCACGTAGTCGGTCTGCAGGTCGCGACCTTCGCCGGTGATGTAGTCCAGGTCGGCGCAACGCGGATCGCGCTCCTCGAGGTTCAGCGTGGGGGCAAACCAGCCCTCGCGCATCATCTGCAGCGTGATCCACGACTCGTAGGCGCCGCAGGCGCCGAGCGTGTGGCCGACATAGCTCTTCAGCGAACTGATCGGCATGCGGCTGCCGAACACGGCCGCGGTCGCCGCGGTCTCGGCGATGTCGCCGTGGTCGGTGGCCGTGCCGTGCGCGTTGACGTAGCCGATGGCATCCGGCGACAGCCCGGCATCGTCCAATGCCAGCCGCATGGCCTGCGCCATCGTGTCGGCGCTGGGCTGGGTGACGTGCTGGCCATCGCTGTTGGTGCCGTAGCCGACGATCTCGGCCAGGATCGTCGCACCACGCGCCTGCGCATGCTCGAGGTCTTCCAGAATTAGCGTGCAGGCACCCTCACCCAGCACCAGGCCGTCGCGGTTGGCATCGAACGGGCGCGGCGTCAGTTCCGGCTGGTGGTTGCGCACGCTGGTGGCGAACAGGGTGTCGAACACCGCGGCCGCCGTGGCGTCCAGCTGTTCGGCGCCGCCGGCGATCATCGCCACCTGCTTGCCGCTGCGCACGGCCTCATAGGCGCAGCCGACGCCCTGGCTGCCGGACGTGCAGGCACTGGACGTGGTGTACACGCGACCGGTCAGGCCGAAGAACACGCCGATGTTCACCGGCGCGGTGTGGCTCATCATCTTCAGGTAGGTGGTCGCGTTGATGCCTTCGGTGGTGAGGTTGTTGAGCATGCGGCCGAAGTCGCCGACGGCCTCGTGGCTGCCCGCGGACGAGCCGTAGGACACGCCCACCCTGCCGCTCTTCAGCACCGGGTCGCCCAGCAGGCCGGCCTCTTCCAGCGCCAGCTCGGTCGCGCGCACCGACATCAGCGCCACGCGCCCCATGCTGCGCGTGGTCTTGCGGTTGTAGTGCGATGGCAACTCGAAGGCTTCGGCCGGCGCCGCCAGGCGGGTGTTCAGCCCTTCGTACTTCGCCCAGTCATCCATGTGGCGCACGGCGTTGCGGCACTCGCGCAGGCGCAGGTGCACGCTGGGCCAGTCGTGGCCGAGCGGACTGATGGCACCGGCACCGGTGACCACCACGCGTCGATCGTTGCGACTCATCCGACCAGTCCTCCGTTGACCGAGATCACCTGGCGGGTGACGTACGAGGCCTGCGGCGACATCAGGAACGCCACCACGGAGGCCACTTCCTCGGGTTTGCCGACGCGCTTCATCGGGATCATCTTCAGTGCCTCGTCGACCACCTCGCCACTGACCATCTCGGTATCGATCAGGCCGGGCGCCACGCAGTTCACAGTGATCTCGCGGCTGGCCAGTTCCAGCGCCAGCGCCTTGGTCGCGCCGATGATGCCGGCCTTGGCCGCGCTGTAGTTCACCTGGCCGCGGTTGCCCACCAGGCCGGACACCGACGACAGCGTGACGATGCGGCCGGGCTTGCGCCGCCGCACCATCGGCATGACCAGCGGATTGAGGATGTTGTAGAAGCCGTCTAGGTTGGTGCGCAGCACGTCGTCCCAATCCTCCGCGCTCATCGCCGGGAAGGCGGTGTCGCGCGCGATGCCGGCGTTGCAGACGACGCCGTGGTAGGTGCCGTGTTCGCCGATGTCCGCCTCCAGCGCCTGCGCGGCGGCAGCGCGGTCGGCCACGTCGAAGGCGAGCACACGCGCCGCGCGACCCAGTTCGCGGATCTGCCCGGCCACGGCCTCGGCTTCGTCCACGCGGCTGCGGCAGTGCACGACGACATCGAAGCCGTCCTGCGCCAATCGCAACGCGATCGCCTTCCCTATCCCCCGGCTCCCCCCGGTGACCAGGACCGTATGCTGTCCACTCATCCCTGCGTACTCTCCAGATACGCCATCGCGTCCGGTGGTTCGAACACCGACACGTTGGCAGTTGCCAGTTCCTCGCCATCCCCCAGGATGCGGCAGCGGAACATACCCAGCCCATTGTCGCCCAGCAGCTCGCGGATCGCCTCCACCCGAAGTAATGCCCCGGCCGGAAACCAGGATGTCCGGCTGTCGTAGCGCCGGGTGCCGAGCAGGAAGCCGATCGACGGTTCGCGTCCCGCCGCGCGCGCGCGACAGCCAGCCCAGGCGGCGATGGCCTGCGCCATGTACTCCACGCCGACCCACGCCGGCACGCCCTCGTCATGGCTGAATGGCCCTTCCTCGGGCACGCGCAGTTCGACGGCGATGCTGTCCTCGTCCCAGGCCACGAGCCGGTCGATCAGGCGCATCGTGCCGCGATGCGGCAGTACGCGTTCGATGTCGTACAGGCGGTCCATCATCCGGCTCCGAACACCAGGACCGCATTGCTGCCACCGAACGCGAACGACTGGCTCAGCACGTGACGCAGCGGCCGTTCCGCGCGGTCGCCGGGCGCGACGAAGGCCAGCGGCGGCAACGCGGCGTCGACGGCGCCGTCCCACCAGTGTGGTGGCAGCCGGTGGGCGGGATTGTCGGCCATCGCCAGCCAGCACAGGCCCGCTTCGACGGCGCCTGCCGCACCCAGCGTGTGACCCGTAAGTGGTTTGGTCGAACTCACCGGCACGTCGCTGCCGAGTGCCGACGCCACCGCCCGGCTTTCCATCGCATCGTTCTGCGGTGTCGCCGTGCCATGCAGGTTCACGTAGTCGATCTGCGCCGGGGACAGCTTCGCCCGTGCCAGGGCCTGCCCGATCGCATCGATGGCGCCGATGCCTTGCGGTTCGGGCGCAGAGATATGGTGTGCGTCGGCGCTTTCGCCCCAGCCCGCCAGCCGCACCGGTCCAGATTCCAGCGTCATCAGGAACAGCGCGGCGCCCTCGCCGATATTGATGCCGTGGCGATGCGCGGAAAACGGATTGCAGCGCTCGACCGACACCGATTCCAGCGACATGAAGCCGCGCACGGTGAACTGGCACAGCGAATCCGCCCCGCCGGTGATGACGGCATCGACCAGGCCGGTGCGCAGCAGCCGTGCCGCGGAGGCCATCGCCTTCGCACTGGACGAGCATGCGGTGGAAATCGTCCACGCCGGACCTCGTACGCCCGACTCGGCCGCGAGAAAGCGCGAAGGCGCACCGATCTCCTGCTGCACGTAGTGGAAATCGGCTGGCCATTGCCCGTGACGATGCCAGTGCTTCGTGGCCTGCTCGGCTTCGCCGATGCCCGAGGTACTGGTGCCGATCACGATGGCCACGCGTCCCGGTCCGTAGCGCGCGATCGCCTGCTGCACCTGGTCTTCGATCTGCAGGTACGCCGCACGCAGCAATGCGTTGTTGCGACCATGAAGCTGCACGGGATGATGGGTGAGCGATGGCAGTTCGTCGGTTACCGCGCCCAGCGCGAGCCGATGGCCGGGCACCAACGCGTCGTTCATCGCGACCCCCGACGGTGCGTCGTCGCGGAACAGCGCCTCACGCACGGCCGTGGCGCCAGCACCGAGCGCACAGACGATGCCAAGATCGTTCAGGAAGATCGGGCGGCGGCTCACGGATCGACCACTCCGCCCGCCACCGACTCGATCATCAGCTCGTAGCCATCGGCGCCGTTGCGGACCCGCAACGTTGTGGCATCGACCTGTTCGCGCTGCAGCCAGACCTGTCCAAGCTTGCGCAGTTCCCGGACACCCCCGCGTTCGACCAGTTCCCATCCCTGGGGCAGTTGCGCGCGGATGGCATTCGCCGGCCACAGGCTGAACTGCACGTCGTCGAGCACGCGTTCGCCGCGTACCGCCGATGGCAACCACGCAGCGCGCTGCTCGACCAGATCCTTGCCGTCCCACTGCAGGCGCACGCCGGTGCGCCCCATGGCCTGCACCGCGAGTCTCACTTCAACCGCATCCACTTCAAGCAGTGCATCCAGTTCGCGCACCTGCGTGCCGAAGCGGAACACCAGCCGCTGCTGCACGGCCAGCTCATGGCCCAGCGTGGACGGCGCCAGGCGCAATGCAGGCAGCTCGACGACGGGCCGGGGCGGCCGTGTCGCGCACGCGGCCAGCAGCACGCACAGCAGCAGGGCGATCAGTCGCTGCACAGCTGCTCCAGCACCTGCAGGCGGCGCTGCGTATCGGCGACGTAGGGATTCTTCTTGTCCCAGGCGTAGCCGGCGAGGATCGAGCAAATCATCCGGCGGATATCCGGCTGCGGGTTCGGATGGAAGATGATCTTCTGGAAGCCACCGGCGTACCACGATTCCACGAAGCGGCGGAACGTCTGCACGCCACCACGCAGAGGTACCGAATAGTCGGCTTCCCAATCCACGGTTTCGCCGGCGTAATGGCGCCGCAGGCATTCGCTCGCCAGCTGCGCCGACTTGAACGCGATGGTGACTCCCGACGAGAACACCGGATCGAGGAACTCGCCGGCATTGCCGAGCAGCGCATAGCCCGGCCCCCACAGCGACGACACATTCGCGGAGTACCCGGTGATCTGCCGCACCGGCAGCACCGCCCACTCCGCGTTCCTCAGCAGGCGGGTCAGGTTGGGATCCTCGCCGACGATCGCCTGCAGCCGCTCGAGATCGGTGCCCTGGTAGCGGTTGAGGAACTCCATTTCCGCGACCACGCCGAGCGAGCAGCACCCGTTGGAGAACGGGATGGTCCAGTACCACACGTCGACGTGCTCGGGATGCGTGGTGATCAGGATCTTGTTGCGGTCGAAGCCGGCGTCGTGCGGGATGTGGTCGCGCACATGGGTGAAGATGGCGCCGCGCACCGGGAAGTTCGACGGCGACTCCAGCTTCAGCAGGCGCGGTAGCAGACGCCCGAAGCCGCTGGCATCGAGCATGAAGTCCGCTTCGATGACGTACTCCTCGCCTTCCGGCGAGCGCACCGTCACGCGCGGCGTCTCGCCCGGTTCGGCCGACAGCACCTCATGCCGGTACCGCACCTCCGCGCCCATGCGCTCGGCGCCTTTCGCCAGCACATGGTCGAAGTCGGCGCGCTGCACCTGGTAGGTCGTGCCCCAGCCCGCCGAGAACTTGTCGCGGAAATCGAACTCGGTGGTGCGTTCGCCGCGCACGAAGGCAGCGCCGTTCTTGTACTGGAAGCCGGCCTGCACCACGTCCTGCAACAGGCCTGCCGCTTCGATGTACTCCATGCTCTGCGGCAGCAGGCTCTCGCCGATGGAGAAGCGCGGAAACTGCTCGCGCTCGACGATCAGGACCTTGCGCCCCTGCTGCCGCAGCATCGCCGCGGCCACGGAACCGGCCGGGCCGGCGCCGATGATCAGGATGTCAGTGCGTTCGGTTTTCATGCAGCGGTGTTTCCATGCGAAGGGGAGTCATCCGGCGGAGGCCGGAACAGCGGCGACAGCAGCCAGACCAGGCCGATGCCGAACAACAGGGTCAAACCGAAGGCACGCAATGCGGGCGTTGCCGACAGGCCCAGCAGCCCGAACGACAGCCAGGTGCTCGCCGCGCCGACGCAGACCGCCAGCCAAGCGCTGGCATCGCCACGGTGTTCGACCAGGAAAATCCCGTAGTCGATGCCCATGCCGAGTAGCAGCATCAGCGCCAGCACGTTGAACAGTTGCAGCGGCTGGCCCAACCAGCCCAGCAGCGCCACCGTCAGCACACCGGCGAGCAGGGTCGGCGTGATGACGCGCCACGCCTGCGCGCGATAGCGGATCGCCAGAACCGCGAACACCACTACCACGCCTGCCAGCAGCAACCAGCTCATCATGTGGCGGTAGTGCGTGAGCAGGCGTGAAATGTCGGCGGTCCTGTCCACCCAGCGCACACCCTCCAACCCTTCCGCCTGCGTCGCGAACGTGGCCAGTGCATCCATCCGCGACAGGTCGTTGACCATCACCACCGAGGCCATGCCCTGCCCCACCTGACCAAGCCACAGGTGGCGAACGGGCAATGACGCCGGCGATGCCAGGAAGGTCTCCAGGTGCATCGCAGATGCCGCGAACTCCCCGCGTGACAGCGTCTCGCCGGTGGCAACCGACAACCGCGCGAGCACGTCCCGCTCGACACGTGCGGTCAGCGCCGCGTCTTCGTCCTGCCGGCGCTGCGAGGGTAGCCAGTCGCTCACCGCACGATGTCCGCCGACCGAGCCTTGCGCTTCCACTGCCCTCAGGCGCGCCACGAGCTGTTCCTCGCGCTGCAGCACCTGCTCCGCATCGCGTCCCTGCACGAGGAAGAACTGCGCCGGGCTGGGCATGCCGAGCAGGCGGCCGACGTCGCGCTGCTGCGCGATAAGTTCCGGCGGCGACGACTGCAGGCCGCGCAGGTCGTCGTTGCCCTGCACCCGCATCAGGCCCGGCACCGCGACGACCAGCATCACGACGGCAAGCACCGCGCCCGCACGGCGACTGGCCACCCGCGGCCAGCGCGTCAGCGTGCCCCCCAGCCAGCGCGAGAATCCCGTTGTGCGCACCTGGCCACCATCGAGCCAAGGGAAGAAGAAGATCACCGTCAGGAAGGCCGCCGTCAGACCGACCACCGAGAACAGTGCCATCTGCCGAAGGCCGGGGAACGGCGCCAGACCGAGCGCCAGGTAGGCCATGGCGCTGGTCAGCAACGCCAGCCACAGACCCGGCAACAGGTGCCGCAGCAGCGACCAGCGACGTTCGCTGGCCACGCCCTGGCGCGAGGCGAACCAGTGGATGCCGTAATCCTCCGCCACGCCGACCAGGCTTGCGCCGAAGATCAGCGTCAGCAAGTGGACCTTGCCGAACACCAGCACGGTCACCGTCAGCGCGACAGCGCAACCGACCAGCAGCGACAGCGCCACCAGCAGCAAGGGACGCAGCGAGCGGAATGCGAGCCACACCAGCAGCAGCACGGCGGCCAGTGATCCCCAGCCGATGGTGTTGATCTCACGGTTGGCCTGCACGGCGGCGGATTCGGCATGCAGCGGCACACCCGCCTTCAGCACGCGGAGATTGGCCGTCGCCGCCGTCGCCGCGGCGGTCGCGTGGTCCAGTGTGTCCTGCAACTGGCGTTCGCCATCGAGCCTGAAGGCCGATCCACGCAAGCTGAGCTGCAGCACGGCCCAGTGACGTCCTTCCGCCTGCAGCAACCCGTCGCCATCCAGTGCCATGCCGGCGGCCGCCGCCTGCGCCTGCCACCACTGTGTCCACAGGCCGAGCGGATCGTTGCGCCATTCGGTCAGCCGGGGCGCGCCCATCGGCCCGTACAGCGCCGCCAGCGCGGCGTCGGCCAACGCATCCGTGGAGGTCCGCGCCAGCATGTCCCGCTGGGCCGGCGTCAACAGACGATCGCGATAAGGCGCCAGCACATCGCGCGCCTGCGCGAACCAATCCTCGGGCGACCGTGCGGTTGCCAGCAACGCCTGCGAGGCCGGCTGCGCCATGTGGCGATCGAACGCTTGCCGCGCCGCCAGTGCACCTGCCGCATCCTTCGCGCCCAGCATGACCACGATGTCCCGCGAACTGTTTTCAGCGATGCGACGGGTGGCATCGGCGACTGTCTGGTCGCCTGCTTCGCGGGGCAGCAACGCCAGCACGTCGGTGTCGATGCGAGGCGATTGCCAGAAGGTCCAATGGTGCCAAGCCACGGCTGCAAGCACCCATAGCCACGCCAGCGCCAGCCAGCGCCAGCCGCGCAGCGGTCGGCTTGCGTCCGGGAAAAGCGGCGAATCAGTCAAACTGCGCAGCCTCGTCACGCGACAACGTCGCAGGCGCCTCGCTCATGCCGCTGAAGCGAAGGCGCGTCAGATCGCCGTTCGCTTCGCGCATCTCCACTTCGCGGACATAACGATCACCCGCCAGCCGCACCGACGTGAATGCCTGCGCCAACTGTCGCGAGCGTGGTGCCAGCGTCATCCGCCAACCGTTGCCCGCCTGCTCTTCCTTCACCTCGAAGGCCGATGTCAGCGCCTTCATGTCGCCGCTCATCAGCGCGAACATCATCGCGTTGACGCTGCGCAGGCCAGGCTGCTGCTTGCCGTCCACGTCCACCCGGCGGCTGCCGTCGCGCTGGCGGCTGAGGATGCGGTCCTGGGTGATGACGATCTCGGACGGGAACGGCGCCGTCGTGGTCCAGACCACGCCCTTGTCGCGCGCCAGCAGGAAGCGGCCGTTCGAGCGCAGCGGGTTCTTGAAACCGGCGACCTGCTTTTCCTGGCTGAATTCGCCTCGCAGCACCGGCACCTGCGCGACCTGTGCGCGGACCCGGGCGAATGGTTCGGCCGCCGTTGCAGGCAGGAGTGGAGCGACAACGCCGAGCGTCAGCACGCAGGCGGACAGCCATCCGCGGATCGTCTTCATGGTACTTCGACTCCCAGCCGCTGCCAGAGCACAGGCGGGCACAGATACAGCATCTCGCCTGAAGCGGCATCGACCGCCACCTGGATCGTATGCGCGCGCGTCAGTACGGTCCCGCTCGACGCATCACGGATCTCGTAGTCCAGCTTCAGGCGGTTCTCCCACTCGCTGATCCGCGCCGCGATCACCAGCGGCTGCGCATAGCGCAGTGGCCGGATGTACTTGATGCGCGCATCGACCACGGGCCACAGGTAGCCGGAAGCCTGCATCTGCGGGTAGTCGTAATCGAACGTCTCCAGCAGGGCGCAGCGGGCGATCTCCAGGTACTTGAAGTAGTGCCCGTGCCAGACCACCTGCATGGCGTCGCAATCGTGGAAGGCCGGGCTCAGGCGGACTTCGATCGCCAGGTCATCGCGAAGGTCAGCCGGCATAGACGGACCAGCGTTCTTCGCGGATATCGACCAGCAGCTGGCGCAGTTCGCCATCCAGGGCGCGGTCTTCCTCGACCAGCGCGATGCGCTCACACAGGTCGCCGTACATGCCGGCCGGGCCATCGCCCAGAGTGGATTGCAGGCCGACCCGCTCGCGCAGCGCCAGCGCCTGGCGCGCGGCGATCAGCATGCCGGCAACGACCTGCTCGGTCAGTTCGATCACGCGCAGGCAGTCGCGCGCGGCGATCGTGCCCATGCTGACCTTGTCCTGGTTGTGGCACTCGGTGGAACGGGAAAACACCGAGGCCGGCATCGTCAGCTTCAAGGCTTCCGCCGTCCACGCCGAGACGCTGATCTGCAGTGCCTTGAGGCCATGGTTGATGGTGGCACGCGGTCCCGTCGCACCGGAGAGATTCGCCGGCAGGCCATGGTTGTAGCGCGCATCGACGATCAGCGCGAGCTGCCGGTCCAGCAGGTCGGCGACGTTGGCCACCGTGTTCTTCAGCGAATCCATCGCGAAGGCGATGTGGCCGCCGTAGAAATGGCCGCCATGCAGGATCTGCTCCCGGTCGGGATCGATCAGCGGATTGTCGTTGGCGCTGTTGAGTTCGGTTTCGATCAGCTGGCGCAGGAACGGCAGTGCGTCCTCCAGCACGCCGATCACGTGTGGCGCGCAGCGCAGCGAATAGCGATCCTGCAACCGCTGTTCGTTGCGCGGCGGGCGATCGCTGTGCAGGTCCTCACGCAGCCGCTGGGCAACGCGCGACTGGCCGGGATGCGGTTTGGCCGCGAACAGCACGGCGTCGAAGTGGTGGGCGTTGCCATCGCTGGCGAGCACGTTGAACGCGGTCAGCCGGGTGGCCAGGCGCGACAGGTATTCCGCACGCTGGAACGCCAGGCAGGCCAGCGCGGTCATCACGGCGGTGCCGTTCATGATCGCCAGCCCTTCCTTCGGGCGCAGCGTCAGCGGCGCCATGCCGATCTCGGCCAGCGCCTCGCGCGCCGGACGGCGCCGACCGTCGTGCATCACCTCGCGCCCGCCGCACAGCACCGCGGCCACGTAGGACAGCGGCGTCAGGTCGCCGCTGGCGCCCACCGAACCTTCCGCCGGGATCAGCGGCAATACGTCGTGGCGCAGCAGCGCCTCCAGGCCTTCCAGCAGCGGCACGCTGACGCCGGACATGCCACGCACCAGCGACGCCAGCCGCGCGGCGAGCACGGCGCGCGTCTCGGTTTCGTCGAGGAAGCGGCCCAGCCCGCAGCCGTGGTAGGTGTAAAGATGATGCGGCAGTTCAGCGACCAGCGCCGGCGGAATGTTCACCGTGCAGGAATCGCCGTAACCGGTGGTGACACCGTAGATGACGCCCTCCTCTTCCAGCAGGCGGCTGAGGAAATCGGCGCCGCGTGCGATCCGCGCACGAAACTCCGGATCGTCCGACAGCACGGCAGGGGCCCGCCGGTGCGCGAGTGCGACCACGTCCTCGATGCGCAGTGGGGCGTCGCCGAACACGGGCGCCACGGTTTCATTCATTGCGGGCGTCATGCGTTACCTGATCCCAGAAGGGGTAGAAGTTGAACCAGTCGTACGGCGACAGGCGGACCTGCTGTTCCATCCATGCCGAGAACTGTGCAGCGTAGCCGGCCAGGGCCGCATCGCGCGAGCCGCGTGGCAATTCGACGCGTGCGGCAAAGCTTTCCAGTCGCACGTGGTAGCCGTCGCCCTGGTGGGTACAGGCCATCGTGAACACCGGACATTTCAGCGCCGCGCCCAGCACGTAGGCGCCGATGGGAAATGGCGCGTCGTGTCCAAGGAACCGCGCCGTGACGGCGCGACCGCCGCGCAACGGAACCCGGTCGCCGGCGATGGCGACGAACTCACCCCGCGCCACGCGCTCGGCCAGCTTCACCGCATCCGCCGGCCCCAGGTCGGTGACCTGCAGCAGTTCCACGCGGCTGCCGGCATCCAGGCGCCGGATCAAGCGATTGAAGCGTTCGGCATGCGCGGTGTGCACCAGTGCCGTCAGCCGGAAACCCGGCACCTGGTCCGCCATCACCTGGCACAGTTCCAGGCAACCGAGGTGCGCGGTGACGATCAGGCCACCCTCGCCCGCGGTCACCCGCGCCAGTACGTCCTGCCGCTCCATCCGCACCTTGTCGACCGGATAGCGCTGGCCGAGCGCGAGGATCTTGTCCAGCATCGTCTCGGCGAACATCGCGAAATGATGCAGGCTCTGCCACATGCCGGGATGCGAGACCGGCTGACCCTGGAAGGCATGTGCACGTCGCAGGTACTGCAGTGATGCGCGACGCGCGGTGCCGTTGAGTAGCCAGTGGACGAACACCACCGGATACACGCACACGCGGAACGGCCAGCGGCCCAGCCAGCGGTGGATCGCGCACAGCAGCAGGATGCCGCGGACCGACGTGGATTCGCCGATGTCGGCCCAGTGCTCGCTGCGCCCGCTCATGCCATGGCCTCGGGCGCGCGGCGCACGAGCAGGCGCGGCAGCCGGCGCAGCATGCCGAAGAACAGGCGCGTATGCATGCGGCTGATGCGCACGTTGTCGCGCCAGATGTCGAAGTGGGACACGCCGTCGAGCGGATACGTCACGCGCGTGGGCACGTTGCGTACCCGGATGCCGCGCCAGAACAGGCGGACCAGCACCTCGACGTCGAAATCCATGCGTCGGCCGATCGTCTCTTCGTCGATCAACCGCAGCACCGGCGGCAACGGATAGACACGGAAGCCGCACATCGAATCGCGGATGGCGAAGGACAACGTGTTGATCCACACCCATACGTGGGTCAGGTAGCGACCATAGAGCCGCCCCTTCGGCACGCTCTCGTCGTACAGCGGCACGCCGCAGATGACCTCGTCCGGGTGCGCCTGCGCATCGGCGAGGAATCGCGGGATATCGGCGGGATCGTGCTGGCCGTCCGCGTCGATCTGCAGTACGTGCGAATAGCCCTCTTGGCCCGCCTGGCGGAACCCCGCCAATACCGCCCCGCCCTTGCCCTGGTTCACCGACAGCCTCAGCAAGCGCACGTGGGCCGCATGCAGCGCCGCCAGCCGATCCAGTTCACGTGCACAGACATCGCCCGACCCGTCATCCACCAGCAGGCACGGCACGCCGGTTGCGATCACGCCGTCCACCATCGTGGCGATCGCGTGTTCATGGTCGAACACCGGAATCACTACCAGCGGTCGGAACGCGAGCGATGCGGGCACGGCATCATTCCCCATTCGCGAACACCACGCGGCCGCTCGCATGCGGGCCGTGCACGGAGGTGTAGCGGAACGCCAGCGTCATGCGCTCCGCCTGCCATTCGAGATCCAGCCGGACCAGGTCGCCGGGCCGTGCGACGCGCTGGAACTTCAGTGCTTCCATGCGCAGGAAACGGGGCGGTATCGCGAACACCTCGCGGGCCAGCTGCACCGCCCAGTCGAGTTGTGCCACGCCCGGCAGGACGGCCGCCTGCAGGAAGTGGCCGTCGAACACGGCCAACGATGCGTCCAGCGGCAATTCCACCTGGGCGCGGGCAGCCTCCCGCAGCTTCCATGTCGGCGTGGGTCGCTCCGGGCGGAACAAGGCCGTCAAGGATGCTTCGGTCACCTTGCCCTGCGCATTGCTGGGCAGTGCCGGCACGAAGCGCCAGCGACGCGGACGCGTCACGGCATCCTGCGTGCGGGCGAGATGACGCGACAGCCCCTGCGCCAATGCGCGGCGTGCCGCGGCATCGTCGGGCACAGGCGTGCCGTCCGCCGTTGCGACGACGGCCGCCAGGGTGCTGCGCGTGCCACCCAGCAGGACCACGCGCACGTCGCTTACCGCGGGATGCGCGCGGATCTGGCGCTCCAGTGCATCCAGCGAGACGCGTCGCTCTTCCACCTTGACGATGCGGTCCGTCCGGCCGAGCAGGCGGAACCCGCCAGCGCCGTCGGGCTCGGCGCGGTCCTGGCTGCGCCACCACACGGCATCGGCCAGATGTGGCGAACGCACCTCCAGTGAGCCGTCCTGCACGCGCCAGTCGACGCCGGGCAGCGGGCGCCACGCGGGCTGCTCCTCGTCCCAGCGGCGCCACGCCATGCCACCGGTCTCGCTGCTCCCCAGGATCTCCGTCGGCGGCACGCCGAGCAGGCGGGCGGCATCGTGTGCCGCCTCGGCAGGCAGTGCGCCCCCGGACGAAAACACAGCGCGCAACTTGCCGTGCAGCGATGCCCACGACAGCTGTGCCGGCAGACGCTTCAGGTGCGCGGGGCTGGCGACCAGCACCGCATCCTGCCCGTCCATCGCCGCCAGCAGGTCTTCGGGAAAGAACGCCCGCGACACGATCGCGCGCCCGGCCGCGAGCGGCCACAGCACCCGGAACAGCAGGCCGTAGATGTGCTGGTGCGACACGGTGCCATGCACCGCGACGCCATCGAGGCCGCTGCCAAGCGCCGCTTCCAGCGCATGCACCTCGGCGTCGAGCTGGCGCAGCCGCTTCTCGATGGCGACCGGCTCACCGGTACTGCCCGAGGTGAACACGACCAGGCGCGTGGCGTTCGCATCGAGCGCTCCCGCCGCGGCATCGGCATCCGGCGCGTGATCCGGCGTCGGCATCTCGCTGTCGATCCAGTCGCCGACGAAGCCGTCCACCCGTGTCCGCAGGCGGGACTGGGTGCCGGCCAGCGCATCGCCGGGCAGCACCACGGTCTTGCCGGCGTGCCATGCACCGTAAAGCGCTGCGGCAAAACGCGCGGCGTCCTCGAAATGGAGTGCCCAGGTATCGCCGGCACGTGCTCGGAGACTCGCCTTCCAGCGCAGCACATCGCGGTGGAAGTCCGCATGGTCCGCAGACGCGGCGCCTGCGGCAAGGAATGCGCGTCCCGGCAAGGGTCGCACGGCGACGTCGGCGAGCGAGCGCCACTCAGCCATGCCGGTACCCCGCCTTCACCCGCTGCCGCACCAGCCATTCGGCCCCGAACAACAGGCCGATCAGCGCGTACGCGATCAGGCCGTTGTAGAGCGCCCAGGCGCGGTCCGACATCCACAACGCCGTGACCAGCGCGAGCGCGCCATTGAAGACGAAAAAACCGCACCACACCTGGGTGACGCGGCGCGTATAGGCCACGCCGGCCGGCGGCAGGTCGGGTTCCGTCATGCGTGCGATGCGTTCCACCGCCGAGGGCGGGAACACCAGGCTGGTCGCGAACACCACCAGCATCACCGCATTGATCAGCGCCGGGTACAGCTTCAGCGGCAGCGCCTCATTGAAGGCCGTGGCCAGTGCCGCCAGTATCGCGGCGCCGGCGGCGGCGACCAGCCAGATGGCCTGGCGGGTCGCGATGGCACGAAGCACGGCGAGGACCAGCAGCAGCACCGCCAGCCAGCGCGGCTCGAAGCGGCCCATCGCCCAGTACACCACCAGCGGGTACGCCACCGACAACGCCACGAAGATGGCCGCGCCTATCCGGGACACGGGAACGCGGCCTGCGCTCAGGCGGCTTGTTCGCGGATCAGGCCGTACAGCACGTCCACGATGTCCTGCACCGTGCGCACCGACTTGAACGCATCCGGCTGCAGGCTGCGCCCCAGCAACGGTTTGAGCTGCACGATCAGGTCGACGGCGTCGATGCTGTCGATATCGAGGTCGTCGTAGAGCCGGGCCTCGGGCGTGATGCGCGCGGGCTCGATCTCGAAGCTGTCATGCAGGATCGTGACGATCCGGTCGAAAAGTTCATTCTTGGTCATCTTGCCTGTCCTGCCCGTCGGTGCTCAGGCCTTGCCCTGCGAGGCGACGAAATCCGCCAGCGCACGCACGCTGGCGAAATGCCGGCGGGTTTCCTGCGAGTCGGCGGCGAGCGCCACGCCGTAGCGCTTCTGCAGCGCCAATCCGAGTTCGAGCGCATCGATCGAATCCAGGCCGAGCCCTTCCACGAACAACGGCGCGCTGGTATCGATGTCGTCCGGTGAGATGTCCTCCAGCGACAGCGACGAAATGATCAATTCCTTGATCTCGTGCTCAAGTGCCTGCACGCGATGGATCTCCCGCAAAGTAGTTGGCCAGATGTTCCGTGAGCCGCCGGGCTGCCAGCGCTTCTCCCCCTGCCGATGGGTCCGTCCCCTGCGTTCCGTTCAGGAACGGGGCGATCGGCAGGTCTTCCTGAACGTCGATCACCATGTGGAACCGCACCGGCGGCACACGATACCACTTATCCCCTTTCCCAAGCGTCGGCGGCACACAGCGGATACGCACGGGGGTGATGTCCAGACGTCCACGAATCGCGATGTTGGCGGCGCCACGCTGCAGCTTGATGGGTTCGCCGGGACGCGTGCGCGTGCCCTCCGGGAAAATGACCAGGTTGCCGCCCGCTTTCACAGCGGCGATGCAGTCCTCGACCAGTCCCGCGCCATCATCGTTGGCGACATAACCGGCGGCCCTGACCGCCCCCCTCATGAACGCGTTGCGCGCCACCGCCGACTTCACGACGCAGTCGGCATTGGGCAGCAGCGAGATCAGCAGCACCACGTCGATCAGGGTCGGATGATTGGCCAGGATCAGCAGGCCGTCGCGCTGCAGGCGCTCGCGCCCGCGGATCTCGTAGGTCATCACGCCCAGGCGCCGCATCAGTTCGACATGGCCCGCGAAGCTGGCCTGCACCACGCGTCGCGCGCAGCGACGTCGTCGTTCTTCATCGCGCACCACGAGGAGCAGCACGGGCAGCACGCACGCCCCCAGGAACAACCCTCCCAGCCCGAAGGCGAGGAAGCTCAGCCCCGTGCCAAAAACGCGCCAGGCATGGTCCAGCCGGTCAGACATCTCGGCGCCAGCGCCACACGGAGCCCTCTCCTGCAAGCCTCAGTTCCGGCTCGCGGGACAGGAAGAAGCGCAGCACTTCTAGGCCGTGCGGCAGCCCCGTAGCGACGTCATGGCCAGGTTGTTCGGGCTCCCATGCCAACCGGTAGGTCGGGGCGTCCGCATCCGTGCCCGCTGCGGCGAGGCGCCAGCACCAGGCGAAGCCGGCGTCGGGTTCGTCCGCGAAGTCCGCATACACGGCAGGCAATGGCGCGTCGTACACCACCACCAGCACCTCGCGCGCGCCGTCGGCCAGCAAACCGGCGGCCTCCACGCAGGCCGCCTCGACCGTCGCCATGCCACCCGCCAGCGCGATGTAGTTGCCGCGTTCGCGGCGCAGGATCGAATACAGCGCTGCGATGGCGTTGTGGACCGACAGTCCGAACGTCGTCGGCGATGGCGGTTCGTCAGCGGCGAGTGCTTCGAGCAACTCCATTGATCGCCCGACATCGCCGTGACGCGATGCGAACACCAGCGGCACACCGCTTTCCTCCGCCTGCTGGCACCAGCACGCTGTCTGGATCGCCATGCGTCCCAGCCTTTCGATGCGCCGCCGCTGCATGGCGGGCACCTCGGTGAGGGCAGGCATGTCATTGCCCGACGGCGCCCAAGGCGCAGCGGCCCACGCGCGCCATGCACCGTGGTCCACCAATCCCGGCGCCCACGCCGCCCACGCCTTCACTGAAAAACCGATCATCCGCTGCACAATGCCTATCGATTCGAACGCGCCTATTTCACCCGCATGCCCTGGCATGCGCCAGTCGTGAAATTTTTCGTAACGGAAGCTTGCGCATCCGGAAGAGGCTGGCTATTATTCCGCTCCTGCCAGCACGTGGGGCCATAGCTCAGCTGGGAGAGCGCCTGCATGGCATGCAGGAGGTCGGCGGTTCGATCCCGCCTGGCTCCACCACTTCCGGTCAATAGGCCGTCCGGAAAGACAACTGGTAACACTTTCGTGCGTCCCCATCGTCTAGAGGCCTAGGACATTACCCTTTCACGGTAGCGACCGGGGTTCGAATCCCCGTGGGGACGCCAACTTTATCAAGTACTTAGGGCTGCCGAGAGGCGGCCCTACTTTTTTTCCGGAGTCCTTCCGGAATTGAGGCCGCCCGCCCTTCAGTACGACGAGGAGTCGACTTGTTGGTATCTTGGCCCCTACAAGGATCGAGGGGGTCGCATGGAACGTACGCTGCGCTTGGGCGCATTAAACATCGTTACTCATCCACACAGTGCGCCGGGCTACCAGAGACTAATTCAGTTGGTCCGAAACCGGCGCATGGCATCCCGCATCAGAGGGGATCGCTTCGGACTACTGACGTTCCTATCGCTGGCGGAAAAGCCGCGTGCCGCCGGCGCATTTGTCCAGGGATTGATCGGCACTTTCACCCAGATCAAGAAAGACGGGGACTGGATCAACCTTACCACCGGCAAGAATGCCGACGCCGATGAGCTCGGGAAGATTTCAATCCCGGATGGCCTGAGGCCGAACCCGAAGTACTTCAGGTTTCGCTTCTACCTAAAGGAGCATCTGTTCATCTTCGAGACTGGGAACGGCGGATTGCGAATGACGCCCAGGAACGCAAAGGCTCTGTTTGACCGTCAGTTCTCCGCTGAGAAAGTTCTAGAGGAGTTCGGGAAAGTCGAGGTGACTTGCATCCCCAAGAGGAGCCAAGTCGAGACTATTCTCAAGGATCCCAACCTCAGGCATCTTCACCTGGTGATCCACGCACCAAACCCTGACGATGGATCCGCTGCGGAACAGGCGTTCATGAAACGTCTCAATAGCATGAAGAGGGTCGGCAGGGATTCGTGAGAAAAACAGCCGAATCGGCTCTAACACCATGATTCAACGAGGAAAGCCTCGACGTCAGGCAGTTCGTGGATTTCAGACCTAGGCTTGATCGAACCAGAAGCCGCGTGACACAGGCATTCCTGGAGTACTGCTCAGGAAGGCTCCGACCATCGCCTGATCCATTGCAGTAGTTCCTCGTGCGGGATCGTACGTCCAGCGTCGACGTCGGCCATACCCTCGCGGGTCCGCCGATCCTTCTCTTCCTCGGTCAATTCCGGAAGGAGTGCTAGTAGCTTGTCTTCAGGGCTCATAGGCCGATGAGCTGCGCTCAAGTTGGCTTGATTCTCGTGAATATGGGCAGGATCTGGGGATCATCCAAGCCCGCCGGCAAAGGCAGCGATACGTCATGGACCGCCAAGTCGATGATTACGTCCAAATCTGAGCATAAGGGCTGTATGGCGGTGGTCACCAGACGAGCCGCCCGCTCGGCGAAAGCCAGGTCGACCACCAACCAGATCAACAGACCGGGAGGCTGTTCGACGCCCCCTGACGAGTGAGTTTCCAGGAGATACGCCGACGAGACGAAGTCGGCGTGCTCAAGGCTGCCGCTGATGGCCGGAGCGAGCCAAGCCGGTGCGGCCTGGGCAGGTCTAACCGCGAACTCCGCCGGCGCCAGCCGTTCCACCCTGGCCAGAAAGCCCGTATCCAACAATGTCGCAACCTCTTCCGGGTACAGGACAACGCCGCCGTCGTTGGGATTGAGCATCAACGTCGCGCCGCGAGTACCGGTTAGCAGCTCACGGCCTGAAACTCCCAGAATTCTGACAGCAGCCGAGCTGGCCGCCTGCGCCTTGTCGAGCGAGGTAAAGAAAGGGATCGCATCGAAACCGTCAGGATGGCGGAACTGGACGAGGCGCAGTGTCCGCGCGTCGTCCGAGACGGGCGCATGCACGTACACGATCGCATCCATCAGTCGCTTGAAGAATGCGCGTTCCTCGGCTGCACTGTCGCGGGCCCGTTCAAAGGAAGCCTCCAGCGCTGTCTCCGCAGACGTAGTCCCTCTTCCACGCGGCCTGCTCGGTTGCTTCATGGTCAAATGCGATGAGGGCCAAGCGGGTACCCGGAGAACCAATCCGCCTCAATCTCGCTGCTCAGATAGGGTCGCACGAAGGCCGACTGGGTCAGCGCTCGCAGCCGCTCTTCGTGCTCAGCAATCGCCTCGATGTCGCTGACGGTTGGATAGTGCCGCAGCAGTCGATATGCCTCTTGCCGCACCTCTTTGGGCACGGCTTGGCTGGCCGCTAGCTGCCTGAGGAATGCGCCCGCCTGCAGCACATTGCGGGTGCGCTCAGATGGCATCGTCATGACATCAAGAATGACTAGCACTAAGGAATGCTTAGCTTATCGCGCTTGTGGCCGGCCAGCGCACGGTGCAACTACAGGCCTTGTGATTCCTCAATTAATGTAATATAATCAATAGCTTACTTCGCATAACGTCGCTTATGTAAAACCGCGGCGTGGCCGGCTTGGTGAGTCTGGTGTTTGAATGGCTCCGCCCTTGATCGGTGTCTTGCTCACGTTGCGGCTAGCCCGCGCCGGACGCTCCAGCCCTGATAGCCTTCAGTTCCGCGAGCATGATGGGCGCAGGCTTGGTAGGTTTTGAGGATGAACCGGGCACGCTTGAGGAGCACCGATGACGCAGCAAACGGATGACTCAGAGCGCGATCCTGCTCAGGCCAAGAAGAATGCCCAGGCGAATTTCGATCGAATGCTTACTGGCATTCCGATGGAAATCCAAGACAGAGAAGCCAGCTTGGCCAGTCGGCTGGCCGCCTTGCCTGGAAGCCCGATAAAAAAGGGGTGGATTTTAGTGTGGGAAGACCGCACTAGCCCTTCTTGTCTGACAGCTCTCGTTCGGTAGGTTTCTGGTATCGCAAGGCTTACGCGCTTTTAGCCTTCAGTGTGGGCTTTGTCTGGCGCATGTCGGTGCAAGGAAACAATCAGTGGCAGGTCACCTTGCCCCCGGCTCGAACTGGGGTTTGAGGCGCAGTGGAACGGAAAACCGGGTTAAGCCACGCGCCTAGCTCCCGTGCAGAGAATCGATCAGCGGGCACGACACAGTGCCTCGCTGCGCATGGCACTCGTTGACCAACCGTGACAGCACCGCTTCGATTCGCGTCAGGTCCGCCATCTTGGTGCGCACGTCGGTGAGCTGGAGCGCAGCCAGCTCGGCGGCTTCGCTGCAGTGAGTGCCGTCCTCAAGCTGTAGGAGTTGGCCGACTTCGTCCAGGTTGAACCCCAGCCGCTGGGCGGATTTCACGAAACGCACCCGCGCCACGTCCGCCGATCCGTAGCGGCGAATACTGCCGACGGGCCGACCTGGTTCTGGCAATAACCCCTTGCGCTGATAGAACCGGATGGTCTCCACGTTGACCCCAGCGGTCTTGGCGAAAGCCCCGATGGTCAGTGTTTGCGGATCGTTCACCATCGCGCTTGACTCCGTACTTGACTACGGAAGTAACCTTAGCGCATCACGCAACGTCTCGGAAGGAGATCCCTCACATGGCAGACCCCAGCAACGGCCGCGGTGCACTGGCCGCCGGTGGCCTCGCCGCCATCCTCGCCTCGACCTGCTGCCTCGGTCCGCTGGTGCTGATCACGCTGGGTTTCTCCGGCGCCTGGATCGGCAACTTGACCGCGCTGGAACCGTACCGGCCGATCTTCATTGGCGTGGCGCTCGTGGCGCTGTTCTTCGCGTGGCGTCGCATCTTCCGGCCGGCTCGCGCCTGCGCGCCGGACGACGCATGCGCCGTGCCCCAGGTGCGGACGGCCTACAAGGTGATCTTCTGGATCGTCACCGCCCTGGTGCTGATCGCGCTCGTGTTCCCCTACCTCATGCCCCTGTTCTACTGAAAGGAGATTGCCATGAAGAAACTCGTCGCATTGCTCGCTCTGACCGCTGCCCTCAGCGCTCCCGCCTGGGCCGCCACCAAAACCGTCACGCTGTCGGTGCCGAGCATGACCTGCGCCACCTGTCCGATCACGGTCAAGAAGGCGCTGACCAAGGTCGAAGGCGTCATCGAGGCCAAGGTGACCTGGGAGCCCAAGGAGGCGGTGGTAACCTACGACGATACCAAGACCACTCCGGCCGCGTTGACCAAAGCCACCGAGAACGCCGGCTACCCGTCTACCGTCAAGAAGTGAGCACACGCTCATGACCGAGGCGATCACGCTGCACATCGATGGCATGACCTGCGGGTCGTGCGCCGAGCACGTCAAGCAGACCTTGGAAAAGGTGCCCGGCGTGCGTTCGGCCTCAGTGTCCTACCCACAGCGCCGGGCCGAGATTGAGGCCAGCGTAGGTACCGCCGCGGACGTGACCTCGCTGGTCGCGGCGGTATCCGCACTCGGTTACCGAGCGCAGCTTGCCGATGCGCCGGGGCAACCCAGCGACCTGCTGAACAATGCACAAGAGCGGCTGGGCGGCGAACCAAAGCGCGAGGACGATGAGGCTGCACTGCACGTGGCCGTGATCGGCAGCGGCGGCGCGGCGATGGCGGCGGCGTTGAAGGCCGTCGAGCAAGGGGCGCGTGTGACGCTGATCGAGCGCAGCACTCTCGGCGGCACCTGCGTCAACGTCGGATGTGTGCCGTCCAAGATCATGATCCGCGCTGCCCACATTGCGCATCTGCGTCGCGAGAGTCCGTTCGATGACGGCATTGCCGCCGCCTCGCCGAAGATTCTGCGTAAGCGCTTGCTGGCTCAGCAGCAGGGGCGCGTCGATGAACTGCGCCACGCCAAGTACGAAGGCATCCTGACGAGCACCCCGACCATCACCGTGCTGCGCGGCGATGCCCGATTCAAGGATGCGCACACGCTGACCGTGGCAACCGCTGACGACGGGATGCGCGAGGTGAGTTTCGACCGCTGCCTCATCGCCACCGGGGCCAGTCCGGCGATTCCACCGATCCCGGGCTTGAAAGACACGCCCTTCTGGACGTCGACCGAAGCGCTGGCCAGCGACACGATCCCCGATCGGCTGGCCGTGATCGGCTCGTCGGTGGTGGCCGTCGAACTCGCGCAGGCCTTTGCCCGGCTGGGCAGCAAGGTGACCATGCTGGCGCGCAGCACACTGTTCTTTCGCGAAGACCCCGCCATTGGCGAGGCCATCACGGCCGTGTTCCGCGCCGAAGGCATCGAAGTGCTGGACCACACCCAGGCCAGCCAGGTCGCCTATGAGGATGGGGAATTCGTGCTCACCACCGAACGCGGCGAACTGCATGCCGACCGGCTGTTGTTCGCCACCGGCCGCACCCCAAACACCCGCACGCTCAACCTCGACGCGGCCGGTGTGGTGGTCAATGCGCAAGGCGCCATCACCATCGACCACGCGATGCGCACTACCGTGCCGCACATCTATGCCGCCGGCGACTGCACTGACCAGCCGCAGTTCGTCTACGTCGCGGCGGCGGCCGGCACCCGCGCTGCAATCAACATGACGGGTGGCAACGCGACGCTGGATCTGACGGCGATGCCGGCGGTGGTGTTCACCGACCCGCAGGTCGCCACCGTGGGCTACAGCGAAGCCGAAGCGCACCACGACGGTATCGAGACCGACAGCCGCACGCTGACGCTCGACAACGTGCCCCGGGCGCTGGTCAACTTCGACACGCGCGGTTTCATCAAGCTGGTTTCGGAGGCCGGTTCGGGACGACTGATCGGCGTGCAAGCGGTAGCCCCGGAAGCAGGCGAGCTGATCCAAACCGCAGTACTGGCGATTCGCAACCGCATGACGGTGCGAGAGTTGGCCGACCAGTTATTCCCCTACCTGACGATGGTCGAGGGGCTGAAACTCGCGGCACAAACCTTCACCAAGGACGTAAAGCAACTGTCCTGTTGCGCGGGGTAGTGGCTGGGCCTCTTACCTATGCTTCATCGGCTGAATCACAAATTCAGGCTGAAGCGCCGCCTCTTGCACAATGGGCTGAGGACTATTCGAAATACCCCTCTTCGAGTAGCCGCGCCAGCGTCGGGAGATAGGGGCCGTACTCGACCACGCGCGTGATCTTCTTCTTGCGCGTTGCCGCCGTGGTCATCCGCTGGAACACGAAGTCCGTGGTCATTGGGTCGTCGTCATCGACCAACACGGTTTCGATAACCGAGCCATCCTTGCGCGCCTTCTTGTCGTAGAGTATGCGCGCCCGAAGCACCTCGAAGCTGTAACCCCTGCCCATGCGGTTCATGTCTTTGGCCACTCGGTTGACTGACTCAGTATAGGCATTGGTAATCGGCTGCTCGAAGTAGGCGAAGATTTCGTCGTGCCAGTTGTGCACGGCGGTGGTCAGGTCCTTGAACGTGGCCGCCAATTCGGTCGGAATATTGGCCTGCCACTTCGCGCAGGCGGCTTCTGCTGCTGGGCGGGTCTTCTGATCCCAGATCGACAGAAATCCTTCCTTGAGCGCGTGGGCTTCGCTTAGGAGCGGGAACTGTTGGAACCATTCCCGCATCCGGTCCATATCTCTCCCTGTCAGGTCGTGCTGCCGCTTGAGCAGCAGGAACCGCTCGTCCTTGAGTTTGAGGCGCTGCCGGGTGGACAAATCCTTGCGAATGCGCTTGCGCAGCTTCTCCAGCGCGTCGTTCGCCATGCGCTGGATATGGAATCGATCGACCACGATCCGGGCCTGTGGCAGCGTGGCGCGCACCACCTGCCGATAAACGTGGTACATGTCCATCGCCACCCACTCGACCGAGTCCTTGTCCCGCAGGTCGCGGAAATAGGGCATCAACTCGGCTTTGGCCCGGCTGGGGCGGATATCGAACACGGTCTTGCGCTCGACGTTGGTGATCATGGCCCGGTACTGGCCGATGATCTTGAGCTCGTCGATACCCAGCACCCGCGGCGTCCGGAACTGGGTCTTGGCCTCGACCTCCTCGATGAAATCGTCGAAGACGTGGCGGACCGTCTTTTCGTCCACGGCTACTTCCCGGGCAAGGGCCGCAAAGGTCTTGGAGAAGGACTGGTCGCGGATATAACGCACCAGACGCGCCGTGGCTTGGCGTTTTCCATCAAGGTCCGCCACAGGCTCAAACAAGGTCTTGGTGCAGCTTGTACAGCGATAGCGACGGCGCTGGATGAAGATCACGACGGGTTTGCCGTGCGTCGGTGTGTCCTGAAACGACTGTTCCTGTGAGCCGTGACCATGCAGGCGTCCGGTCTTGCACAGCGGGCAGGTCACCCACTGATTGACGCCTTCGGCCTTGACGACGTAACTGTCCTCGCTGGTCAGGATTTCAAGCGTCTTCAGGCTTCGCAGCTGGAGAAAGTCCGTCACTCAGCACCTTGGGCGAACCCACACTGAAATCCGACTTTTACTCTAGCACATCCGCTCAGCCGTCCAACACCAAAATCCATTCTTTGAAAGTGATAGCTACAAAGACCCAAGGAGCCAGAACCCACACCAGATTCCGGATACCCTAAAAAAGCTGCGCGCCTTGCACAGGGAAATGGAGATCCTGTCCGCTGCGATGGCTCCGTATGTCGCATGCAGTGCGGGGTGCTCGGCATGTTGCCACTACCCGGTGCACCTTTATCCCGTTGAGGCCGAGCTTATTGAGAAGCGATCCTCGCATTCTCGATTGCCGAAGTCGCTTCCTAGTGCCGACTTCCATGGTTCGCCCTGCCCCTTCCTCATCCAGGAACAATGCTCGATCTACGAGGACCGTCCAATGGTTTGCCGCCAGCATGTTGCGTTGACCAACACGGCGTACTGGTGCGATCCGGTCAGATCGGGCGAAATCACTTTGCCGATGGCCCAACTCTCCAAAGTTCAAGAAGCTTTTCATGAGCTCGTAGCAAAAGATGGCCGCACGACCCCCATGGACATCAGACAGATCTTTGCGGTACCCGGCGAAAGCTCCTGGGTATGTAAGTCCCTTAAAACTTGTCCGGACAGCGCACCTTCGCGCGAGATCTGCGCGCAACGGGAGCGTCAGGACTGATGGAGCCGCGCTTCCTGTTTGCGCTTATGTTAGCAATCCCATATCAAGGAAATTGTTCAGAACCCACTGACGCCGCCACGATGCGTGGAGAGATACGTAGATTCACCCTCGCCCTGTGCGGCTTTGCGATGCTCGCCGCTCAGCTCTTCCACATCTATCTTCCCTGGCTGATTGCGCGACCGGCGATGCTCGCCTTCCTGATGCTGATGCTGTTCGGCACGCCTATGCTCCTGTTTCCGCTGGCAAGGAGCCCGATCACTCTGGCGGTTCTCGTTGCGATGGCAGGCTGGTCGCCAGCCTGTGGATCGGCGGTGAAGGCACGCCTTCTGCATCGAGGCTCGGTCCGCAGCAATCGGCGACCAGCATCGGGCCGATTCTGGCGCCGATCGCCGTCGCCGCCATCAGCACGGATGGGCAGTTTGTCGTTGCCTGGGGGCTGGCCGCGGCTTCGCTCATGCTGACGCTCAGCCTTTCACGGCTCTGGCCCCAGCGCGGCGCTGGCTCCCCCGATTGTCCCCGTCCCTGAACCTCGCGGCACGGCAGAAGTCCGCAGCTCTCGATGCCCCATCACCCGCCTGCGCGCGGCGATGAAGAACGTGTTTTCAGCTCTCGGTCAACGGCAAGAGGATGTAGAACTTGGTCAGCTTCTCGTCGGACAGCGCGCTGACCGACCCGCCATGCGCCTCGACGATGGATTTGACGATGGCCAGTCCCAGCCCGGCGCCTTCGCCCTTTCGGTGGGCGGCGTGCCCCACCCGGTAGAAGCGGTTGAAGATGCGCGAGAGCTCCTCGGGTGGAATCTTCTCGCCGGGATTCTCCACGCTGATGATGACGTCCCGATCGTTCTGCGAGAACCTCACGGTGATGGTTTCGCCACTGGGCGTGTACCGGATCGCATTGGAGATCAGATTGCTGAGCGCCCGGCGAAGCATTTCCCGATCACCGCGGATCGGTGTCGTGCGGCCGCGAAGTTCGAGCTTCACGCCTCGCTCTTCCACCAAGGCCTCGAAGTACTCGAACAGCCCCCGGACGGCGTCCTCAAGGACCACGCTCTCCAGATTCAGATTGCCCGGATCGTTCTCGGTCTGAGCCAGGAACAGCATGTCGTTGATCATGCGGTTCAGGCGCCCGAACTCTTCCAGGTTGGAATAGAGAATCTCCCGATACTCGTCGGCCGAGCGGGCCTGACCGAGCGCCACTTCCGTCTGCGTGGTCAGGTTCGTGACCGGCGTGCGCAACTCGTGGGCGATGTCGGCCGAGAAGTTCGCCAGTTGCTCGAACCCATCCTCGATGCGCCCGAGCATGTCGTTGAAGGACGCGATGGTTTCTTCCAGCTCGACCGGTACAGCCTTGGGATCCAATCGCAGATACAGCTTGGACGAGGTGATCGCGCGAATCTTCTCGTTCGCCCTGTGGATCGGAATGTGCCCCCAGCGAACCGCGAACCAGGCGACAAGGATCGCGATGCACATGACCACGCAGATGGTCCACCACTGGATGCGCTTGAAGCTCCGGATGAATTCGAGATGGCCGCCGATGTTCATCGCCACGGCGATCGTGTAGGTACCGCTCAGACTGGTGTCGCCCCCGACCTGGATGACGCCACCTCGATAGGACTTCCCGTTCTCTTCCCATATCGTCATGCTTTGCCTGTCCGCCAGAGGGACGGGAGGTGTGCGCCGGGCGAAGCTCGCCAGGTCCGGACCGTCCTTCGGCGCGTACAGCGTCTTTCCGCCGGCATCAGCGACATAGTAGTAGACCCCGTGATGCCCCCGAACCGCACGGCGCAAGGCCTGCGTATCGCTTCCGTCCTGCACCTCGCCCAGTGCCCGGATGACCGAACTGGCGATCACGCCCAACTCTTCCTCATCCATTTCGGCGAAATGCCGGTCGAGGGATCCCACGCTGACCCAGCTGAACAGCAGGAGCACCACCATCATCGCGATGCCGACGAGGCCGGTGACCCGTGCGGAGAGCGAAGCCGGACGCCGCAGAAAGGCAAACCGGTCAGGCATCCGGCAGGTCCAACGTGTAGCCCATGCCACGTACGGTCTGGATGAGCTTGGGCTCGAAGCTGTCGTCGATCTTGGCGCGCAGCCGCCGGATCGCGACGTCGATGACGTTGGTGTCGCTGTCGAAATTCATGTCCCAGACCTGCGAGGCGATCAGCGAACGCGGCAGCACCTCGCCTTGGCGACGCGCCAGCAGTTCGAGCAAGGCGAACTCCTTGCTGGTCAGGTTGATACGCTGCCCGGCCCTCGTGGCACGACGGCGCGCCAGATCCAACTCCAGATCCGCAATCTGGATGCGATCGTGCGGAATAGGCGAACCCCCTCTGCGCAACAACGTCCGGACGCGCGCGAGCAGTTCCGAGAACACGAACGGCTTGACCAAGTAGTCGTCGGCGCCCAACTCCAATCCCTGGACGCGATCGTCGACGCTGCTGCGAGCGGTCAGGAACAGCACCGGCACCTGGTTGCCTGCCGCCCGGATGGTTTGCAGGATTTTCCGCCCATCCATGCCCGGCAACATGACGTCGAGCACGATCAGGTCGTAATGCTCGGTCGTGGCCATGTGCAGGCCGTCGGGCCCATCGCGCGCCAAGTCGACGACGAACCCGGCCTCCATCAGCCCTTGACGGACGTAGTCCGCCGTCTTGTGCTCGTCTTCGACAACCAGAAGTTTCATGTCAGCCCTATGCCCGCACTCGTTCGTGCTTCCGGCTCCCGCCACGACGGATGGATCATGATGGGTCACTGGAATCTACCGAGGCGAAGCTGCCATAAGGATGACGCAAAGATTACATATCAGTAATCATTTCGTCACCATTTGGGCCGGAGCGGCGTTGAACGAGTGAATGCCAAACGATCGTGTCAGCGTCCGCGCCTCAGCAGCAGGCTGATCGCGGTTGCGGCGGCCAGCGCGAACAGGGCCGAAATGAACCAGAGGAAATCCGAATCCAGGAGGATGTTGCTGAACAGGAAGCGCCCAAACGCGACGACGGCACCGATGGCCGTGGCCCAGTACAGGCATCGCGCCCGGCCGGAGAGCAGGAAGCCTCCAATCCCCAGCAGCAGGACGCCAAATCCGGCAATGAAACCACCCCAGGTGCGGAACACGGTGCCGAGCCATTCCAGGAACGCCGGGGGCAACGTGCCTGGGTCGATACCGGTGTGCCGGATATCCTCGGGCAGAAGCGCGGGGCGCAACACTAGGAAGAACACCGCAGTCCCCATGGTGAGGAGGCCGAGCACCAGGAGCAGGATGCCGCTCAGCGCGTCCCTCCGATCGACAATGTGCTGCTTCATCGCGTCCAATCTCCACGACCGCTTCGAGCGCCGACCCGACCAGGTCGGCAAGCCAGGCTGCTACTGACACTGCAAGACGCCATCTGCCACAACGATGACGTGGTGATTACATGAATGTAATCAACGCGTAACTGACCCGACAGCGACGCCTTTCTACGCTCAGGAGGCATCGTCGCCAATTGTCCCGTCCATTCTTAACTGGCGCCCTGGAGCATCGAGATGAGCGAAATTCCTGATCGGAAGCGAGGCGGTTGGCGCAGCCCCGCCGTCCTGACCGTGTGCGTCTTTCTCTCTATCGCGGGACTCTTCCTGTGGCTGGAGCATCGGGCGCACGTACTCGGTGCGCTCCCCCTCTTGCTGCCCCTGGTGATCTGCATCGGCATGCACTTCTTCCTGCACCGCGGTCACGGCGGTCACGGTGGCCACCAGACGCATCGGGAGGAGGGCGACCGCGATGACCGGTAACCCGCCCGCCTACGGCCTCTGGTTTCTGGCGCTGGTGAACGCCGGCATCTTCATTCTGTTCGCCCTGAGCTTCTTCAAGCCGACGACGGCGCGCGACTGGCGCTCGCTGGGCGCGTTTTCCGCCTTCATCGTCGCCCTGTTCGTGGAAATGTACGGCTTTCCGCTGACGCTCTACCTGTTGGCGGGTTGGGTGGGCAATCGTTTCCCGGGACTGGACCCGCTGTCCCACGACGCCGGCCACATCTGGCCCGCACTCTTCGGTTGGTCGGGAGATCCTCATCTCAATCCGTTCCACCTGGCCAGTTACGTGCTGATCGGCAGCGGGTTCTGGCTGATCGCCGCGGGCTGGCGGGTGTTGCACGAGGCTCAACGCGCCGGATCGCTTGCCACCACCGGGCCGTACGCCCATGTGCGGCATCCGCAGTACGTGGGCTTCATCCTGGTGCTGATCGGATTCTTCCTGCAATGGCCCACACTCGTGACGGGCGTGATGCTGCCGATTCTGCTGGTCATGTACTGGCGGCTCGCCAAGCGGGAGGAGCGCGAGGTCGAAGCGACGTTCGGGGATCAGTATCGACGCTACGCGAGCGACGTGCCTGCATTCGTGCCGCGGCTTGGGCGCTTGTTCAACAATAAAGAAGGCCAGATCGAATGAGTCACCATGACCCGCACGCACACCACCAGCACGATCACGGCGCACACGTCCATGCGTCTCCACCCGGCACCGGCGCCGTCGTAAGCGCCGCCGGTTCGAGTCACGCAGGCCATGCCGGCCATGACCATGGCGCCATGGTCGCCGACTTCCGCAGACGCTTCTGGGTCACGCTGCTGCTGACCCCGTTTGTCCTCGCGCTGTCGCCCATGATCCAGCACGCGCTCGGCCTGGGCGAGGCGTTGGCATTCACAGGCGATCGTTACCTCCTGTTCGCCCTGTCGACCGTCGCCTATCTCTACGGCGGCTGGCCCTTCCTGGTCGGCGTCGTCTCCGAACTGCGCAAGCGTCAGCCCGGGATGATGACGCTGATCGCGTTGGCCATTTCGGCCGCCTACATCTTCTCGGTGGCAGTGACCTTCGGCTTTCCCGGGCAGGAGTTCTACTGGGAACTGGTGACGCTGATCGCGATCATGCTGCTGGGCCACTGGGTCGAGATGCGCTCGGTCATGGGGGCGTCGCGTGCCCTGGAGGAACTGGTCAAGCTGTTGCCCGACAGTGCCACCCGCATCGATGCCGATGGCAGCCTGCACGACGTGCCGATCAGTGCGTTACAGCCAGGCGACCGCGTGATCGTCCGTCCCGGCGCCAAGGTGCCGGTGGACGGGGAGATCACCGAGGGCTCCTCGGACTTCAACGAAGCCATGCTCACCGGCGAATCCCGCCCGGTCGCCAAAGGAGTCGGTGCCACCGCGATCGGCGGGGCCATCAACGGCGCGAACGCCGTCATCATACGCGTCACCGCAACTGGCGATGCCACGTATCTGTCGCAGGTGATCGACCTGGTCAAGAAGGCGCAGCAGACCCGCTCGCGCACGCAGGACATCGCCAACCGCGCTGCCGCCTGGCTGACCTACATCGCCTTGGCCGTGGGCGTCGGCACGCTGCTGGTCTGGTGGCTGGTGCTCGACGCGCCGCTCAACTTCGCCATCGAGCGCATGGTCACCGTCATGGTCGTCGCCTGCCCGCACGCGCTCGGACTGGCTGTGCCCCTGGTGGTCGCGGTCAGCACGTCGCTGAGCGCGAGCAACGGCCTGCTGATCCGTGACAGGGCGGCGTTTGAGCGAGCGCGCCGACTGGATGCGGTCGTGTTCGACAAGACGGGCACGCTGACCGAGGGACGATTCGGGGTCAGCGACATCGTGATGCTGCAGGAGGGCGATGAGCGCCAGGAGTTGGCCTTCGCCGCGGCGGCCGAGAGCCAGTCGGAACATCCCATCGCCCATGGCATCGTGGCCGAGGCAAAGCGCCGCGACATCGCCATCCCCAAGGCCAGCGACGTGCGCAACATCACCGGCGAAGGCATCGTAGCCAACGTGGGCGACGAGCGCGTGCGCATCGTCAGCCCAGGTCATCTGGCCCGCCAGGGCAACGCCATTACCCACGAGCGGCTGGGACAGCTCGAATCGGCAGGCAAGACCGTCGTCGTACTCGAACGCGATGGTCAGCCGCGCGCACTGTTCGCGCTTGCCGATATCGTTCGGTCCGAATCCCGGGATGCCATCGCCGAATTGACCCGGCTGGGGATTCGCTCGGTGATGCTGACAGGTGATGCCCGAGGCGTGGCCGAATCGGTGTCCAAGGAACTTGGGATCTCGGAGTACTTCGCCGAGGTGCTCCCGGATCAGAAGTCGCAGAAGATCCAGGAGCTTCAGGCCCGCGGGCTATCGGTCGCCATGGTGGGCGATGGCGTAAACGACGCCCCGGCGCTGGTCCAGGCCGACCTGGGCGTGGCCATCGGCGCGGGCACCGACGTCGCCGTGGAGTCGGCCGACGTCGTGCTCGTGCGCAGCGATCCGCGCGATGTCGGCGCCATCCTTGGCCTGTCTCGCGCCACTTACCGCAAGATGGTGCAGAACCTGATCTGGGCGACCGGCTACAACACGATTGCGGTGCCCATGGCGGCGGGCATCACCTTCGGTACGGGCTTCCTGATGACGCCTGCCATCGCCGCCGTCTTCATGTCGGCCAGCACGGTGATCGTCGCCATCAATGCCCAGCTTCTCCGTTTCTACAGGCGACAAACATGACTACGACAGATTCCTCCAGCCGAGTGATCCTTCCCCTTCCCGGCAACGAAGCATTCGCCCGCCAGTTGGCGGTCGCTGGAAGGTGGGAGCTGGGAGAGCTGGAAACCCGGCGATTCCCCGACGGCGAAAGCTACGTGCGCATCGCCGCGGAGGTGGCGGACAAGTCGGTCGTCCTCGTGCAGACCCTGGCCCAGCCCGATCCCGGCTTCCTGTCGCTTGTCTTCGCCGCCGACGCCGCCCGCGACCTCGGTGCCCGCGACGTGATCCTGGTCGCACCTTACCTGGCCTACATGCGGCAGGATCGCCGCTTCCACCCCGGAGAAGCGATCACCTCCCGGAGCTTTGCCCGTCTCGTGTCGTCGAGCTTCGACCGCCTGGTAACGGTCGATCCCCATCTGCACCGTTACCCGGCGCTGTCGGCGCTCTACACCGTGCCCGCCGACACCCTTCATGCCGCTCCGCTGCTGGCCGACTGGATCACCGGCGAGGTGGAAAGGCCGTTGGTGATCGGTCCGGACGAGGAAAGTGAGCAGTGGGTGGCGGCCATCGCCCAGCGCATCGGCGCACCCCATGCAGTCCTGCGCAAGATCCGCCACGGCGACCGCAATGTCGAGGTCGCATTGTCCGACCTGTCCGCCTGGCGCGATCGCCAGCCCGTGCTGGTCGATGACATTGCGTCCTCCGGACGCACGCTGATCGAGGCCGCGCGGCAGCTGCCTCAGCAAGGCTTCGCGCTGCCCGTGGTCGCTGTGGTGCATGCCATCTTCGCCGAGGATGCCTATCCACAACTCGCGCAGCTATGCAGCCGCATCGTCTCCACCGATGCCGTGCGTCATCAGAGCAATGCGATTGCACTGGCCCCGCTGATCGCACAGGCCCTTGCCACCGACACGGAGGCAGCGACCAGCCTCGTGCGCCATCGCCGTCCACCCGAACCTCTCGATGACATCGACCCGACGACGGGTGCCGACTCCTTCACCGCGACTTCCACACTCTGAGGATTCCTCTCTTGAAGCTCACCTCGTTCGGCGGTGCTGGCACCGTCACCGGCTCCAAGCACCTGCTGAGCCACAACGGGAAACACATCCTGGTCGACTGTGGCCTGTTCCAAGGCCTCAAGAATCTGCGCGAGCTGAACTGGGAGCCGTTGCCGATCGCGCCGAAGGAACTCGACGCGGTGGTGTTGACGCATGCGCATCTCGACCACTCCGGTTATCTGCCAAGACTCGTGCGCGATGGCTTTCGCGGACGCATCTACGCCACCGCCGCAACCCGCGACGTGGCCGAATTGATCCTCAAGGACAGCGGCCATCTGCAGGAAAAGGATGCCGAGTACGCCAATCGCAAGGGTTTCAGCAAGCACAAGCCCGCCCTGCCGCTGTATACCGTGCAGGATGCCGAGCGCGCGCTCAAGCAGTTCTCCAATGTGCCGTTCGGCAAGCCGGCCCCGCTTCCCGACGGTGCGACGCTGACGTTCCGCTACGCCGGGCATATCCTGGGTGCCGCTACGGCGGAGATCGACTGGGGCGGCAAGCGCATCGTGTTCTCGGGTGACCTCGGCCGCTACGACGACCCGATGCTGTTCGATCCGCAGCCCGTGACCGAAGCCGATTATGTGGTGATCGAGTCCACCTACGGCAACCGGACCCATGCCCCGAGCGATGCCGCCGAAGCACTCGGGGCCGTCATCGAGACAACGGTCGGCCGCGGCGGCACGGTTGTCATTCCCGCGTTCGCGGTGGGCCGCGCACAATTGCTGCTCTATTACCTCTGGAAGCTGCGCCAGGCCGGGCGCCTGGGTTCGGTGCCCATCTATCTGGACAGTCCGATGGCGATCAACGCCAGCGAGCTGCTCTGCGATCACCTCGCCGACCACCGCCTGCCCGCCGAGATCTGTCATGCCGCCTGCGGGATCGCCACGTATACCCGCGAGGTCGAGGAATCCAAGCAGATCACCGCCAGCCGATTCCCCAAGGTCGTCATCTCGGCCAGCGGCATGGCGACCGGCGGCCGCGTGCTGCACCACCTCGCGGCGTTCGCGCCCAAGCGCGAGAACACGATCCTGTTCTCCGGCTACCAGGCCGCAGGAACGCGCGGCCAGGCGATGCTGCAAGGCACACGCGAAATCAGGATTCACGGTCAATGGGTGCCGGTCAATGCGCAGGTCGCCAACCTGCCGGAATTGTCCGCGCACGCCGATGCCAACGAGCTGATGCGCTGGCTCTCCGGTTTTCGGCACGCGCCTTCGCGGATCTTCGTCGTGCATGGCGAACCGGAGGCCTCCGAGGCACTGCGCGTACGCATCGACAAGGAGAACGGCTGGCCTGTCTCGGTGCCGCGCTTCGGGCAGGTGTTCGAACTATGAACGCGCGTGATGCCCAGGTGGCCGATTCGCCGCCGACGCTACGCGCTCGGCGCCTGGGGCTTTATGCCCAACACCAGTCGATTGCGGTCATGCGCACGGATTGCCACGTGTGCCGCGCCGAGGGACTCGCCTCACGATCGCAGGTGTTGCTTTCGGCCGGTGGGCGACAGGTGCAGGCAGTGCTCTATCAGGCCGATGGCGATCTGGTTGCGCCAGGCGAAGCCGCACTCTCCGAATCCGCCTGGGAACGGCTGGGCGTCGCCGAGGGCGCCCCCATTGAGGTCTCCCATGCCCCCGCCCTGGACTCCTTGGCCAGCGTTCGACGGCGGATCTATGGCCATCGGCTCGATGCGGCCGCGCTGCAAGCCGTCGTCGCGGACGTGACGGCGGGACGCTACACGGACGTGCATCTAGCCGCGTTCCTGACGGCCAGTGCGGCCCTGCCGCTGGACGAACAGGAAACGGTCGATCTGACCGCCGCGATGATCGATGCCGGGGAGCGCCTGACGTGGAACGCTCCGGTGGTGGTGGACAAGCACTGCATCGGCGGACTGCCAGGCAACCGGACCACGCCGATCGTCGTCGCCATCGTGGCAGCCCACGGCCTGGTGATGCCCAAGACCTCATCGCGCGCGATCACGTCGCCGGCGGGCACCGCCGACACCATGGAAACATTGGCGCCTGTGGATCTTGACCTGGCCACCATGCGGCGCGTCGTGGATCAGGAAGGCGGCTGCATCGCCTGGGGCGGTGCTGTGCATCTCAGTCCCGCCGACGACATCTTCGTTCGCGTGGAACGGGAACTGGACGTGGACACCGAGGGGCAATTGATCGCCTCCGTGCTGTCCAAGAAGATCGCGGCGGGCTCCAATCACGTCGCGGCCAACCCGAAGTGCGCGGCGACCGCCTGATCGCGGTCGCCGCGCACTTCGGGTTGGCCGCGACGTGCATCCGCACCGACGGCAGCCAGCCGGTGGGCCGAGGGATCGGCCCCGCCCTCGAAGCGCACGATATTCTCGCCGTCCTTCAGAACAAACCCGATGCGCCCGGCGATCTGCGGCACCGGGCCGCAGTGCTCGCCGGCGCCGCGCTCGAAATCGGCGGCGCGGCAGAGCCAGGAGCAGGCTATGCGCTGGCCTTGGCCACCTTGGCTGACGGTCAGGCCTGGACGAAGTTCCAGCGGATCTGCCAGGCGCAGGGCGGCATGCGCGAGCCGCCCAGGGCCTTGCACATCCGGCCCCTGACTGCGGCGCGTGCTGGGAGGATCGTCCAGATCAACAACCGCAAGATTGCCCAGCTCGCTAAGTTGGCCGGTGCGCCCGAGGCCAAGGCCGCCGGCGTCACCATGGAGGTCATGCTGGGAGCTGACGTCGGCATCGGACAGCCGCTGCTTCAGTTGCACGCCGACACCGCGGGTGAACTGGCCTATGCCATGGAATATGCGTCCCGGAACCCGGACATCATCGAAATCGCGACTTGAGACGTCGCGGCAGTATCTCCATTGGAGGCCAAGATGCGCCCACGTGAAACCCGGACTCGTTCAGCGAAGCGCGCTGCGGGCAGATCCAGAAGCGAAAGGGCTGTTCACGCATCACCCGTGGCAGCCGTGCCGTCGGTGTCGACAGATCATTCCGCCGAACAAGCGCTTGCAGGTTCTGCCGTGTACGACTTCGCTCAGGCAGTGGGCTACTCGCGTGACGTGTTCGAGCGCGCGGTGCTGTTCTGGGACACACTGCGCCAGCGGGCCGACGAAATGATCGCCCACGAGCGCGCGGGCAAGCCTCCGCTGCTGGACTTCGACTACGAAACGCTGCTCGATGCCCGGCGCTTCGAGCATCCGGCCAACTACGCGCTCCTTCGCATCACGCGGGCCGGGGACCACTGCATCGAAGACTGCCTGGATGCCTCCAGGCCGCCCGTGGTGGTCGTCGATCCGCGTGCCGGACATGGCCCAGGCATCGGCGGCTTCAAGACCGACTCCGAAGTCGGTATCGCGCTGCATCGCGGCCATGCCGTTTACTTCGTCTCGTTTTATCCTGAACCATGTCCCGGCCAGACGCTCGCGGACGTGTTGCAGGCGCTGCGGCGCTTCGTGGAGGAAGTGGCGAGGCGCCATCCCGGCCAGCCTCCTGTGCTGTACGGCAACTGCCAGGCGGGTTGGGCACTCACGCTGCTCGCGGCGGACTGCCAGGGCCTGAGCGGGCCAGTCGTGCTCAACGGATCGCCGCTGTCCTACTGGGCGGGCGCCGCGGGTATGAACCCGATGCGGCTCGCCGGAGGATTCGTGGGCGGCGTGTGGATGACCCATCTGCTCGCGGATCTGGGCAATGGTCGTTTCGACGGCGCCTGGCTCATCCAGAACTTCGAGAATCTCAAGCCGGAAGGCGTGTGGGAGAAGTACGCCAACCTCTTCGCGCATGTGGATACCGAGCGTGATCGCTTCCTCCAGTTCGAGCGCTGGTGGAATGCCTGGTACTTCATGAGCCGCGAAGAGATCGTCGCCATTGTCGAGAACCTGTTCATCGGCAACCGTCTCGAGGAAGGCAAGCTGCGGATCGACGAGCACTGCGCCGTCGACCTGAAGCGCATCCGCAACCCGCTAGTGGTCTTCGCCTCCTACGGTGACAACATCACGCCGCCTCACCAGGCACTGGGCTGGATTCCCGTGGTCTATCCCGACACGGACGCGCTCAAGCAGGCGGATCAGCGCATCGTCTACCTGACCAACCCGCATGTTGGTCATCTGGGGATCTTCGTCTCCGCGAAGGTCGCCCGCTTCGAGCATCGGGCCATCCTGGAGACCCTGGCGGACGTCGAGGCATTGGCCCCGGGCCTCTACGAGATGAAGATCGACAGCCCCACCGGCGACTCGGATTGCGCGCGGTCGCAGTACACCGTCCGTTTCGAGGAGCGACAGGTCGAGGACCTGCGGTTCGATGTCCCTAATGCAGCGTTCGAGAAAGTGCGAGGGATGTCGGAGACGAACGAATTGTTCTACAAGACGTTCGTGAGTCCCGTCTTGAGCGCCATGAGCAATCCCTGGAGCGCCTCGGCGCTGGAATGGCTGCATCCGATGCGCACCAGCCGCTACCTGCTTTCGGAGGCCTTCAGCCCTTGGATGCACGCCGTCGCGGCCCTGGCGCCCCTGATCAGGAAGGAGCGGACGCCATTGCCCGCGGACAACCCCTTCGCGGCGCAGGAGCAGGCGGTGATCGCGCAGGTTACCCAGGCCATCGAAGATGGGCGCAAGCATCGCGACGAGGCGATGGAATGGTGGTTCGCGCTTGTGTTCGGCGCCATGCCGAGAAGGCTCGGCGCGGCCTGACGATTCGTGGTCGCGGCTTGGTTGCGTAGTGGATCGGCGGATGAAGGCTTAGGCGCCAGTCGTCACAAGTGACCGGAGCGCGAGATCGCCAGAACCAGGCGTAGCGACAGCAATAGGGCCAGCAAATACGCGACGACCGCGAACAACGGCATGTCGCCCCAGATGCGAGGCCCAATGCTGTGCTGCATCAAGAGCGATCCAGCAAGGTAAAGCCCCAGCGTGATCAACGCGACCGACAGTCTGTTGCCGGTCCGGCTGATGTTGGCCTGCAATGCCTCAAGCCCCCGGTGGTACATGGTCAGGCTCGGCCTGCCATCATCCACCATCGCCGACCTGAGCAGTTCCGATGCGATCGTCGACAAGCTGTCGGCCGTGCGCGCAGCACGCTCGGCCACCGGCCGCCGGCTGCGGGCCGCCTCCTTGCTCAACGAAGCGGCAAGGGTTTCGCGGTGGAGCTCGAAACTTCCCAGCAGGTTGAACTCCGGATCGAGCTGGCGAATCGTGTTCTCGACCAGGAACAGTGTTCGGATCAGGACCAGCAGATGCCGGGGCAGCCGGAAACGCTCTCCTCCGCCCAGGCGTGAGATCCGCCACACCATCTCGGCCAGCGACCACTCGGTGACGGGCAGGCTCTCCAGTTTGTCGAGAATCTCGCCGATGGCGCGCGTGTACTCGCGACGGTCCACGGGTGCAACGATGAAACCCAGAAGAAGCGCCGAATCCAGCACCTCGTCCGCATCCGCATAGGGCACGGCAGCGATCATGCGTGCGAGTGCCAGCCGCGCCTTTGGATCTAGGTATCCGATCGAGCCGAAGTCATGAAGGCACAGTCGCCCATCCGCCATCGCGAACAGGTTTCCTGGATGTGGGTCGGCGTGGTACACGCCGCGAACGAACAAGAGGTGCAGATAGGCATTGAACAACTGATCGGCAATGGCGCGCCCTCGGTCGCTTCCGGCGAAGTCGGTGACGACGCCGCCGCTGCTGTATTCCTGAACTAGTACGTTAGGCGAGACATAGGGCTCGACGACGCGGGGCATCATGACGCCTGGCAGCCCCGCGATTGCTGACTGCAAACGCCGCATATTCCGCGCTTCGTGATCCAGATCGATTTCTGCAAGCAACTGCATGCCGAGTTCGTCGATCAGCGCCAGCGGCTGTTGCCGCCTGAGCTGCGGCCACACAGGAAGCAAAATCCTCACCAGCAAGCGCAGCAGCAGAAGATCGGTCTTGACCTGGGAGACGACACCGGGGCGGCGAACCTTGACCACGGCCTCTTGCCCGTCGTGCGTACGGGCTCGATGAACCTGGGCCACGGACGCTGCAGCAAAGGGAATTGCATCGAACCGTGCGAACAGCGTTGCCGCCGGTTGGCCGAACGCATCTTTGATGGCAGCTTCGGCAAGCTGCGACGAGAACGGCGGCACCCGGTTATGCAAGTCCTCCAGCACCACGCGGTACGCGTCGGGCAGCATGTCGCGACGCAAGCTCAAGCCTTGACCGAGCTTCACGAAAGTCGTGCCCAGCCCCTCCAGCGTCTCGCGCAAACGCTCCGCCAGCACCGATGGCGTGGTCTTCCGCAGGCGCCACCATGCCAAACCGAATCCAAGGGCAGCGACCACAATCTGAATGCCACGACGCAACGATGAGATTCGGGGTGGACGCATATGACCTTCGATTTCGTGTTCGATGGCCTGATGCGGGTTGCATTCCAGGCCCTCCTACGATGGCACCACCCCGCCATCTCCCCAACCCCAAACGCATCTACGTCAGAACCACAAGCGCAGGCCGACCACCCAGCGGTTGTCGGTTCGGAATGACCGCTGAGCCTGCGCAGGTCGGACGTCTCGCCGAAGCTCCATTCGCGCTCGAACCCGATATAGGGCGCGAACTGCCGCGTGATCTCGTAGCGCAATCGCACACCTCCTTCTACCGTGCTCAAGCCTGACCCGATGACTTCCGCCGGATCGGACTGCCCGAACCAGTTGGCTTCGACACCCCAGCTTGCGATCAGCCGGTTGGTGAACAGCATGTCGTACTCGGCCTCGACGATCGCCGCCGTCTTGCCGCCTTCTGCGACGTAACCCGTTGCGGAAACCTCGAACTTATAGGGCGCCAGCCCCTGAACGCCGAACGCGGCCCAGGTGCGCGGCGTTCCGCCTCCACCGAAGTCACCGAAATCCCGGCGCACGCCCACCACGGCATCCCACCAGGGATGGATCGCGCGTCCGTACATCGCCTCCACCCGCGCGCGCTGCAGGTTCTCGTCCAGGGCGTGCCCCTTGGTCCTCAGCCAGAGGCGGTTGATGTCGCTACCGACCCAGCCGATTCCCTCCCAGGCGATCTCCCTGCCTTCATCCGTGTTCGCCCCTTCCAGCTGATCCATGAGCCAGAAGGAGTTCAGGCTGGTTCCATGCTTGTGGTAGTCCTTCAGCGTCGGAAATGCCGCCAGGCGATCGGCATCCGTGACGGCGGGGATGGGTTCGCGTGGCGAGTCGAGCACCCCCATCCGGGAATGATCCATCTGCGAATGGTCGACCTGCGGACGATCATGCTGCGAATGATCCATCTGCGAGTGGTCGACCTGTGGGCGACCATGCTGTCCATGATCCATCTGCGAGTGGTCCATGCCGGCATTGGGAGACTGCGCTGCCGTCGCGTCCTCTTCCTGCTGGTTCGCAGTCGGACTCGACGGGACAGGCTGGCCATGACCGGCGTGCTGCGCGTGGGCGCCGACAGGAGGGAGCAGCAATGCTGCGGCCAGCGCAGCCCACCGCATCGATGTTCTCACGCTCGTCATTCTTCGACCCTCACTTCCCGGAACATCCCGGATTCCATGTGGAAGAAGAGATGGCAGTGGTAGGCCCAGCGACCGAGCGCGTCGGCGCGCACCCGGTAGCTGCGCTTCGTGCCCGGCGGCATGTCGATGGTGTGCTTGCGCAAGTGGAAGTTGCCCTGTTCGTCCTCAAGGTCGCTCCACAGGCCATGCAGATGGATCGGATGCGACATCATGGTGTCGTTCACCAGCACGATGCGCATGCGTTCGCCGTAGTTGAGGCGCAGCGGCTCGGCGTCGGCGAACTTGATCCCATCGAACGACCAGGCAAAGCGCTCCATGTGGCCGGTCAGGTGCAGCTCCACCGTGCGCCCCGGCTCGCGACCGTCGGGGTCCTCGAACAGGCTCTTCAGGTCGGCATACGTCGCCACCTTGCGGCCGTTGCCGCGCAGACCGATCCCAGGATCGGACAGTCGCGGCTCCGGCGCCATGGTCTGCATGTCCACAAGGGGATTGCCTGTTTCGCTGGCCGGATGAGTCTGCATCTGCATGCCGCCGCCTTCATGCGCGGAGTGCGCGCCTGGTGCGGCCGGAACGCCGTGCCCGGCATGCGGATCGGCGGCCACGGCCCCCGCTCCGTGGCCCGCGTGGGGGTCCGGCGCCGGCGCGGCGCCATGCCCGGCATGCGGATCGGCCGATGCGGCCGCCAGTCCGGAATGGGCACCGTGGCCGCCATGCCCCATGTCGGCCATGGTCAGCAGCGGCCGCGGGTCCACCGCCGGTACCGGAGCACGCAAGCCCTCGCGGACCGCAAGCGTGCCACTGACGTAGCCGGTGCGCGCGGAGTCTTGGGCGAAGATCGTGAAGGCGTCCTGCCCGGTAGGCTCGACGATCACGTCGAAGGTTTCGGCAGTGGCGATGCGCAGCTCGTCCACCGTCAGCGGGTGGACGTACTGGCCGTCGACCTCGACGACCGTCATCTTCAGGCCCGGGATGCGGACGTCGAAGTAGGTCATCGCCGCACCGTTGATGAAACGCAGGCGCACCTTCTCACCGGCACGGAAAAGTCCCGTCCAGTTGCCCAGCGACGTGGTCCCGTTTATCAGGTAGGTGTAGGTATGCGCGTTGACGTCGGACAGGTCCGTCGGCGTCATGCGCATGCGTCCCCATGCCTCGCGATCGCTTAGCGTCGCGCTCAAGCCGTCCCGGCGCACGTCGCGGAAGAAGTCGCCCACCGTACGCTGGTAGTAATTGTCGTACTCCGACAGCTTCTTCAGCCGGGCGAACAGGCGCGCCGGGTCCATGTCGGTCCAATCGGACAGGAAGACCACGTAGTCTCGATCGTAGGAGAACGGAGGCGGATCGATGGGGTCGATGATCAGCGGCCCGTACATGCCGCCCTGTTCCTGGAACCCCGAATGACTGTGGTACCAGTAGGTTCCGCTCTGGCGGACATCGAACTCGTACAGGTAGCTCTCGCCGCGGTTGATGCCGTCGAAGCTGAAGCCGGGAACCCCATCCATGTTGGCGGGCAGCAGGATGCCGTGCCAGTGGATCGACGTCGCGTCGCCGTGGATCGAGCCGGGGGGAAGGTCATTCCGGGCCCTGAGCTGCACCCGCGTGCCTTCGCGCCAGCGCAGGATCGGTGCAGGCACCGAGCCGTTGACGGTGATGGCGGGCCGCGTCTTGCCCGTGTAGTTGACCAGGGTCTCGCCTATGGTCAGGTCGAACTGCGTGCCCGACAGGACTTCGAGCTGGCCAGGGGAGCGGAGCGCCCAGCTCTGCTTCGGCCAAAGTCCCAGGCCCAGCACTGCGCCACCCGCTGCCAATCCTTGAACGAACTGCCTTCGAGACAGCAGCAGCTGCTCGGCGGCGTTCGTGCCTGAAAGTCTGGATCGCATGCATGACCTCCTATGATCGGTATCGGCTGACATCGAGCCCGCCCGGCCCATCGCCACGATCTGGGTGCCGGCCACGCGCGCCGGAGAAAGCGCCAGCGTGGTGAGGAACGCGGGTCAGCGTGCGCATGACAAGCCACGTGACGGTGGCCGGAATGCTTGCCAGATGGGCCGCACAGGATCCAGGCAACGGTCGGGGTTGAACGCAAGGGCGTGGTGCTCGCGTCATGGTGACCAGCCTAGGAGGGGTCACTTTCGGCGGGATGACCCATCCATTACATTCCCGTCATTTCATGGTCATTCGCCCTGCCAGAGGCCTCGATGCTTGGGCGGTTGCGCCTTACCCCCGCTGGGCCTTGCGCTTGCCGACACCACGGTCGTCGACCGCGCCGCGTCGGCGCTTGGGTTCTTTCGCCGCCGCCGCAGACGGCTGTTCGAGATCGGCCAGGATCGGGCAATCGGGACGGTCGTCCCCCGAGCAGCATGTCGCCAGCTGCTGGAGTGTCGCTGCCATCTCTTGCATGTCGGCGATCCGCCGTTGCAGATCCTCGATGTGGTCCAGGGCGATACGCTTGACGTCGGCGCTGCGCCGGCGGCGGTTGCGCCAGAGCTGCAACAGGCCATCGATCTCGGCGACGGAGAATCCCAGATCCCTCGCGCGCCGGACGAAGCGCAGCACGTGGACGTCCTTTTCGGTGTAATCCCGGTAGCCTGCGTGCGTGCGGCCAGCCGGTGGAATCAACCCGATCTGCTCGTAGTAGCGGATCATCTTGGCCGATACACCCGAGGCCTTCGCCGCGTCACCGATGTTCACGTCATTCTCCTTTCGGTCCCAAGCCCGCCGCCCCGAAACTCGCCGAAGCGGCGGCACCCCTCGAAGCCGGCAGTTGGCCAGCCGACGCGGCCGTCGTCGGCGGTTGGAATCGCCGTAACCTGAGTGCGTTGCCGAGGACGAAGACGCTCGACAACGCCATGGCGCCTGCCGCGAAGACCGGCGAGAGCAAGACGCCGTACGCCGGATACAGCACACCCGCGGCAACCGGGATCAGGGCCGCGTTGTAGGCGAACGCCCAGAACAGGTTCTGCCGGATGTTGCGGATCGTCCTCTTCGACAGCGCGATGGCGTTGGGCACGCCCTTGAGGCTGCCCGACATCAGCACCACGTCGGCCGCCTCGATCGCGATATCGGTGCCCGTGCCGATGGCGATACCCACCTCGGCCTCCGCCAAGGCCGGCGCGTCGTTGATGCCATCGCCCACGAACACCAGATGGCCATGCAAGGCCCTGAGCCTGCGCACCGACTCCACCTTGCCCTCCGGCAGCACCTCGGCGACCACCTCGTCGATGCCCAGATGGCGGGCGATGGCCTCGGCCGTGCGCCGGTTGTCGCCGGTGATCATGGCCACCTTGAGACCCAACACGTGGAGCGCGGCGATGGCGTCGGGGGTTGTGTCCTTGATCGGATCGGCCACGGCGATGACGGCCGCGAGCTTGCCGCCGATCGCTGCGTAGAGCGGCGATTTGCCCTCGTCGCCCACCCGTTGCGCGTTGCCGGCGAAGGCGGTCACATCCAGCCCCAGCCGGTGCATGTAGCGGTCGGCACCGATCTGGACACCCAATCCGTCCACCTTGGCCTCGACGCCGTACCCGGTCTCGGACCTGAAGCCGGCGACCTCCGGCAAGACCAGGCCTTCGGCTTGGGCGGCCTCCACGATGGCGCGGCCGACCGGGTGTTCCGACATCGCCTCGACGGCCGCGATCCGCGCCAGCACCTGCGCCCGGTCGAAGCCTTCGGCGAGTTCCAGATCGGTGAGCACCGGCCGGCCTTCGGTCAGCGTACCGGTCTTGTCCAGCGCGACGACCTTGGCATCCTTGAGCAACTGCAAGGCCTCGCCCTTGCGGAACAACACGCCCATTTCCGCGCCGCGCCCGGTGCCGACCATGATCGAGGTGGGCGTGGCCAGCCCCATCGCGCAGGGACAGGCGATGATCAGCACGGCGACGGCGTTGACCAGCGCGAACGTCAGCGCCGGTGAGGGGCCGAAGGCGAGCCAGAGCAGGAATGTCAGCAGCGCCACGCCGATCACGGCCGGGACGAACCACGACGTCACCTGGTCGACCAGAGCCTGGATGGGTAGCTTGGAGCCCTGTGCTTCCTCGACCATGCGGATGATCCGGGAGAGCACCGTGGACTCGCCCACTGCGGTCGCGCGGAACGCCAGCGCGCCGTTCTGGTTGACCGTGCCGCCGACCACCGCGCTGCCGGCGGTCTTCGCCACCGGCACCGGCTCGCCCGTGATCATGGACTCATCGACGTAGCTGTCGCCCTCGATCACCTCGCCGTCGACCGGTACACGTTCGCCGGGCCGCACTTCGACGGTATCCCCCGGCGCCACCTCGCCGAGAGCGATCTCGGCCGTCTGCCCGTCACGGCGCACGCGCGCGGTCCGCGCCTGCAACCCGACCAGCCGCTGGATCGCCTGGGAGGCGCGCCCTCTGGCCCGCGCTTCCAGGGACCGGCCGATGAGAATCAGGGTGACGATGACGGCCGCCGCCTCGTAGTAGACGTTGACCGCCTGCGCGGGCAACAGCGCGGGCGTGAAGGTCGCGACCAGCGAGTAGGCGTAAGCGGCCAAGGTGCCGACCGCCACCAGCGAGTTCATGTCCGGCGCCAGGCGCAACAGCGCGGGGAAACCCTGCTGATAGAAGCGCCGGCCTGGCCCGAGGATCACCAGCGTCGTCAGCGCGAACTGGATGATCCAGTTCCACTGCATGCCGATGGTGCGCACGATCAGGTGATGCAGGCCGGGAACGAGGTGCGAGCCCATCTCCAGCGCGACGACCGGCAAGGTCAGCGCAATGGACACGACCACCGCGCGTTTCAGTGCCGCCTGCTCGGCCTCCTTGCGGGCTGCGTCATCGGCCTCGCGCAAGGCCGCCCGGTCGATCGGCCGTGCCGCATACCCTGCGTCGTCGATGGCCTGGATCAGCAGTGGGGAGTCCGCGCCGCCTTCCACGACTGCGCGCTCCGTCGCCAGATTGACGCGCGCCGCCATCACGCCAGGGACGGCGCGCAAGGCGCGCTCCACACGTCCGACACAGGACGCGCAGGTCATGCCCTCGATGGCGAGTTCGGTCTTCCGCACAGCGTTCGTTCGCAGGGAGGCGCTTGGGGCAACGGAATCCATGGTGTTCATCTCGCCGGTGCAATGGTCAGTAAACAAGTCTGCGGGTTCCTACGGTGGGAAGGTCAACCCCTGCATGGCCCGCGAAAACCCTTGACCTTCCAACGATGGCAAGGCCCATCCTAACCGTACACAAATCAGCAGGAGGTGCCCCATGCACGCATTTCACATCCAGAACATGACTTGCGGCGGCTGCGTCCGAGGTGTGACGCGCGCCATCCAGTCCGTCGACTCGGATGCCCGGGTTCAGGCTGACGTTCATACCCGACGGGTGCAGGTCGTGTCCGAGCAGCCTAGCGAGATCGTGAAAGCCGCCCTGACCAAGGCGGGCTACCAGGCGATTGGCGTCGATCCCTGACGCGCCGCCCGGCGGAGCGTTCAAGTCCCATTGATCGGCTGCAAGCAGCGAAGGGGCTCTCGCCAGCGCGGTCGTCGCACGACGCTGTGCCTTGAGCGTGTGGGCCGGTTCGCTCAGCCGGGATCATCCGGGTGGTCGGGCGCCGCCGGTCGACGGCGCCGCCACGACCATCCTCGTTCGATCTCGATTTGCAGTGCAACGCTCAGGAAGGTGCGGATCAGCACGATCAGCGCAAGGATCGCCACGCCCTGGAGCGAGGGATCGATGGTGACGGTGCGGATGATGTCCGCGGCCACGAGGAACTCCAGGCCCAAGACGATCGTGCCGCCGAGCTCCTGCCGCAGGGCGTGATAGCGCGCCGTCATCCCGACCTTCGTGTGAAGGAAGGCGAACCGCCCACACGCCAACAGGCTTCCCAGCGTGATGACGCCGACACCGAACAACTCGAATCCAGCCACCGCGATTCCGATGGCGGCATGTGGCAAGTCGACGCTCATCGGCCTGTCCGGTCAATGGTGGTCGTAGATGCCCACCCCGCGAATGTCGTTCCAAGACGTGGTCTGGTGGCAGAGGTAGCATTGCTCGGGCTGCGCATTCCGGACACCCGCAATCGGCTTGGACATCATCGAGAAGTGCTCCTTGTAGTGGCTGAGCGGCGCGAGATGGCACTGGCCGCACTCGGTGGAACTGGGCAAGGGATGCCTGAACCCGGCGATCGACCACGTGCCGGTGCCGTGGCATGTCGCGCAATCGTTTCCGAACACCTGGACGTGAGGGTCCGTGGTCTTGTGGCAGCTCGCGCAGTCCAGCAGCGTCTCCTTGTAGGTCATGCCGCTGGCGAGCGAGACGTTGCCGGGCAGCGCCTCTGGCCTGTGCGCCTTCACGTGCGCGAGCAGCAGCGCGCCCTCGTGGCGCTCCGGAGCACGATCGAGCCATCGCACGATGATGTCGGTCAGCGCCGCATGGTCCATGCCGCGCAGGCTGCGACCGGCGTCATGTTCCTTGTGGCAGGCCACGCAGTTGTTCGTCTCGGCGATGTCGGCATGGAACGCCGTCGGCTGCCGCTGCAGGAGGGCGGTTTCGTTGGCATGGCAGGCAACGCAGGTCGCATCCTGCACCCCCTTGACCGGCGTGTGGCACGCCGCGCAATCCTCCTGCAGGAACGCATGCGCGCTGGACAGTGGGCCAGGCGAGGCCATGCTCTGCCACGTCGCGACGTGCAGCGTCTGCGGCACCGCCTTCCACAGCGCGAGTGCTGCCACCGACGCCAGCACCGCGAGCAGCGCGACGATGATCGTTCCCTTTCGACTCATCTGAACCAGCGCAGCCCGAAGTAGATGCCGGCCCAAATGTGCAGCGCCAGCAGGAGATAGAAGACGATCGAGAACGCGATGTGCGCCGACAGCCAGCCGGTGAACAGCTTGCGCACCCGCTCCTGAAACTGGATTGAGTACTGCAGGTCGCCGGCGCCGGACGCCAGCGGCAGCAGTTCGGCGCCGGCCTTGGCCGTGCCGGCGCCGCCTGCCGGCGCCTGCGCGTAGGCCCAGTACGCCCCATCCAGGAGGCGCCACAGGCCGTCGAGCTGTGTCTTCTTCTCGCGGATGTTCTCGGCGACGTAGCGCAGGTAATGCTGGCCGATGAACCCGGTGAGCACGCTCAGCAGCATCGACGCCGTCAGCGCGATCCCGAGCACGCTCTGGAACTTGTGCCCGCTATGGATGATGGCCAGCAGCGCGCCGATCAGGCCGAAATACACGTGCGCCTGCAGCAATGCGGCGAAGCTGTGCTCGCGGGTGAATGCGCGGCGTAGCGTGGCGCTGCGCTTGACCACGGTGTAGACGAGCGGCACCAGCAAGAACGCGGCGCCCACGACGCCGAACACGCCACCCCACAGGCTACCGGCGAAGAACGGAGCGCGGTGTACCAGGAAGCCCAGCCACAGCACCGCCAGCATCGACACGATGATCGTCGCGGCGATGCGATCGTGCCTGCCCATCTAGGCATCCACCGAGATGTCGGCCGACGCTTTCGCCTGGCAGGCCAGGATCATCCCCGACGAGCGGTCGAGCGGGGTCAGGCTGTCGTCCACCGCCATGGTGACCTCGCCCGAGAGCAGTTTCACCTTGCAGATGCCGCAGTAGCCCTGCCGGCACGCGTACTCGATCGGGACGCCGACTTCTTCGGCGGCCTCGAGGACGGTCTGGCCGGCGATCAGCGGCGCCTTTTTCCCGGATCGCTCGAAGCGGCATGTCACGGCCGCAGCGGTGTCGCCGGCTTGGCCCGGTTCGGGCGTCGCCGGCTTGGGCGGGCTCAGGAACAGCTCGGAGTGTATCGACGCCGGATCGATGCCCAGCTTGCCCAGCTCGTTGCGCACCGCATCCATCATCACCGGCGGACCGCACAGGTGGATGCGGCGCGAGCGGATCTCGGGGATCTGCCCCAGCAGTTCGGCGGTGATGAACCCGCGTGCGCCGGTCCACTCCTCTGATGACTCCTCACTCAACACGATGGACACATGCAGGTTCGGATGCCGACGGGCAAGCTGGTTCAGCTCGTCATGGAAGATCACGTTCTCCAGGTCCTTGCAGGCGTAGACCAGGTCGATCCGGCCGTTCCAGCACTGGTCGGTCAGGTAGCGGATCGAGCTCATCAACGGCGTGATGCCGACACCGCCCCCCAAGAGCACGACGCTGTCGGACTCGACGCCGCGGAAGGTGAAGCGGCCGTACGGGCCGGACGCATCGAGCAGATCGCCTTCCTGGACGTGTTCGTGGAGGTATCCGGACACGATGCCGCCGCTTTCGTGCTTGACGGTCAAGTCGCACCAGCCATGGCAGCATGGCGATGAGGCGATCGAATAAGAGCGCTTGACCTGTTTCCCTTCCGAGGGCACGGAGAGCGTGAGGAACTGGCCGGGCTCAAACTCGAAAGGCAGGGCACCTGTCCCCTCGACGGGTGCCAGGCGGAACGTCTTGACCCGGGATGTCTCCGGGAAGATGCGCGCGACCCGCAGCTTGCCGACCCAACTGCCCGTGGTGGACGCAGGCGTGCGCGCCTGCGGGGCGCCTTCGGGCGAAGCAACGGCAGGTGCCTGTACCGCGGGGCCTGGCGATGCGCCGGCACGCGGTGCCGGGGAGGACGCCGGAGACGCCGGTGCTCCCGTGCGCAACGTGGCCAGCACCGCGTTCGTACGCCGGTTGCGGGCGACGTACATCCACGCACCCAGCAAGGCAAAAGCCGACAGCAGCGCCATCGTGAAGTAGTGAAAGCCCGACAGGCCGAAGACCCCGTGCGCCGGGACCGTGGTCAGGGGATCGGTCAGATTCATTTCGCGACGGAACCAGTCCAACGCGATGCCGCGCGGCGCCTGTCCTTCGGCCAGCGCGCGGTAGGCCGACAGGCCGCTGTCAAACTCGCCCCAGGCCACGCGCATCCGATCAGACGCCTCCTGCAAGCCGGCGTAGTCGTTGCGTTGAACCGCATGCGACGCCTCCGACGACAGGGTCGCCAACTGCTGGATGCCTTCGTGCATCCGATGGTGGGCGAGCTGCTCGACGCTGGCACGCCGCTCCGGCGGAAGGTCCGGCAGAGCCATCAGTTGGGGATACAGCAGCTTGTTGAGGCGCCGATCGCGACCGCACTCGTCTCCGCGGCAGCCGCGCATCATGTCGTCCATCATGTCGTCCATCATGCCGCCCATGGAGCCGCCCATCGACGCACCTGCCGCAGCCGGCATGCCGCCAGCCGCGTCAGGGTGATGCGCGGCATGGTCGTCATCGCCCATGCCTGCGTCAGCCGGGGGTGGGGTGCCCATCGGCATGCCCTGCATCGGGCTGCTGCCTTGCATCGATGCGCCCCCGACAGCCGGTTGCGGCGCCGCCATGTTTGCGGCTTGGTCAGCGTGATCGTCGTCGCCCATCGGCGCGTCAGCCGACGGCGCGGGTTCCATCGGCATGCCACCCATCGAACTGCTGTCTTGCGCGGCTGTCGTTCCAGCGGCCGCCGTGCTGTTGGTCTTGTTCGGTGGATGAACAGCGTGCGGATCGGCGGTTGTCTGAGCGCCGGCCGCAGCATACGCCAGCGACATCGCCAGCACGGCCAGGGCAACGATTCGCCTCCACCCCATGAAGCTCTCCGTCGACACAGCGGCCGCCTCCTACATATGGCCCATCTTCTTCTTGGCCATGCCGCCGCCCATGCTCGAATCCATCTTCTGCATGGTCGAATCGACTTGCTGCATCTGCCGCTCGCAGTTCTCCATATCCTTCTTCATCTGTTCCATGTGCTGCATCGCGGCGGACATGTCCATGTCATTGTGCGTGGACGTGTCTCCTGCCTTCATCGACATGGCCTGCTGATGCATCTGCGTGCTGCCTTCCTGCATCTGGCGGCCCATCGCTTCCATGGCCTTTCCCCGTTCACGCATCATCGTTGCCATTTCCTCCATATGCGAAGCCATGACGTCGGGCGTGGCAGGCGAATTCGGGGAAGCAGGCGACTGCGGACCCGGAGCATGTGCCGCCGGGGGATGGGGCGCCGCTGGGGCGCTCATGCTGGCGGGCGACTGCCCCATGGCGCCTGACTGACCATGCTTGTGCTTGTCGTCATCGGCCAGCGCTGAGCCGGCGAGCATCCCACCAAGCAAACAAACGATCACCAGTGACGGCCGACGATAATGCCTCATGACAACCTCCGATAAGTTGGCGGCGATTCCCATCGGGAACCGGCGGATGCGGCGCACCCACAAAAGAAACCGGTCCGCGTCTGTGGCCGGCTTGTTCGCTTCCACCCTACGTACGGCAAGCTGTCGACGGGATGACCCCGCCATTACGATGCTGCAATCGTCTCGTCATTCAACCAAGACCTTTGGATCAATGATGCGCGTATTGAATTCGCTCCTCTCGTGGACGCACTCAGCCGCCTCCGAAGTGACCAGCGCATTGCAGAAATGTAATGAATGGGTCATTCAGATGAAAGAAGAGCTTTCCTAGGCTGGCACCGGGCATACCTCCCCAGCCCATCAGGAGATTTCAATGAAGTCTGTCAAAGCGTCTTGGGTCATGATGTTGTGTGCGATGTTCGCCGTAGCCATTCCGGTCTATGCGCAGCAGCCCACCGAAGAACCGGTCATAACGCTCCTGAACGATATCGCGGACAAGCCGGAGAACCATCTGGCCATCGCCGCGTATTACCGCACGCTGGCCCGCGAAGCCCTGGCAGAAGCCGAAACGCACAAGACGATGCGCAACACGTATCGCCATAATCATCAAGCCTTCAAGAGTGGGACGGCCACGGACCAAACTCTGGCCAGACACTGCGATAAGCTGGTCAAGTTGAAGGAAGAAGCCGCTACGGAATACGAGGAGCTTGCAAAGCTCCACGAAGCCGAGGCGGCAGCGAGGTAAATGGCAGACTGCAAGCTTCCTTTACCCCGCTCTCCTCTGAGTTGATTGGAGCGGGGAATTTTCAAAGTGCAAGGCGACTATTCAGGACGAATGGTGTTAGATCCGGAGCCAGGCAGGCCGCGGAGGCCATTCGGATACCGCTATTTGTGCAGCTTGCCTTATGTTGGAACCTTGCTGCGGCTTGATCTTGATCAATGCCAGTCGGCCCCAAGAGAGCTAGTCTGGCCATCATGAGAGCTCGCACGTCCCCTACCCTGATCCGCCCAGTGTCCGCAGGCGCGGCTTCGGGCGTGCGGGAGTTGTCATGGTGAAGCTGCTCAGGCGATGGCGGCGTTCCCGTCCTCGTGCCCGACTGGCATGGCTGGGACTGTGGGCGCTGCTGTTGCAGCAGCTGGCGCTGGTGGCCTACGCCTGTCCGCTGGAATCGGTGGAAGCTGGACAAGCGACCCTGATGGTCGGTTGCGAAGAGATGTCCGCGCCGGATCCCGATGCTCCGGCGTTGTGCGACCAGCATTGCCAGCGCGATCACATCGCCACGGCCGATGCGAAGGCCCCTCAAGTGCCTTACCAGCCGGCACTGGTTGCCTTCGCGCTGGTGCAGGCTCTGTTGCCACCGGTACACGCGCAGTTCTATCGGGATGTTCCGGTGTGCGTGTCCGATCCGCCTCCCCTGCAGCGCTTCTGTAGCCTGCTGATTTAAGCCCCCTCCTGGATTGACCCGTGCTCGTGCTGCATGCGTTGCAGCGCGCTCGTTGTCCTTTGTCCGGAGGTCTTATGGAGATGTCTTTCTTCTTGCGTGCAAGGCGCAGGATGGCGTGTGGATTCGCGCTTGCCCTGGCGCTCAGTGGTCCTGTGGTGGCAGCACCGCCCGCTATCCCGATCAGCTACACAGAAGCCCTACAGCGGGCGCTTGCTAATGCCCCTACCCTGCAGGCGCGCCGATCCCAGATCGATGCCAGTACCGAAGAAGCCGCGCGTGCTGGCGCGCTGCCCGACCCACGTTTGATCGTGGGGCTGGCGAACTGGCCCGTCAGTGGACCCGATGCCTTCAGCCTGCGGGCCGATGAGATGACCACCCAGCAAGTCGGTCTGATGCAGGAGTTTCCTGCGCGTGCGAAACGACGTGCCGAGCACGCGCTGGCGCAAGCGACGCTGGCGCAAGCGCGCTCACTGTCGATGGCCGAACAGCAGATGGTGGCCCAAGCGGCCGCGCTGGCCTGGATCGAGCTGTGGAGTACGCAGCAAGCCGTAGATGCGTTGGAAGGATTGCGCGAGCCGGCACGCATAGCCGAGCGTGCGGCGCGTGCTCGCTTGGCAGGTGGCACGGCCGGGGCCAGTGACGTGCTTGCCGCCCAGGCCGCCCTACTGCAGTTGGACAATCGCCTGGAGCAGGTACATGCGGAGCACGCCGCCGCGCAGGCCGGCCTGGCGCGTTGGTTGGGTATTGCACCAGAGGCGATCTTGGCCAGTGGTGTGGCACCGGATTTTTCGCAGTTGCCATTGGAGCCCACCCAACTGCTGGCCAAACTGGACCAGCACACGCCACTACTGGGCTGGGAGGCACGCCAGAGCTTAGCCCAGGCCCAGGTGGATGCGGCCGTGGCCGAAACCCGCCCGGATTGGAGTGTGGAGCTCACCTACGGACGTCGCGAGCGCGCACCCGACGGCATGGCGCGCAGCGACATGCTTATGGTGGAAGTGGGTGTGGGCCTGCCGCTGTTCCAGAAGAACCGCCAAGCACGAGGCATCGCGGCACGGCGGGCCGAGCTGGAGGCGGTGTCCGCAGAGCGCGATGAGGCCCGACGCATCCAAGCCGAGTCGGTGCAACGCGCGATAGCGCGATGGCGCGGGTTAACCGGCCAGTTGGAGCGTCAGAACACGCAGAGCCTGCCTTTGGCGCGCGATCGCGCACGCACGGCGTTGGCCGCCTACGGCGCCGGTGCCGACCTGCAGCCGTGGCTGGAAGCGCGGCGCGATGAGATCGAATTGCAACTGGAGAACGCCCGTCTGCTGGGCGAACAGGGCCGTGCCTGGGCGGCACTGGCCTATCTGCTGCCCCATGAGGAGAACACGCCATGAGCCCGACCAAAACGCGTCTCACACAGCTCGCCGTGGCCCTCGGGTTGCTGGCGCTCGGCTTTGCCGGCGGCTACGCCTGGATGACTCGAACCTCTGATACCACCCCGCCCACCGGCACGAGCGGCGCAGATCAAGCACGCAAGGTGCTGTACTGGTACGACCCCATGGCGCCGGAGCAGCGATTCGACAAGCCGGGCAAATCTCCGTTCATGGATATGGAGTTGCTGCCCAAATACGCAGATGAGGCCATAGGGGGCGGAACGCAGATCGATCCGCGCCTGCAGCAGAACGTGGGCATACGCACTCAGGAAGTGACGGTAGAGTCACTAGGTACCGCCGTACGCGTGCCGGGTACACTGACGTGGGATCTGACCCAGGAAACCGTGGTCAGTGCGCGCATGGAAGGCTTGATCACCCACGTGCAGGTAAAGGCGCCGTTTACCGAGGTTCGTCGTGGTCAAGCGCTGGCCACCGTGCAGGCCCCGGCATGGAACGCGGCCATCGCCGAAGCACATGCCCTGAGCCAAGCTCAGTCCGCGGGCGCGCGTGAGCTGCAGGGTGCGGCGCAACAACGGTTGCGTTCGTTGGGTGTTCCTTCTGGCGCCTCGGCCAGAAGTGGCGTCGTGCTTGGCGCAGACCACAGTGGTGTCGTGACCGAGATCCTGGCACGCGAGGGACAGACGGTGATGCCCGGTACGCCACTGTTCAAGATCAATGGGCTGGACACGTTGTGGCTGGAGGCCTCGGTACCCCAGGCAGCGCTGGGCACCTTGCGGCCGGGGACCTCAGTGCAGGCCACGGTCAGTGCCTGGCCGGCAGAGCGCTTTGCCGGACAGATCCAGGCGTTGCTTCCCCAGGTCGACATGGCTAGTCGCACGCAGCGGGCGCGAATTGTGCTGCGCAACCCGCAGCGTCGGCTGGTGCCGGGCATGTTCGCCGAGGTTCTGGTGCAGCCCGACGCCGAGCAGGCCCTGCCAGTCGTTCCCACGGAGGCGCTGATCGCCACCGGGCGGGACAGCCGGGTCATCGTGCAGGATCCGGACGGGAGCTTCCGGCCAGTGCGGGTGAGTGTGGGACGTAGCGTGCAAGGGCGCACGCAGATCGTGGCAGGCTTGGTCGGTGGTGAACGCGTGGTCGTCTCGGGTCAGTTCTTGCTCGACTCCGAAGCCAGTCTCTCCGGTGCGTTGGAGCGCCTGGGTGCTGCACAACCGACACGCCCTGCCAGCGCATCAGGTGTGCACGAGCGCCATGACGCCGGGCACGAACCACGCACTGTCGTGCCGTCACCGTCCAGACAGCCGGCGCCTGTCGCGCCAGACACCTCCACCTCTACGCCGCCGCGCTGCCCGGTGCAGTACTGGTATGACCCGATGGTGCCGGAGAAGCATTTCGACAAGCCGGGCAAGTCACCGTTCATGGATATGCAGTTGGTACCCAAGTTCGGCCCCGCCGCAGCCGCTGATTGCCAGGCAAGCGAGGTCATGTCCGAAGCGATGGAGGGCACACCATGATCGCGCGCCTGATCCATGCTTGCATCGCCAATCGCGTGCTGGTGCTGGTTGCCGCCGCGCTGCTGGCGGTGGTCGGTATCTGGTCGGTAAAGAACACGCCGCTGGATGCGCTGCCGGACCTGTCCGATACCCAGGTCATCATCCGCACGCAATGGGCGGGGCAAACCCCGCGCATCATCGAAGACCAGGTCACCTACCCGTTGGCCACCACGATGTTGTCCGTGCCGGGCGTGAAGGCGGTACGCGGCTTCTCCTTCTTCGGTGATTCATTCGTCTACATCCTGTTTGACGATGCCACTGATCTTTACTGGGCGCGCTCTCGAGTGCTCGAGTACTTGAGCCAGGTACGCGATCGACTTCCGCCGAATGTGAATCCGGCGCTGGGTCCTGATGCGACAGGACTGGGCTGGATCTACCAGTACGCCTTGGTGGATCGGACAGGTCAACGTGATGTGGGGCAGCTGCGTGCGTTGCAGGACTGGTTTCTTCGTTATGAGCTAAAAACCGTGCCGGACGTGGCTGAAGTAGCCAGTGTGGGCGGTGCGGTGCGCGCCTGGCAGATCCAGCCCGATCCGCAGGCGTTGGCGGCCCGTGGACTGACGGTGGCCGAGCTCATCGAGGCGGTGGATGCGGCCAACGGCGCTACCGGGGGCTCGGTGATCGAACAAGGCGAAGCCGAACTGATGGTGCGCAGCGAAGGCTACCTGCGCACACAGGAGGCGTTCGAACAGGTGCCGGTAACCGGCAACGACGGCATCCCCGTCCTGCTCGGCGAGGTGGCCACGATCAGTCGCGGGCCGGTCTTCCGTCGTGGTATCGCAGAGTTGGATGGTCAAGGTGAGGTGGCCGGCGGCGTGATCGTCCTGCGGACCGGCAAGGATGCCTTGGGGGCCATTCGGAACGTCAAAGCGCGACTGCAGGCGTTGCAATCCAGCTTGCCCGAGGGCGTGGAAGTGGTGCCGGTGTACGACCGCTCCGAGCTGATCCAGGATGCGGTACGCAACCTCACCCACAAGCTTGGCGAAGAGTTTCTGGTCGTAGCGCTGGTATGCCTGCTGTTCCTGTGGCACCTACGCTCGGCGTTGGTGGCCGTCATCACCCTGCCTTTGGGTATCCTGGCGGCCTTCATCGTGATGCACGCCCAGGGGATCTCCGCCAACTTGCTGTCATTAGGCGGCATCGCCATCGCCATTGGTGCGATGGTCGATGCAGCGGTGGTGATGATCGAAAATGCACACAAGCATCTGGAGCACTGGCGGGAGGCGCACGGCCGGGAACCTCAGGGTGAGGAGCGCTGGCAGCTGATGGCCCGCTCGGCGGCCGAGGTCGGACCGGCCCTGTTCGCCAGCTTGCTGGTCATCACCCTGTCTTTCGTGCCGGTTTTTGCCCTGCAGGCGCAGGAAGGGCGATTGTTCTCGCCTCTGGCCTACACCAAGACCTACGCGATGGCCGCCGCAGCAGGGTTGTCGGTGACCTTGATCCCCGTCTTGATGGGCTACCTGATCCGCGGCCGCATCCGCCCGGAACAGCAGAACCCCATCAATCGCATCCTGATCGCTGGCTATCGGCCCATCCTGCTGTGGGTCCTCAAACATCCCGGTGTCACCTTGCTGCTCAGCGGCCTGCTGCTAGTGCTCACCTTGATCCCCTTTAGCCGGTTGGGCAGTGAGTTCATGCCGCCCTTGGAAGAAGGCAGCCTGTTGTACATGCCCACGGCCCTGCCCGGCCTGTCCGCCGACAAGGCCCGTCAGTTGCTCCAGCTCTCGGGCCGGATGATCAAGACCGTACCGGAGGTTGAGCACGTGTTCGGCAAGGCGGGCCGTGCCGAAAGTGCGACCGATCCGGCACCGATCGAAATGTTTGAGACCACCGTGACCTTCAAGCCGCGGGATCAATGGCGCCCGGGCATGACCCCCCAGAAGCTACGCCAGGAGTTGGACGCAGCGGTCAAGATTCCCGGTCTGACCAACCTATGGGTCCCGCCCATTCGCAATCGCATCGATATGTTGGCCACCGGCATCAAGAGCCCGATTGGGATCAAGGTCTCCGGACCCGATGTGGAGCAGATCGAGCGCCTGAGCCAGCAGATCGAGCAGGTGGCCAAGACTGTGCCCGGCGTGAGTTCGGCACTGGCCGAACGCGTCACGGGTGGGCGCTATGTCGATGTACAGGTGCGCCCGGAAATCGCTGCACGTTACGGATTCACTCAAGGCCAACTCCAGCAACTGATTGCCACGGTCGTTGGCGGTGATCCAATCGGGGAAACGATCGAGGGGCGCGAACGCTATCCCATCGTCTTGCGCTACCCCCGTGGCCAGCGTGACTCGTTGCAGGCCTTGCAGGATCTGCCGCTGATCGCGCCAGGCGGTGTGCAACTGACCTTGAGCCAGGTGGCGGAGCTGTCAATCAGCCCAGGCCCGCCGATGCTCAAGAGCGATAACGGCCGGTTGGTGGGCTACATCTACGTGGATGTGGCCGATCGCGACTTGGGATCGGTGGTCCAGGACCTGCAAGCCGCGGTGCAGACCCAGGTGAGTTTGCCTGCCGGCTATGGTCTGGCGTGGTCGGGGCAGTACGAGTATCTGCAACGGGCTTTGGCACGCCTGCAATGGGTGGTGCCCGCGGCGTTGGCGATCATCTTCCTGGTCATCTGGATGGTGTTTCGCCGGCTTAGCGATGTATCCATCATCCTGCTCAGCTTGCCCTTGGCGTTGGTGGGCGGTTTCTGGTTGATCTGGGGGCTGGGCCATGCGATTTCGGTGGCCAGCATGATCGGATTCATCGCCCTGGGCGGCGTTGCGGCTGAGTTCGGCGTCATCATGCTGCTGTACCTGCGTCATGCCTGGGAGCAGCGCTTGGCCAGCGGTGCGCCGGAAGATGTGTCTACCCTGCAAGAGGCTATCTACGAAGGCGCCGTGCAACGGGTGCGCCCGAAGGCGATGACGGTAGCCGTCATCCTGGCCGGGTTGTTTCCGCTTTTCGTCGGTGCCGGTGCCGGCTCGGAGGTCATGCAACGTATCGCCGCGCCGATGCTGGGTGGCATGCTCACCGCACCGGTGCTCTCTATGGTGGTGATTCCCGCAGCGTTCTATCTAGTGCGGCGACGTGGATTGCGCGCGGCGCGGGGCGACCAATGAGAGACAGACTGAGCACTTGAGGTAAGTCCCCACAAAAAGACGCCAGTCATGGAAGAAGTCATGACTGGCGTCAAAGGGGAGAGTACCGCCTACATGCTTACTTATCAGTGCCCGGCGTGCGGGGAAATCTCAAAGCTCAGCGACGCCCGATCCGACACAAAATCCAAACCCTTTTGTGTAGAGGGCACCATGTGATTGGTGTGGATGTACCAGGTCTTGGCGGTGGTCACCTGGAAACTGGCTTGGCCTTGGGCATCGGTGCGCAGGAGCGTAGCGCTACCGTGCCCACCCTTGACCGGTGCGTCAGCACGATGACCGACGTACACGCGTAGGTTGGGCACTGGCGTGCCCTGCTGCAGCACCTGGAACGACAGCTGTTCGCCGACCTTCACGCTTCCAGGATTGCGGGCCAAGCGGATCTCCAGCGGATAGCCCAGCGAGGCAGCGAAATCGTCGGTCAGTTTTGTGCCCACCTGTCCAATAGCACGAGCATGCTTGGTATAGCTATAGGTGACCCCTTTGGGAAACTTGCTCGCATCATAGGTGGCCAGGGTATCGGGCAAGTCTTCCAACTCCAGGTACTTGCCGAACTCGCTGGCCGTACGCGTGCTGGTGGAGGCCATCGTCGAGACCCCCAGCAGATAGGTGCCCTCGCCCGCCGGATGCACGGTGAGCTGGCTCTGCTTGCCGACCTCTTTCCAACTGGCCAAGTCCGGTGCAGCCTTAGCGCCGCCCTGACTCAGCGAAACGTCCTGTAGACGCGCTCGGGTGACTGCACCTGCACTTTCATCGAAGGTGCCATTGTTCACCAACACTGTGTTCGCCTCGCCCGCTGCGGTGCCGGGCTTGGAAAACGCGACAAACAGGTCGTGCGCGCCGGCGCTGCCGGCCACCGCGAACAGCAGTAGTGCGGCGGATAGTTGCGTGTTTCTCATGATGTGTAGCTCCTTGGGATCGTGGCTTACCAGTGGTAACCAAAGCGGACATTCCAGCGACGACCCAGCAAGTCGTACGTCATGGTGTCGGTGTTGGCGTTGGGGTTGTTCTGCACGAACGGCGCCTTCTTATCGAGCACGTTTTCAACGCCGGCGGAGATGTCCCATTTCTTCTTGATGCCGTAGCTCAGTTGCAGGTTGTGGTACACCACGCTGGACACATGCGAGCCGATCGTTCCGGGCACGGCGATGATGTCGTCCGCACTGCCGATGTACTGCGCCGAATAGACGCCAGTCCAACGGTTCTTGCCCATGCGCAGTGAGCCCAAGCCACGCCACTGGGTGTAGCTACCCAAGCCGCTGGTGATCTTGCCGGCGTACTCAATGGTGGTGGCACCGGCGAAGGGAGTGACGTCGTAACGCTCCAGATACGAGGCGTCCAGACTCGCGCTGGCCTGCCAGCCGGCCACATCGAACTGATACAGCACGCCGATATCAACACCTTCGGATTCCTCGCTGGCCGCATTGACCTGCTGGGACGAGAGGTAGTTGACCTCACCGGTGACCGAATCACGGGTGAAGTTGGCCGGTGAGCAGAACGGATGGGCCAAGTTCGGTGTGGTGTAGCACGCACGCAGCTTGACCGAGCCTTCAATGCTACGGATCGCATTCTCGATGCGGATACGGTAGTAATCGGCCGTGAGCGTCAGCCCCGGCGCAAACCCTGGGGTCCACACAAAGCCTGCCGTGAAGGTCCGCGCATCTTCAGGCTTGAGGTCGGGATTGCCGCCGGTCGTGGTGAGGATGGTGTTGCCCAACTGACGAAAGTTGGTCGGCACGCCCGCGGCTTGGCAGTTGGCCCGAATGACCGAGTCGGCCGGTAACGTGCTCCAGTTGCTGCACGGATCCAGCGTAGTCAAGCTGCCTTGGCCGATGCCACCGAACAACTCCGGAATGCTGGGGATGCGAAAAGCCGTGGCGTAGTTGAGACGGATCTTGAGAGGTTCGGCCACCTGCCAATCCAACCCCACCTTGTAGTTGGTGTCGCTGCCGAACAGGTCGTAGTCCGAATAGCGGCCGGCCAGGTTCAAGGTGGCGTAGTCCACCAGCGGAATGTCCTGCAACAGCGGGACGGCGAACTCGACAAACGCTTCCTTGGCCGAGTACTCGCCTTCGATCGGATCTTGACGCACGATGTTGGCGCTGCCGTTGACCACCAGCGGGTCCGGATACAGCCAACCGCGTTCCTTGCGAAACTCCACGCCCGAGGCGAAGGCGACGCTGCCGGCGGGCAGATCGAACAGGGCGCCGGAAATGGTGCCGCTAAAGCCCTGCTGGCTGTTGCCACCCGAGCCACGCTGGGTAAACAGAATGTAGTCCAGCACTTCAGGCGTCAGATTGCCGTAGCCCAGATAGTTGCCGCAAGGAATGGCCGCGCCCGGGGTGTTGCTGCACAGGCTGGTATTGAGAGTGTTTTCCACCCGGTCCAGGTTGGCAATGTTGGTCGAGCTGTCGGTGGCCGAATTGCGCCCCCAGTTCAACGCCACATTCCATGCCCAGTTATCGCCCCACTGCCCTTCCAGCCCTAGCACGGTGCGGAACGTATCGACCTCCTGCTCGGTGATGCGCGCCCCGGCTTCTTCGAGACGCCGACGTTCCAGGGTCAGGTTCTGGCCGGTGGGATTGGTGGGATTGGTGGCGGCGATCCGGATGGTGCGATACACCCCCAAGGTGTTGGGCGAAGCGCGCTGATTGGACTGGCGATTGGTCGCCATCAGTTCCGTGAACAGACGGGTGTTCTCGGTCAGGTCGAATTGACCAAAGCCACTCAAGCCCACTCGCTTGATCGGGCTGACCGCATTGAGCAACAAGTTGTAGTTGTAATTGTGCTTGGCCGGATCATAGAGCTCGTAGGAGCGTGGATCCCCGTTGGGGTCCTGGTTGAAGTTGACCACGCGACCATCGGCCAGCCGGGCTCGCCCACCGATGGTGGACGAGTTGCCCACGCACTGCAGGGTGCCGGCCACCACACCCAACGGACACGGTGCCCGCGAAGCCATGGTGATCGTGCCGCTTTCGGCATAGGTCAGGGCACCCGACATTGAGCTGCGCTCGCCGATGGTACCGAAGGCCAGGTTGAAGGAGCCGATCTCGCCATCGCCCTGGAAAGTCTGACCATAGCGGGTGGATAGCTCCACGCCATCCATTTCTTTGCGCGTGATGATGTTCACCACACCGGCCACGGCATCGGCGCCGTAGATCGCCGATGCGCCGTCCTTCAGGATCTCGATGCGATCAACCAGGGCCAAGGGCACCACGTTCAGATCCACCGAATTGTTGGCGCCGGTACCACCGTTGACCACGCGTCGGCCGTTGAGCAGTACCAAGGTGCGGTTGACGCCCAAGCCACGCAGGTTGATCTGGGTGGTGCCGTTACCGTTACCCGTCCAGAAGTTGTTGGATTGCGAGCCGGCTGCACCGGCCGATGCAGGCAAGCGCTGCAGCAGCGTCTCGACCGAGACGGCACCGGAGCTCTGGATGGTCTCGGCATCAATGACCGTGGTGGGGCCCACTCCAGACATCTGGGCGCGTTTGATGTGACTGCCGGTCACCTGGACCGCATCAAAGGTGGTGGGTGAAGCGGCCGACGGCGTTGAGGCGTCGGCGCCGCCGGAGAGGGAGGCGCTATAGGAGGCATCGGGACCGGCTTGCCCTACACCGGAGGTCGGTGCGTTGCGCGTAGGCGTCGGCGTGTTGGCACCTTCTCGCACGATCGCCAGCGCGCCGCTTTGATCGCGCTTGACCGTCAGTCCGGTTCCGGCGAGCAGGCGGTTCAGCGCTGCATCCTGGGACATGTCCCCACGCGCGCCTGCGGTGCGTCGATCACGAACATCTTCGCTCAAGTAGACCAGACGAACACCCGATTGCCGGGCATAGGCTTCCAGCGCGACTTTCAGATCCCCTTCTGGAATATCAAAACTGCTCGTTTGTGCAGCGGCGGAGGCCGCGATGACCAGACCACACATGACAGCCAACGCTGTCCTCGCCACTTTCGTACGTGCCATGCATTTTCCCCAGGTCGGCGCGAATCGGCCTGATATCTGTGACGAGAGGACGGCACGCTTCCGGTATGAAATATTTCAGATTGATGTCTGCTGGCGTCTCAGTGCGGTTGGGACACGCGAATCTGATCACCCTGCGTCTCCACGCGCAGGTTGAAGCCGGTGGCCAGCAGACGTGCGAAGGCATCCACACCTGTGGCATCGAAACTGCCGCCCACACGCATGTGGGCCGTTTCCGGATCCATCAGTACCAACTGCTTATCGTTGTAGCGATTGAACTGGGCCGCCACATCCGCCAACGTGGTTTGATCGAACTCCAGGGTGCCATGGCGCCAGCTCAAGGACCGGCGCACCTTGTCCTGGGCGTTGACCGCCACCAGCGTGCCCGCCGGCTTGCTATACAGCAGCCCCCCGCCCTGCACGATCACCGGCGGCCGTCCCGGTTTGGCCACCAGCGGCTCAACGCGCACCTTGCCTTCCAGCACGGCCACTTCCAGGCGTTCGCGTTCCTGCCTGACCGAGAACTTTGTTCCCAATACCACGACACGATGCTCGCCGGCGTGGATGACGAACGGGTGCGCGGGATCGGGCTTCACATCAAAAAATGCCTCGCCCTTGTCCAGCCACACGTGGCGCAGCGAGGGGTCCACCTGCGCGCGCAGCTGCGTGTGCGTGTTGAGCTCCAGGCGGGAACCGTCCGACAGGGCGATCACCTCCCGGCCGCCAACCTCGGTGCTGTAGCGCGTGCCAGGGCCCCACCCCGTGAGGGTGAACAGCACCGCCAGCATGGCAACACTGGCGGCAATGGCCCAGCGCATCGGCTCTCGCCAACGGTGTATGCGTGGCGGCTGCACGGCGCGTACCGCCGCCAACCGGTCTGCGCGCGTCCACACCGACTTCAAACGAAGCCAGGCCACACGATGGGCGGTGTCCTGTTCCAGCCAGGCTTGCAGCTGCATCTGGTCCTGTGCAGTCCATTGCGGGGACTCGGCACGGTTGATCCATTGCGCCGCGACCTGTTCGATGTCCTTGTGTGGGCTCATGGCTGCGAACGTTCCTTGTTGAAGCGCCGTGACGGACGCTGAATCTTGCCGGTACCGCCGAGCATGAAGTCGGCCAAGGCCCGCATGCCCAACAGGGTCTGACGCTCCACCGTATCTTCGGCGATCCCTAACCGTCCGGCCACTTCGCGCTGGGATAGGCCGTAGATCTTGCGAAGTTCCACGATCTGTCGACATTTGTGGGGCAGTTTCTGCAAGCCTTGCTGCAAGCGGCGCAGTTCATCACGAGCGCCTAAGTGTCGCTCCGGCGTGACCTCATCGCTTTGCATGACCGCCTGCTCCACATCGGCCATCGCTTCAATAGATACGATGCGAGAGCGGCGAATACGATCGATGAGCAGGTTACGTACGGTGGTCATGACAAAGGGCTTGGTCTGCGCGGGCAAGCCCCGTCGCGCGGCTTCATAGATGCGTGCGTAAGCCTCCTGCCTAAGATCAGGAATCTCGCTGTCCTCATGTCCATGCCGGCGCAGGAAGGCATGGATCAAGCCTTCCAGGGGCAGGACATGGGATATGAACCACTCATCCAGCGCCGTGGTCACCGGGGTACTCGCTGATTCATCAGGCAGGCTCAAGCACGTCCAATCACTGGGACGAGTGCATGGGAAAAATCCGGTACGCCTCACCCCGCCGGCACGTTCGGCCGGCGGGACTGCCTCAGATCTTGAAGTCGTCGAAGGCCACCTGGCTGTCGGGTACACCCAGCCGAGTCAGCAGCTCGCGTGTGGCCTTAAGCATGGCTGGCGGTCCGCACAGGTAGAACTCGCAATCGGCCAAAGCCTGATGAGCCTTGAGCAGGCGGTCATGCGCTACCTCATGCACCAGGCCCCGCAATAGCGCATCGTCGTTCTGCGCTTCATCCGACAGCACCAAGTGCCAGCTGAAGTTGTCGTGCTGTTGGGCCAGGCGCTCCATCTCCTCGATGTAGGGCGCTTCCTTGAGACTGCGCGCCCCATACCAGAAGTGGATCCGCTCAACGCCCTGCCCCGCCAACAGCGTCCGAATCATCGCGCGCAGCGGGGCCATGCCAGCGCCGCCGCCGATGAACACTTTCTCCCGTCCGTGAGGCTTGAGCGCAAAGTCGCCGAAGGGGCCGCTGAAGCAGACCCGATCCCCGGGCGAGAGCGTATACAGGTAGGTCGAGCCCCTGCCAGGAGGATGGCGTTTCTTGTCCGATCGTCCAGGACTGAAGCGGGCCAGCAAGGTCAGTCGCCCCTGTGCCTGATCGACAGGCAAAGCAAGCGAATACGCCCGACGGACCGGTTCGCGGTTGACCAACTTCTCGGGCAGGTCCACGCCCGCCCACTCCTGATGGTGGTGCTCGGGCCGCACGAGCTTGTTCACCGGTACCTCGTAGTTGGGCACATGCACCTGCAAATAAGCGCCAGGTTGATATTCAGGACCGGGGGCCTCGTCGGGCTTGAGCACGATCTCGCGCAGGAAAGGCGTCACCGCCGTGACCTGTTCCACGGTGGCGCCATACTCGGTCCACAGGCTGGCCCCGCCAGCCACCTCGACATCGGTATCTTCCGTCACGGCCAAGTTGCAGGCCAGGCGATAGCCCATCTTGACCTTGCTGGCACCCAAGTGGGCGCGATCGGCCGCGGTAGCTTTGGGCGCCACGCCGCGGAAGCGCACCTCGCACAGACCACAGCTCTGCCCTCCTCCACAGTTGGAAGGCAGTTGCACGCCCTCGCGTGCCAGCGAGACGTAGACGTTGTCGCCTGCCGACGCTCGTACGGTGCGCAGCCGTGTCCCATCCGGACCGAATACCGACAACTCGCGGGCCGGACGCCAGCGGCGCGGCACGAACTCGCTCCAATGGAAGCTGGCAAACAGCAGCCAGATGCCGGTCAGGGCCAACCACAGACCGCCGATTGCGGCCGTGACCACCAGCGGGTTGTTGAAGTTCTTGCGCCCGGTGTAGTCCATGATGTGCAACATCCAGAACACATCGAACAGACGCCAGGTCTTGTTGCGGTGGTAGAGCACTTCGCCCGTCTGGGCAGACAGGTACACCGTGGTGTCCTGACCATCGTCGGTATCCACGCGCCACAGCCGCCCTTCGTGATCGCGCACCTCACCACTCCACTCCAACAGGCGCGGCGCTTTCAGGGTCCCAGGTCCGGTGTAGGAAGCTTGGGCCAGGCGCGTGGCCCAGGCCGAATCCAAGGAGATCGGCTGGCCCGTAACGGCGTTGGCCAAGGTGATACCTTGCGCATCGGCCAATTGGTACACCGGCGTGTCCAACAGCCAGCCCGAACTCACGCGGCTGATTTTCTTGTTGCCACCCAGAAAGCTGGCCGGCGAGCGGGCATTGGCAGGCCACTCATGGGCCGCATGCTCGTGGGCCTGGAACTCATGGCCCTGTACCTGCTCGTGGTCCAGCCAGCTCATCATCACGCCACTGGCCATCCAAAGCAGCAACTGCAGGCCGATGATCAAGCCGACCCATTTGTGCAGCGTTCTCATCCAGGGCGTCATGCTGCGGCCCTCCTGCGAAAGCTGTAGAACAGCAACCAAGCACCACTGAGCACGAACACCAAGCCAACCGCCGAGGCCACGCGCAACAAGGTGTTGTTGACGTCCGAACGGGCCTCGTAGTCCATGATGTGGAACATCCACAGGAAATCGAACCAGCGCCACAGGCTGTGCCGCCGCGCCAGTAACTCGCCGCTGTAGGGCGAGAAATACAGGGTGGTTTCACCGGCATCGGCGTAGTGCACCGCCCACATGGGAACCGGGCGGGTGGCCACTTCTTGCGGCGCCTGGGTAACCCACTCGACCCGAGCTACGGGTGCCTGGCCTTGATAGACATCTTTTGCCAAGGCGATCGCCATCTGCTGATCACCTGGGGAGAGCACCTCCCCCGTCGTGGCGTCCAGCAAGTACACCTGATCGCGGGCATGGATCTCATAGACATCCCGCTCTAGCAGGCGCTTGAGCTTGACCTGGGTCATGCCCGGGTAGCGGCGTTGCAGTTCCTCACCTGACAAGTGTGTGGGTGCTACCAGCGGTTGCTGATGCGCATGGGCCAGGTGATCGCCATGGATGATGTCCAGGGAAATGACCGTCATGTAAACGCCGCTGATCATCCACAGCAGCGCTTGCACGCCGATGATCAGGCCAATCCATTTGTGGGCCTTACGCGCCCAGAAAGCCGATTTCATAGTGATCTCGTTCGACAGGAAGACGACACCTGCCCCCGTCACACGGACGGGGACAGGTGAAGCGGGCCTTACCAGTGGTAACCCACGCGTGCATACCAACGACGACCCAGCAGGTCATACGTCATCGTGTCGGTATTGGCGTCGGTGTAGCTCTGGATGAACGGGGCTTTCTTGTCGTACAGGTTGTCGATGCCGAAGGACACATCGAAGGTCTTGTTCGGTGCGTACTTGAGCTGGACATTGTGGTAGGTCACGCTGGGGGCATGATCGCCAATGTCGCCGGGGCTGGCGTTGATGTCATCCGCCTTGCCGATGTACTGCAAGCTGTATGAGCCGGACCAGGCTTCGCGCTCCATCGTCAGCGAGGTCAAGGCGCGCCAGTGAGTGAAGCTGCCACGGCCACCGGTGATCTTGCCGGCGTACTCGATCACCTCCGCGCCCGGGAACGGCCGCACGTCGTACTGGTCCAGGTAGGACACATCCACACTCAGAGTCGAATCGAACCCAGCGACCGCGAACTCGTACAGACCGCCCAGGTCGATGCCCCGTACCCGCTCATTGGCGGCATTGACCGGCTGGGACGACAGGAAGTCCACTTCACCGGTGATCGGGTTGCGGGTGAAGTTGTCATTGCCGCAGAACGGATGCGCCAAGCCCGGGGTGTTGTAGCAGATCGACAGCTTGGTTGAGCCATCGATGCGCTGGATGGCGTTGTCGATCTTGATGTTGAAGTAGTCCACCGTCAGCGTCAGTCCCGGCAGGAAGCTCGGGGTCCAGACCGCACCCACGGTCAGGGACTTGGCATCTTCCGGCTCCAGGTTAGGATTGCCGCCAGAGGTGGTGAGGATCGTGTTGCCCGGCTGCACGTAACCTGCCGGCACACCGTACGACTGGCAGTTTTGACGCACTACCGAATCAGCCGGCAAGCTACTCCAGCCGCTACAGGGATCGGTCGTGGTCAGGTTGCCTTCGGCCACGCCGCCAAACAACTCGGGGATGTTGGGGATGCGGAAAGCCGTGGCGTAGTTGGCGCGCACTTTCAAGGACGGCACGATCTGCCAATCCAGGCCTACCTTGTAGTTCACGTCTTCCCCGAACAGGTCGTAGTCGGAGTAGCGCACGGCGGCATTGAGCGTCAGGCTCTCGGCGATCACGCTGTCCTGCAGCAGCGGCACGGCAAACTCGGCGAAGGCTTCCTTGGCCGTGTACTCACCGGCGATCGGATCCTGTTGATTCGTGTTGGCAATGCCCAGCACCGTCAGCGGATCGGGATCACGCCAACCACGCTCCTTGCGGACCTCGATGCCCGAGGCAAAGCCCACCCAGCCGGCCGGCATCTCGAAGAGCTGGCCGCTGATGTTGGCCGTGAAGCTCTTCTGGTCGTTGCCGCCGTTGTCGCGCGTCCTGAAAAGGATGTAGTTGAGGACCTCGGGGGTCAGATCGCCGTAGCCGAGGTAGTCACCGCACGGAATCGCGGCACCGGGGGTGTTGCTGCACAGCGCGGTGTTGAGCGTGTCATCCACCCGGTCCAGATTGGCCACATTGGTCGAGCCATCCACACCGGTGTTGCGGCCCCAGTTCAGCGCGGCCGACCAGTCCCAGTTCATGCCGAGTTGGCCTTCGATGCCCGCGACCACGCGGAAGGTATTGGTCTCCTGGAAGAACTCGCGCGGACCGGCCTCTTCCAGACGGCGGCGCTGCAGCAGCAGGTCCTGTCCGGTCGGATTGGTCGGGTGACTGGCCGCAATGTTGATCGGGCGATAGACACCCAAGCTGCCGGGCGTGGCCAACTGGTCGGACTGGCGGTTGGTGAACATCAACTCGGTGAACACGCGCGTGGTTTCATTCACCGTGCTGTCGCCGAATAGGCTGAAGCTCAAACGCTTGATCGGATTGACGGCATTGAGATAGGGATTGCCGTTGTAGTTATGTTTGGCTGCCGAATACGGTTCATAGAAATCCCCGTCACCATTGGGATCCTGATTGAAGTTCACGCGCGAGCCGTCGGCTAGCAATGCGCGACCACCGATGGTGGCCGAGCTGCCCACACATTCGAGTTGCCCGTCGACCTCACCCAAGCCGCACGGTGCGCGTGAGGCCATGTTGACCGTGCCGGTCTCCGAGTAGTTGATGCCGGCCATCAACGAGCCGCGGTCTGACGTAATGCCCCAGGCGAAATCGAACGACTTTTCTTCGCCATCACTTTCGAAGGTCTGTCCGTACCGCACCGCCGCCTCGGCACCGTCGTAGTTCTTCTTGGTGATGATGTTCACCACGCCCGCCACGGCATCGGCACCGTAGATGGCTGAGGCGCCGTCCTTGAGGACCTCGATCCGCTCGATCAGCGCTACCGGGATGATGTTCAGGTCAACCGAGCTGTTGGCACCGGTGCCACCATTGACCACACGACGACCATTGAGCAGAACCAACGTGCGGTTGATGCCCAGGCCGCGCAGATTGACCTGAGTAGTGCCGTAGCCGTTCTCGGCCCAGTAGGCATTGGACTGGCTGCCGGCAAAACCGGCCGAGGCCGGCAGGCGCTGCAGCAGCGTCTCCACCGAAGTGGCGCCGGAGCGCCCGATGGCTTCGGCATCAACCACGCTGACCGGACCAACACCGGAGAGCTGCAGTCGTTTGATATGGCTGCCGGTGACCTGGACGGTGTCCAGCGTCTTGGCCGACTCGCTCGTGGCTCCCTGTTCAGCCTGCTGAGCCAGAGCCACCGTGGAAAAACCGGCGCACAAAAGGGCACCGACGGATACCGCCAAAGGATTGCGCTTGAAGTACATGGGTTCTCTCTCCCCCGAAGGGCAATGCATGCGTATGACCCTGGTGCCCCAGACGTGGGGGCCTATGCGACATCAGGGCGTGCGTAGACGTCGCCAATCAATGGCGACCAAGCAGCATTAGCCGATGGGAGGTCGGAACAGCCGGGATACCTGTCGTCGCAGCGGCGGCAACTCGGGCGTAGGTAGGTAGGTGCTCGTCAGGGCGTGCCGGGCGGCAAAGATGACCGGCACACGCCCGGCGAAAAAGGTGAGCACACAGCTGCAGTCGCAGGAGGTGGTGCTGCAGTCGCACTGATGATCGTTCTGATCACCCTGCCCGGCTTGCTTGCCGCCGGGAAGAATTTTGTTGCAATCGTTACTAATCTTGGCGCGTTCATTGACACGCGCGCCGCCATGCACCGAGTGGGTGCCATTCACCGCGCCTGGGGGAGGAATGTGTCGCACGGCCATCCGCGTAGTGGCCTGCGCGCTAAGGATCCCATCCGCGCAGAGCACGAGGATCAGGAACATACGCAGTAGCACGCGAAGCGACGGCATGAGCGTGTGGCGAACCCGCAGGTTGTCTATACCACAGCAATAACACGAGGAAATTCTTAGTGTCAACTGCTTGTGCAGCACAGCATCGAAAGTGGTTGGACTGGTTGTATAGACATGTAATGCTTGGGCCATGGACGAACCCAAGCCGCACTACCAGAAGCTCAAGCACTTCATCCTGCGTCACATCACCAACGGCGACTGGCCCGCGCGCAGTCGCGTCCCCAGCGAGAACGAACTGACGGCCAAGTTTGGCTTGTCTCGCATGACAGTGAATCGAGCGCTGCGCGAGTTGACCGATGCCGGCGTACTGACCCGGGTGCAAGGCGTCGGCACGTTCGTCGCCGGCCCCAAGGCCGAATCGGCGATGTTCGAGGTGCGCAGTATTCGCGAAGAGATTCAGTCACGCGGCCAGACACACTCGGTCCAAGTGCTGATCTGCGAGACGGTCGAGGCGCGCTCCAGTGTGACGACCAACTTCGGCCTGACACCCGGTACGGAGCTGTTCCACAGTCGCCTGCTCCACCACAGCGATGACAAGCCGGTGCAGTTGGAGGATCGCTTCGTGCAACCCAGCGTGGCGCCGGATTACCTGGACATCGATTTCCACACCGAGATTCCGCACCAGTACCTGATGCGTGTTGCGCCGCTGGAGCGCGCCGAACATGTGATCGAAGCCGAGACGGCAAGCAAGCGTCTGGCCGCGCAACTGAAGATCAACGAAGGCGATCCGTTGCTGGTGCTGACCCGACGTACGTGGTCGCGCGGACAGGTGGCCAGCTTTGTGCGGTTGATTCACCCGGCATCTCGTTACCGCTTTGTGGGCACCTTCCAGGTTGGCGCCCCCCTGACCCCTTGAGGATTTGATGGATACCTTGGAACGCTCCGCTTCCCCTACGCGCACCGTTCGCGCTCCGATCGGCACCCAGTTGCACTGCAAGAGCTGGCTGACTGAAGCGGCCTACCGCATGATCCAGAACAACCTGGATCCCGACGTGGCCGAGCACCCGGAAGATCTGGTGGTCTACGGTGGAATCGGTCGTGCCGCGCGTGACTGGAAAAGTTTTGATCGCATCCTGGCCACGTTGCAGGCGCTAGAGGACGATGAATCCTTGTTGGTGCAATCGGGAAAACCGGTAGGCGTGTTCCGCACGCATCCGGATGCACCGCGCGTACTGATCGCCAACTCCAACCTGGTGCCTCATTGGGCGACCTGGGAGCATTTCAACGAGCTCGATAAGAAGGGCTTGATGATGTACGGGCAGATGACCGCCGGCAGTTGGATCTACATCGGTAGCCAGGGCATCGTGCAGGGGACCTACGAGACGTTCGTTGAGCTGGGTCGCCAGCACTATGGTGGTAACTGGCAGAACAAGTGGATCCTCACCGCCGGCTTGGGCGGTATGGGGGGCGCGCAGGCGTTGGCGGCGACCTTAGCCGGGGCCAGCAGCATCGTGATCGAGTGCCAGGAGTCTCGGATCGATTTTCGTATCCGCACCCGCTATGTCGATCACAAGGCCTACTCCATCGATGAAGCCTTGCAGATCATCGAACACAGCCCGACGCCGGTATCGGTGGGCTTGCTGGGTAATGCGGCCGAACTGTTGCCGCAGTTCGTCGCGCGCGCGCGCAATGGAGGTTCCCGCCCTCACGCCGTGACCGATCAGACCTCAGCGCATGACCTGATCAATGGCTATCTGCCCGCCGGATGGACCCTCTCACAGTGGGAACAGGCGCGCGGCGGTGACGATGGTCAGCGACGCGAGCTGGCGCAGGCTGCTGCGGCCTCGTGTGCCACGCATGTGCGCGCGATGCTCGATTTCCACGCCATGGGCGTGCCGACGATCGATTACGGCAACAACATCCGCCAGGTGGCGCTGGATCAGGGCGTGGACAACGCCTTTGCCTTCCCCGGCTTCGTGCCCGCCTGTATCCGTCCGCTGTTCTGCCGCGGCATGGGCCCGTTCCGATGGGTGGCCCTGAGCGGGGATCCAGAAGACATCTACAAGACCGATGCCAAGGTCAAAGAACTGTTTCCTGACAACACGCATCTTCACCACTGGCTGGACCAGGCCCGCGAGCGCATTGCCTTCCAAGGTCTGCCCGCACGGATCTGCTGGTTGGGCTTGGGCGAGCGCCACAAGGCCGCGCTGGCCTTCAACGAAATGGTGCGCAATGGCGAGCTCAAAGCACCGATTGTTATCGGACGCGATCACCTGGACTGCGGCTCAGTAGCCAGCCCCAACCGTGAAACCGAAGGCATGCGCGATGGCTCCGATGCGGTCTCGGACTGGCCGCTGCTCAACGCGCTGCTGGCCACCAGTGGCGGTGCGACCTGGGTGAGCCTGCATCATGGCGGCGGCGTCGGGATGGGCTTCTCGCAACACTCGGGCGTGGTCATCGTGTGCGATGGCACCGAGCAAGCCGATCGCCGGCTGGCGCGTGTGCTGTGGAACGACCCAGCCACGGGCGTGATGCGCCACGCCGATGCGGGTTACGAGCAGGCACTGGCCTGTGCCCGTGAGCATGGCCTGACCCTGCCGGCCATTCTGGAGTGAATCGCATGCTTACCCTGACACCGGGCCAGCTGACGTTGGCCCAGCTGCGGCAGATCGCGCAAGGGACTGATCCCATCGCCCTGGACGCAGATTGCTGGGACAACGTCCGCGCCTCTTCGCAGGCCGTGCAGGCCATCGTGGCCGCCGGCGAGCCGGCCTATGGCATCAACACCGGCTTCGGCAAACTGGCCAAAGTCCACATCCCACGCGAGCAACTGGAACAGTTGCAAACCAACCTGGTACGTTCGCACGCCGTGGGCATGGGGCCATTGCTCGACGATGCCTGCGTGCGCCTGATCTTCGCCACCAAGATCGCTTCCCTGGCGCGGGGCTACTCGGGTGTGCGCGAGCAGACGCTGACCACCCTGATCGCGGTCTACAACGCCGGGATCTGGCCCTGTATCCCCGCCCAGGGTTCGGTCGGTGCATCCGGTGATCTGGCCCCCTTGGCGCATCTGACCTTGGCGGCCATGGGCGAAGGCCAGGTACGCGTCGACGGGCAGATCATGTCGGCCAGCCAAGCGCTGCAAGACGCCGGGATCGCTCCCATCCGACTGGCCGCCAAGGAAGGGCTGGCGCTGCTCAACGGTACCCAAGTGTCCACGGGTATTGCGCTGATGGCGCTGTTTGCTGCCGAACAAGTCTATGCAGCCGCCGTGCTAACCGGCGCGATGAGCGTGGATGCGGCATGCGGCTCCGATGCTCCGTTCGATCCGCGCATCCACGCCGTGCGTGGCCAGCCGGGCCAGATAGCAGTGGCTGCGCACTACCAGCGGCTGCTGGCCGGCAGTGCCATTCGCCAATCGCACCTTCACAACGACACCCGCGTGCAAGACCCTTACAGCCTTCGGTGTCAGCCTCAGGTCATGGGCGCGGTGCGCGATGTCATGCAGCACGCCGCCCACGTGCTGCTGACCGAAGCCAATGCAGTCTCCGACAATCCGCTGGTATTCACCGACACCGGCGAGGTGATCTCCGGCGGCAACTTCCACGCCGAGCCGGTGGCCTTTGCCGCGGACCAGCTGACGATGGCGGTGTCCGAGATTGGCGCACTGTCGGAACGGCGCATCGCCCTACTCATCGATGCCACGATCTCCGGCTTGCCCGCCTTCCTGGTCGCCAATCCGGGCGTGAACTCCGGCTTCATGATCGCGCACGTGACCGCGGCCGCCCTGGCCAGCGAGAACAAGACCCTCTCCCACCCGGCCAGCGTGGACTCCCTGCCCACCTCGGCCAATCAGGAGGATCACGTCAGCATGGCCACCTTCGCCGCGCGCAAGTCGCGCGAGGTAGCCGACAACGTGCGCCGGATCGTGGCCATCGAGCTGCTCGCCGCCTGCCAAGGCATTGAGTTCAGGCGGCCGCTGGCGTCTTCGCAGGCATTGGAGGCAGTGCATGCACAGGTGCGTAGCGAGGTCCCCCGCTACGATGAGGATCGCTATCTGGCCCCGGAAATGCAGGCGATGGAAGCCTTGATCGAGCGGGGCGGTTTGCGCGCGTTCCTGGACTGGCCGCTGCAGGATCTGCGCGCGTGAATCTGGCGTGGCACGGACGCGTGGACCTGCCGGCCACCGCCGATACGCAACGCTGGCACCAAAGGGTGGTCTTGGACCCGCAGCCTGAGGCGCCCGGCATTGCTCTGCTGGGATTTGCCAGCGATGAAGGGATTCGTCGTAACAGCGGCCGACTGGGCGCCGCACAAGGACCCGGTGCACTTCGCAACGCCTTGGCCAACCTGCCCGTGCTCCACTGTGCTCCGCTCTACGATGCGGGCGACATCACCTGCGCGGATCAGGCATTGGAGTTGGCGCAGGCCCACTACTCCCATCGAGCGCAGCAACTGCTGGATCAGGGACATTGGGTGATTGGTCTGGGCGGCGGGCACGAGATCGGCTATGCCAGCTACGCCGCACTGCGGGGTCACCTGGGCGCATCCAACGCTCGCATCGGCATCTTCAACTTCGATGCACACTTTGATCTGCGTGAGCAAGGCAGTGCGAGCTCGGGCACGCCCTTCCTGCAGGCACTGGAGCATGCCCGCAGCAGTGGCTCCCCGCTGCAGTATCACTGCATTGGTGTAAGTCGATCCGGCAACACACCGCGTCTATTCGCCACGGCCGAGCGCGAAGGCGCCCATTACCTCACCGATGACGTGCTGTGCACCTGGAACTGGCTGGCACAGGCTGAGGTGCTGCGTGCGTGGTGTGAGGCGGTTGACGTGATCTACCTGACGCTGTGCCTGGACGTGCTGCCGCAGGCTGTGGCCCCGGGCGTGAGTGCCCCCAACCCACGCGGAGTGAGTCTGGAGGTCCTGGAAGCCCTGCTGGATCTGGTCATGGCCTCGGGCAAGGTACGTGTGGTCGACGTGGCGGAACTGTGTCCGCCCTTGGATCCGGATCAGGCCACCGCACGTGTGGCCGCGCGTTTGATCCACCGCATGGTCAGTGCGCACGCTCAATGGGGTGATACCGGCTGGCAAAAGGCAGTGAGCTAGCGGGAGCGCTCAGCCAACAGTTGCTTCATCTGCGCGATCTCCTGTGTCTGCGAGGTGATGATGTCTTGGCAGAGCTTCACCAACTCAGGGTCCTTCAGGCGATTCTCCTCGCACATCAGGATGGCGCCAGCGTGGTGGGGAATCATCGAACGGATGAACTGCTTGTCAGTGACCGCTGCTTGCGTGCGAATTCCCCACCAGCAGAACAGCATGAACGCGAGCGTCAGAGCAGCCAGAATCAGATTGCGTCGACGATCGGGGTACATGCTGGACATGAGCCACAGCTCGATCAGCAGCATGGGAGCGGCCATCAGGCCCGCCATGTAGAACTGGTTGACGTTGTTATAGACGTTGGCCCACTGATCGACCATGGCGTACATCAAGGCGTACATGGCCACGAAAGACAGGCCCATCATCAACAACAGGCGGCCATAGTGGCCTTGATGCCCTTGCTGGGCCTGGTGGGCAGGTGGGTGCGAGGCGTGCGGCTTTGCGTGCCGGGACTGCGGGTCGTGCGCGTTTTCGTGCGTACCGTGCGAAGAGGTCATAACAATCTCCGTGGGAATGGCAGAACGGCAGAAGAACCTGGGAGCCGCTGATGCGGCTCCCAGGCCGACAACACTTACATGCCCTTGCCGGCAGCGAATTCCTGCGGGCTCAGCTTGCCGTCCTTGTTGCTATCGAGCATGCCAAAGTGGGGTGCCAGCTTGTGCTTGGCCAGCTCTTCCTTGGACAACGAGCCGTCCTTGTTGGCATCGAGCTTAGTGAAGTCGGCATCGGCCGCGGCCGGCTTGTGCTGACCATGCTCCTGCTTCTTATGATCCATCGGCTTGTGCTGGCCGTGGTCGGTGGTGGGCGTGGTGGTCTGGCCACCGGCGAAGGCCGCGCCGGCCATCAGGAACAGGGCCATCATCGAGAGGGAGGCATAACGCTTCATTGCAGTACTCCTTGTGGGATATGAGCCATCAGTGACAGGAATGGCCGCGCGCAGGCTCATCGGCGCGGTCAGGGTGAGAGGTGGCAACAACGGTGGAGCCGGACAAACGCAAGGCATTGGTGACCACCGAAACCGAGCTCAGGCTCATGGCCAGGGCCGCCATCATCGGACTGAGCAAAAGGCCGAAGCTGGGGTACAGCAGGCCGGCGGCGATGGGCACGCCGATGGCGTTGTAGACGAAGGCGAAGCCCAGGTTCTGCTTCATGTTGGCCACTGTCGAAGACGAGATGGCACGGGCTTGCACGATGCGCCTCAAATCACCCTTGACCAGGGTGAGCTGGGCGCTGGACATGGCCACATCCGTGCCCGTCCCCATCGCGATGCCCACATCGGCTGCCGCCAGGGCCGGCGCATCGTTGATGCCATCGCCGGCCATGGCCACACGACGCCCTTGGGCTTTGAGTTGCTGGACCAGTTCGGCCTTGTCCTGAGGTTTGACGCCGCCACGCACATCGTCGATGCCCAGCGTGCGCCCCACGGCCTCGGCCGTCGCCTGTGCGTCACCGGAGGCCATCACCACGTGCAGGCCATCGGCACGTAGCAGGTTCAAGGCAGGCAAGGTCGTGGTTTTGATGGGATCTGCTACCGCAATGGCACCGGCCAATCGTCCATTGACCGCCAGGAACATCACGCTGGCGCCTTCCTTGCGCAGACGCTCAGCGCTGCTCTGCAAGGGCGCAACATCAGCCCCTATCGATGCCATCAAGCTTTGGTTGCCAAGCACAACATCCTGATCGGACACGCGCCCGCGAACGCCTTGACCGGTGAGCGAATCGAAATCTTGGGCGGCCACCAGGTTCAAGCCACGTCGCTGGGCTTCAGCCACGATGGCCTCGGCCAAGGGATGCTCACTGCCCTGCTCCAAGCTGCCAGCCAAGCTGAGGATCTGATCGGCATCGAAGCCGGCGTAGGAGAGCGTGTCGCGAAAGGCTGGACGCCCCTCGGTCAACGTACCGGTCTTGTCCACGATCAACGTGTCGATCAGACGTAGCTGTTCGATCGCCTGAGCATCGCGGAACAGGACCCCGACCTGTGCAGCGCGGCCGGTGGCGACCATGATCGACATGGGGGTAGCCAAACCTAGGGCGCACGGGCACGCAATGATCAGAACCGATACGGCATTGAGGACGGCAAAGGTCCAGGACGGTTCGGGTCCAAACAGGCCCCATCCGAAGAACGTGAGCACCGCCGTGGCCAGCACGGCCAGGACAAACCAGTACGCCACCTTGTCCGCCATACGCTGCATCGGCGCGCGGGAGCGCTGGGCTTGGGCTACCAACTGCACAATCTGCGCCAGTACCGTCCCGGATCCCACTTTGTCCGCCCGGATGACCAAGGCGCCCGTCCCGTTGAGCGTGGCGCCTATAACGTGATCACCGACAGCCTTCTCCACCGGAATGGGTTCACCGGTCAGCATCGACTCATCAACACTGGTGCGGCCTTCGATGACTTCCCCATCGACCGGCACCTTCTCGCCCGGTCGTACGCGAAGCAGATCACCCACGTGCACGTGATCCAGCGCAACGTCCTCTTCGCCACCATCGGGTTTGACGCGGCGAGCCGTCTTGGGCGCCAATCCCAGCAGGGACTTGATGGCCGCCGAGGTTTTGGAACGCGCCCGCAGTTCCAGCAGTTGTCCGAGCAGGGTGAGCGAGACGATGACCGCTGCCGCCTCGAAGTAGACCCCTACCCGTCCATGCTCGCGGAAAGAGTCCGGAAACAGGCCCGGTGCCACGGTGGCCACCACGCTGTAGCCAAACGCGGCGGCCACGCCGATGCCGATCAGCGTCCACATGTTGGGGCTGCGATTGCCGATGGACTGCAGGCAGCGTTCAAAGAATGGCCACCCCGCCCAGAGCACCACTGGAGCGCTCAGCACGAGCTCAATCCAGGTGCGCGCCTGCGTGGACAAGCCGGGCAGACGGTGTCCCAGCATGGCCAAGACTAGGACGATCAAGGTCAAGGGCAATGTCCACCAGAACCTTCGGGTGAAATCGCGTAACTCCGGATTGTCGTCCCCCTCCAGCGAGGGCATCTCCGGCTCCAGCGCCATGCCGCAGATCGGACAGGTGCCGGGACCTGGCTGACGAATCTGCGGATGCATCGGGCAGGTGTAGACCGTGGCGTGGGTACCGCTGGGTTGGACCACCGCTGCTGGGGCGGTCACTTCAACTTGCTGGGGAGCATCGTCCGTAGAGCGGACGGGATTGGTGATGAACCGCTCTCGGCATTTGGCTGAGCAGAAGTGATACTTCGTTCCGCCATGCAGGGCGTGGTACGGCGTTCTAGCCGCGGAGACCTGCATACCGCATACCGGATCACGCACCGAGTCTGGACCATCGCTGGCACCCTGCGGCATCGCCTTGCCGGCTTCATCGTGGGAATGAGGGGACATGGATCACTCTGGTCTGGAAGAAGGGATCGCGAGCAAACTGTCAGCTGCGTTGACCGTGCAGGACGTAAGGCTGCGTGGTGCCATCGGGCAGTACGAACTCCACCGTATAGGGTTGAACGCGTCCGTCGGGCATCTCCATGCCAGGAGAACCGGCAGGCATCCCCGGTAGCACCAATCCACGGCCTACCGGGCGCTCACGCAGCAGGCGCAGGATGTCCTGCACCGGCACATGACCTTCGACGATGTAGCCATCGATCTCGGCGGTATGGCACGAGCCGCGTCCATAGGGAACGCCCAAGCGCGCCTTGATCGGGTTGAGGTCTTCGCTGTTGTGCACCTCAACCGTAAAACCTGCTTTCTCCAGATGCTCCACCCACAGTTGGCAGCAACCGCAGGTCGCACTCTTATGTACTTTGACCAACGGCAACGGACGCTGCGGTTGAGTGACCTGCTGCGCAGCCGCCGATGTCGGAGATTGGGCGTCCGATGCCGCCTCTGAATTGACAGCCGATTCGGGGCGCGCGCATGCGGTCAGCGACAAGGCCGTGGCCAGCAGAAAGAGACAGCTGCGTGAAGTGTTCATCATGCTTCCTTAAGAGATGCCCGAGCGCCGAGGCGCTCGGGCGTGGAGCCGGGGCAGCTCCATGAAGGGATCAATGCTGGTGATCGTGGCCGTCATCGGCCTTGGGAGCTGGCTCGGCTGGTTTGGCTGGCATGGAGCCGTGCTGATCGTGCTCGCCCTCGGACTTGGCCTGCGCAGGTTGCTTTGCCGGCTCGGCCGCATGCACGTGCGTCTTGCCGTCGGCATGCACATGCGTGGTGCCTTCCTTAGGCTTGCTCATGTCCATGCCCATGCCACCTGCTTCATGCCCCTGGCCATGGCCATGGCCATCACCCATCTCTTCGCTATCACCGCCGCCATGGTGATCTGCACCCGCTTCCTCGCCATGCGAGTGCCCGCCGGTCTCACCGCCACCGTGTGAATGGCCATCACTGCTGGCTACCAACGCCTGGTAGCCGGCCTTGTCCAGCTTGGGCAGCTTCTGCAGGAAGGCCGACATGTTCCAGATGAACTCATCGTCCATGCTGCCGCCCCACGCAGGCATGCCGCTGGCCTTGATGCCGTGCTTGATCACCCAGAACGCCTCAGCTGGACCCACCGGGTGCTTGCTTAGGTTTGGTGGCGCGGGGTACAGACCCTTGCTCATCTCGGTGGCCGCCGCATCTGGCGAAAGATGACAGGTCACACACATAGCGTTGTAGTTGCCCGCACCCTGGCGGATACGCTCAGGATCATCCAGGTTCGTGGGTACCTGAAGCTTGGCGGCGCGCACCTCAATGGAACGCTCACGCGCCGTTTCAAGTAGCGCATACACCGGGCGACTATGCGGATCATCAGCGGCCACGTTGTACACGCCCAGAGAGACCGCGGCGGTTGCGACCACCGCAACCAATGCCACGCCGGCGCCGAGCCATACCCACATCTTCTTGTTGGATTTCATTGTCAGTTCCCCTTAGAACCAGGTACGAAGGCCGATGACCAAGCGCGTGTCTTCAAAAGACTCGCCATGCTCGCGTCGCATGTCTGCGGTATTGCCAAACGCACGCTCGTACACCACGCCGATGTAGGGAGCGAACTTTCGGGTGAACTCATAACGAAGTCGCAGGCCCGCCTCAGCGGTACTCAGACCCGAACCTATTCCGCGCAATGGATCGTTCTTGCCATACGCCGTGACCTCCACCAGCGGCTGCAGGATCAGCCGATTGGTCAGCAGCAGTTCGTACTCGGCCTCGACATTGGCAGCAGTCTGGCCGCCTTCGCCGAGATAGGCTGTGGCGGATACTTCGAACTTCATCGGTGCCAAGCCCTGTACGCCGATAGCGGCGAAGTTCTGCGAAGCCCCCGGCTTGAAGTCATGGCGCACACCGGCCACCACATCCCACCACGTGGAGATACTGCGGCCGTAGAGCACTTCCAGATCAGCCGACTCGGTCTGACCATCTGTGCGTTCGCCTTCACTGCGGAACCAGACGCGATTGAGGTCCGTACCGATCCAACCCTGACCCTCCCAACCCAGCCCGGTGCCCGGATCGGCATCCCAGGCTTCCAGGCGATTGAGCAGTACGTAGCTCTTGATCGAATTGTCATGCACCGGATGCGCGTGTGCGGGCGCGATGGCCGCCTGACGATCAGCCTCGGTCACCGCAGGAATCGGGGTGCGCGGCTGCGTTGGTGCGACAGGCCCATGTCCCATCTGACTGTGGTCCATGCCCTCCATCGATTGCATGCCAGCTTCTGGCGTAGCGGATGCGGGCGAACCGTGGCCCATCTGCGAATGGTCCATCCCCTGCATCGCAGGCGTGGACGTGCTGGAGGCGTCGGACGCAGCGGGCTGTGCCATCTGACTGTGATCCATGCCCTGCATCGGCTGCGTCTGCGCTTTGGGCGCTGCAGGTGTACTCGCGGGCGAGCTGTGCCCCATCTGCGAGTGGTCCATGCCCTGCATGGCAGGCTCGGCTGCTTGAGCCGGCGGCGCGGCATGGCCCATCGCCGCATGATCGATAGTCGCTTCGCTGGTCTTGGCCGGTGTTGTAGGTTTGGGGGCTGGCGCAGGCTTTGATGTCGGCGCCTGATGTGCAGAGTGATCCTGAGCCTGGGTCTGCGCGCCCTGCTCCATCGGCATGGAGCCGTGCTGCATGGATTGGGCGCTGGCCGCATTGGCCAGGGCCAGCGAGATAGCCAGGGTCAGCGCAGTCAGGGTGGTATTGCGTCTATTGATGTTCATTCGTCGACCCTCACCGTGCGCATCATTCCGGCTTCCATGTGATAGAGCAGGTGGCAATGGAACGCCCAGCTGCCCAACGCATCGGCACGCACGCGATACGTACGTCGGCTGCCTGGCGGCATGTCCACCGTGTGCTTGCGCACCATGAAGTTGCCGCTATCGTCTTCCACATCGCTCCACATGCCGTGCAAATGGATCGGGTGGGTCATCATCGTGTCGTTGACCAATACGATGCGCATGCGCTCGCCGTAGTTCAGCCGTAGCGGCTCGACATCGGAAAACTTCTGACCATTGAAACCCCAGGAGAATTTCTCCATGTGTCCGGTCAGATGCAGCTCGATCTCGCGACCGGGGTCGCGTCCGTCAGGGTCTTCAAAGGTGCTCTTGAGCATGGAATACGTCAGTACATGACGGCCGTTATCGCGCAGGCCATTGCCCGGATCGTCCAAGCGCGAAGTCACGCTCATGGCTTGGTTGTCCAACAGCGGATTGTTGGTCTCGCTGGCAGGGTGTGATTGCATGCCCCCATGCTGCATGCCGGCCATGGCACCATCGCCGGCGGCGGGCATCGCGTGACCCGCATGGGCCGAGGCCTCATTGCCGCTGGCAGGTGGGGTCATGCCGGGCATGCCCATGGCTGCACCACAGCCGCCTTCCATGCCCTTGCTGCCGCCAGACATATCCATCGATCCATGATCCATGCCCATGTCTGCCATCGTCAGCAGCGGCCGGGGATCCACAGACGGAAGAGGCGCGCGTAGTCCTTCGCGCACGGCGAGCGTGCCGCTGACGTAGCCGGTGCGACCGGAGTCCTGGGCAAAGATGGTGAATGCGTCCTGCCCGGAGGGCTCCACGATCACATCGAAGGTTTCTGCTACTGCAATGCGGAACTCGTCGACCGAAACCGGATGGACGTACAAGCCATCCGCCGCGACCACGGTCATCTTCAACCCCGGAATACGCACATCGAAGTACGTCATGGCAGAGCCATTGATGAAACGCAGACGCACCTTCTCGCCACTGCGGAACAACCCGGTCCAGTTGCCCAGAGAGGTCGTGCCGTTCATCAGGTAGGTGTAGGTGTTGGCGTTGACGTCGGACAGATCCGTGGGCGTCATTCGCATCAGGCCCCACATCTTGCGATCTTCCAACGTGGCCGACAGACCATTGCGCTTCACATCGCGCGCGAAATCGCCGACCGTGCGCTTGTAGTAGTTGTCATGGCCCGGCATCTTCTTCAAACGATCGAACAGGGCCGTCGGGTCCAGGTCTGTCCAATCGCTCAGCATCACGACGTAGTCGCGATCGAAGCTGAAAGGCTCTGGCTCCAGTGGATCGATCACGATCGGTCCATAAAGCCCAGCTTGTTCCTGGAAACCTGAGTGGCTGTGGTACCAGTAGGTTCCGCCCTGATGCAGGGTGAACCTATAGTGGTAGGTCTCACCACGTCCGATGCCGTCAAAGCTCAGGCCCGGCACGCCGTCCATGTTGGCCGGCAGAATGATGCCGTGCCAATGGATGGAAGTATCCGTGCCATGGAGGGAGTTGGCCGGCAATGCATTGGAGACACGCAGGTTGACCGTGGTGCCTTCCCGCCACCGCAGCAACGGCGCCGGAACGGACCCGTTGACCGTGATCGCGGTGCGGGTCTTGCCGGTGAAGTTCATCGGCGTCTCGCCGATGGTCAGGTCAAACTCGGTGCCCGACAATACGTTGGCTTGTCCGGGGCCCTTGAGCGCCCAACTGGCTTTGGGCCAGAACCCCAATCCTGCGACTGCGCCTCCCAAGGCCAAGCCTTGGACAAATCGCCGCCGCGAAGGCAGCAGCGGTCCACCATGTGGACCACGAAAATCATCATGCGACATGTAAATGCTCCAAGCGTCGTGTTGCCACCGGCAGGCGGTGGTACAGAGCGGGTGGCTGGCCTATACAGGCATGCAAGCCACACCAACGGCGCCATTGCGGCGCCTAGGGACGCTTAGCCGATCGGTGGTCGGATCAGATGAGGCAAGGCAGGCGCCGGATGCCCCAAGGGCAGCGGCATGACATCCAGGCCCAAGGCCAGTTGTACCGAAACATGCAGGCGCGCAGGCAATGCGCTCGCGCACGCGTGCACGCAGGCGCACCGGCACGCAGACGACTTGCAACAGTCGGGGCCGGCATGATCGCCGTGCCCAGTGCCAGCCTTTTCAATCGATGTGGCATCGGGATGATGCTCAGCACTGTGATGGGCGACGCAGTCTTCGTCGACTTGCACCGCGGCAGCGACTTCGCTGGCCTGCTCTTCCATCACCGGATTCATACTGACCGACGCAAACGCCGACCACGCCCCGTTAAGCACGAGCATGGCGATCAGGATCAGTCGCAGTAGAAGTGAGGAGGCTGACACGGGCGACATGGTAAATCACTTTAGACAAGGCGCGCGTGTATCGGTCGTGAACAAAATCTCAGGCAGGCCTGAGATGCCGCGCCCCGTTAGTCGCGCTAGCCGCGCCCACTGGTGTTCCATCCGGGGGCGCTCCAAAGGGCCGGGTTGAAGCGAAGTGCTGCCCATAAAGCGAGCGACCGTACGGCCTACTTCTCGGATGTGCTCTCGATCAGCTTCACCAGCTCGCGCTTCTGCTGCTTGCTGAGCGAGCCCCAGCGTAGGAGCAACTTCGCCAGCAGATCATCATCGGTGTACAGCAACGCGGCGGGGATCCCCAACGCTTGAGCCAACCGCTCAGCGGTCTCCAGCTTCGGCTCGTGCTTGCCACGCTCGTACTGGTTGATTCGGGGGCTGGCCACGTGAGGATCCAGACCGGCCCGGATGCCCAACTCCTTCTGCGACAAGCCCGTGTGCAGGCGGGCTTGTTTGAGGCGTCGAGCGAAGGTCGGTGTTGAGTCGACTGACAAAGTCACGCGCGCACCCCATGGAGACCCCATAAGGATGGCGGATGTACCCTGCCTTGCATACTAAGATATTCTTAGCTTTGAGGCAACCGGCGACCCCGGTAGCGCTGCCATCGCCAGGAGCCACGCCGCTCCCTCACCCTCGGAACCCGCATGCCCGGAACCTCGTCAATGACGCCATCTGGGGTCGCCAGCATCGAGGCGTTGGGGCTTCGTGGCACCCTTTTCCTTGCCGCGCTGCTGGCCGCGCAGCTACGACGCATACCGGTGGCGCCCACACGCCGCTCCACCTTGCTGGTGCTGGACGCCTTGCGAGACTTGGCCCTGATCCAAGTTCCCTGGCCAGCGGATCGATGGCAGATCCGACCCGATGCCGAGGTCACGCCCATCGAAGATCTGCAATGGGCTTTCGCCTGGTCTACCCACGAGCGCAGGCACCTGCTCCCGGTGCTGGAAGACCAACTCGGTGATATGGCACACGATGTAGAACTGGCGGACGCAAAACTAGAGCTGTGGGATGAACTTGCACTCTGGGAGACCGAGCAGTTTCTAGAGCAGCAATTGCTCAAACATCACTTCGACCCAGGCTGGGCACGTGATGTGGGGTTCGCGTTTCAATCCGGACCGCGGGGTCTGCCGATCGCGCAGTGGCGCTATTGTTGCTGGGCGGCGGTACGCCAAGGCGCGTCGGTGGCAATGCGTCTTGGCGTGCACGACAGCGCCCATGTGCGCGAGGCCATCTTTCAAGAGGTCAAGAAGCGCTTGCGCTACCTGATGACCAGTTCGCCCCAGCAAGGCATGTTCAAGCCCTACCATCTGGCACCGGAGTCCTCAGTAGCCAAGCTGTTCGTAGACTGGGTCGTACCTATGGAATGGGCGTACTGGACTGGGGAGCGCTATCCCGGCCGCTAGCAGGCAAACGAGTAGCCTCGTTAGTCCGCTCCCCCACCCTGCGTACTGCTGCGCCGGGTTCTCTTCACCGTATTTTGTGCCGGCGTCAGTTGATTCAGCAGGGGCTCCAGCGCTTCAAGACGCGCGTTGGCACGCAACGCATCGGCTTCAGCGCTCTGGCGGCGCTCACGCTCCTGCGCAAGGGTGTCTTGGACTTGAGCTAGCTCGCTGCGCAGGGCATCCAAGGCCTTGACGTCAGTCTTCCAGCGCTCCTGCAGTGCCATGTGGTCCGTTGCGGTCTGGCGCAACGCCACGATCTCGCTGTGTTGGCCTTCGTGGACCTGCCTCAACTGGACAAGCTCACGCTCAATCCGCCCATGGCGCTCCAGCCATTGGCCATTGTCGCGGTTAAGCACCAACAGCTCCTGATTCTTCGCGCCCAAGGCTTCATTGGCCTGACGTAAGGCTACTTGCAGCTCTTGGATCTGATGCTCGTGACGGCGAAGCTCTTGCTCGCGCTGCTCTTTGGTTGAAGCGCGGTAGTGCTCGAGCGCTTCCCGGGCGTGGGCATGCTTGTCCTCCAGAGAACGCGTATGCGCCTCGTAATCAGCCAGCCGCACCGTCATGCCGGCGATGCGCTCATTCAACTGGGCGATTTCCGCGACCTTGTCGCGCAGATTCTGCTGAAGTAGGGCGTGAGCGGCTTGCTCTTGCGTCAAGCTGGTCTCAGTGCGCTGCAGCTGACTGCCCAGGGCAGCGGCTTCCTGTTGGGCGGTGGAAAGCGCTTGTTGCTGACGCTGGAGTTCGGCCCCATGGCGTTCTCGCTCCCTGGTGAGGATCGCTTCTGCCTCCTCTTGAAGTCGCGCAGCCAGGCGCGCGACCAAGTCTTGCAAGGCCTCACTCACGGCCACCGCACGTGACGGACCGCCGCCCTCCTCCTCTTCCAGTTCACGCAAGTAGCGATGGATCGTGGTCTTGGAGCCCGTGTTGCCCAGAGCCACCCGAACCGCGTCCACGGAAGGCTTCTTGCCTTGGGCCAGCAGCGCGTCACGCGCTTTCTGGACATCCCCTTTGTAGAGTCCTGCGCGCGCCATGATGCTGTTCTCCAATTATTTCGTAATGTATTACATACCATGTAATTACATACTAATAAAGAGTGCAGGCGGCCGTTCGGCGGCGGCTTTGCTCAGGCGGGATAATGTTGAATTATCCCGCGTGATAGCTCCTCAACCCCGAAGATGGCGCTCTGGCGGTACGGAACCCGGCGAGACCCCCTACTTGCGCAACGACAATCACCCTTGAAACTACGATATGACCCTATTACACTAAGTGTAAAAGAGGCATACGAAAGGTTGGGCATCCGCAGACATGGAAGTCAGGTTCGAGAACGAAACCCTTAAGCAACTGGAATCGGATGCCACGTTTACGGCAGGCCTGGATGGCGCTCTGGTCAAAGCCTTCCGCAAACGCATGCAACTGATCCGTGCTGCACCAGATGAACGCGTCTTCTACGCCATGAAGTCCCTGCACTACGAAAAGCTTAAAGGAGATCGTGCGCATCAACGCTCGATGCGCTTGAACGACCAATGGCGACTGATCCTCCGCCTGGAAGAGGACGAGACCGGCAAGCTGGTCGTGATTGTTTCAATTGCCGATTACCACTGATCCCCAAGGACACGCCTATGAACACGTTCGCCGAAGTCTTTCCGCCGGGCGAATTCCTCCGAGAGGAACTGGAGGCACGGGGATGGACGCAGACCGAGTTGGCCGAGATCATCGGTCGCCCCGTGCGGCTGATCAACGAGATCATCGCCGGGAAAAAAGGCATTACCCCCGAGACGGCTATCCAACTGGGCGACTCGCTGGGTACCGGTGCCGAGCTTTGGATGAACCTGGAGAGCCAGTATCAGCTTTCCAAGGTTCGTACGGCCGATGACCTGATCAGCCGGCGGGCGCATCTGTATGAGCGCTTCCCCGTGCGCGAGATGGTTAAGCGGGGCTGGATCTCCGCAAGCAAGAACATCGACGTGCTGGAACAGCAGTTCCTGCAGTTCTTCGGCCTCGGGCAGTTGGATGAGCCGGTTTTCTTTTCGCATGCGGCCAAGAAGAGCGACGCCGAGGCTCCACCCATGATCCTGCAACTGGCTTGGTTGCGCCGAGCCTGCCAGGTGGCTGGACAAATCGTGAGCGCGCCCTATGACGAGGCCGCATTGCGGCAGGCCCTGCCACGCCTTGCGGCGATGCGTAGCGCACCTGAGGAAACCCGCCACGTGGCGCGCCTGCTGGCCGAATGCGGGGTCCGCTTTGTGGTCGTGGAACCGATCGCAGGTACCAAGATCGATGGCGCCTGCTTCTGGCTGGCCGACGACCAGCCGGTGGTGGCTTTGTCGCTGCGCTTGGATCGGATCGACAACTTCTGGTTCGTATTGCGCCACGAACTGGAGCACGTGTTGCATCGGCATGGGCGTGAGCGGGGTTACATCCTGGATCAGGAAATTGAGGCCACCGCCTCCGAACAGATCAATGAGGAAGAAGTGGTCGCCAACACCGCCGCTGGCGCTTTTTGCGTGGACCCGGCCGAAATGAGCGGCTTCATTGCTCGGGTCAACCCGTTCTTCAAGGAAGAGCGTGTGGTGCTGTTTGCGCAGCGCTTGAACGTTCACCCCGGCCTGGTCGTAGGCCAATTGCAGCGTCGCCTGGGTCGCTGGGATCTGTTTCGCAAGCACCAGGTCAAGGTTCGCTCGTTTGTCACCGGCTCAGCCCATACCGATGGCTGGGGCGTTGTCCACACCGACTGATGGAGGCTCCCCCATGTCCTACACCACCGCTGTCAAAGAGTACGTCGAGCGTTACAAAGCCGAAACCGGCATCGAGGGTCCGCTGGACACCCACGCCGTGGCCGAATGGGCCTGGCGCAATGGTCTGCACACGCCCAATGCCCGGACGGTCATCGACGCCATCGCTGCTGACATTGCCCAGGTGTTCCGTGAGGAGTATCGCGTGGACCGCCACGGTCGTCGGTACCGAGCCAAGCATGCGGCGACCTATAAGCGAGGCAACAAGACACTCTCCTTGTGGGCAGATCTGGACGATCCGCAGGCCCCGCACAACCACTTCGTAAGGTCCTTCGCCCAGCGCCGCCAGCAGATCGTGGGTGACTGCCTTCAGCTCAAGACTGATGTCGATGTGTACAACGACAAGCGCGAACCCACCGAGCCGATCCAGATCCCGCTGGATTTCACCCTGGACGTGATGGAGCTGCAGCAGCCCTATCGCAAAGCGGCCTGATTCCTTCAATGCGCCCCCTCCGTGGCAGGACGCATTGGATCTTTCCTACGCCACGAATACAGGAGATATCCGATGTCCAAGCGTGAACAGTCCGGCCCGAAGGTCACCCGCACCGCCTCCTCGGCGTTGCGCGATCCCGGCGCCAGCAAGACGGCCAAGTCCTTGGCAGGTAGTGCGCTGGCCCAGGCCGGTACGTCCAAGCAGTCCTCTGGATCCACGGCCAGCACTGCGGCAAAGGCCCTCAACGATGGCCGCACCAGTGCCTCTACGCGCACTCTGGCCGGCAGTGTGTTGACCCAGAAGTCCAAGAAGTGACCGCAACACAAGGGTGCCGGCCGTAACCCGGCTGGCACCCTTGGACATGACGTTTCATTGCAGGTAACAGAGCGCCGAATCAGCCCGCTAGCGCTTGGGTGATAGCTGAGCGAGCGAACTGCTTTCGTCCTGCTTGGGTCGATCTTGTGTTGGCGCTGCGCCACTCACCAGATACACCACGTTCTCCGCGATGTTGGTAGCGTGATCGCCGATACGCTCGATGTTCTTGATGACGAACAACAGGTGAGCCAGGTCCAATGCCGGCACTTGATCGTCGGTCATCGCCTCGACAATGTCTTGGAACAACAGCGTGTGCAACGCATCGATAGTCGCATCATGTTCCCAGACACCTTGAGCCTGTTGCGCATCTCGCTTCGCAAAGGCTTCTCCGGCGTCATGAAGCTGCAGCAGGGCTAAGTCGACCATGCGCTGGAGAGGTTCAGCAAATGCATTTGGCAGCTTATGTGGAGCCATGGCGATGACGCGCTTAGCAATGTTGCTGGCCAGATCGCCTGCACGTTCCAGGTTGGCGGCGATACGTATAGCGGCCATGACGTGGCGTAGATCCACCGCAAGCGGTTGTCGACGCGCTATCAGACTGATGGCCTCCTCTTCAATCCGGGCCGCCAGTCGGTCCATCTGGGTGTCTTGCGCCTTTACGCTCTCTGCAAGTTCCTTGCTGGCATGGCGCAGCGCCCACACCGCATCGGTGAGTTGCCGCTCGGCCAGTTGCCCCAACTCGCTTATTTGCTGGGTGATGGCCTCAAGTTCAGTGTCAAACGCCTGCACGATGTGGTCTGTCATGATCAGCTCTCCTCACCCGAAGCGGCCAGTAATGTATTCGTGAGTCTTCTCGTGCTGGGGGTTGGTGAAGAACTCAGAGGTCTCCCCGTATTCAATCATGTTCCCAAGATGCATGAAGGCCGTGTAGTTCGAGATGCGCGCGGCCTGCTGCATGTTGTGAGTAACGATCACGATGGTGTACTCGTTGCGCAACTCGTCGATCAGCTCCTCGATGCGAGCGGTTGCAATGGGATCAAGCGCTGAGGTCGGCTCATCGAACAGGATCATCTCCGGATTCGGCGCCAGCGCCCGGGCGATGCATAACCGTTGCTGCTGACCACCCGAAAGACCGTACGCAGATTGCGTAAGTCGGTCCTTAACTTCTTCCCAGAGAGCGGCCTGCCGCAGGGCAAGCTCCACACGTTCGGCTACGATCGCGCGATCACGCACACCTCGGATCAGCAGTCCGGACGCAACGTTGTCAAAGATCGATTTTGGGAACGGATTAGGCTTCTGAAACACCATGCCGATCCGCAGCCGCACCTGCATCGGATCAACGTCGCTGCTGACGATGTTCATGTCTTCCGGAAATAGCTGGATCTTGCCTTCGTAGCGGTTTCCTGGATACAGGTCGTGCATGCGGTTGAAGCATCGCAGCAAGGTGCTCTTGCCGCAGCCTGAAGGACCGATCAGCGCCGTCACCTGACGGTCGGCAATGGCCAGGTTCACGCTCTTCAACGCTTGGAACGAGCCGTAGTAGAAGTTCAGGTTCTCAACCTGCGCGCGGTAGGCAATCTCCCCAGCGGCGATCGCATGGGAGGGCGTAACGCTGGGCGGCGGCGGGGCTACAGCGCGATTCATGGGATCTCCGGACATAGGTTCAACGCAGGTTGCGTCGTAGGCGGTAGCGCAGCCAAATGGCGAAACCGTTCATCAGCAGCGTCATCGCCAGCAGGATGAGACCGGTCGCGGCCGCGTTGATATGGAAACCGGCTTGCGGCCGTGAAACCCAGTTGAACATCTGGATCGGCATTACCGTAAAAGGTGAATTGAGCCAGTCAAAGTTGACGAAGGGGAACGAATCCTGGAACGGTGATGGCGGCAAGAAGGCGATGAACGTCAGTGCGCCGATGGTGATGATCGGTGCGGTCTCACCGATCGCACGTGACATACCCACGATAGCCCCGGTCAGAATTCCTGGACGGGCTGCGGGCAGCAAGTAGCCGCTGACTGTCTGCCATTGATCCGCCCCTAAGCCGAATGATGCTTCGCGGATATCTTGTGGAATCGCGCGCAGTGACTCGCGTGTGGCCACGATCAGGATAGGAAGGATCAGAAGGGCTAGCGTGATGCCGGCAACCAGAATGGTTTGCCCCATGGCCAAGGTCTGCACGAACAAGCCTAGCGCCAGCAGACCGTAGATGATCGAAGGGACGCCCGCCAAGTTGGTGACGTTGATCTCGATGAAGTCGGTCACCCAGTTCTTGGGTGCGTACTCTTCCAGGTACACGCCGGCGGCCACGCCGAGCGGAACCGCCAATGCCGCGGTGACGATCATCACCAGGGTCGTGCCTACCCAAGCCGAAAGAATGCCGGCACTGCCCGGGCGTCGGGACGGATAGCTGGTGAGGAAGTCACCGTCGATACGGCCTGCGCCATCGGAGACGAAATCAGCGATCAATGCTCCGAGAACAACCAAAGTGGCCACCAGCACCAGCAATCCCAGTATGGCGAACAGCCCATCGGACCATTTGGCCCGTTTCAGCAGGCGAGCTTCGCTGTAGCCATCCAAGCGGTTGGACGTTAGTCCAGGCTTATTCATTAGTAGGCCTCCCGATAACGACGGCGCAGCCAGAAGGCCAGCAGATTGAAGATAAACGTCAGCAGGAAAAGGGTTAGGCCTGCCGCAAAGATCGTCAGATAGGCGATCGAATCATACGGGAGATCGCCCATGCTCAATTGCACGATGTAGGAGGTGATAGTGGCGGCACCCTCCAGCGGATTGCCGGCAATCTTGGCTTGTTGTCCTGCGGCCACGGCAACCACCATCGTCTCGCCGACCGCCCGAGACATACCCAACAGAAAGGCCGCGGTAATGCCGGAGAATGCGCCAGGCACTACCACCCGCAGCCCCGTTTGCAAGCGGGTGAAGCCCAGTGCAAATGCGCCCTCACGCAGACTGTCGGGCACTGCGCGCATGGCGTCTTCACTTACCGACACGATGTACGGCAGGATCATGATGCCAATAACGATGCCAGGCACGAGCAGATTGAACGTGGCCAGGCCAGGAATGAACTGCTGAAATATCGGGGTCAGAAACAACAGGGCGAAATAGCCAAACGCCACGGTTGGGACGCCCGCGATCAGTTCCAGAAAAGGCTTGATGACCTCGCGAACACGGGGCCGGGCGAACTCACTGAGATACACCGCCAGAATCGTACCTGCGGGTGCGGCGATGACCAGTGCAATCAGCGTGCTCATCAGCGTGCCCGAGAGCAGCGTAATGATGCCGAAGTGCTTATCCTCAAATACCGGCGTCCACTGCGTGTCGGTCAAGAAGTCCCAGATCGACACCTGGGCAAAGAACTTGATGCTCTCACTGAGCAGTACATAGATGATGCCGGCCGTCACCAACACCGATACCGTGGCGGCCAGGAACAGGACCAACCGCATGGAGCGATCCACCGCGCGGCGCCGCCGCAGGAACGCGGGGGTCGGCACCAGCCGTTCGATCGTCTTGGTGGGACTCATCAGCGTGGAATCAATGGCCATGGCGAGCTCGGAAGGACGCGGCGGCGACAGGCCGCCACCGCGTCATGACGGTCAATAGACCAGTTTCTCTTTCAGCAAATCATCGATCGACACGCCGATCTTTGATCCGGTGAAGCCGGTACCAATCTCGCGCTTGGCAAAGCGCTCGCGAAAGGCGGCCTGCGCGTTGTCCGGCAGCGGCACGTAGCCCACTTCTTTCACCAGCTCGGTGGCATTCTGCGAATCGAGGTAAAACTCGACGAACTTGGCCACTTCAGGCTTGGTTTCGGCGGCCTTCTTGTTGACGTAGATGAAGATCGGACGCGACAGCGGTTGATAGGTACCTGCGCGCGCGTTCTCCACACTGGGCTCAACCGCCGGGGCGTCGGCCGTGGCCTTGATCTTCACCGCCTTCAACTTGCCGGGATTTTCTTCGTAGTAAGCCAGACCGAAGAAGCCGAGCGCATTGACATCGCCGGACACGCCCTGCACCAGCACGTTGTCGTCTTCCGAGGCGGTAAAGTCGCCGCGGCTGGAATGTTCCTTGCCGACGATGGCGGCGGTGAAGTAATCGTAGGTGCCCGAATCCACACCCGCGCCGTACAGCACCAGCGGCTTGTTCGGGAAGCTACTGCGCACCTGGTTCCAGTTGCTGATCTTGCCCTGGGCCTCCGGCTCCCACATCTTCTTGAGCTCATCCACCGTCATCTCGGCGGCCCACGTGTTCTGCGGATGGACCACGACGGTCAGGGCATCCAGGGCAACCGGCAGCTCGATGTACTCAACGCCAGCGGCCTTGCATGCCTCCTTCTCTTCGCCCTTGATCGGACGGGAGGCGTTGGAGATATCAGTCTCGCCGCGGCAGAACTTCTTGAAGCCGCCGCCCGTGCCCGACATGCCCACGGTCACCTTGATGCCAGGGTTGGCCTTCTGGAACTCCTCGGCCATAGCCTCGGTAACCGGGAACACGGTTGAGGAGCCATCGGCCGTAACCAGGCCCTGAGCAGCCGGAGCCGCTTCGGATGCCGCTGCCGGCGCCTGGGGAGCGGCACCGTCGGCCGCAGGGGTGGCATTTTTGTTGCAGCCGGTGATCGCCAGGATCGCCACTGCCAACAGGCTGTAGGATTTCAGTTTCATTGCAGTCTCCGAGAAAGTTGGATGGGGCTATTAGCAACAACGCCTCCGAACCCGGCGTCCCCAAGCCGGGTCCGCTGAACTCAGTTGGATCGCTTTCGTGGCGAAGCGGGTACTTCGGCGATGCACTCGCACATCGCCTGACTATCCTGGGCCGTCTGGAGTTGGACACACTCTTCCGGGTGCCCTTGGCAGCAATCCTTCAGCAGGAATCCGAGCAGGGCCTGCATGCCTTCCAGGCAGGCGCGATAGCGGATGAAGCGCCCCTCTCGCGTGCCGCAGATCAAGCCGGCGCGGCTGAGCACCGCCAAATGGTTGGACAGGGTCGTGTGACGCATGGCCATCTGCTCGCCCAGATCCCCGGCTACCAAACCCGCAGGCTCGTAGCGCATCAGGGTTCGGAAGATGCGCAAGCGTGAGCCGTTGGCCAGCGCCTGCAGTGCATCAAGCGCCCAGTCGGTCGACATGGAGGCCTGCAGGGTGCGCTTTTCGAGGTACTCGAAGATTTCTTCAGCGGTCGGGGCGTTGCTGCTCACAGGCGATCTCACAAGGCCAATGGAAATGTCGAAATGTCATGACATTTCGACACGACGGCACTGTGCGCTCGGTCTGTGACAGGAAGATGACCGCCATCCGCCTCGGCACCGAGGCTCAGAATCCGCTGCCCCGTTCCGCCCTTACCCCCAAGACTTGACGACCCCTCTGGCCAGGCATATGGTTGCACCTAGCAACTAACGGGTCACTTTATGTCCGCCCAAGCAACAAATCCGGCCTTCGATGCGCTCTTGCTCAGCGATGCAGAAGCGCTCAACGCGGCGGTATCCCACCTGGTACGGATCTATCAGTTCCGGGACCGTGACCGCATCTGTTGTTATGACATCTCGGTGACCCAGTGTTATGCACTGGAGGCCTTGGTTGAGCGCGGCCCCAGCAGGAGCCAAGCCTTGGCAGATGCCCTCATGCTCGACAAGAGCACGACCACCCGCGTTGTCGATGCTCTGGTGAAGAAGGGCTATGCGGTTCGCCAAGCGGACGCAGAGGACGCCCGCGCGCTCTCGTTGAGCGTGACGCCAGCAGGACGAGCACTCTATGAGCGGATCAATGACGAATTGGTCGGCCAGCAGGCCTCCCTGATCCAGGGGCTGGATCCGGCGGTCCGGCGCGCCTCGATTGAGGTGATTCGTCGTCTGGCACGCGCGGCTCAGGATCGGTTTGTGTCCGGCGTGAGTGTAGGCGGCTGTGAGCCCTCTTGCGGTGCCGAAGGGGCATGGAAATGCGACTGATTTTTTGCACAAATGGTTGTTACTACCAACAGGAGAGAATAGATGTCGTCTAGTCGCACCCGCCAACCGTGGCATGTACCGCACCTAGCGCTGCTCGTGTTGCTGCCCGTGGCGTGGTCTGCCGCACTGGCATGGAGCTTTGCCGCTGAAACCGTCCTGGGTACATGGCTGGCGCTGAATCTGGCCGTGCTCATGCCGGCCGAAAAGTGGCGTCCCCATCGGCGCGACTGGCATGCGGATAGGCGCCATCTACGCCGCGATGGCGTGGTGGGTGGCATCAATGTCATGGCAGATGCAGCCACAGGGGCCGGGCTTGCCGCACTCGCCGTGACGTTGTTGCCCGGTAGCAACCCGTGGTCACTCGGGGTGCAGATCCTGGTAGGCCTGCTGGCGGCAGAACTGGGCAGCTACTGGGTACACCGTTGGAGCCATGCCGAAGGTTGGCTCTGGCGCGTGCACGTGACGCATCACTTGCCTGATCGCCTCACCGCCTCCAACGCCCTGTTCGCGCACCCGATCAACGCCGTGTACGACAAGGCAGCAAAGTTGGGGCCGCTACTGGCCTTGGGCTTGTCGCCCGAAGCCGTACTCGCTGTCGCGCTGTTCGGAATCACCCAGGCGTTGGTCACACATGCCAACGTGGCCGGAACCATCGGGCCGCTCAACTGGATGCTGGGGAGCGCGGAACTGCATCGCCTTCACCACAGCACCGAGGAGGCCGAAGCCGGGAATTTCGGTACCACGCTCCCGATTTGGGATCAGGTATTCGGCACGTATCGACGGGGTGAGTCGCCAATCCACGTGGGTGTGTTTGAAGCCAAGCGTTACCCCTCTGAGTTCGCGCTCCAGCGGCTACTGCATATTCCCTTCAAGAAGGTCGGTCTTCGATTCGCCGATGCGATCCGCCGGTGCTGTCCGCTAGGTGCGCATTGATCACTTCTTGCTGTCTAGATTGTTGCCACTAGCAACCTCTCATGCCGCTTGCCTGCGGCCACAACCCAAACCAAGGACCTACCATGAGCACTGATCTTCCCGTCATCGTCATCGGCGCAGGCCCTGTTGGCCTAGCCGCAGCTGCACATCTGTTGGCACGCGATCTCCCCGTCATTGTGTTTGAAGCAGGCGACAGCATCGGTGCCGGCATGCAGCGCTGGGCGCATGTACGAATGTTCTCGCCGTGGGAGTTCGCCATCGATCGCGCGGCCAATGAGATCTTGGTGCGACACGGGTGGTCCACGCCCAATTTGAAGCACTTTCCCACCGGCGGGGACGTCGTAGCGCAATACCTACGGCCGCTGGCCGCAACGCCTGAAATGGCGCGCATCGTCCATACCGGCACTCGGGTCACGGCAGTTACTCGACTGCGCAAAGACCGCATGAAGGACGCCCTGCGCGAGCAGAGCCCTTTCCTGGTGCGTTACACCGACGCTGCGGGTGAGCATGAACTGCTGGCCAAGGCGGTAGTCGATGCGTCGGGCACGATGGATACGCCGAACCCGGCCGGTGCCTCGGGTATCCCTGCACGGGGCGAACTTGCACTGCAGGCGCACATCTTCTACGGCATGCCCGATGTCTTGGGCCGCGATCGCTCTCGATATGAAGGCAAGCGTGTGCTCGTCATAGGCAGCGGGCACTCCGCTTTCAATGTGTTGGCAGATCTGGCCAAGCTGGCCGATCAGACCTCGGACATGCAGATTCACTGGGCCCTGCGGCGCCCTAGCGTGGCGCGGGTCTTGGGTGGCGGAGAGAACGATCAGTTGAAGGAACGCGGCAGGCTCGGCTTGACGATTGCGGACTTGGTCAAGCGTGGGATTTTGAGGGTCGCGACCGGGTTCCACCTGGACAACCTGGAACGCATGCCAGAGGGGATCGTCGCCTCCAGTGAGGCCACATCGCTCGACGCGGTGGACGAGATCGTGGTCGCCACAGGCTTCCGGCCCGATGTGACGCTGCTTTCGGAGCTTCGCATCGCACTGGATCATGGAACTCAGGCGCCTACCGCGCTGGCACCGTTGATTGATCCCAACTTGCACAGTTGCGGAAGCGTCAGACCGCACGGCGCAGAAGAGCTCAAGCATCCCGATGCCGATATCTACATCGTCGGCATGAAGAGCTATGGGCGTGCTCCGACCTTCCTGCTGTTGACCGGATACGAGCAGGTACGATCAGTGGCGGCTGCCATTGCGGGAGACTGGGAAGCGGCTCGAAGAGTGGAACTGATCCTTCCCGAGACAGGGGTATGCATCACCCAGTTCTCCGGTGAGGAAAGCGAACAGCCGTCCTCAAGCAGCTGCTGCGAATCTGTCCCCGTGACGGCCACGGTAGCAAGCCAGTCGTGCTGCGGTGGGCCGGCGCCCGCCGGTGCGGATGCCTGCTGTCTTGAGGACGCGCAGGCCAAGCAAGCGGGGGCATCAGGTTGTGGGTGCAAGACGACACTTGCGATCGCACCGCGCTCAAGCTGCTGCACCTGACATGCATTCCGAACAGAAACGTGCCGTCTGGCTGCTGGGGCTTTGCCAATGCATTTTGTGGGGCGTGCTCTACTACAGCTTCTCCGTGTTTCTGGTGCCACTGGAGCACGCGCTGGCCACGACGCGTACCGTCGTTGCCGGCGCCTTCTCGGTCGGCTTGATCGCCATGGCATCGGTTGCGCCTCTGGTCGGGCGCTGGTTGGATGAAGGGCATGCCGGGATCGTGACGCGCTGGGGCCTGTGCTTGGCCATTGCGGGGCTTCTGCTACTAGGCCTGTCGGACAGCGTCATGATGCTGTACGCAGCTTGGCTGCTCATCGGCATTGCCATGGCACTGCTGCTTTATGAGCCGGCCTTCATCCTGGTCATGCGGGCAATTCTTGAGCCCGGGCACCGCCTGCGGGCGCTCGCTGCGGTGACCATCATGGGCGGACTGGCAAGCACGGTCTTCCTGCCTCTGACGTCCTATGTCATAGGAACATGGGGGTGGCGGATAGCCGCGCTATCTGGGGTGGGTGCGCTCTTGTTGGTGGCCTGCCTCATGGAGGGATGGGTTGTTCCGGCCCTGCCGGCCATCGAGACCCGCACCGCCCTCACATGGAAGCACAAGGCGTGGCCGCGCCACATGCCCTCACTGGCGATGATCTTTAGCATAGGCAGTCTTGCCAGCATCACCTTGACGACACTGCTGATCCCCTTTTTGATGGAGCGTGGCGTATCGGCGGAGACTGCGGCCATCGTGCTAGCGGCCTTCGGGGCGGCACAGCTGCCTGGCCGCATTTGGCTCTTGCGAAAGACGCGAGCACTGTCGCAGACCACACTCACCACCGTGCCCATCGTGCTCATGGTGATGGGTATGTTGGGCGTAACCTTGGCCCACGGACCTGGGCTCAGTCTGTTGGCCGTTTCAGTGTTTGGTCTAGGCGCAGGCCTGCAGACATTAGCCAAACCGTGGCTGGTTCAAGCCATCTATGGAAACTCCGCGGCCGGGCAATGGAACGGGGAGATCGCACGTGTCCAGGGCTTCGCGCGGGCGTTGACGCCCGTAGCCGTGGCTAGTGTGTCTCTCTCGTTGAGCATCGAGGTCGTGCTGGTGGTGATGGTCGTCCTTCTGGCTGCAACCGTCCCCGTCGCCCATCAGCTTCGTGCTGCCCATGACGATAGAACAAAATGACGCGGCTGAAACCGGATCGCACCGACGACTAGAGTCGCCGGCGTCCGGACTCATCAATGACGACTTCTCCATCTTCCTTCGCGAACGGGCGCGTCACCGGCGGAAGCAGATCCAGCACCAACTCGGAGGGACGGCAGAGACGGATCCCTTTTTCCGTCACGACAAACGGCCGATTGATCAAGATCGGGTGGGCCAACATCGCATCCAGCAATGCATCCTCATCCAGCAAGGGGTTATCCAACCCCAAATCCAGATAGGGAGTGCCCTTTTGCCGAAGGGCCTGTCTTACGCTCAGACCAGCGCCGGTGATCAGTTCCAGCAGTCGCTCACGCGAGGGAGGATGATGGAGATATTCGATGACCGCAGGCTCCAGGCCGGCATGACGCATCAATGCCAACGTGTTGCGAGAAGTTCCACAGGCCGGATTGTGGTAGATAACGGCTTCCATCTAAGTAGCGCCTCAATAGTCTGTTTGCGGTGAAGAGCAGAAGCTTGCGGTGTTACAACGAGCGGCTACTGCGCTGCCCCCGAGGCCGCAGCAAGTTCCACAGCAGTCAAGTCGCCCTTGCGCTCGCTGTACCGATTGGTCAGATACGCGCTGCGCCCGCGCACCATGACAGTGAACTTGACCAGTTCCTCCATGACATCGACAACGCGATCGTAGTAGGCGGAGGGTTTCATGCGTCCTTGTTCGTCGAATTCCTGCCAAGCCTTCGGTACCGAGGATTGATTCGGAATGGTCACCATCCGCATCCAGCGACCCAGGACCCGTAGCGCGTTGACCACGTTGAAAGATTGAGAGCCGCCGCAGACCTGCATCACTGCCAGGGTTCGCCCTTGCGTGGGACGTACACCACCTTCCTCCAACGGCAGCCAGTCGATCTGATTCTTGAAAACGGCGGTGATAGTGCCGTGGCGTTCCGGGCTGACCCACACGTGTCCCTCGGACCATTCGGATAGAGCACGCAGCTCTTGCACCTTGGGATGATCGACCCCGACGCTGTCCAGCAGCGGCAGTTCATGCGGATCGAACACCCGCGTTTCGGCACCGAAATGCTGCAAAAGGCGCTCAGCTTCCAACGCGAGCTTTCGACTGAACGACTGCGGGCGTAGCGAGCCATACAGAATCAGGATGCGTGGCGGATGCTCAGGGCCGTCCAGGCTCAGCTTGGAAGGGTGCGGCACATCGAGTGCGCCCGGGACGAGGTTTGGCAGTCGCATGTCTGTCATAGGGTATTGCTATCCTTCGTATCTTCCAATATTCTAGTTTAATGGAAATCAAGAATGCAACCGCGGCATTGGCCGCACTGGGCCAGACCACTCGCTTGTCTGTGTTTCGTTTGCTGGTTGAGGCGGGGCCAGACGGTCGAATGGTGGGCGATATCGCCGAGGCGCTTTCCCTGCCTGGCGCTACCCTTTCATTTCACCTCAAGGAACTGAACAACGCCGGGCTGATCCAGGGCGAGCAGCGTGGCCGCTACATCTGCTACCGCGCCGACTTCGAAAAGATGAACGATCTCATCGAGTTTCTGACCAGCAATTGCTGCGGCGGCAGCCCCGTGCCCTCGTGCATGCCCGCCGCCAAGAAGTCCAGCGCCAAGCCCTCCAAGAAGGTGAGTCGATGAGCGATGCATCCGCTGCAACCCCGAACACGGTTTCCTTGTCTCAGCGGATGGGCGCCTTCGAGCGACATCTGACGCTGTGGGTGGTCCTGTGCATCCTCGTTGGCACCGGCTTGGGCTATTTGTTCCCCGGCGCCTTCGCTGCGCTGGGAGGACTGGAGATCGCCAAGGTAAATCTGCCCGTGGCCGTGCTGATCTGGCTGATGATCATCCCGATGCTGCTGAAGATCGACTTCGCAGCTTTGGGCGATGTCACCCAGCATTGGAAAGGCATTGGTGTCACGGTATTCGTGAACTGGGCGATCAAGCCATTCTCGATGGCGCTGTTGGCCTGGATCTTCATCCGGCATGTCTTTGCCGACTATCTGCCGGCGGCCCAAATCGATTCCTATGTCGCGGGCCTGATCTTGCTGGCGGCCGCGCCGTGCACAGCGATGGTGTTTGTCTGGAGCCAACTTTGTGGGGGCGACGCCCGGTTTACCTTGAGCCAAGTCGCTTTGAACGACGCCATCATGGTCGTGGCATTTGCGCCGATCGTGGGCCTGTTGCTGGGGATTTCCTCAATCACCGTTCCCTGGTCGACCCTGCTGATCTCCGTGGGCATGTACATCATCGTGCCGGTGATCATTGCTGTGCTGGTGCGGCGCTGGCTACTGCGCCGGGGCGGCGAAGCTGCGCTGCAAGCGCTTCTCAAGCGACTTGGTCCTGTCTCACTCAGTGCATTGCTGGTCATGCTGGTGCTTCTGTTCGGGTTCCAGGGTCGGCAGATCGTGGATCAGCCACTCATCATCGGCATTCTGGCCGTACCGATTCTGATCCAGGTGTACCTTAACGCTGGCGTGTCTTACTGGCTTAACCGCAAGCTCGGTGAAGCTCACTGTGTGGCAGGCCCTTCGGCGCTGATCGGTGCCAGCAATTTCTTCGAACTCGCGGTCGCTACCGCCGTGGGTGTTTTCGGCGTTCACTCGGGTGCGGCACTAGCCACGGTGGTTGGTGTGCTGGTGGAAGTGCCTGTCATGTTGTCCGTCGTTCGCATCGTCAATGCCTCCAAGGGCTGGTACGAAACCCGCGCGTGATTCTTCCTCCACAGGATCTCCTATGACTCGCAAGTACAACCTGTTGTTCCTGTGCACGGGCAACTCTGCCCGTAGCATCATGGCTGAGGCCTTGGCCAATCAACTAGGCAAAGATCGCTTCAATGCGTTTAGCGCGGGCAGTCAGCCGCGTGGCCGAGTACACCCGATGGCGTTGCAGGTGCTGCAGGAAGCCGGCCTGCCCACCGCTGCCTTGCGCAGCAAGCCTTGGGATGAATTTGCAGCTCCTGGCGCACCGGAGATGGACTTGGTCATCACCGTCTGCGATCGCGCTGCCGGCGAGGCATGTCCGATCTGGCCAGGGCATCCCGTCACTGCGCATTGGGGGATCGAAGATCCCGCCGCCGTTGCCGGCTCCTCCGAACACATCCACAAGGCGTTCAACAATGCGCTCCATCTGCTCCAGCATCGGATCTCCTTGCTGTTGGCTCTGAGAATCGAAGCCATAGACCGCCTGGTCTTTGAGACTCAAGTGCGCGAAATCGGAAAGTCATCCTGACCTTTCAACTCCTTCTTCCTTCCAGATTCATACCATGACCATTCGAGTTGGCATCAATGGCTTCGGCCGCATGGGACGCCTGACCCTTCGCACTGCTTGGGGCAATCCCGAACTTTCTTTCGTGCACATTAACGACCCAGCAGGTGACCCACAAACACTGGCACATCTGCTGATGTTTGATTCGGTGCATGGCCGCTGGGACCGCGAAGTCACCACCGATGGCGAAGCCATTGTCATCGAGGGCGTTCGCATCCCCGTTACCCGCAATAAGGAGATCGCGGCTACTGACTGGTCAGAATGCGACGTCGTGATTGAATCCTCCGGCAAGTTTCGCAAGCCCGATGTGCTGCAGCCTTACCTGGACCAGGGAGTGAAGCGCGTAGTGGTCACCGCACCGGTCAAGTCTGCCGGCGCCTTGGACATCGTAATGGGCGTGAATCAACAGCGCTTTGATCCTGCCTTGCATCGCATCGTATCGGCCGCCTCCTGCACGACCAACTGCTTTGCGCCGGTGGTGAAAGTTATTCACGAGAAGATTGGCATCCGCCACGGTAGCCTGACTACCATCCACAGCCTGACCAATACGCAGGTAATCGTAGACGCACCGCACAAGGATCTGCGCCGCGCCCGATCCTGCGGGAGCAGTCTGATTCCCACGTCAACGGGCTCGGCCACGGCGATCGCAGAGATCTTCCCTGAACTCAAGGGTCGATTGAATGGCCACGCCGTGCGTGTACCGCTGACCAATGCCTCCCTGACCGACTGCGTGTTTGAAGTCGAGCGCCCAACCTCGGTCGAGGAGGTCAACGATCTGCTGCAGGCGGCGGCCGAGGGTGAGCTCCAGGGCGTCCTGGGGTACGAGACCCGTCCGCTGGTATCGATCGACTACCAGACCGATCCACGATCAAGCATCGTCGATGCGCTATCCACGATGGTCATCAATGGCACGCAGGTGAAGATCTACGCGTGGTACGACAACGAATGGGGCTACGTGAATCGCACCGCCGAGCTGGTGCAACTTGTCGGCAAAGCGGGCTGAACGATGCGATCGCGCCTGTCGCCTGACGTTCGCCAGTATTTGCTGATTACGGGCAACTACTGGGCATTCACCCTGACCGACGGCGCCTTGCGCATGCTCGTGGTGCTGCATTTCCACGCGCTGGGCTACAGTCCATTGCAGGTCGCGCTGCTGTTTCTTTTCTACGAGATCTTCGGCGTCATCACCAACCTGGTGGGCGGATGGCTGGGCGCCAGGATAGGACTGAACCGCACCATGAACATCGGATTGGCGCTGCAGGTTGTCGCCCTATCCATGTTGCTTGTGCCAGCAGTATGGCTGACGGTGCCGTGGGTCATGGCGGCACAGGCTATGTCCGGGATCGCCAAGGATCTTAATAAGATGAGCGCTAAGAGCAGCATCAAGCTGCTGGTGCCCGGCGATCAGCAAGGCACTCTGTTTCGCTGGGTCGCGGCACTTACGGGATCCAAGAATGCGCTCAAGGGCTTGGGCTTCTTTCTGGGGGGCGCGCTTCTCACCGCCGTAGGCTTTGCGCCGGCGGTAGCGATCATGGCCGGGGCCTTGGTGGTGGTGTGGCTACTGAGTCTGGCCCTGCTCAAGCGCGACTTGGGCAAGGCCAAGGCTAAGCCAAAGTTCCGCGACATCTTCTCTAAAAGCCGGGCGATCAATTTGCTCTCCGCAGCGCGCATGTTCCTCTTTGGAGCGCGCGACGTGTGGTTCGTCGTTGCCTTGCCGGTATTCCTGGCCACCACGCTGGGCTGGGACTTCTGGGAAGTAGGCGGCTTCTTGGCGGTCTGGATCATTGGCTACGGCATCGTGCAGTCGATGGCGCCGTACTTCACCGGGCGGCGTAGCGGTAAGGTGCCGGACGGGCGTGCCGCGTTCATTTGGGCGGTATTGCTAACGGTTGTCCCAGCGGCCATGGCTGTGGCCTTGGCAGCAGGTCAAGACGCCCAGACGGTGTTGGTGGCCGGCCTGATGCTGTTCGGCGTACTGTTCGCGATCAATTCTTCCCTGCATAGCTACCTGATCGTCAGCTACGCCACCGATGACGGTGTGTCGTTGGACGTGGGCTTCTACTACATGGCAAATGCTTTGGGTCGACTGCTGGGCACAGTGTTGTCAGGCTGGGTCTTTCAAGTGGCCGGCATTGGCGCCTGTTTGGCAATTTCGGCCGTCCTGGTCGCTAGTGCCGCTGTCGTTTCACTGGCACTTCCGCGCCACCCACGCAATGAGGCCACGCCTGAGATACGCTAGCCAGTATGGCGCCCCTGGACCGCTATCTCGAAGCCGCAACCCGGGAAAACACCCAGCGTAGCTATGCCTCGGCGCTAAGGCACTTTGAGGTCGAGTGGGGCGGCCATCTGCCGGCGACGCCGGACTCAGTGGCCCGCTATTTGGCCGACCAGGCGCCCAAGGCCGCGATCAACACCCTCAAGCAGCGACTGGCGGCTTTGGCCCATTGGCATGGCTGGACCGGCCAGCCTTTCGTAGACATCCGGTTGCCATAATTGATGGCAATGTGGACCGGCCAGAGTTCTGTAGACACTCAGTCGCCGCTCTGCGCGTAGCGCCTTT
>NZ_LSIF01000019.1 GCF_001556105.1 Pseudoxanthomonas mexicana | reverse complement strand
CGCGAAGCGGGTTCGGCTTGGACGAGTTGTTATGCACCAAGGTAAGCCCGAAGCCGGTCGCCTGCAACGGCTGCGCGATGACCGGGAGCCGGAAATCACCCACCGTCAGCCCGTAGCAGCGAGGGGCCGGCTGCGCTTGAAGCCGAAGCCGACAGCGCCGCCCATCCGCAAGCCGCGAACCTGGCCTAGAACCGCGCGGAGCACACACGATGCAACCGAAGCCAAGACAAGCGAAGCAGCAAAAGGCAGCGGAACCGGAACCGTCAACGGCCGATCAGCGCCGAAGCCAGTAACAACGCGAAGCCCGGTGACGACCGAAGCCGACCCAACAAGAACGCCCACCCACGCATAACGCCTAGTAGACCCCATTTTGGGGTGATATTGCCGAGTATTCAGGTAGTTGGGGTTGGGCGTCAACATGGAAAACGCTTTCCAATCAACTGCTTCCGCGGGGGCTGCGCAGCGGGCCGCTTTCTTGCTGCCGGAGATATTTGGATAAAGCGCAGGAGTGACTTGATATCAGTGTGGAGCGGGGGTGATAGCGCGGCTCGCTTGTCACCCACTTCAGGCCGGGACATAACCGGAATTGGCGGTGCAATCGCCGTCGTTCGAGCGATCCACGGACAAAGCCGGAGCGCGTCTGCATCGACAACGCGTTCAGTCTGCGGAGGTGAGACGGCTGGTCAATCGGTCGCCGGGGAAGGCACTGGCACATGATGCGCGGCCAGGAACGCGCGCAGCGAGGCGGGTTTTACCGGTTTGGTAAGCAAGCGGTAACCGCGCTCGCGGGCTTCGCGTTTCAGTTCGTCGCGGCCATCGGCGGTGAGCAGGGCGCCAGCGATGGGGCCGGGGCTGGCGGCACGCAGGGCGTCGAGCGTGGCCAGGCCGTCGAGCCGGTCGTGCAGGTGGTAGTCCACCAGCATCACCGCCGGGCCCTCGGCGATCTTCTCCAGCGCCTCGTCCACCGTCGTGGCGGTGATGACGTCCACCTGCCAGCGACCGAGCAGCGCCTGCATGCCGTCGATGATCTCGCGGTCGTTGTCCACGCACAGTACGCGCAGGCCGGCCAGCGAATCGCTGGACAAGGCTCGGCGCGCCGACGCGCGCCGTTCGCTGAGCGGCGATCCGCGTGGGACGACGATGGAGAACATGCTGCCGCGGTCGACGCTGCTGCGTGCGTCCAGTTCGTGTTCCAGCAGGCGCGAGATGCGCTGGCAGATCGACAGGCCGAGGCCGAGGCCGCGCTCGCCCCAGTCGAACGGCTGCTGGTAGCGGTGGAACTCGTTGTAGATCTGCCGCATGTGGTTTTCGGGAATACCCGGGCCGGTGTCCCACACCTGCAGCGCCACTCGCTCGCCCTGTACACGCATGCCGATCACGATGCGGCCCTCGCGCGTGTATCGCAGTGCGTTGGCGAGGAAGTTCTGCAGCACGCGGCGCAGCAGGCGGCGGTCGCTGCGTACCGGGATCGCGCGTGCGTGCACGTGCAGCTTCAGGCCGCGGCCGGCCGCCACGGGCGCGTACTGCGCGGCGAGCTCGCGCAGCAGTTCGCCGGCGTCGAAATCGGTGATCTGCGTGTGCAGGCCGCCGGCATCCAGGCGTGACACGTCCAGCAGGCCATCCAGCAGTTCCTCGGCGGCGCGCAGCGACGCATCGACGCGCTCGGCCAGGTGCTGGCGTTCCTGTGCCTGCGGATCGCCGCCCTGTTCACTGTCGCGCAGTGCGCTGACGAACAGGCGCGCCGCGTTGAGCGGTTGCAGCACGTCGTGGCTGATTGCCGCGAGAAAGCGCGTGCGTGACTGCTGCGCGTGCTCGGCGGCTTCGCTGCGTTCGGCGACGCGCTGTTCCAGCGTTTCGTTGGTTTCCAGCAGCAACGCTTCGGCATGCTTGAAATCGGTGATGTCGTTGTAACTGGTGACATAGCCGCCGCCGGGCAGCGGTTGCCCGCGCATTTCGATCACCTGGCCGTCGGGACGCACGCGTTCGAAGATATGCGGCGAACCGGCGCGCATATAGCGGATGCGCTTGTTGATCTGTGCGTCGATGTCGCCGTCGCCGAGTTCGCCACGCTCGGCGTTGTAGCGGATAAGATCGGCGACCGGACGTCCCACGTACAGCATGCCGTCCGGATAGCCGAACATCTGCTGGTAGCGCCGGTTCCATGCCACCAGGCGCATGTCCGGATCCACCACGCTGACGCCGGCGCTGATGTTCTCCAGCGTGGTCGACAGGATCTCGCGGTTGAAGCGCAGCTCTTGGCCCGCCTGGTCGAGCACCGCGACCACTTCGCCCAGCTCCATGCCCGAGCCGCGCAGCACGCTGGTCAGCACGATGCGCGCGGAGGCCGCACCGATCGCGGCGGCGAGCAGGCGCTCGGTGAACTGGACCCACGCCCGGTCGGCCGGCGCATGGGGCTGGAATTCGCGTTCGAGCAGCTGCGCCTGCTCGGCGAACGCACGGCGCGCGTGGCGCTCGCCGACCACGCGCTCGGCCAGCGTACGCAGGTCGCCCACGCGCACGCTGCCCGGCCATTCGCCGGCGACCAGTGCGGGACGCTGCGCATAGGGATCGAGGAAGGGCGCGGCGCGCAGGCGTTCGTCGACGCCGGGACGCGAGCGTGCCGAGACGATCATCATCGCGCCCGTGTTGACCAGCAGCGACCAGAACGTGCCGTGCGTCAGCGTGTCCCAGCCGCTCAGGCCGAACAGCTGCTGCGGGCGCAGCCAGCGGATGCCGAACGGGCCGTCATGCAGCCACAGCAGGTCGAACCAGCCGGCCTGCGTCATCGTCGGCAGCAGCAGCGTGTAGATCCAGGTGGCGAAGCCGAGCACCATGCCGACCTCCACGCCGCGCCGGCTGGCGCCGCGCCAGTACAGGCCACCGATCAGGCCGGGTGCGAATTGCGCGACCGCGGCGAATGCCATCAGGCCGTACGACGCCAGCGTGCTGTCGTTGCTGCTGCTGCGGTAGTACGAGTACGCCGTCAGCGCCAGCAGCAGGATCGCCACGCGGCGGATCCACAGCACGCGCGAAGCGACGTCGGCTTCGGCATGGTGGTCCGCCCAGCCGCGGCGCAACAGGACCGGCATGATCAGGTCGTTGCTGACCATCGTGGCCAGCGCGATGCTCGCCACGATCACCATGCCGGTGGCGGCGGAGAAGCCGCCGACGTAGGCGATGATCGCCAGCGCGGTGCGACCTTCCGCCAGCGGCAGCGCGAGCACGTAGCTGTCGTCGGCCACGCTGGTGCCGCCGAACAGCGCCGCACCGGCGGCGGCCACCGGGATCACCATCAGCGAGAACAGCACCAGGTAGCCGCCGAACAGCCAGCGCGCCTTGCGGATATCGCCGACGTCGCTGCATTCCACCACCGCCACGTGGAACTGGCGCGGCAGGCACACGATCGCCAGGAAGCCGAGCAATGTCTGCGCGATGAAGCCGACCGGCGGCGCATTTTCGAACAGCGTGCGCGCGGAATCGGTGACGCGGAAGGCGTTGTCGTCCAGCCACAGGTAGGCGAACACGCCCACCGCGATCATGGCCACCAGCTTGACCACCGACTCCAGCGAGATCGCCAGCATCATGCCGTGGTGGTGCTCGGTGGCGTCGACCTGGCGCGTGCCGAAGAGCGCGGCGAACAGCGCCATCAGCAGCGCGACGTACAACGCGGGATCGGTGAAGAAGCCATGCGGGCTGTCGCCACCTTCGCCGCTCAGCACACTGAGGCTCATTGCCACGGCCTTGTACTGCAGCGCGAGATACGGCACCACGCCGATCAGCGCGATCACCGTGACCAGGGCGGCCAGCCGGCGCGAACGGCCGTAGCGCGAGGAAATGAAGTCCGCGATGGAGACCGTGTTCTCACTGCGGGCGATCAATGCCAGCCGTTCGATGATGCGCCAGCCGAACAGCAGCAGCAGGACCGGGCCGAGGTAGATCGGCAGGTAACCGAGGCCATTGCGCACCGCGCTGCCGACCGCGCCGTAGAACGTCCACGACGAGCAGTACACCGCCAGCGCCAGGCTGTAGACGACCGGGCGAAGCCAGGGGCGGTCGGGGTACATCGGGCGGCGGTCGCCCCACCACGCCACGCCGAACAGCAGCGCGGCATAGCCGACCGACACCAACAGCAGGATCCAGCTCGAAACCAACGCCCTCTCCCGGCGCTCAGAACGCTGTCGAGTGTACCGGCTGGCGCATGCCGCGGCCGCGGGTCAGGGTGCGGGAACCGCCAGCAGTTCGCGCACGGCGGTCTCGGCCTGCCCGCGCAGCTCGGGGATGGCGATGCTTTCCCACACGCAGCCGATGCGCAGGCTGCCGAGGATGAACACGCGCGGCTGCGGGTTGCCGTCGGCGTCGACCATGCGGCCATCGCGCGCGGCCTTCAGGCCGATGCCGTGCGGTCCCGGCTGTGCGTGGCCCTTGCCCAGCACGTCGTGCAGCAGCGGATTGCGCATGGTCTGCGCGCGCATTTCCACGCCGGTGGCGTTGACCACGTAGTCGACGTCGAACTCGTCGGTGCGACCGTCGCGGGTATGCGTGGTCACGCGCAGGCGGCGGCCCTCGTTCATCACCGTATCCAGGCGGCCGCGGTGCAGGCGCAGCTGGCCGCGGTCGAGCAGGGCCTGCAGCATGGCGTGCACCTCCGGCGCGATGCGGTGACGGTGCACGTCCCACTGGCGCACCACGTGGCGCAGGAAGCGGCGCTGGTCGGGCAGCGACAGCGACTGCCACAGCGCCTGGCCGTGCGGACGGATGCGTTCCATCGCCGCTTGCCACGGCAGGCCATCGGCGACGGCCTGCTTCGCCGCCACGCGCAGGAAGCGCATGCGCGCGCGCAGGTCCATCGCCTGCAGCGGCGCAGGATCGAAGGTCGCTGCGGCGCCATGGCAATGCGGCAACGGCAGCAGGGCATGGCGCGACAGCACGTGGATCGCGCCGGTGTGGCCGTTGTCGGCCAGGCTGAGCACGGTATCCACCATGCTCAGGCCGGAACCGATGATGCAGAGCTCGGCGTCGGTCGGGATCGCCTTCACCGCGTCGAAATCCCAGGCCGCCAGCGAGCGGCCTTCGGGCAGCTGCGGTGCGCCGCGCGCCGGCAGCGGCTTCGGCGTATTGCCGACCGCGAGCACCACGCCGGCGGCCTCGAGCGGTCCGTGCGCGGCCAGGTGCAGCGTCGCACCGTCGTCGCGCGCATCGAGTTCGGGCACGCTGTCCTGCACGATCTGCAGCGAGGCCGGGCTGGCGGCGATGGTTTCCTGCAGGCGCGTGCGCAGGTAGTCGCCGTAGCGGCGGCGCGCAATGAAGGCGTGCGCCAGCGTCTCGCGGTCCGGGCCATCCGGCGGTGTGGTGGCGACGACGTAATCGAGGAAATCCGCAGGGCGGTCGTCGAAGGCGCTCATGCGGCCTGCAGGCACGTTGAGGACGTGTTCGCCGTAGGTGGTCGCATAGGCCACGCCCTGCGCCAGCACCTCACGCGGCTCGATCATCACGATGCGCAATGGCGTGGTGGCCAGGCGCAGTGCCTGCATCGCCGCGAGCACGCCGCCGGCGCCGCCGCCGATGATCGCGAGGTCGCAGGGCGGCAGGGGCATGTCGGTCGCGGCAGTCATGCCGCCATTGTAGGCGAACGGGCCGCGGCGCTCCTGCGGCACGGCGTCGTTACATCAGCGAGTCCGCGAGGCGAGCGATGCCTTCGCGGCTGCGCTGCCAGCCCGGCCGCTGTCGCCAGCGGTCGCGGTCGACGTCGTCGGCATGCGCGAGATAATCTGCCTCGATCGCGCGGATCCGCGCGACGACATCGGCGTCGTAGCAGACCAGGCCGATCTCCGCGTTGAGCGCGAACGAACGGATGTCCAGGTTGATCGAACCGACCAGGGCGATGTCGTCGTCCACCGTCAGGTGCTTGGCATGCAGGAAGTGCGGCCGGTACAGCGCGATCTTCACCCCGCAGGCCAACAGTTCCTCGTAATACGACTGCTGCGCCCACGCGGTCAGCGGCTGGTTGTTGGTGGCCGACAGCACCAGTTGCACGTCCACGCCGGACAGCGCGGCGATCCTCAGCGCACTGAGCGTGGCGTCGTCCGGGACGAAGTAGGGCGTGGTCAGCACCACGCTCCGGCGGGCGAGATGGACCAGTGCGTTGACGGTATCGCGTGCGTTCTCGAACGGATACGCCGGTCCGCTGGGCAGCAGCTGCGTGGCGACATCCTGCGGCTGTACCTGGAGGTCGGGTTGCACGTCGAGGCGCTCCCCGGTTTCGATGTACCAGTCGCTCGCGAACACGCCTTCCAGATGCGCCACCACCGGTCCCTGTACGCGCGCGACCAGTTCGCGGTTCGGATGGCCGGGCACGAACACGGCGTCGGCCAGGTTCTGCGACCCGACGTAGCCGATGCCGTTGTCGATCACGGCGATCTTGCGGTGGTTGCGCAGGTCCATGCGCCCGCTGCGCCGCCACTGCAGGCCGCCGGGCAGCATCGCATACACCTGGACGCCGGCCGCGCGCAGGCGCGGGGCGTAGGCGCGCAGGCCACGCTTGGCACCGACCGCATCCAGCAACATCCGGCATGCGACACCGCGGGCGACGGCGCGGGAGAGCGCGGCAGTGACGGCCTCGCCTACGGCATCGTCGAACATCAGGTAATACAGCAGGTGGACCTGCTGCGTGGCGCCGTCGATATCGTCGAGCAGTGCGCGCAGCGAGGCGTCGTAATCGTCGAGCAACGCCACGGTATTGCCGTGCGTGGGCATGAAGGCGCCCTGGCGTTCGATCAGCGGCGCCATCTCGGCGGCGGCGCCGTCGCGCGGCGTCCAGCGCAGGGCGCTGAGCGGGCGCTGTTCTTCGCGGATCACATCCGACGCGCGCGCCTGCCGCTCGATGCGTTCGCGCGACAACCACGGATGGCCGAGCAGCAGGTACAACGGCAGGCCGAGCAGCGGCACGAAACCGACCAGCAGCAGCCAGCTGCGCGCGGCGGCCGGCGTGGTCCGGCTGGGAATCCACCACAGCGCGGCCAGCCGGATCAGCCAGTCGACGATCAGCAGCGCGGTGCCGAAGGACCAGTCCATGCGGCGCATCCGTCCGAGGGGGATGGCCTGATTCTGCTGGTGCGGGCGGGCAAAGAAAACCCGAGTAGCGGTTCCTTCTCCCCGCATGCGGGGAGAAGGTGCCCGAAGGGCGGATGAGGGGCAGCTTTTCCGCGTGGTCGGAGCAAAAAAGAAAAACCCCGCCGAAGCGGGGTTTTCTGGAGGCGGTGGGCCGGGCTTTCGCCCCAGGCTCACTTGATCTTGCCTTCCTTGTAGATCACGTGCTTGCGCACGACCGGGTCGTACTTCTTGATTTCCATCTTGCCCGGGGTGTTCTTCTTGTTCTTGTCCGTCGTGTAGAAGTGGCCGGTGTTGGCCGAGGAGATCAGACGGATCTTGTCGCGCTTGGATGCCATGGTCGGTTACTCCTCAGATCTTCTCGCCGCGCGCACGCAGCTCGGCCAGGACGGAGTCGATGCCGTTCTTGTCGATGGTGCGCAGCGCGTGCGCGGAAACTTTCAGCTTGATCCAGCGGTTCTCGCTGGCGACCCAGAAGCGACGCTCATGCAGGTTGGGCAGGAAACGACGACGGGTCTTGTTGTTGGCGTGGCTGACGTTGTTACCCGTCATCACACGCTTGCCGGTCACTTGGCATACGCGGGACATACGCACCTCGATAGATAGATTGTGTCGCCCGTAGCCCGGGAAACGGCGGCCCGGCGTACGGCCTGCGGACAGGTCGGACACCACGCGATACGGCAGGAAAACCGCTGCTGACACAAGCCGGAATCGCGCTTCCGGCCGCAGATCCGGTCATGCCGGACGCAGCGAGCCGGCGATTATGCCGAGGTTTCCCTTGCCCTGCAAGCACTTAGGGCGGGCCGGGCGCCAGATCGCCGGGCCGGCGACGCGTTGGGCCAATGCCCACCCCGTGGCGTGGGTCGGGCCTTGGCCCGACATCGCGGCGTTTCGGGGACCGGAGGGCCGGACGGGCAAGGTGGGCCGAGGCCCACCCTACGGGGTCACGGCGCGGCCGTCGCCGGCTTGGCCGGCCCGGCCTTGCTCTCCGTGATAAAGGCGCGGATCTGGCTTTCCAGCACCGGCAGGGTCACCGAGCCCTGTTTCAACACGGCGTCGTGGAAGGCCTTCACGTCGAACTTCGGCCCCAGCGCCTGCTCGGCCTCGCCGCGCAGGCGGACGATGGCGATCTCGCCCAGCTTGTAGCTCAGCGCCTGGGCCGGCCAGGAGATGTAGCGGTCGACCTCGGTGGTGACCTCGTGTTCGGACAGGGCGGTGTGGTCGCGCAGGTAGGCCAGGGCCTGGTCGCGGGTCCAGCCCTTGTGGTGCACGCCGGTGTCGATGACCAGGCGGGTCGCGCGCCACATCTCGTAGGTCAGCCGGCCGAAGTCCTCGTACGGCGTCTCGTAGATGCCCATCTCCTTGCCCAGCTTCTCGGTGTACAGCGCCCAGCCTTCGCCATAGGCGGAGATGTAGTTCTCGCGGCGGAAGGCGGGCTGTTCGCCCTGTTCCTGCGCCAGCGCGGCCTGCAGCGAGTGGCCGGGCGAGGATTCGTGCAGGGTCAGCGCCGGCAGGTTGTACAGCGGGCGCGAGGGCAGGTCGTAGGTGTTCAGCCAGTAGGTGCCCAGGCCGCCGCGACCGGCGGTCCAGAACGGCGCGATGTCGGCCGGCACCTCGACGATGGTGAAGCGCCCGCGCGGCAACGTGCCGATGACCTTGCCGACCTCGCCGTCCACGCGCTTGGAGATCCACGCGGCGCGGTCGAGCAGTTGCTGCGGCGTCTTGGCGTAGAACTGCGGATCGGTGCGCAGGAAGGCCAGGAACTCGGCGAACGTGCTGTCTGGAGTCCGGCCCTTGAAGCCGGTCTGCGTGATGACCTCCCGCATCTCGGCCTGGATGCGCGCCACTTCCTTCAGGCCGATCTGGTGGATCTGCTCGGCGCTGAGGTCGAGCGTGGTGTATTCGCGGATCTGCTGCGCGTAGAACGCCTTGCCGCCGGGCATCGCTTCCGCGGCCAGCGTGGTGCGCGCCTGCGGCACGTACTCGCTGCGGAAGAAGGTCAGCAGCGTGCCGAACGCCGGCACCACCTGCTGGCTGATCGCGTCGCGGACGTCCTTGCGCAGCGCCTCCTGCTCGGCGGCCGGGATGCCGGCGGGCATCTTCCTGTACGGCGCGTAGAACGCGGACTGCTCGGGGTCCTTCAGGTCGGCCACCGCGGCGATCGATACATCACGGCCATCCAGCACCGCACGCGGCACGGTGAAGCCGCGCTTCAGGCCGCTGCGCATGTTGGTGATGTGCTGGTCGAAATGGCGTGGCACATCGCGCAACCGCGCGGCGTAAGCGCGGTAGTCGTTCGCCGTCTTCATCGGCCGGCGCGCCATGAACGACAGGTTCGACCAGAACGACGAATCCGAATTGAACGGCATCTCGTAAGCGCGCAGGCGGACCTTGTCGGCCAGGTTCTCCACCTGCGGGCGATAGATCGCCAGGTTCATGCGGTTCTCCGGCGACAGCGCCGTCGCATCGAGGCCGTCGAGGTCCTTCAGCACCTGCTCCCACACCTGTAGCCGCGCTAGTTGTGCGTCGGCGCTGACATCCGGCAAGCGGCGCTTGTCGCCGCTGGTGTCGGCGTCCTCGTCGGCCTGGCCGGTCTGCTCCTGCCGCCACTTCCACTCCTTCTCGTACAGCGCCTGGAAGCGCTGGTCGGCGTCGGAGGGAGCGAAGGCAAGCGCGTGCAGCGGAGCGCAGGCGAGCAGCAGGGCGGCGGTGCGGAGATTCAAAGCGGACATCCGGTGGAAGCGGAAGCCGGATGGTAATGCAGGGGCGATGTGCCCGTCCGGGCGGCATGGCCCGTTGTGGGAGCGACGTAAGTCGCGAGCTGTTGCTTATCGGTGAATCAGCCTCAGCGCTATCGCGACTTGCGTCGCTCCCACATCCCGCATTCCCACAACCGCCTGAGCGCCTCAGCCCTTCGGGCGCAGGCGCTCGAGCACGCCGTCCAGCGTGTCCAGATCGGTGTACTGGATGATCAGCTTGCCCTTGCCGCCGCGGCCGTGGGCGATGGTCACGCGGGTGCCGAGGCTTTCGGACAGTTCGGTCTCCAGCGAGGCGATGTCGGGCTGCGGTGCGGCTTTCGCCGGCTTGGCCTTCTTGCCATTGACGGGTACCTTGCCGGCAGCGAATTGCTGCGCGCGGTGTTCGACTTCGCGCACCGACCAGCCCTGTTCGGCGGCGTCGGAGGCGAGCTTGCTGGCCAGGTCGGGCGACAGCGTCAGCAGCGCACGCGCATGGCCCATTTCGAGGCGGCGCGCTTCCAGCAGGGCGCGGATCGCCGGCGGCAGTTCCAGCAGGCGCAGCAGGTTGGACACCGCGGCGCGCGAGCGGCCGACGGCGCCGGCGGCCTCGGCGTGGGTCAGAGCGAATTCGTTGATCAGGCGCTGCAGCGACTGCGCTTCTTCCAGCGGGTTGAGGTCTTCGCGCTGGATGTTCTCGATCAGCGCCATCGCGATGACGGTGCGGTCGTCCAGTTCGCGCACGACCACCGGCACTTCGGCCAGGCCGGCTTCCTGCGACGCGCGCCAGCGGCGCTCACCGGCGACGATCTCGAACTTGGCTGGCGATAGTTCGCGCACGACGATCGGCTGGATCACGCCCTGCGCCTTGATCGATTCCGCCAGCTCGCTGAGCTTGGAGGGATCCATCGCCATGCGCGGCTGGTACTTGCCTGGCTGCAGGTGCGCGACCGGCAGCGTGCGCAGGGCTTCGCCCGGCTGCGCTTCCGGCGGCGGCGTCTCGGCGGCCTTCGGGCCGAGCAGGGCTTCCAGGCCGCGACCCAGGCCGCGCTTCTTCGGGGCGCTCATCACGCGTGCTCCATGTGCTGCTGTTGCTTCTTGCGGTCGGCCGCGCGGCGCAGGATCTCGCCGGCCAGGCCCAGGTAGGCGACGCCGCCGCGCGAGGCGCGGTCGTAGCCCACGATGCTCTGTCCGTGGCTGGGCGCTTCGGCCACGCGCACGTTGCGCGGCACGATGGTGCGGAACACCTTGTCGCCGAAGTGCGTGGTCAGTTCGCCGGAGACGGCGTTGGCCAGGTTGTTGCGGATGTCGAACATCGTGCGCAGCACGCCTTCGATCTCCAGGCCGGGATTCAGGCGCGCGCGCAGTGCGTCGATGGTTTCCATCAGCGCCGACAGGCCTTCCAGCGCGTAGTACTCGCACTGCATCGGCACCAGCACCGAATCGGCGGCGGTCAGCGCGTTGAGCGTGAGCAGCGACAGCGCCGGCGGGCAGTCGACGATGATGAAGTCGTAGTCGTTGCGGATCGGCTGCAGCGCGCTCTTCAGGCGCTGCTCGCGGCCTTCCACGTCCATCAGCTGGATCTCGGCCGCGGTCAGGTCGATGTTGCCCGGCATCAGGTCAAAGCCCTCGGCGGTGGTCACCACCGCGGCCTTCGCGTCCACCTCGCCCAGCAGCACGTCGCAGGTGGACGCCTCCACCTCGCGCTTGTCCACGCCGCTGCCCATCGTCGCGTTGCCCTGCGCATCCAGGTCGACCAGCAGCACCCGCTGCGGCGCGCGTGCCAGCGCGGCGGCCAGGTTCACGGCGGTGGTGGTCTTGCCGACTCCGCCTTTCTGGTTGGCGACGGCGATGATGCGGGCCATGCGAGGGCGCCTTATCGAATCCGGGGTGAGGGGGGATTATGCGGGGTCGGGAGCGGGCGTGCGAAATCATCCCAACGGACGTACCGGCCGCGGCCGGTCATGGGGCTGCGTTCTCCCATCGCCATGCCGGAAGCGGCTCAGTCATATCAAGGAGTTACCTCCCGCGCGCTGGCGCGCGCCATGCTTCACTCGTGGCGGACGACGACCATGTGGCGTTCGCCCACCAGGCCGGGCACGGCCAGCGATTCGATCGTGGCTACCGACCAGCCGGTGGGCAGGACGGCGATCTCCTCGTCCGGGCGCACGCCCTTCATCGCCAGCAGCGTGCCGCCGGGCTTCAGCAGGTGCCCGCCGACCTCGATGATGCCGGCCAGCACGTCGAGCGCACGCGCGGTCAGCGCGTCGTAGGCCTGCGGTTCGTCCAGCGCTTCCGCGCGCGACTCGGCCACGCGCGCGTTGTCCAGTTTCAGCGTGCGCACGGCCTCGCGCAGGAAGCGCGCCTTCTTGCCGTTGCTCTCCACCAGCGTCACCCGCAGGCCGGGCTTGGCGATCGCCAGCGGAATGCCGGGCAGGCCGGGTCCGGTGCCGAGGTCGGCCAATGCACCGCCGCGCGCGGCCAGCTCATCGACGAAGGGATGCATCGCCAGCGAATCCAGCAGGTGACGCGTGACCATCTCGCGCGGGTCGCGGATGGCGGTGAGGTTGTAGGTCTTGTTCCAGCGGTCGAGCAGGGCCAGGTAGGCGAGCAGGCGCGGCGCCAGCGCATCGGCGTCGAGTCCCAGCGTGCCGAGGCCGCGATGGAGGTCGTCGCGCAGGTCGGCGGGGAAGGCGGTGTCGTTCATCGCGGCATTATCGCAGGCCGCCACGCTGCACCGCGCGGATGCCACGCCAGCGCGGCGCGATAGTCCGGGCGTGGTGCCCACTCGTGCAGGTGCCAGTCGTCCACGCGACCCAGCGCGGGATCGCACCACGCCAATCGCACGCCCTCGGCAGCGAGCCGCACATGGAAGCGATGCAGGCCGAAGGCGATGCCCTGGCCGTGCGCCTTCAGCACCGCCTCCTTGGCGCACCACAGGCGCACGAAGGCGAGCATGCGCATGTCGTCGCCATCGAGCGACAGCAGCCAGGCGGTTTCGTCGGGGTGGTAGAAGCGACGCGCCAGTTCCATCGCCCGCGGTCGCGGCCGGAGCCGTTCGATGTCCACGCCCAGCTCCACGTTCTCGCCCAGCGCCAGCAACAGCGCTTCGCCGCTGTGGCTCCAGCCGGTCTCAAGCGCATGCAGCGGCGCGATGAAGTGTGGACGCCCCTGGGGATCGCGGGTGATCGGCAGTGCGTGCGGCGCGGTGTCCAGCACGCGCGCAAGATGCTCGCGTGCCGCGGGTTCGCCGCGCTGCCGCGGTGCGTGCGGCAACAGCCACAGCGCGATCCCATCCATCCGCCAGTCCGCGCCGGCATCGCGCCAACTCACGTTGGGGCGTCCGTGGCGTGGTGCGGCACAGCGTGCATGCACCGGAGGATGGCGTTATGAAACACAGGCACGGACGCTTCCCCCATGTGGAATAACGACGGCTTCACGTCGTTGGTCGAAGATTCAAGCGTGCCCCGCGCGACGGGGTCCTGTCCATCGAGGGAGACGCGACGAAATGAATTTTCTCATCTATCTGATCGTGGGTGGCATCGCCGGTTGGCTGGCCAGCATCGTGATGAAGCGCGATGGCTCGCAAGGCATCATCCTGAATGTCGTGGTCGGCATCATCGGCGGTTTCCTCGGCGGCTGGCTGCTGCCGACGCTGGGTCTTGGACTGGGCGGCGGCTGGGTCGGCTTCCTGATCACCGCGTTCATCGGTGCCGTGGTCCTGCTGCTCATCGTCAACCTGTTCTCGAGGGGCAGGGCGAGGTAACGGTTCCGCTGCGGCCGCGTGCGCGTTCGAGACGCACCCAGGGTCCGTGGCAATGCAAAGGCCCGGCAGCGATGCCGGGCCTTTGTTCATCCGGACGCGCAGCCTGCGGCGACGGCTTAACCGCCCAACCGCACCCACGCCGGTGCGTGGTCGCTCGGTCGCTCCCAGGTACGCGGCTCGCGGTCGATGCCGGATTCCACCGCATCCGCGCGCAGCGCATCGGATACCAGCGTCAGGTCGATGCGCAGGCCCAGGTTGCGGCGCAGGCCGCCCATCCGGTAATCCCACCAGCTGTAGACGTTGGCTTCGTCGCTGTGCAGGCGGAACGCGTCGTGCAGCCCCAGCGCGTACAGCCGCTGCAGCGCCGCGCGCTCGGCGGTGGAGGTCAGGATGTGGTCGTCGTTCCACACCTTCGGGTCGAACACGTCACGGTCGTCCGGCGCGATGTTGAAATCGCCCATCACCACCAGCCTGGGATGGGCCTTGAGTTCGGCGGCGATCCAGTCGTGCACGGCGTCGAGCCAGCGCAGCTTGTACGCGTACTTGTCGGTGCCCACGTCCTGGCCGTTGACCACGTACAGGTTGATGATGCGTACCTCGCCGACGGTGGCGGCGATCACGCGCTTCTGCTCGTCCTCGAAGCCGGGAATGCCGATCTGCACATCGCCGATCGGCTCGCGCGACAGCAGCGCCACGCCGTTGTAGGTCTTCTGTCCGGCGAACACGCTGCGATAGCCCGCCTCCGCCAGCGCGGTGTCGGGGAACTTGTGATCTTCCAGTTTCGTTTCCTGCAGACCTACGACATCCGGCGCGAACGCGCCCAGCCATTGCGTGAGGTGCGGCAGGCGCACGTTGAGCGAATTGACGTTCCAGCTGGCGATCTTCATGGCGGGATTCTAAGCGAGGACGATCGATGACGCGTCCACCGGTGGAAACCGCATCCATCGGCCAGCGGCGCGTCCCGCCTCAGCCACCCTCCACGTCCACGCGGATATGCGGGAAATGCGTCGCCAGATCCTTCGCCCACTGCACCGCGTCGTAGGGAACGCCGCGCTCGGACGGGAAGCGCAGCGGCGCGTCGTCGTGGTCGTACAGGAACACGCGGTCGTCGCTCTCGTCCGGTCGCTGCACGCGGATCCGCGCGATCCGGTTGAGCGCGATGGCGTGTTCGCCGGGGGCGATCTCGTCGTCCCACCACCACAGCGTGCGCGCCTCGAGGTCCAGCCGGCTGCCCCAGCGGCGCACGTGTACCAGCATCGCCAGCGCCATGCCGGTCATCGCCACGCCCATCAGGAACGCCACTGACACCAGCCACGGGGCGCATTCGCGTCCACTGGGGTCGCAGTTGCTGGCCGGGTCCACCGTCAAGCCGGCGTATACGAACATGCCGCCGACCAGCAGCAGCATGTAGACGCGCAGGTCTGTGCGGGTACTGCTGCTGCGGACGAGCTTGCGCATGCGTGGCTAGCGGATGATGAAATCGATGAACCGCGCGACCTTCGAGTACGGCGGCTTCAGCAGGTCGCTGCCGGCGCGGCGCGGCTGCCACAGTACCGGCAGCGCCTTGCTCATCGCATCGAAGCCGGAGCGGCCGTGGTAGGCACCCATGCCGCTGGGGCCGATGCCGCCGAACGGCAGCGCGTTGATGCCGAAGTGCAGCACGGTGTCGTTGACGGTGACGCCGCCAGCCAGCGTGGTGCGCAGGATCGTTTCCACGCGCGCGCGATCGTGGCTGAAGGGATACAGCGCCAGCGGCCGGTCGTGCGCGTTGACGTAGGCAATGGCGTCGTCCAGCGAGTCGACGGTGCGGATCGGCAGGATGGGGCCGAAGATCTCGTCCTGCATCACCTTCGCGTCGTCGCCGGGTTCGATGACGACGGTCGGCGCGAACAGGCGCTGCGTGCGGTCGTGCGTCGGCGCCAGCGGCACCACGTCGTGGCCGCGCTGGCGTGCGTCGTCCAGATAGCTTTCCAGCCGCGCGAACTGGCCGTCGTTGATGATGCGGGTGAAGTCGCCGGCATCGGACAGGTCGCCGTAGCGCGCCGCGACTTCGTTCCGCAGCGCCTGCACCAGCGCATCGCGTCGCTGGCGACCGACCAGCAGCACGTAGTCCGGTGCGATGCAGGTCTGCCCGCCGTTGAACCACTTGCCCGTCGCCAGGCGCGCCGCGGCCTGGTCCACGGGGAAATCGTCGCAGACGATGGCCGGCGACTTGCCACCCAGCTCCAGCGTCAGCGGGGTCAGGTTCGGCGCGGCGGCGGCCATCACCTTGCGGCCCACCGCGGTGGAGCCGGTGAACACCAGGTGGTCGAACGGCAATGCGGCGAACGCGCCCGCCACCTCGGCACCCCCGGCGGCCACGCTGACGCGCTCCGGCGGGAATACCTCCGCCAGCAGCGAGCGCAGGAAGGCGGTCGTGCGCGGCGTGTGTTCCGACGGCTTCAGGTACACGTGGTTGCCGGCGGCGATGGCGGTCGCCAGTGGAATCAGCGCCAGGTTCACCGGGTAGTTCCACGGCGCGATCACGCCGACCACGCCGACAGGCGCGTGGCGGATCTCCGCGCGCGCCGGCCAGAAGCGCCAGCCCACGCCGACGCGCTTCGGCTTCATCCAGCGACGCAGGTGCGAGGCGAGATGGTCGATCTCGTTCAGCACCGTCATGCCGTCGGCGATCAGCGATTCGTGCCGCGAGCGGTGGCCGAAATCGGCGGCGATGGTATCGGCCATTTCCGGCAGCCGGCGCTTCAGCGTGTCGCGCAGCCGCTGCAGGTCGTCGCGGCGCTGCGCGTCGTCGGGCGTGCGCGCCTGCCAGGCCTGGCGCAGCCGCTGCAGCGTCGGTGCCAGCACGGCGACCGGCGTGTCGCCCTCGGGAACCGGCGCGGCGTTGCCCGGAGTGGTGTCGGGTTTCGCCGCGTTCGCCGCCGTGATCGCGGCGTTGGCGGTAATGATGGCGGCGTTGGCAGCGGTCGTGGCGGCGTGCGGGAAAGTCGTCATGGCCCGAGTGTATGCCTTCCTTTTGGGGCGGGCGCACTACAATGCCGGCATGGATCCGAATCTGACCGCCCTGCGCCCCTACCTTGACCGTTTTCCCGTCCTCGGGCCGCGTGTCTACGTCGATCCCGCCGCCACGATCATCGGTGACGTCGAACTGGCCGAAGACGTCTCGGTCTGGCCGGGCACCGTCCTGCGCGGCGACGTCAACTTCATCCGCATCGGCGCGCGCACCAACGTGCAGGACGGCACCCTCGTCCACGTCAGCCACCACAGCCCGTTCAACAAGGCTGGCTATCCCACGCTGATCGGTGCCGACGTCACCATCGGCCACGGCACGATCATCCATGCGTGCACCATCGAAGACCTGTGCCTGATCGGCATGGGCGCCTGCATCCTCGATGGCGCGACGGTGAGGAAGTACGGCTTCCTCGGCGCCGGCGCGGTGCTGGGTCCGGGCAAGGTGGTCGGCGAGGCCGAACTCTGGCTCGGCAATCCGGCCCGGTTCGTGCGCGCGCTCTCCGACAAGGACATCGAGAGCCTGCATTATTCGGCGGCGCACTACGTGCGGCTGAAGGACCATTACCTGCAGCCGACATCCCCCGCTGCATGATGGCCGGCAGCGCATCCCGCGCTGCCCGGACCCTCCGCATGGCCTGGAAGCCGGAGGGCTACACCTCGGTGTCCCCGTATCCCGTGGTCGATGGCGCGCAGCGCACGATCGATTTCCTCGTCACCGTGTTGGATGCCGAAAGGATGGCCGGCTGGCCGCCCATCGCCAGCCACGTGCATCTCCATCCGCCCGATGTCGACGCCACGTGGTCGCGCGCGCCGGCGGTCGCCGCCGAGCCGGTGCAGGCACCGGAAGAGAACGGCGATGGCGACCGCCGCGGCGGCTTCCGCGATGTCGGCGGCACGACCTGGTGGATTTCCACGCGGGTGGCGTGAGCGCCTAGCGCGTCGGTGGCAGCCGGCGCTCGATCGCCTGGAACACGAACGCGGTGACAAGCGACGCCACCAGGATGACCACGATGGTCAGCCCGACGCGGCCATATCCCAGCGTGTCCGCATTGAGGAAGGGATAGGGATACCAGCCCGTCAACGCACCGTGCACCATCGTGTAGACCAGCCAGGCGACGGGCCAGACGAACGCCCAGCGGATCGTGCGCGCATCGATCCGCGGGCGCGGCCCCAACAGCAGCCAGCCCGCCAGCGCCCACACCGGCGAGAACTGGTGGAAGCCGGCGTTGATCCAGATGCCGATGCCGCTGGGCTGCACGAGTCCCGACAGCAGCGTGGCGAACACCACGCCCGTCACCGCGATGCCGAGCAATGCGTCCAGCCGCAGCACCCGCCACAGCGCACCGTCGCGGTCGGGCCGCATCACCAGGCTGATCGCCGCCGCCAGCACCAGCAGGTTGCTCTGCACGGTGAAGTAGCTGAAGAACCGCAGCAGTTTCACCGGAAGCGGAACCGGCGCCGCCGCGGTGGCGGTGTTCACGTCCTGCCCGCCCATCACCAGCAGCGCCAGTTGTGCGATCACCGTGGCCGCGATCACTGCGGCGAGGATCATGTTCCAGGTCCGCTGCATGCGTGCTCTCCTAGGGAAAGGACAACGTGATCGTTGCGGTGGCGCGCTCGAGGGCGGACAGCAGCGCCATGGCGTCCTGCCGGCTGGTGCCGCACATGTCGGGTCCGGGCTTCAGTGTGCCGCAGAACGAAGGCCGTTCCGGGGTGCCGAACAACCGGCAGCGCAACCCATCGTCCAGCTGGACGCACGGGACGCCGGCCGGCTTGCCCTGCGGCATGCCGGGGATCGGCGAGGTGATCGAGGGCGCAGTACAGCAGGCCGCGCAACCCGGTCGGCAGGAGAAGACGGTGTCCACGATGGCGCGCAGTGTAGCTGGGCAAGGATGGCGTTCGCGGCTAAAGTCGCGAGGCATGGGGAAGGCGCATGGACAGCGGGACACTCGGGTTCCACCACATCGATCCGGTCGCGGCCATCGCGCTGCCATGGGGACCACGCCCGTGGTGAGCGGCTGATGCTGGATACCTATCGCGAAGTCGTCACGCCCGAGGGCGTGGGCCTGCACCTGCCGGCGGCGGGTCCGGTGCCGCGCGCGCTGGCCTGGGGCATCGACCTGGCCATCCGGCTCGGCATCGTGGCGGTCATGGCGATGCTGCTGGCCGTGCTGGGCAAGGTGGGCAACGGCCTGCACCTGATCGTGGTGTTCCTGGTGTTCTGGGCGTACCCGATCATCCTGGAGTCGCTCTGGCGCGGACAGACGCCCGGCAAGAAAGCCCTCGGCCTGCGCGTGGTGTCTGCCGACGGCGCGCCGCTCGGTTGGCTGGCCGCGATCACGCGCAACCTGCTGCGGACCGTCGACATGCTGCCGTTCGGCTATGCCACCGGCCTCGTCGCCTGTCTGGCCGACCCGCATGCGCGCCGCTTGGGCGACATGGTCGCCGGTACGCTGGTCGTGCATGCCGGCGGCGAGCGCGACCACGCGCCGGCACCGGTCAATACCGTCTTCGTGCCGCCCGCGCAGCTGTTGCCGGAGGAACAGGGCGCGATCGTCGCGTTCGGTGAGCGCGCGCCGCAGCTGACCGCATCGCGCCAGGAAGAACTGGCCAATCTTGCCCAGCCCATCACCGCCGCGCAGGGCCAGGTGGGCGTGCAGCGGTTGTACGGCATGGCCAACTGGTTGCTGGGCCGCCGATGAGACAGGAACAGTTCGTCGCCCGCCACCAGGCGGAATGGCTCGCCTTCGAATCGTGGTTGCACGCACGTGGCGAGAGTGCACGGCGGGCGCGCGCCGAGCGCAACCATGGCGCACTCACCGACGAGGACGTGCCGGCACGCTACCGGCGTATCTGCCAACACCTCGCGCTGGCGCGCAGCCGCGGGTACAGCCCCGCCGTGCTGGATCGCCTGCAGGCGTTGATGCAGGCAGGCCACGGCGTGCTCTACCGCACGCCGCCGCCGCGCTGGCAGCGTGCGGCACGCTTCCTGCTGGCGGATTTTCCGCGGCTGGTGCGCAGCGAGGCCGGCTGCATGTGGGTGGCGGCGGCCGTGTTCGTGGTCCCGCTGGTGCTGATGTTCGTGCTGCTGCAGGTCCGTCCGGAACTCGTGTACAGCATCGCCTCGCCCGAACAGGTGGCGATGTACGAACGCATGTACGACCCCAGCGATCCCAGCCACGCACTCGGTCGCGAGAGCGGTACCGACTGGGAGATGTTCGGCCACTACATCTGGAACAACATCAGCATCGGCCTGCGCACGTTCGCCGGTGGACTGGTCGCCGGCGTGGGGGCGCTGTTCGTGCTGATCGTCAACGGCGTCGGCATCGGCACGGTGTTCGGCCACCTTCACCAGATCGGTTACGGCGATCCGCTGTGGCGCTTCGTCTGCGGGCATGCGCCGTTCGAACTCACCGCGATCGTGCTGGCCGGCGGTGCCGGCCTGCGGCTGGGACTGAGCCTGATCGCGCCCGGGCAATACCGGCGCATCGATGCGCTGGCGCGTGCGGGGGTGAAAGGCGCTCGGCTGTGCCTGGGCGTGGCCTTCATGCTGCTGGTCGCGGCGTTCATCGAAGCCTTCTGGTCGTCGACGCAATCCGTTCCCGCCGCCGTGAAGTACAGCGTGTCCGGCGTGCTGTGGACACTGGTGGCGCTGTGGCTGGGCTTCGGCGGGCGCGGGGTGGCCGATGAGGATTGAGCAGCTGACGGTCCGCCTGCGCGCGCGTTCCGACTGGGAAGCCATCGAGCTGGGCATGGCGCTGGTGCGCCGGCATGCCGGCGCCATCTGGGCGCCGTGGCTCTGGCTGACGCTGCCGGTGTTCGCGCTGTTGAATCTCGGCGCGTGGTGGATCGACCAGGTCTGGCTGGCCGCGGTTCTGATGTGGTGGCTGAAGCCCGCCTTCGATCGCATCCCGCTGTACGTGATCTCGCGCGCGGTGTTCGGCAGCGTGCCGTCGACGCGCGCGACGTTGCGCGCGCAACTGGGCTGGGGCACGCGCACGCTGCTGCACCTGCTCACCTGGCGTCGCCTCAGTCCCGTGCGTTCGCTGTACATGCCGATCGACCTGCTGGAAGGCGTGCAGGGCGAGCGCCTGGGCCAGCGCCGTCGCGTGCTCGGCGGGCAGGCCTACGGCACGGCGATCCTGCTGACCTGGATCTGCCTGGTGTTCCAGGGCGTGCTGGTCCTGGGCGGCATCGTGGCGGTGGTGATGTACCTGCCGCAGGACCTGTTGCCGGACAGCGTGCAGGCGGCCTTCGCCGTCGCTGCCATCGAATGGCCGTTGTGGTTCAAGCTCGCGTGGAATGCGCTGGCCTGGACGGCGATCAGCGTGATCGAACCGTTCTACGTCGGCGCGGGCTTCGGCCTGTACCTCAACCGGCGCACGCAGATCGAGGCCTGGGATCTGGAGATCGTCTTCCGCAAGCTGCGCGCACGGCTGTCCGCCGCCGCCCCTGTCGCGCTGGTCGCCATGCTGTGGGTCGGCATGGTGGGCGGTGCGGAGGCGCAGGAGCGCCATGGTGCGCCGCCGGTTGCCACGCCCGCGCCCGCGGTGTCGGACGCGCAGGAAGAAAAGCCGACGCCACCGACGCTGCCGATCGTGTTCGGCGACCAGCGTGTCGATGATCGTGCGTTCCGCAAGGCGGCCGACCAGGCGTATCGCGATCCGCTGCTGGACCGCACCCATGTGCAGTCCAGCTGGGAGCGCCGCGACCCGGACCGGAAGAAGCCCGACGACGCGTCGGACTCCGACAAGGCCTGGTTGTCGGGCATCGGTGCCGCGCTGGCCTTCATCGGCGAATGGGGACTGTGGCTGGTGGTCGGCGTCCTGGTGCTGGCGCTGCTGGCGACTGCGCGCTACTGGTGGCCGTGGATGCGCGGCCTCGCGCGGCCGGATGCCGCGCCGCCCGAGGCGCCGCAGATCGATGCGCTGGTGCTGCCGGATGCGTTGCCGGAGGATGTCGCCGCGGCGGCACGCAGGTGGTGGCGCGAAGGCCGCCCGCGCCAGGCCCTGGCGCTGCTCTATCGCGCCAGCGTGGACAGCATGAGCCGACGCGTCGACATCGTGCTGCCACCCGGCGCTACCGAAGCGGAATGCCTGCGCGCGTCGCGGCGCCTGCCGCAGGCGGAGGACCGGAACGTGTTCGCACGCATCGTGCGCACGTGGCAGTACGCCGCCTATGCCGAGCGCCTGCCGGACGAAGCCGAGTTCGACGCGCTGGTCGGCGAACTGCAGCGGCGCTACGGGTGGGCGTCATGACGTCCGCGCGCCGCAACGGCCGCGTGGTCGGCGCGACGCTGGTCGTCGTGCTGGTGGTGCTCGCCCTGCTGGGCCTCTGGTTCCGCCACACCTTCCATCGCGTCGAGAAGACCCTGCATCTACCGCCTTCAGGCGAGGCCGCCTACAACCCGCTGTACGCGCTGGCGAAGACGCTGGAAGCCGATGGCGTGAAGGTCAACGCGCGCCAGCGCCTGATGCTGGACGACAACGCATTGGCCGCGGGCGATACGCTGTTGCTGTTCAACGATCCGCGCGCGCTGTCGCCGCCGGAGGCCGAACGCCTGCTGGCATGGGTCGAGGAGGGCGGACACCTGTTGATCCGCACGCCGCTGTACGCGCCAGGCGAAGACACGATGGGGCCGGATGCGCCGCAGTCGGCGATGCTGGACCTGCTGTCGGCGTGGCTGGTGGATGAAACGCCCTCCTGCGTGGATTTCCAGGTGGAAGGCGAGGACCATCACGTCGAGTTCTGCCGTGGCCGGCGCTTCGCATTCGACGGCGTGGTGCCCGAGTTCGCCTGGGGCGACCTGCAACATGGGTATGTCTACGCCCGCGTCGCGGCCGGGAAGGGGCGCGTCGACGTATTGGCCGATTTCGATTTCATGGCCAATACCGCCACGCGCAGCTTCATGCAGGAAACGCTCGACGCCCCGCCGGTCGGTGGCCTGCGCGATGGCCCGCATCGCGCACTGGCGCGGCAGGTGCTGGCGCCGAACTACCGCCAGGGCACCATGCACCTGGTCTACGCGGCGGAAATGCCGTCGCTGTGGCGCACGCTGTTCCTGCGCGGGTGGATGGTGTGGGCGCCGCTGCTGCTCGCACTCGCCGCGTGGCTGTGGATGCGCATGCAGCGCTTCGGTCCGCCGCTGCCATCGCCGGCCGGCGAGCGTCGCTCGCTGCTCGAACACGTGCGCGCGAGCGGCGAACATCTTTACCGCTACGGCCGTGGCGTCATGCTCTATTCCGCCGTCAGGCAGGCGTTCCTCGCGCGCCTGCGCCGTCGCGATCCCGTCGCCGCCGCACTCAGCGGCGACGCGCAGGTCGCCGCCATCGCCGACCGCACCGGCCAACCGGCCGACCGCATCCGCACCGCCCTCAACGTTCCTGCCTCGCACGACCGGCAGGGCTTCCGTGACCGCATCTCCCTGCTGATCCAACTGAGAAACCGCCTATGAACGACGAGACCGCCGCCGCGCCGCCCGCGCTTCCGCCGACGCCCGGCAATGCGCTGTCCCAGCGCGTCGAGGCCGTGCGCGAGGAAGTCTCGCGCGCCTTCATCGGTCAGCCCGACGTGCTGGACCAGATCCTGATCGCGCTGCTCGCCGGCGGCCATGTGCTGATCGAGGGTGTGCCGGGACTGGGCAAGACCCTGCTGGTGCGCGCGCTGGCGCAGGCGCTGGAGCTGAGCTACGCACGCGTGCAGTTCACGCCCGACCTGATGCCCAGCGATGTCAGCGGCCATGCCGTCTACGACCCGAAGACCGAGAGCTTCCAGATCCGCCGCGGCCCGGTGTTCACCAACATCCTGCTGGCCGACGAGATCAACCGCGCACCCGCCAAGACCCAGTCCGCCCTGCTCGAAGTGATGCAGGAAGGCCAGGTCACGATCGAAGGCAAGTCATTCGCACTGTCGCCGCCGTTCATCGCGCTGGCCACGCAGAACCCGGTGGAGCAGGAAGGCACCTATCCGCTGCCGGAAGCGCAGCTGGACCGCTTCCTGCTGAAGGTGCTGATCGACTATCCGGCGCTGGAGGACGAGAAGCGCATGGTCGATGCGATCACCACCGGGCGCACCGCCGCCGACTTCGACCTGTCGCAGGTGAAGCGCGTGCTGGGTGCCGCCGACATCGCGGCGATGCAGCGCGAGACGGCCGCGATCCGCGTCGATCCCGAAGTGATCGACTACGCCGTGCGCATCGTCGCCGCTACCCGCAAGTGGCCGGGCATCTCGCTGGGCGCCGGTCCGCGCGGCAGCCTCGCGCTGGTGCGTGCGGCACGGGCGCAGGCCGTGCTGCAGGGGCGCGACTTCGTCACGCCCGACGACGTGCGCGACATCGCCCGGCCCGCCCTGCGCCATCGCATCACGTTGTCGCCGGAACTGCAGATCGAAGGGCAGTCGCCGGACGATGCATTGCGCGCGTTGCTGGCGAAAGTGGACGCTCCCAGGAAATGAGCGCATCGCTGCGACCGAGAGCGGTGTTGCGTAGCGTGCCGGGTATCCGCGGGTGAGGCCTGCGCCGCTGCTCATTGCGCTGATCGCCGGCTGGGGACTGGCCGGCCTGGCCGTGCCGTTCCTCGGCTGGCCGCTGTGGCAATGGCAGCTGGTGGGTGTGGTGCTGCTGCTGCTGTCGGCGCTGGACGCGTGGTGGTTGCGTGGCCGCCCCACGCCGGAGATCGTGCGCGACGTGCCCGAGGCGCTGCCCCTGGGTATCGAGCGCGAGGTGGCATTGTCCTTCGAGTCGCGGGTGCGGCAGCGGCTGGAGGTCTTCGACCTGCACCCTGGCGGTTGGCCGGCATCCGGGATGCCTCGCCGTCTCGCCCTGGCGCCGATGTCGGCGACGCGCATCACCTACCGCCTGCGGCCGACCGCGCGCGGTGACGCTGCGTTCGACGGCGTGCACCTGCGGCTTCGCTCGTTGCTGATGCTGTGGCGGCAGTCGCGGGTCGCCGGCATTCCGCAGCGGGTGCGCGTGTACCCGAACTTCGCACCGTTGACCCGCTTCGCGCTGTTCAGCGCCGAACAGGCGTCGCGCCTGGTGGGCGCGCACCTGAAACGACGTCGCGGCGAAGGCACCGATTTCAACCAGATGCGCGAGTACCGCATCGGCGACAGCCTGCGCCAGATCGACTGGAAGGCGACGGCGCGTTCGCGCAAGCTGATCTCGCGCGAGTACCAGGATGAGAAGAACCAGCAGTTGGTGATGCTGATCGACACCGGCCGCCGGATGATGGCGCGCGAGGACGGGCTGGGGCATTTCGACCACGTGCTCAATGCGTCGCTGGTGGTCTCGTACCTGGCGCTGCGGCAGGGCGACGGCGTGGGCCTGTTCGCCGCCGGAGGCGACCGCCGCTGGGTCGCGCCACAACGTGGCATGGGCGCCATCGATACGCTGCTGCGCGCCAGCTACGACCTGCAGCCGCGCGCGGTCGCCACCGACTACCTGGCGGCGGCCACCGAATTGAGCTTGCGCCAGCGCCGCCGCGCGCTGGTGATGCTGGTCACCAACGTGCGCGACGAGGACATCGACGACCTGCTCGCCGCCGTGCGCCTGCTGCAGAAGCGGCACCTGGTCTGCGTGGCCAGCCTGCGCGAGACCTCGCTGGACGATGCACTGGATGCCGACGTACGCGACCTTCAGGGCGCGATCCATGCCGGTGCGGTCGCGCGGTATCTGGAACAGCGCACCGCGGCGCACGATGCGCTGCGCAGCCATCGGGTGATGGTGCTGGACGTCACCGCGGACGAATTGCCCGCGGCGCTGGTGGAGCGCTACCTCGCGGTGAAGCGCGACGGCGTGCTCTAGGGGGTTGGCATGCGCACCTTCGCCATGCCGCTGTTCCTGCTCGCGCTATGCCATCCCGCGTCCTTGCACGGCGCGGAGGTCGAACGCATCCGCCTGCGGTCAACCGAGGTCGTCGTCGAGATCACGCCGGCACTGGGCGGCCGTGTGCTGCATGTCGGGCGCGTCGATCGTCCCAACCTGATCAGGATCGGCGAACCGGTCGTGTCGCAACCGACGCCAGCCGTCTCCGCGGACGCGGACGACATCGGCTATCTGGGGCACGACGTGTGGCTGGGACCGCAGAGCGGTTGGTGGTCCGACCAGCACGCGAATCCATCGCGCCGCGCCGCACGGGCGGTGTGGCCACCGGATCCGTTCCTGGCGTTCGCGGAGACACGCGTGGTCGCACGCGCGCCCGACCGGCTGGTGCTGGAAGGCGTCGACAGCCCGGTCACCGGCGTGCGGCTGCTGAAATCGTTCGCGTTCGATCCGTCCGATCCGTCCACCGTCGTCGTGACGGCGACCGCACGCAACATCCGCAGCCATCCCGTCGCACGCGATCTGTGGTTCAACACGCGCACGTCCGCCGCCACGCGCGTCTACGTGCCGGTGGCGGATGCGGGTGACGTACGCGTCGATGGCGCGAAAGACGTGCTGCCCGCGTGGCGGATCGACGGTGGCGTGTTCTCCTTCCTGCCGGCGCCAGCGGAGGCGGCGATGCGCCGCGGCAAGGTGTTCCTGCAGCCCTCGGCAGGCTGGATGGCGGGCTTCGCGCAGGGACAGGCGTTCGTGATCCGCTTCGATCACCAACCACGTGCCGCCATCCATCCCGAGCACGGCCAGATCGAGCTCTACCTGGACCACACCCGCGACGTGCAGGCGGGCCTGCTGGAAATGGAAGTGCATGCGCCGTTCCGCACCCTCGCCGCCGGCGAGGCGATGCAGGCCCGTGAACGCTGGACCGTGCTGGCCTACGACGGACCCGAGACGCAGGACGCGCAGCTGGCGTTCCTGTGCGAACGGCTGGAGCTTTGCGTCGCCGGCCAGTAATCACGAAGCCGCATCAGCGCGGAGCGTCGATGCCCTTGCCGGTCGCGGTCCACCACAGGCCGCCGTAGAGATGCGCCAGGTACGATGGATCGTCGTACAGCGCCGGCGTGTGCCCCAGCGCGGTGACGAACACGCGGCCGCCGTCGTAGGCGTGGTACCACGCCACCGGGTGCTCCTTGCCCATGCCGCGCGCGGTCTGGCCGGGCCAGATGCGGGTGGGATCGTAGCTGGACTCGTCCACGCTCAGCACGGTGCGCAGGCCGCGCGTGACCGGGCCGTGGAATTCGTACCACTCGTCCGTCCAGATCCAGCGCGCGGGCACGCCGAACGCCGCAGGAAACGACGCGTCCTCCACCCGTACGGTGGCGGTCTGCACCATCGGATGGATGCGGAAGGTCCGCCCGATCAGCTTCTCGAACCAAGGCCAGTCGCCGGGCGGATTGAAGATCAGCGCGCGGTGCACGGCCATCACGCCACCGCCGGCACGGACGTAGGCTTCCAGTTTCCCCCGCTGCGCGCCTTTCAGCTCATCGCCCGGCGTATTGAGCAGCACGATGGCGGCGTACGGCGACAGGTCGCCATCGAACGGCGCGCTGTTCCACGACCAGGTCAGGTCGAAGCCATGCACCTGCGCCATGCGTTCGAACTGCGGCTTGGCGACCACGGCGTAGTCGTGGTGGTAGCGGTTGGGGATGGCGACCACCAGCACCTTGAACTGGCCCTGCGCGAAGGCCGCGGCCGACAGGCAGGAAAGAAGGATCAGCGTCAGCAAGAAAAAGCGTTTCATGGCGCGATATCCCGGCGGGCTTGGTTGATGGCGGGCTCTGCCGCACCGCCGCCTGTGCGGATGCCGCCTGGCGGCGTAAACCTAGCCCGTGCGCGCGGCCTGCATCGCCTTGCAGGCGCCCCAGACCAGCATGACCAGTCCCGCAGCGGACACGACGCCCATCAGCATGCCGAAGGCGCTGAAAAGACCCAACATCCCGCTGAGGGAGGAGTAGCCATCCGTGGCGTTGTTGATCAGCCACGCCTGCCACACGCTCATGATCCCGCGCAGTACCGTGGTGGTCAGCATGATGGCCGTACCCGCCAGGGTCAGCGTGCGGCCCGGCGCCTTCGGCGCCCACATCATCAGCATCGCGATACCGGCCACGCAGGCCAGCAGTTCGGGCAGCTGGTAGCCGAGCATCGTCAACAGCTGGGTGAGGAATCCGTCCATGCAGAAGCTCCTTGAGGGTGTGAGTGGAGTTGGAGTGATGTCATTCGTGGTGCGATCGGAAGGCCGTATCCGGCGATGACGTCTCGCCGTCAGGTTGCGTCTCGCCACGCGGTCGCGCGATGGAGGCCACGGCGAGTACGAACGAGAGGGCTACCCAGATAAAAAGAATCGAATCACCGGCGATCAGTGCGTTGTGGGCTGGTGCGGCCCGGTCAAGCGCATCGATCGCCGCTTGCGCGTTCATGCCTGATGTACCCGGCGGCAGCGAGGTGGCCGTGGGCGTCATGAGGAGGTCGTGAACCATCGACTGGCCCACCGTGTCCCACACCGCCGTGGTGGCCAGCGCCATCAGCAACGAAAGGCTCGCAGGCTTGCGCAGGCGCACATGAAGCAGCACACAGCCGATGATGATAAGTACGAAGCTTCCCGTACTGGCGAGTTCGCCAAATCTCGAAAAGCCGGCATCCGCGATGCTCAATCCGCCGTCACCAGCACCTTGTCCTTGCCGCGCAGCGCGGCGTAGACGGCATCGGTTTCCGGTCGCACGCCATGCCATTGCTCGAAGGCTTCGGCGGCCTGCTCCACCAGCATGCCCAGCCCGTCCACTGCGTCGTGGCAACCCGCGGCGCGGGCCCAGGCGAGGAAGGGGATCGCCGCTTCGCCGTAATTGAGGTCGACCGCCAGCGTGCGTGGCGTGGCCAAGGTGAAGGGCAGGGTGAACGCGCCCTGGTCCTGGCGCGCCGCCGAGGTCGCGTTGATGATCAGCGAGAAGTCGCCGAGGTCGCGCAGGTCGTCCCAGTAGCGCGAGTGCGCGCGCTCCGGTTCGCCCAGCGCATCGGCCAGCGCGTCCGCGCGATCCGCCGTGCGGTTGACGATGATCAGTTCGCTGATGCCGGCATCGAGCAGCGCGGGCGCCACGCCGCGCGCGGCACCACCGGCGCCGAGCAGCAGGGCGCGACGTGCGCGTAGGTCCAGTCCCTGGCGGCCGGTCAGGTCGCGGACCAGGCCGGCGCCGTCGGTGTTGTCGCCATGCCACTGGCCGTCGTTGCGCGTCAGTGTGTTGACCGCACCGGCACGCCTGGCGCGATCGCTCGCCTGCGCGCAGATCGCGAACGCCGCTTCCTTCAACGGCAGGGTGACGTTGGCGCCCGCACCGCCGTCACCGGCGAAGCGGTCGAGCGTGGCGGCGAAGTCGTGCGGCGCCGTGTCGATGGCGGTGTATTCCAGCGCAATGCCGACCTGCTGCGCGAACGCGGCATGGATGCGTGGCGACAGCGAATGGGCGACGGGGTGACCGAAGACCGCATAGCGATGGTTCGACATGGCGTGCTGGATCCCCGTCGTTGGGTGGAGGCAAGCGGGGCGGGCGCGCTACGACGCGGCTCCCCTGCCGTTGCCGGCAGTCTACTCCGCGTCGGGATCGCTGCGCAGCCGCCGCACGTACACGTGCTGGGTCTTGGCGAGTGCGAAGCTGGCGGACGGATAGAACGCGTGCGATTCCGGCCGCACGATGTTGGAACGCACGAAGACGTCGTGGCCACCCCGGTCGCGGATCCAGTCGCAGGCCGCGTCCACCAGGCGCTGGCCCAGGCCCAGGCGACGCGCCCGCGGGTCGACGATCAGCGCCGTGATCTCGGCGCGGTGGCCGAACTCGATCATCAACCGCCACTCCGCAGCCACCATGCCCAGCAGGTCGTCATCGTCGTTCGGCGGGGCCGCGACCCTCACCGCCTGCGCGGGCGACGCCAGCAGGGTGGCCAGCCGTTCCTTCATGCCATCGGCGTCCACCGGATAGGCCAGCAACGTGCACAGGCGCGCCAGCTCGTCCGCATCGTCAGGCCGCGCATCGCGGATGACGACGGCCTCCATCTCAGCCGTCCCGCAACCAGCGCGCCGCATCCAGCGCGAAGTAGGTCAATACGCCATCGGCGCCGGCGCGCTTGAAGGCGGTCAGCGCTTCCAGCGCGCAGGCCTTCTCGTCCAGCCAGCCATTGGCGGCCGCCGCCTTGATCATCGCGTACTCGCCGCTGACCTGGTAGGCGAACGTCGGCACGCCGAATTCGTCCTTCACCCGACGGATCACGTCCAGGTACGGCAGGCCCGGCTTGACCATCACCATGTCCGCGCCTTCCTCGAGGTCCAGCGCGATCTCGTGCAGCGCTTCATTGGAGTTGGCCGGGTCCATCTGGTAGGTGAACTTGTTGCCCTTGCCGAGGTTGCCGGCGCTGCCCACCGCGCTGCGGAACGGACCGTAGAACGCGCTGGCGTACTTGGCGGCGTACGACATGATGCGGGTGTTGATGTAGCCGGCGTTCTCCAGCGCGGCGCGGATCGCGCCGATGCGGCCGTCCATCATGTCGCTGGGCGAGAGGATGTCCGTGCCCGCGGCGGCATGCGCCAGCGACTGCTTCACCAGCGCTTCGATCGTCTCGTCGTTGAGGATGTAGCCGGTGTCGTCGATCAGGCCGTCCTGCCCGTGCGTCGTGTACGGGTCCAGCGCCTGGTCGCTCATCACGCCGAGCTCGGGGAAGCGCGCCTTCAGCGCGCGGATCGCGCGCGGAATGATGCCGTCCTCGTCCCAGGCGATGCGGCCGTCGGCGGTCTTCGCCGATGGGTCCGGCACGCCGAACAGGTCCAGCACCGGTACGCCGAGTTCCAGGGCTTCTTCGGCCACGCGCAGCAGCTCGTCGATCGACAGGCGCTCCACGCCCGGCATCGAGGCCACCGGCGAGCGACCCTTTTCCTCGTGCACGAACACGGGGTAGATCAGGTCGTTGGTGGTCAGCACGTGCTCGCGCATCAGGCGACGGGAAAAGTCGTCGCGGCGCATGCGGCGGGGGCGGATGTGGGGATAGGCCATCACGGGCTCCTGGCAGAGCGGCGAATGATACGCCGGTGGTCCGCAGGGCGGCCTGCGACAGGCGGTCGCAGCGCGGAACGCGGCGTCCGCCGCGGGATCAGATGAAGCCGCCGCCCAGCGACAGGCGGATGATGCCGACCACGATGACGATGCCGTTGAGCACCAGCCCGGCCTTGGCGCGGCCGCGGTTCCCGGTGCGGGTGAACAGGATGCCGATGGCGGCGATGATCGCGCCGACCGCGGCGAACGGGATCAGGAACCAGTTGCCCCACCCGAGCAGCGGGATCAGCGCCAGCACCATCCACAGCATCGCCACGATGCCCCACAGCAGGCTGATCAGTCCCATCGAACATCCTCCGCGATACGGCGCGCGACGCGGCGCCTCATGGAACCACTATGCGGACGTCCGGCGGGTGCTTCAAGCCACCACGCCGTGCATGCCCTCGATCTCCACCAGCAGTTCGCGCCGGCAGACGTCGGCATGCAGCATCAACCAGGGCACGCGCGTGCCGAGGCGCGCTTCCAGCTGCGCGGCGACGGCATCGGCGTCGACGGCATCGCTCACGTAGACCTTCAGGCGCGAACTCGCGTCCATGTGCGGCGTCAGCGACGGCGCATGCTCGCGCGCGGCGCCGAGCAGGCTGTCCAGGTTGGTCAGGGTTTCATCCAGCTGAGCGCGCAACGAATCGGTGTGCTGCGACGCATGGCCGACGATGCTGGCCGTGCCCGAGAGCAGCAGCGGCACACGCGGCGAAGGGGGCAACAATGCGCGCGCGAAGCTGGGCGACTGCGGGCCGTACTCGCGCGGGTAGCGGTAGGCACTGACCTGGCGCGGATTCTCCAGTGGCAGGCCGGGCTCGCGCGCGGCCAGCCAGTACACCTGCAGCACGCGACGCCCGTCGCGGCTGCCGATCGCGGTCGCGGCCGGCAGCACGCGCGTGTCGACGTCGCCCAGTCCCTGCACGCGGCCAACGCAGAACTGCCGGTAGCGCTCGGCATCGCCGTCGCCCTCGGTGATCGCGTCGAAGTAGTTCCAGATCCGCAGCAGGTGCGGGTAGTCGCTGTCGCGCCAGAACGCCGCCATCGCCGCGTAGGCATGGGCGCTGGCGTGCAGGATGCCGCCGGCGGGTTCTTCCCACTCCACCACGCCGAACATCAGCGTGCCGTCGTGGCTGTAGCGCACCGCGCCGTCGCGACCCGTCGTGACCGGGCCGGACGCGCGCCAGACCTCGTACGGCGCCGCGGCTTCACGCAGGGGCGACAGCGGCACGCGCAAGTAGCGGGGATCGTCGATAGCCACGGTAGCGGGCGCCAGCGCACCGAAGCCGAACACCGCCAGGGTCTCCGGCAGGCCCAGCAACGCCTGAGGCGAGGGGGCATGGATGTAGTCGACGGCCAGCCGCTGCGGTGCGGATGGATGGTCGGGAGCGGAGCTCATCGTGCGGGAAGCGGGTGCATGGTCTGGCTCAAATGATAACCCGCCCGCTTTCGCCCGCTCCGGGATGTGTCAGTATTCAGCCGCCGCGGCGGAAGATCGCCTCACGCCAACGGGAGAAGCCGCCATGTCGTTCCGCATCGCCACCGTCGTGTTCGTCGCCTTGCTGGCCAGCGGTTGCGCCAGCAGTTCCAAGGTCATGCTGGGCCAGGCGCGCCCCGCGCTCGATCCGGCGCAGGTGCAGGTCTACCGCACCGCTCCCGCGGGATCGCTGGAAATCGCACAGCTGGAATCCAAGAGCGCGGTCGGCTTCGGGACCCAGGGCCAGACCGATGCCGCGGTGGCCCGCCTCAAGCGCGAAGCCGCCGCCCTCGGTGCGAACGGCATCGTGTTGCTGGGCGTGGGTTCCAGCGGCTCGCCGGTCGGCATGTCGGTAGGCGGCGGCAGTTACGGCCGCCACTCCGGCGGCGGCCTCAGCATGGGCATTCCCACTACGCAGAAGCAGGCGGCCGGCGTGGCGATCTACGTGCCGCCGGGCACACCGGTCGATCCGACCATCGTGGTGCCCGAGTCCGCACCGGCGACGAAGAACCCCTGACCTGCGTCACCGGCCCTCGGGCCGGGTGGCGTTCGCGCGTGATCGCAGGCAGCATCGGGTCCGGAACGGACACCGATGGGAACGGCATGCGACACGCACGCAGTGCGGCATGGGGTTGGCTGTTGGGGATGGCGGGATGGTCGTTCGCGTTACAGGCGGCGGAGCCGCCGGTCGACGCCGACTTTTCCTATGGCGGGTTGCAACTGGAATTCGCGGAGCCCATGCGGGTCTGGGACAACGAGGTCCAGCGCGATGTCGTACGGACGACGCCCGCGCTGCCGCTGACCTGCCACTGGGACGATGACGTCCTGTTGCTGTGCGCGATCGCGCCGCCAGCCGCACCGCGCCCCGCCACCCGTTATCGCGTCGATCTCGCTCCCGGCCTGTCGACCCAACAGGGCAAGGCCATCCCGGCGCAGGTGCTGCACGTGGAAACCGAACGTCCCGCCCTGAGCGCGTACGTGGAAACATGGGACGCCGGCATGCCGCGTTTCAGCATCACGGGCAACATGGCGATGACGGTTGCCGACGTGCAGGCGGTGTTGCGCGTCAGGGTCGGCGAACGCGACGTGCCCTATTCGATCGAACGTCTTCCGCGAGGCCGCTACGACGGCGGCATGCACCGTTTCCAGGTTCGGCTGCCGGGCGAAGTCGCAGCCGACGCACGCGTGCAACTGCACGTGGTGCCAGGGCTGCGGAGCGAGGCAGGCGATCTGCGGGGAACGCAGGACGACATGCTGCTGAGCGCGCTCGCCAACGAATCCTTCCGCGTGCGCCAGCTGTCGTGCCGGCAACGCGACGAGGTGCGTACGCTCGAGAGTCCGGTCACGCAGGCGGCGCTCGCGTGCCTGCCGGGCGAGCCCATGCAGGCGGTGTTGTCCCGGATGCCGGATGCCGCATCACGGGAGCGGTTCGCCGCACGCCTGCCTGCCGGCGTGACCGTGACGCGCTGGCATGAAGGCAGCCCCCACTACGCGGGAGGGCGTGGCCGGCACGAGGCACTCGCGCCTGGCGCGATCGTGCAGTTGACCGTCGCCTCTGCCAACACGCAGCTTTCGCTGGCGTGGGAGGACATGACCACGACGGAGGGAGCTTCGCTGGTTCCGCTCGCCCTCGACGTGCGTACGACCGATGCGCAGCCCAGCCTGAAGGCGCCGGGTGAGCGCGTCCTGCTCGATACGCGTGCGCTGCCGGCGTCACGGCTGGAAGGCGTCAACGCGGCGGGTACGCCGCTGCACGTCACCGCGCTGGGCACGGCGTTGCAGGCGGATGACGTACGCGTGCCGGCCGCAGCTTCCAACACCCGCGTCGCGGTGACCTCGCCGGTCGACGACCTCGTCCTCCGCGAAGGAGGATGGACGCGCTGGGACGTCCAGTCCGTCGACGCCCGTCGCTCGCCCTACCTGCGGCGCCAGACCGGGGTGGAATTCGCCGCACCAGCGTTCGATCTGGTCGCGTTGACCGGCGAGCGCGAGGTGATCGCCTGGGCGCAGGCATGGTCGGCGGACGAGGCGATCGCAGGCGCGCGCGTGGAGCTTCTGCTGCAGGCGTCGCCCGACGCGCCTACGCGCACGCTGGCGGAAGGCCGTACCGATCGGGACGGTGTCGCGCGGCTCGCGCTGCCGGTGGGCCATGTCCTGCCCGACGCGCTGGATGGCGAATACCCGCGCTGGTGGCTGCGTGCGACGCGCGGCAACGGCGCGCAGGCCGAACGCGCGGTACTGCCGCTCGGCGCGAGCCAGCGTTACGGCATGCGGCTGGGCACGTCGGCGCGCCGTCATCTGTGGGGTGTCAGCGACCGGCCGCTGTACACCGCCGGTGCCAAGGTGCAGTACCAGCTGTGGCAGCGCGAACGCGTCGCTGGCCGGCTGCAGCGCATCGCACAGCCGGAGCCGCTCGAGTTGGCGCTGGTCGCGATGGAGGAGTCGAAGACGCTTCTGCGATGGCAGGCGACACCGGATGCCCACGGCGTCATCCATGCGGAACTGGCGCTGCCCTTGCACCTGACCGACGGTACGTACTGCATCGGGCTGCCCGATGCCGATGAAGAGAACGGTGCCTGCTTCTTCGTCGGCACCTATCGCGCGCAGGACCTGTGGGCGCGTGCGGATACCGAGGAACGCGTGCTGCGCGAGGGCGATGCGTTCGCGTTCGATGTCGAGGCGGGTTACTACTCCGGTGGCCCGGCTGCCGACATGCCGCTCGAACGGGTCAGTACGTTGCTGACCGGCCTGCCGCTGGGCGAAGCGTATCCACGCTATGCCGACTACACCTTCGTCGATGTCCTGTCCGGCGCGGGACGCGGCGGCGTGACGCTGGCGCCGCCTGCCACGCGCGTCCGCACCGATGCCGATGGCAAGGCACGAGTTTCGCTGCCGGTGGCGTTCCCCGGTGGAAGCGAGCCGCACCTCGAACCGCCAGCGTTCGGCACGCTGCAGGCGGTAGTGGAGATCAAGCCCAGCGAACGCGAAGGCACCGTCAGCAATGCCGCGAAGGCACGCTACGCCCGGCATGCCCGCTATGTGGGCCTGCGCAGCGAGCCGCACTGGTGGGATGCGCGTACGCCGCTCCAGCTGCAGGCGGTCGTCATCGACGCGGACGGCAACGACATCGATGCCGCGCCCGTCGACGTGCAGGTCGACTACCTGGGGCAGGACTGGAGAGCATCCGAGGACGCCGTGGGCAAGCGCGTGACGACCTGCGCTCTGATTGCAGGACAGCGCTCCACGTGCGACGTACCCCGTACACGCAGCGGTCGTTACCGCCTGGTGGCCCGCAGCGGCGATGCCGCGCCCGCGACGATGACGCAGTACGTCTGGGCCGGCGATGCCGTCGCCGCCGCATCGCGCGAGATCACGCTGGCGACGGATCGTGGCGAGCCGCTTCCCGGCGGACCCGTCAACGTGGTGCTGACGCAACCGCAATCGCGGGCGACCGCGCTGTTCGTGTTCCGCCAGCATGGCGCACTGGTTGGCCACCACGTGGCCGAGGTGCGTGCCGGCACGCAGGAGATCGCGTTGCGCTTGCCGCCCGGCACGCAGGGACCGCTCAGCATCGGCGTGCACATTCGCGACCGCGATGATGCCGCCGACGCGGCGCCCGGTTATCGCGCGCCGTTGCCGCTGCGCAGTGCCGGTATCGACGTCACCGTCGCCCGTCCGGAAGCCGCGCCGGCCGTGAGCGTGTCGCTGCGGGCGGACGATGCGCGTCCCGGGCAACCGGCGCGGTTGGTGCTGACCAATACCAGCGATCGGCCGCGGCAGGTCGCCGTGGCGGTGACCGATGACGCGCTGCGTGCAATGGCAGGCCAATGGCTGGCCTATGCGGATCCTCTCGGCACCCACTGGCTGGGGCGTGAGCAGGCATACGGATCTTCGTGGCCAATCGGCTTCTACCAGTGGCGCAGCCATGGCTGGACGTGGGCATTGCCATGGCCGCGCACGGAAGCTGAAAGCGATGAAGCCCCACAGCCCGTCAAGGTGCTGGCGCCACCCCGCACGTCATCGCTGCCTCCGCCGCCCGAAGCACCTCCGGTGGACATCTCGGAACCGCGGCCGTCCGACATGGTCACCCCGCCTTCGCCGCCGGCACCACCTGCACCTGCGCCTGCCGTCGCGCTTGGTCGGGGGGACGGGTTTGCCGAAACCGGCAATGCCACGCTCGACAGGATCGAAGTTACTGGTTCGCGCATCGATCCCGCCGATGTCTTTCAGGCCGGTGAGCGCCCGGCGACGGACCTGCGACTCCGCGAGCAGGGCGGCGCGCAATCGCCGCTGGCGCGCGTGCGCACGCGCTTCGCCGATACGGCGTTCTGGCAGGCCGGCATCGTGCTCGCGCCGGGAGAGTCGCGCAGTTTCGAGGTGGCGTTGCCCGACAACCTCACCCGTTGGCGCGCGGTCGCGTGGAGCGGCGACGCCGATGACGGCTTCGAGCAGGTCGACGCCATGCTGGAAGTCGGCCTGCCGGTCGAAGCGCGGCTGCAGGTGCCGGTCCGCCTGTACCCGGGAGACCGGGCGCGCCTGGCTGCGCACCTCCGGCAGGCAGGCGACACTGCGCTCCCGGTGCAGGCGCGTATTGCCGTCCAGGGCGACGGTCTCGGGCAGGCCGATGCCGGTGGACACGCGTTGACGCTGGCCGCACGCGGCCAGGCCAGCATCGCCACCACCATCCAGCCCTCCGCGGTGGGCTCGGTGCAGGTGGTTGCATCCGTGGATGCCGCGACGGGTCGTGACGCCATCGCCGCACCGATCGAGGTGGCCTCGCCGCGGGTCGCGGCGCGTCGCGTGCAGGCCGGCTGGCTGGACGACGCGCCGGTCGCGCTGAAGATGCCGACGCTGCCCGCCGACGCCCGCGATCCCCAACTGGCGGTGGAGGTCAGCCGTGGCGGCGGCGGACTGGTCGAGCGCTGGACGCGCGACCTGCACGCGTATCCGCATCGATGCTGGGAACAGATCCTCAGCCGCGCGGTGGGAGCGGCGCTGGCGATCGAGCGCGGTGATACCGCGGCCTGGCCGGACGCAGCGGCGGTGGTGCAGGAGGCGTTGGACAACGCGGCCGTCTTCCAGGACGAGGAGGGCGGCATGCACTACTTCGCCGACGAGGCGGGCATGGACGATGGCGGCTTCGGCACGCGCGGCCAGGTCGCGTTGACGGCCTACACGCTGCAGGCCTTTGCCTGGCTGCGCCTGCGCGGTCACGTCGTGCCCGAGCAGGTGGAGCGTGAGGCGCGCGGGTTCCTGCGCAGCCAGCCGCTGCCCTCGCCGGAAGACACCGCACCCTCCCGGCTGGTTACCCCCCCGGCAGATGCAGATGCGGCAACACGGGCGGCCTTCGCTGCGGCCCAAACAGCCGCGGCGGCCGCGGACGCTGCGGATGCCGCTGCCATGGCGGGCGAAGCCGCCGCGGCGCGTGCCCAGGGCGTCGCGCCCGGCGACCGGAACGACGCCGCACTCGCGGCCGCCACCGTACGCAGGGAGCGCGCGGGCCTGGACAACCTGTGGCGGTCGTGGGATGTGCTCGCACTGCCAACGCGCATCAGCGGGCTGCGCGCGCTGGCGGCCGGCCGGCATCCGGCGGCGTCCGAGGCGCTGGCATCGGTGCTGGCGCGGTTTCCCGAACGGGGCCTGGCCCGGCGACTTGATCGCGATGACGGCTGGGCCCGCTGGATGGGATCGCGGATGCGCGAACAGTGCGCGCTGATCGGCGTGCTGAACGATCATCCGGCGCTCGCGGACCGGCAGGTGCGCGATGCATTGCTGAAGGGTCTGGTGGATCTCTATGCCGGGGGCACGGCGAGCGTCGATACGCAGACAGGCGCGTACTGCCTGGTGGCGATGCACGGTGCGACGGCGGCGGATCCGGCGCAGCCGGCCACGGTCCAGGCATCAGTGGGTACGCAGCAGTCCACGCTGTCGTTGCCGGTGGGCGCGCCGCGCGCGCGCTGGTCGGTGCCGCAGGCGCCCGCGCCGGGCGACATGCTCGCTCTTGCCCAGGCACCCGGCCAGCGCGCATGGCTGGGTTACGTGGCCGACCTCGGCTACCACGAGGACGCCACGCACGCGCGCGCTTCCGCCGTCGGCCTGTCGCTGGAACGCCGTTACGACGTGCTGCGGGAGGGCCGCTGGCAGGCGACCGGCCCGCACCCCGTGCAGGAAGGCGACTGGATCCGCGTGACGCTGGTGGTGCAGACGGCTTCACCGCGACATTTCGTGGCGCTGACCGACGATGTGCCGGGTGGGCTGCGACCGACCGATCTCGCGCTGTCCGCCGTGGCCGGGCTCGACCTCAAGCAGGTGTCATCGACTGGCAGTGGTGTGTTCGGCACCCGCCGGCTGGATCCGCGTGCACCGAAGTTCTACGCCGAATACCTGCCGACGGGACGGCACGAAGTGCACTACTTCGCGCGGGTCGCGAACGCGGGCGACTACCTGGCCGCGCCCGCGACGGCGGAGCTGATGTACGGCAACGCCAGCCATGCGCGCACGGCGTCGGATCGCTTCCCCGTCGTGCCGTCGCCTTCGCCGTGAACCGGACGCACGGTGGCCCTCGGGCCGCCGTGCTCGGGGCGCTGCGGCTTCAGCGATCGGAGGTGGGCGAAGCCTCGTCCACCAGCACGATCCGCTCACCTCCATCCACGTTCACCGCCAGCGTCTCGTAGCGCCACTCCCCGGCACGCTTCTCCGCGACCACGTAGAGCGTGCCGTCGCCATGCGCACCGTCCAGCGGGATCGCCAGGTCGGCTTCGCCCCCCGATCCGCTGGTGCCGATGTTGCCCTGTACGAACCAGCCGGCCTGGATGGGTTCACCGAGCGCGGCGACCACGGCGGGATCGGCCTGGGCACGCGTGATGGCATGCTGGTAAGGCGTCGAGGATTTGAGGGCGCCGAAGACCAGCGCCACGATGCCGACGATGAACGCGGCGAACAGGACCAGAAGCAGCGCCGCCAGCACGGGCACGAACCACTTCCAGTTGCGTTGCCACCAATTGGGGTGAGCGGGGACGTGCGTCGACATCGCGATGCTCCTGCGTCGGGTGGGATCAGGGCTTCAGGCAACGGGCGAAGAAATCCTCGGTCAGCCGGTAGCGGTGCAGCAGGTCGCTGCCGCGCAGGCCGTGCTTGGCGCCGGGATAGGTCATCAGCTCGAACGGCGTGCCGCGCTTCTGCAGGTCACTCATCAGCTGCGTCGAATTGGTGAACAGCACGTTGTCGTCGGCCATGCCGTGGATCAGCAGCAGCTTGGAGCGCAGGCCAGCCAGGTGGGTGAACACGCTGGCCTCGCGGTAACCAGCTTCATTCGCCCTCGGCAGGTCCATGTAGCGTTCGGTGTAGTGGGTGTCGTACAGCGACCAGTCGGTGACCGGTGCGCCCGACACGCCACAGGCATAGGCTTCGCTGTGCTTGGCCAGCAGCATCAGCGTCATGTAGCCGCCGTTCGACCAGCCGTGCACGCCGATGCGCTTCGCGTCGACGAAGGATTGCGACTTCAGCCATTCGACGCCGCGCAGCTGGTCGTCCACTTCCACCGTGCCCTGCTTGCCGTACAGCGCGCCACCGAAGGCCGCGCCACGGCGCGGGGTGCCGCGGTTGTCCAGCGAGAACACCACGTAGCCCTGCTGGGCCAGGTACTGGTTGAAGAAGGCGTCGCTGCGGCCCGGCCAGGCATTGGTGACCGTCTGCGCAGCAGGGCCACCATAGACGAACACTACAACGGGATACTTCTTCTTCGGGTCAAAGCCAGCGGGAGTGGTAAGGCTGTAGAACAACGGTGTCGTGTCGTCGGCGGCGGTCAGGACGCCAAACAGCGGAGACTGGTGCGAGTCGCGATACCGTGCGTATGGATGGTCTGCCGCCTTCAAGTCGTTGACCAGCAGTACGGCGATGCGCGTGCCATCCGCGCGATACAGCTCGATCTGCGGCGGAGTCGACCCGTTGGACCAGTCGTCGACGAAGACGCTGGCGTTGCGCGCGAACACTGCGTTGTGAGTGCCGCTCTCACGTGTAAGCGTGGTGATCTCGCCCCCTGCCAGCGGTACGGCATGCACATGCTTGTCCGTTGGCATGGCCAACGAGGGTGCAAGCGCTTCTAGCTTCATGCCGGCAAGGCGAGTGCTCATTCCCGCACTGAAATAAGCCACGCCCTTCGCTTCATCGATGGCGAGCAATGCATCGACCGGCCACTCGCCGTGCGTCAGCGCTGTCAGCTCCGATCCGTCTTCCGACGCGATGTAAAGATGCTCGAACCCGCTGCGCTCCGACGACCACAGGAAGCGCCCATCCTTGAGGAACCTCAGGTCGTTGTGCAGCGGCACCCACGTCGTCGACGTTTCGGTCACCAGCGTGCGCTGCTTGCCGGTCGCCAGCGTGGTTTCGATCAGGTCGAGTGTCTTCTGGTCGCGCGACTGGCGCTGGAACGTCAGTCGCTGCGGATCGCGCCAGTCCACGCGGGCGAGGTAGATATCCTTTTCGTCGCCGAGGTCGATCCAGCGCGGCTTGGCGCCGCTCTTCGGTGCAATCACGCCGAGCTGCACCAGCACGTTGTCGTCGCCGGCCGCCGGATAGCGTTGCTCGATCACTTCCGTGCGGTCGGGATAGACCTCGTAGCGCTTCACCAGCGGCACCGGTGTTTCGTCGATGCGGGCGAAGGCGATGGCCGCATCGTCCGGCGCCCACCAGTAGCCGGTGTGGCGGTCCATTTCCTCGTCTGCGACGAATTCGGCCACGCCGTTGCCAATGGTCTCGCTGCCATCGCGGGTCAGCTGCAGTTCCTTGCCGCTGGCCAGGTCGATGACCCACAGGTTGCGGTCGCGGATGAAGCTGACGAAGCCGCCCTTCGGCGAGATCTTCGGATCGGTGGCGAAGCCGCCACCATCGGTCAGCTTGCGTACCGCGTCCTTGCCGGACTTGGAGAGGTCATAGAAGTACAACTCGCCACCGAGCGGAAACAGCAGCGCCTTGCCATCCGGCGACCACTGGTAATCGACGATGCCGGACAGCGCGGCGATGCGCTGCCGCTCGCGGCGCGCCTTCTCTTCGTCGCTCAGCACTTCGTCGCCCGGCAGCACCACCGACGAATCCACCAGCAGGCGTGTCTGCCCGCTGGCGATGTCGTACTCCCACAGGTCCAGCCGGTTGCGGTCGCTGTCCTTGCCGCGCAGGAAGGTCACGCGCGATCCGTCCGGCGCGACCTGCGGCTTGGTCAACGTGGGACCGGACAGCGGTGCGCTGCCGGTGATGGCTTCGAGGGTGAGCTTTTCGGCGTGGGCGGGCAGGGCGGTGGCGAGGGTCATCAGGGCGAACAGGGCAAGGCGCATCGGATTTCTCGGGCGGCAGGGCCGGTCAGGCCCGGATTATGCCGCGAACGTCCGATGCCGGTTCCTCAGGCCTTGGGCGCGCCCTGGCCGAACAGGAGCTTGCGCTCCTCATCGGTCAGTGGCTTGCCGGCATCCGGATTCACCTGCGTCTTCAGCGCGTACGCGCGCTGTACGGCCGGCCGTGCGGCGATGTCCGCCTGCCAGCGCTGCAGGTGTGGATACGGCGAGAGGTCCAGCGGGGCCTTGTCGTAGGCGTTGATCCACGGATGGATCGCCATGTCGGCGATGCTGTAGTCGCCGCCGGCCACGTAGGCATGCTTCGCGAGCTGCGTGTCGAGCACGCCGAGCAGGCGCTGCACTTCGCGCGTGTAGCGGTCGATGGCGTAGGGGATCTTCTCCGGCGCATACACGGTGAAGTGGCCGTACTGCCCGCTCATCGGGCCCAGGCCGCCCATCTGCCACATCAGCCACTGGTTCACCGCGACCTTCTGGCGCGTGTCCGTGCCGAAGAAGCGGCCGCTCTTGTTGGCCAGGTACAGCAGGATGGCACCGGATTCGAACACGCTGATCGGCTCGCCGCCGTCCGCGGGCGCATGGTCGATGATCGCCGGCATCTTGTTGTTCGGCGAAAAGGCGAGGTACTCGGGCTTGAACTGGTCGCCCTTGCCGATGTTCACCGGCACGATGCGGTAATCGAGCTTCGCGCCGGCCTCGGCCAGTTCTTCCAGCAGCAGCGTGATCTTGTGGCCGTTCGGGGTGGGCCAGTAATAGAGGTCGATCATGGTGGATTCCGGAGGAAAGGGACGCTTCCGAGTCTAGCGGGCCGGGCAGACTTGGCAGCGTCAAATCCGGCCGGTACCCTGCGCCATCCTTGGAAATGACTGTTCTCCCCCATGTCGCAGCCCACCAACGCCCGCCTCGGTTTCCTGCCCAACCTGATCTTCGCCTCGCGCTGGCTGCAACTGCCGCTCTATCTGGGCCTGATCGTGGCGCAGTGCGTCTACGTGTTCCTGTTCCTGAAGGAGCTGAAGCACCTGGTGATGGACGCGAACAACCTGACCGAGCAGGGCATCATGCTGCTGGTGCTGGGGTTGATCGACGTGGTGATGATCTCCAACCTGCTGGTCATGGTGATCGTGGGCGGTTACGAGACCTTCGTGTCACGCCTGCGGCTGGAAGGCCACCCCGACCAGCCGGAATGGCTGAGCCACGTCAACGCGTCGGTGCTGAAGGTGAAGCTGGCGATGGCGATCATCGGCATCTCCTCGGTCCATTTGCTGAAGACCTTCATCGGCGCCGGCGAGCTTGGCCTGCCGCTGTGCGGGTCGTCTGGCCACATCGCAATGCTGAGTGATGTCGCGGCCGCGGTGCAGTCTGGTTACACCGTGGCGGCCACGAAGTGCACGACGGTGACGACCACGGCCGTGATGTGGCAGACCATCATCCACGGTGCCTTCATCCTGTCGGCGATCGGCATCGCCTACACCGACCGGATCATGAGCAACGGCACGCCACCGAAGCACGCCGCGCACTGATCCGTGTCGGCCGAACCCCTGATCCGCGACGCGAACGAGGGCGACTACGCCGCCATCGTCGCCCTGAACACGGCCGAGGTCCGGCACACCAGCCCGATGGATGAGGACAGGCTGCGCCAGCTGGCGTCCCTGTCCGCGTACAACCGGGTGGCGGCGCTGGAAGGCCGCGTCGTCGCCTTCTTGCTGGCCATGCGCGCCGGTGCGGATTACCGCAACGACAACTTCGCCTGGTTCACCGCACAGCATCCCGACTTCCTGTACGTGGACCGCATCGTCGTGGACGCCGCCGCGCAGGGCCACCGGCTGGGCTCGCGGCTGTACGCCGATCTGTTCGCCTTCGCCGGTGAACACGGCGTTCCGCGCATCACCTGCGAGTTCAACGTGGTGCCGCCGAACGAGCCCTCGCGCCTGTTCCATGCGCGGCACGGCTTCGTCGAAGCCGGCCGGCAGTGGCTCGACGAAGGCCGCAAGCAGGTCTCGATGCAGGTCGCCGAGCTGACCTGAACGGCGGCGTCTCAGGGTGTGGGCCGCCGCAGGCCGTAAAATGGGCGGATGGATGTTTCCCACCTGCTCGATGATCTGAATCCCGCCCAGCGCGACGCCGTCTCCGCCGAACCCGGGCACTACCTCGTCCTGGCCGGCGCCGGCTCCGGCAAGACCCGCGTGCTGACCCACCGCATCGCCTGGCTCAACGAGGTCCACGGCGTGCCGACCCACGGCATCCTCGCGGTGACCTTCACCAACAAGGCCGCCGGCGAAATGCGCGCGCGCGCCGACGTGCAGCTGCGCAACGGCAGCCGCGGCATGTGGATCGGCACCTTCCACGGTCTGGCGCATCGCCTGCTGCGCCTGCACTGGCAGGACGCGAAGCTGCCCGAGACCTTCCAGGTGCTGGACAGCGACGACCAGCAGCGGCTGGTCAAGCGCGTGGTGCAGGCGATGGAGCTGGATGAAGGCAAGTACCCGCCGAAGCAGCTCACCTGGTGGATCAACGAGCAGAAGGACGAAGGCCGCCGGCCCGAGCACATCCAGCCGGCACCGAACGACGACTGGCTGGACGTGCGCCGACAGGTCTACGCCGGTTACCAGGAACGCTGCGACCGCGCCGGCCTGGTCGACTTCGCCGAACTGCTGCTGCGCGCGCACGAAGTGTTGCGGGACACGCCAGCGCTGCTGGCGCACTACCGCACGCGCTTCCGGCAGATCCTGGTGGACGAGTTCCAGGATACCAACGCCATCCAGTACGCCTTCATCCGCGTGCTGGCGGGCGACACCGGGCATGTCTTCGTGGTGGGCGACGACGACCAGAGCATCTACGGCTGGCGCGGCGCGAAGGTCGAGAACATGCAGCAGTTCCTGCGCGACTACCCGTCGGCACGGACCATCCGGCTGGAACAGAACTACCGGTCCAGCGCCAACATCCTGGGAGCCGCCAACGCGGTGATCGCCCACAACCCCGCACGCATCGGCAAGCAGTTGTGGACCGACACCGGCGACGGCGAGCCGATCGACCTGTACGCCGCCTACAACGAGATGGACGAAGCGCGCTTCGTCGTCGAACGCATCCGACAGTGGGTGCGCGATGGCGGCAGCCTGGGCGACGCCGCCATCCTCTACCGCAGCAATGCGCAATCGCGGGCCTTCGAAGAAGCGCTGCTCTCCGAACAGGTGCCGTACCGCGTCTATGGCGGCATGCGCTTCTTCGAGCGTGCCGAAATCAAGGACGCACTCGCCTACCTGCGCCTGATGGCGAACCGTGCCGACGATGCGGCGTTCGAGCGTGTGGTCAACACGCCGACGCGTGGCATCGGCGAGCGCACGCTGGACGAAGTCCGCCGATTGGCGCGCGGTGCGCGCGTGTCGCTGTGGGGCGCCGCGATGCTGGCGGCACAGGGCAGCGATCTGGCCGGTCGCGCACGCAATGCGCTTGCAGGTTTCGCTGCGCTGGTCGATCAGCTGGCCGAAGAGACCGCGGAGATGACGCTGGCCGAGCGCGTCGACCACGTGCTCGCGCGCTCGGGCCTGCGCGAACACTGGGCGCGCGAAAGCCGTGGCGGGCTGGATTCCGAGTCACGCACCGAGAACCTCGACGAACTGGTGTCGGTCGCCTCGCGCTTCGTGCGCCGCGAAGACATTGCCGCCGAAGACGACGGCCAGGAAGGCATGAGCGAGCTGGTCGCGTTCCTGTCCTACGCCGCGCTGGAAGCGGGCGAGGGCCAGGTCGAGGCGGGCGAGGACGGCGTGCAGCTGATGACGCTGCACTCGGCCAAGGGCCTGGAGTTTCCACTGGTGTTCCTGGCGGGGCTGGAAGAAGGGCTGTTCCCCAGCAACCGCTCGCTGGACGAAAGCGGGCGGCTGGAAGAGGAGCGCCGTCTCGCCTATGTGGGCATCACCCGCGCGCGCGCGAAACTGGTGCTGAGCTACGCCGAGGCGCGTCGCCTGCACGGGCAGGACATGTACGGTATCCCGTCGCGCTTCCTGCGCGAGATCCCGGCGAACCTGCTCAACGAAGTGCGGCCGCGCGTGCAGGTCAGCCGGCCGGCATCCACCTTCGCCACGCGCGTCACCCCCGGCCATGCCAGCCTGGAAGCGCCGGGGCTCAAGCTGGGCCAGACCGTCACCCATGCGAAGTTCGGTGCGGGCGTGGTCACCGACTACGAAGGCAGCGGCGCGCATGCCCGCGTGCAGGTGAACTTCGACAGTGAAGGCAGCAAATGGCTGGTGATGGCGTACGCGAACCTTCAGGCGACGTAGGCATCGCGATTGATCCAGATCACGGCATCGTAAGCCTGCGACGCGTGTAATGGCCGCATCCCATCATCATGAGGTGCGGCATGTACCGGCATATCCTGATCGCCACCGATGGTTCCGAACGGGCAAGCAAGGGCGTGGCGCAGGGCTTCGCGCTCGCGCGTGAGCTGCAGGCGAAGGCGACCGTGCTGACCGTCAGCGAGCCCATCAACACCGGCTTCGACGATGCCCTGGGCTGGAGCGCGGTAGCGGCCTCGTTGCCGGATTTCCAGAATGCCCGGGATGAAGCGGCACGCAAGGTGCTGGATGCCGTCACCGTGCAGGCCGAGCAGGCGGGCGTAACGCCCGCTCTTCTGCACGTGGCCGATCGCTACGCGGCCGAGGCGATCGTGGACACGGCCGAACGCCAGGGCTGCGATCTGATCGTCATGGCATCGCACGGCCGGCGCGCGCTGGGTCGCCTGCTGCTGGGCAGCCAGACCAGCGAAGTCCTGGCCCGCTGCGGTGTACCGGTGCTGGTGATCCGCTGAGCGCGCAATCTCACCAGCCGTAGAGCTTCCAGTACACCGGGGAGATGTTGCTGTTGTCCTTGCTCTTGTCCAGGCGGCCGTCGCCGTCGGAGTCGTACAGGTAATACGCCGCGCCGCGCGAGGGGGTGACTTTCACCATGCGCAGATTGCCGGCCACGCGGTATTCCTCGATCGTGTCGCCGTTGCTGTCCGTCCGCACGGCGACCTGGGCATTGGCCAGGTCCACGCCGGCCGGATTGCCGCCGCCGGTGGACGCGCAGCCGGCGAGTGCCAGCATGCAGGACAGCAGCACGGTGCGGTTGGTCATGCGGGACATCGCGGACTCCTGGGCGCTCGGGTAGGGCACGATTATGCGCCCACGAAAGCGTTGCGTGCGTGACGCCCCGCCCAGACGCGCGGCGTAGAATGCCGGCATGACACGACTCGTACTGATCGACGGCTACAACTATCTCTACCGCGCCTACCACGCGATCAAGGCGCAGGGTCGCGAGCTGACCGCGCCGGACGGATTCCCTACCGGTGCGCTGTTCGGCGTGGTCAACATGCTGCGCGCCTACCTGAAGGAGCGGCCGGACTATGCGGCCTTCGTGGTCGATGCCCCGGGGAATACGTTCCGCGACGACCTCTATCCGGAGTACAAGGCCAACCGCGCGCCCATGCCGGACGACCTGCGCATGCAGGTCGAGCCGCTGCTCGAAATCGTCGCCGCGCTCGGTTTTCCGATCCTGCGCGTGCCGGGCGTCGAAGCGGACGATGTGATCGGCACGCTCGCGCTGCAGGGTGCGGCGCAGGGCATCGACGTGATGGTCTCCTCCGGCGACAAGGACATGGCGCAGCTGGTGCGTCCGCATGTGGCGCTGGTCAATACCATGAGCGGCAGCCGGCTTGACTCGGACGCGGCGGTGATCGAGAAGTTCGGCGTGCGCGCCGACCAGATCATCGATTATCTGGCATTGATGGGCGACACGGTGGACAACATCCCCGGCGTGCCCAAATGCGGACCCAAGACCGCTGCCAAATGGCTGGCCGAGTTCGATACGCTCGACGGCGTCATCGCCAATGCCGACAAGGTCGGAGGCAAGATCGGCGACAGCCTGCGCGAGGCATTGCCGCGCTTGCCGCTCAATCGCAAGCTGACCACGATCAAGACGGACGTGGCGCTGGACCAGGGACCTTCCGACCTGCAGTTGCGCGAACGCGATGTGGATGCGTTGCGTGGATTGTTCCAGCGCTACGGCTTCAACCAGGCGTTGAAGGAACTCGAGGGTGGGGCGATCAGTGCGCCGGTCGTCGCCGAGAAGGAACCCGGCCACGCGAGGGGCACCGGCCGCGTAGCGGTGGCGAGTGCCGACGAGACGCCGGTCGACCCCTCACTGGGCGTCGCCGGCGAATACGCCGCCGTCACCGAGCGCGCGCAGCTCGATGCCCTGGTCGCCGAACTGCAACAGGCTGGCGAATTCGCCTTCGATACCGAAACCGACAGCCTCGATCCGATGCGCGCCAATCTGGTCGGCCTGAGCTTCGCCACCGAGCCGGGCAAGGCCGTGTATGTGCCCGTGGGTCACGACTATCCCGGCGCGCCGCCGCAGCTCGATCGTGAGGCCGTGCTCGCGGCACTGGCGCCGGTGCTGGCGGATGCCGGCACACGCAAGCTGGGCCAGCACGGCAAGTACGATCTGCATGTGCTGCGTCGCCAAGGCGTCGACGTGCAGGGCTATGCCGACGACACGATGCTGGAGAGCTTCGTGTTGAACGCCGGCAGCAATCGCCACGACATGGACAGCCTGGCCAAACGATTCCTTGGCTACGACACGGTGAAGTACGAAGAAGTCGCCGGCAAGGGCGCCAAGCAGATCCTGTTCTCGCAGGTGGCCGTGGATGACGCCACGCGTTACGCGGCCGAGGATGCCGATATCACGCTGCGCCTCCATCGCGTGATCGCCGCGAAGCTCGCCGCCGAGCCGGGACTGGAAAGCGTGTACCGCGACATCGAGATGCCGCTGGTGCCCGTGTTGGCGCGGATCGAAGCCAACGGCGTGATGATCGACGGCGATGAACTTCGCCGCCAGAGCGCGGACCTGTCCAAGCGCATGCTCGCCGCACAGCAGAAGGCCACCGAACTGGCGGGTCGCACGTTCAACCTCGACTCGCCAAAGCAGCTGCAGGCGCTGCTGTTCGACGAGCTCAAGCTGCCGGTGCTGGTGAAGACGCCGACCGGCCAGCCCAGCACCAACGAAGAAGCACTGGAGGCCATCGCCGACCAGCACGAGCTGCCACGCGTGATCCTCGAGTACCGCGGCCTGGCGAAGCTGCGCAGCACCTACACCGACAAGCTGCCGGAGATGGTCAATCCGGACACCGGTCGCGTGCATACGAGTTACCACCAGGCCGGTGCCGCCACCGGGCGGCTGTCCTCGACCGATCCCAACCTGCAGAACATCCCGATCCGCACCGACGACGGCCGGCGCATCCGCAGGGCCTTCGTCGCGCCGCCTGGCCGCAAGCTGGTGGCATGCGACTACTCGCAGATCGAACTGCGGATCATGGCGCACCTCTCGCAGGATCCCGGGCTGGTACGCGCGTTCGAATCCGGCGCCGACATCCACAAGGCGACGGCGGCGGAAGTGTTCGGCAGGAAGCTGGAGGACGTCACCGGCAACGAGCGACGCGCGGCGAAGGCCATCAACTTCGGACTGATGTACGGCATGAGTGCTTTCGGCCTGGCGCGCCAGCTGGGCATCGCACGTGGGGAAGCGCAGGACTACATCGCGCTCTACTTCAGCCGTTATCCCGGCGTCCGCGATTACATGGAGCGCACCCGCCAGCAGGCGCGCGAGCACGGCTACGTCGAAACGGTGTTCGGCCGTCGCCTGTACCTGGAGTACATCAACAAGGGCACGCAGGGACAGCGCGCCGGTGCCGAGCGCGCGGCGATCAACGCGCCGATGCAGGGCACGGCGGCGGACATCATCAAACGCGCGATGATCGGCGTGGATGCGTGGCTCGCGGACCATCGCGACCAAGCGCTGATGATCCTGCAGGTGCACGACGAACTGGTGTTCGAAGCCGAGGCCGATTTCGTGCCGACTTTGCTGAAGGAGGCGGCAGCACGCATGGCCGCCGCGGCGCAGCTGAGCGTCCCACTGGTGGTCGACAGCGGCATCGGCGACAACTGGGAAGAGGCCCATTGAACCAGGCTGAAAATGGTTTTCCTTGTGGAACAGGTGCTTGCGGAATGTTCAGGAAAACCCTGTCAGGTATATTTGTATACCGATGAGTTCAATAAACTGAATTCCTCCTGAATCTTACGGATTTTTAACCGGAATCTTCACGAACTATCCATGTGCGGAGTGGTCATATAGCCCGTGACAGATGCAACGTCTGTCACTGATCTCTCCCATCCCCTGGAGCGATCTCCCCCGGAGCGACGACCCCTCCCCAGGTC
>NZ_LSIF01000018.1 GCF_001556105.1 Pseudoxanthomonas mexicana | reverse complement strand
TCCCCACCCGGAGAGGGCGGGCCATCTGCTGCGGGTTGCAGCAAGAGAGCCGCGACAGCGGCTCTCTTTTTTCGCGCCCCCCGAAACTTGAGCGCTGTCGTCGGGACAACGCCCCCCATGGAGGCATGGCCCCGATACGGCCGGTACGCGACGGCGTTTACCTCGCCGACCACCCGCTGCCGCCGCACGTCATCCCTGTCGACAACCGTTTGTCTGCAGAAGTGCTGAATGAACGGGCTCAGGGAGTCGCTGCCCCTCTTCCTTCCGGCGATCGGATGCCTCATTGGCGGGCATCGAGACTCGCCGCGCCTATACTGCGGCTCCTGATACGAACCCTTATGGCCGGCCCACGTACGCGTTGATCCCATCGCCTTGGGGTCCGTTCATCGGCGGCGACTGGCCCTCGTTCCTGAGGGTGCCCGGGATGGTGCCGGGCATGAGTCGTCCGAACTGGCATGACAACGCCGTGGCCGGGCGCCTCTTCAGCGTCCTGAAGCAGGAGCGGATCAAGCGGCGGATCCACCCGGCCCGGGCGACGGCCGCTCCGGGCGTGTTCGACGGCATCGAGAGGCTCCACACCCGCTCCGTCGGCATGGTTCCGCCGGCGGGCTGTCACCGGTAGAGTCCGGGAGGCGCCACGCGCAGCGTGGCTACGGACTTCCGCCCGGCCCACCTGGCCCTGCTGCCGTGCAGGGTTGGCTGCGGCATTGAAAGGGCTTCGTCACAATTGCACCGGAGCATCTCCGTATGGAAAACCCTGTCGGCCGCCCCATGCTTCCATCCTTCATGCCACAGCGCACCGGCTGGTACGTCGCCCTCCTGGCGCTGGTGCTCGCGTTCGGCTTCCTTGGCAGCCGCGGCATCTGGGATCCGGACGAAGGCCGCTACACCAACGTCGCCATGAACATGCTGGCGAGTGGCGACTGGCTCACGCCGATGCGCAACCACGAGACCGGCCACTGGACCAAGCCGCCGCTGACATACTGGGCCATCGCCTCCAGCGTCGGAGCGCTGGGTGCAACGCCCTGGGCCGCCCGGTTGCCGGTGGCCCTGTCGTACCTGGCCTGCGTCCTGCTGGCATGGCTGATCGCGCGCCGGCTGGTGCCGGGCCGCGAGGCGGAAGCCGCCATCGTTTACGCCACGATGGGCTTCACCGCCCTCGCATCGAACCTGCTCACCACCGACTACCTGCTGGCAGCGACCGAAACCGCCGCGGTCTGGGCATTCGTCGAAGTACGCTTCGGGAAGCCGGAGCGCCCGCTGCGGTGGGTCGTCCTGATGTGGTTCTTCTTCGGGCTGGCCTTCCTCACCAAAGGGCCACCGGCCCTGCTGCCATTGCTCGCGCTGCTCGTCTTCGACCGCCTGGTGCCAGGGCAGGCCGTGCGTCTCTTCCGCCTGCCGGCGCTGGCCGTGTTCGCGGCGGTGGCATTGCCCTGGTACGCCGCTGTCGCCCTGCGCAACCCGGGGCTGCTGGAATACCTGCTCGCGCACGAGGTGGTCAACCGCGTCGCCACCGACCGGTTCGACCGCAACGGGGAATGGTACGGGTGGCTGTACGTGTACGCACCGGTGTTGCTGCTCGGCACCCTGCCATGGACACGCGCGCTGTTCGGCGCGGTCCGCGCGGGGGGTGCCCGGATACCGATCTGGTTCCGCGACCGTGACGCGCGTACCCGCGACTCGGGCTGGCTGCTGCTGCTGGTGTGGATCGTGCTGCCGCTGCTGGTGTTCTGCATCGCGCGCTCGCGCATGCCGCTTTACCTGCTCCCGCTGTTCGTGCCGCTGGCCCTGCTGGTGGCCATGCAACTGCAGGCGACGCGGCGGTCGCTCCCCGCCATGCACTGGCTGCTGCTCTGGGTGGTGCTGCTGCTGGCATTCAAGTTCGGCACCAGCATCTGGACGACGCACAAGGACGCCAGCGGCTGGGCCGACGCCGTCCGCCAGCGGATGACCCAGCCTGCGGAAGAATTCCTCTTCGTCGATGACATGCCGCGGTTCGGCCTGCACCTTGAACTTGGCTACCCCGTGCAGATCGAACGGCTGTCGCTGGAAGACTCGCCCGCGGACGCCTTCATGTCCGGCCTGGATGGATCCCTCCAGTCCGAACTGCAGGAATGCAAGATGGATCGCCGTCTGTGGATCACCAAGGAACAGAACTGGGCGGCCGTCGCCGCGCGCATCGAAGCGCTGGGCTACACCACGCGCGTGGTAGGCGAGCCCTATCGGCAGCGGGTGATGTTCGAGGTTTTCTAGGCAACGCCCCGACCACCTGCGCCGACGGGACTGTCGCCCGGCATCAGCTCGCAGGCTTCCGCTGGTGTCGGCCATCCTCTCCGCGGCCGTCGCCTTCGTCCACCCGTGCCGGGGGCCGCCACTGGTCTCGCCCCACGGCTTGCCGCATGATTTCCCGATCTTCACAGCCCGGGGAGGGGTCATGTCCGCAGTGGATCAACGCTCTACGTTCGTCACCGTCGTGGCATGGATCTTCATCGTGCTGTCGGGATTCGGCGCGATCATCGGGATCATGCAGAACATCATGGTGCAGACGATCTTCCGCAGCGAAGAGTTCGGCCAAGCCATGCAGACGGCACCATCGCAACCCGGCCTGCCAGCGTTCGCGACCTTCGCGATCGAGAACGTCCAGTGGTTGTTCCTGGCAGTCCTGCTGGTCAACGTGGTCATGCTGGTCGCCTCGATCGGCCTGCTGAAGCGCCGGAACTGGGCCCGCCTCTGCTTCATCGCCCTGATGGTGCTCAGCGTCGTCTGGCAGATCGTGGGGCTTGGCATCCAGGCCAGCCTCTTCTCGACCATTCGCGACCAGTTTGCCGCCGCGGGCGCGCACGGCGCACCCGACATGGGCGTGTTCTTCGTCGTCATCGCCGTGATGAGCGTCGTCTTTGCGCTTGCCTTCGGCGCGCTGTTCGGATGGATCGCATGGAAGCTGATGTCGAAGCCGATCACGGCGGAGTTCGGTCGGTAGCATGCGTGGCCCCGGTGAACGCACGGGACTCAAGCAGGCACGCGGAGTTGGCCGGTCGCCCGGCGTTTCACCGCCCTGCAGGCCACGCATCGTCATGGCCGCGAACGAATTGAAGGAAAAGAGCTGGATCGCCTCCTCAAAGGTGCGCGGCCCGATCCGTTCATGCCTGCGCTGAAGCCCCATCTTCCCCCGCGCGTCCTGGCGCTGGGCGTCGGCTTCCTGGTCGTGGCGGCCTGCTGCGGCCTTCGCCATCCCTGCATCAGCAGGAAGCGCTGAAGGTGTGCGAGGCGATGTGCGCGATGCCTCGCATCCGCCTCCGATCACCCGCTGATCAGTGCGAACACCCGCCGCAGCACTGCCCGGCCTTGTGCCTGCGCGGTTCGGCATCGCCGGCTTCGGCGTGTTCGCCCAGGTCCTTCAGCAGGGCGATCACGCGCTCGGTGGGCAGCGTGGTCATCACCATCAGGCGCCCGGTGCCGGATTCCAGGGTGACGTCGGCTTCCGGGTCCCAGGCGCGCAGCGCCTCGGTCATGGCCTGCAGGCGTTGTTCGGACGTGGGATGGGCAGGGTCGGACATCGGGCTTCCTGTGTTCGTCGTGGTCGGCGCGCGATTGCGCGGATGGCGCGACTGTAGGCGCTCGCCACCCGCCCGGCCTTGACCCGGATCAAGGCCACCACAGGCAACGAATCGTCGCTGACCTGATCCACGTCAAGGCGATGCCACGCGCCCGCGCGCACGCTGGCCGCATGAAGATCGACATCGTCGCCCCGCCCCGCTCCCGCACCGCCGTCCCGTTGCCCGGCCCCTCGCCCGCGTGGCTCGCGCATGCGCCGCACCGGCTGATGTTCTTCATCGGCGCCGGCAACGTGCTGCTGGCGATGCTGTGGTGGACGCTGTGGCTGGTCGCCACGCGCTGGGGCCTGTGGACGATGCCCGAAACACCGGTCTACGCGGGTTGGCTGCATGCGTTCCTGATGCAGTACCTGGTGCTGCCGAGTTTCATCTTCGGCTTCCTGCTGACCGTGTTCCCGCGCTGGATGGGCATGGCCGACCTGAAGCGCTGGCACTACGTGCCGGTCGGGCTGGGCCTGATGGGCGGGCAGCTGGCGATCCTGCTGGGCGTGGCCGGCTGGCCGGCGGGCCTGACGGTCGGCCTGTGGATGGCGCTGGCCGGCTGGACCGCGGCGCTGCTGACACTGGGTCGCCTGCTCGCCGACGACACCGCAAAGACCTGGCACGCGCGCTCGTGCTTCGCCGGCCTGCTGCTGGGTTGGCTGGGGCTGGCGATGTTCATCGCCTTCGCGCTGGGCGCGTCGCCCTCGTGGGCGTTCGCCAGCATCAAGCTGGGCGGCTTCGGCCTGCTGCTGCCGGTCTACGTGACGGTGGCGCACCGCATGTTCCCGTTCTTCGCCGGCAACATGGTGCCGGGCTACGTGCCGTGGCGCTCGCTGCCATGGCTGGGCGCGGTGTGGGCGTTGCTGATGGTGCACCTGGGTCTGGAACTGGTGCATGCCTACGCGTGGTTGTGGCTGGCCGATGCGCCGCTGCTGGTGCTGACCGCGTGGGCGGTGCGTCGCTGGTGGCCGCGCGGGCGCATGCCGGGGCTGCTGGCGGTGCTGTTCATCGGCACGGTGTGGCTGCCGATCACGTTCCTGCTGTACGTCGTGCAGAGCGTGGCGTTCCTGGCGACGGACGACTTCATCCTCGGGCGTGCGCCGATGCATGCGATGTTCGTCGGCTTCTTCGGCAGCCTGCTGGTGGCCATGGTCACGCGGGTGACGCAGGGCCACTCGGGGCGGCCGCTGGCGATGCCGAAGGCGGCGTGGTTCGCGTTCGTCGCCATCCAGGCGGTCGCGGTGATGCGCATCGTGGCCGACCTCGCGCCGGATGCGATGGCGTGGCAGGCCGCGGCGGCCATCGGCTGGCTGCTGGCACTGGCGCCTTGGGTGGGCCGCATCGGTGGCATCTACCTGAGTCCGCGTGCGGACGGGAAGCCGGGATGAGCGCCATGATGACCTTCTATCCCGACATCAAGCTGGTCCACGTGGCGGCGGCGATGACCAGCGGCACGCTGTTCGCGCTGCGTGCGCTCGGCCTGCTCGCCGGCATGCGCTGGCCACGCGCGGCGCTGGTGCGCTACACCAGCTACACCATCGACACCGTGCTGCTGACCGGCGCGATGATGCTGTTGACGATCCTGCCGGCGGGCCTGTTCGCCAACGGTTGGCTGGTGGCGAAGATCGTGTTCGTGGTCGCCTACGTCGGCCTCGGCATCGCGGCGTTCCGGCCCTCGTGGAATGTCGGTGCACGCGCGGGCCTGGTGGCGGCCGCCCTGCTGTGTTTCCTGCAGGTGTACGGCATCGCGCGGGCGCACGATCCCCGGGGCTGGCTGCTGTGGCTGGTCGGCTGATGGACATGGACAGCGCGTTCGACACCGCGATGCTGTCCGAGGCGTTCGGCACGTGTGCGTACTGCGTGCGCGAATCGCTGGATGCAGCGGGCCTCTCGCTCGACTGCAGGCCGTCGCATGGCGACGTGGAGACAGACGCATGGCGCATGCCCTGACCCTGTTGCGCCTGGACCTGCGCGACCTGCCTGCACCGGAACCGATGGAGCGCATCCTCGATTGCCTCGACACCTTGCGCCGCGGCGAGCGGCTGGTGGCGCTGACACCTCGCCCGCCGGTGCCGTTGCTGCCGATCCTCGATGAGGGCGGCTTCGCCTACCACGTGTATGCCGCGGCCACCGGCACCGCCTGCATCGCCATCTGCCACGCCGAGGACCGGGACGCCCTGCATCCGCCGCGCGCGGCATGAGCGGCCTCGCCTTCGCGCAGGCGCCATCGCCGGCGCTGCCGATACGCTTCCTGTCCACGGCACTGGCCTGGGGCATCGTGGCGGGCCTGTGGCTGGCGTGGCACGGCGACGCGGTCGTGCTGTCGCGCTGGACCCCGGCCACGCGGGTGCTGGTGCACATGCTGGCGCTGGGCCTGCTCGGCAACGCGATGCTGGGCAGCCTGGTGCAGTTCCTGCCGGTCGCCGCGGGAAGTCCATTGCCATTCACGCGATGCGCGCCGTGGCTGCATGGCGTGTTCAACGTGGGGCTGGTGGCGTTGCTGGCCACACTGGCATGGCAGGTGCGCGCGCTGGCATGGCCTGCGGGCGGATTGCTCGGCGGATCGCTGGTGGTGTTCGCTGTGCTCGCGCTGGTCGCGGTGGCACGCGGCAACGGCGAGCGCGTGGTCCGTGACGGCATCGGCCTGGCGCTGATCGCGCTGGTGGCCACGACGATCCTCGGGCTGGTGCTGCTCGCCGCGCGCACCGGATGGCGCACGCCCGCGCCGCCAGACCTGGTCGACCTGCATGCCGCGATCGGTGGCATCGGCTGGGTGCTCGGGCTGCTCGCGGCCGTCGGCAGCGTGACGTTGCCGATGCTGCACGGTACGCGTGCGCCGCCACCCGCCGGCGTGCGTGCATGGCAGGTGGCGTTGCTGGCGACGCTGGGGCTGATGCTCGCGTGGCAGGCGGGTGCGCTGCCGCATGCCGTCGTGCGCATGGCGGCGTGGCCGTTCGCGATGTTCGCGCTGGCCGTGTTCCTGCTGCAGGCGCGTGCCCCGCATCGCCGCGATCCGGTGCTGCGCCGCTTCTGGCAGGCGGGCTGCGCATGCCTGCTCGCGGCGAGCGTGCTCATCGCGTGGACCGGTCCATCGCCGATGCGGGTCGGCGCACTCGTCCTCGGTGCCGGCGTGCCGCTGCTGGTGGCCGGCATGGCGCTGGAGATCACCGGCTTCCTCACCTGGATCGCGCTGCGCCAGCGCGTGCCGCGCGGCATCCGCGTGCCGGGCGTGGGCAGCCTGTTCGACGACGCGCACAAGCGGCGCGCCTTCCTGCTGCATGCGATTGCCGGCGCACTCCTGGTGGTCGCGACGCTCGCGCCCGCCGTCGCGCGGCTCGCGGGCGTCGCGCTGGCCCTGGCGTATGCGGTGAGCCTGCACGCGCAGCGGCGATGCTGGCGGCAGGCGTGGACATGGCAGGCCGATGGTTCCGGCTGAGCGCCGGAACCGCAGACCGGCCCGTCAGTAGCGCAGGTTGAGCTTCATCCACGCGGTGCGGCCGGGTTCGCCGATGCGTACCGGATCGGCCGGATAGCCGAAGGCGCTGTTGCCGCCCAGGTTGAGGTGCTCGCTGTAGGCGCGATCGAACAGGTTGTCGATGCCGGCCGTGAGCTGCACGGCATCGCTGAACCGGTAGCCGCCATTGAGCGAGAACACCGCGAAGCCCGCACTCGGCCCGAGGTCGCGGCCGACGATGTTGCCCTGGCTCGTGCTGACGCGATCCTGCGACGCCGCCACGCGCCACAGCGCGCCCCACGTCCACGCACCCTGCTCGCGGCTGGCGGACAGGCGCGCCTCCAGCGGCGGCATCTGCGGCAGTGCGGTGCCCGTGTCGCGCACCTCGCCCCAGGCGTGGGACAGGGCGCCGGAGAGCTTCCAGCCGTCGGCGGGCCGCCAGTCGATGCCGGCCTCGCCGCCGCGGATGCTGGCGTCCACGTTGTGCGCCTGCGTGGTGTTGCCCATCATCCCGCGGCCGTAGTCGAACAGGATGAAGTCCTGCACGCGCCCGGCGTACAGCGAGACCCAGGCATCGACCTTCGTGCCCTTGTACTGCGCGCCGATGTCGAGCTGCGTGGTGCGCTCGGGCTGCACACCGGCGAAGGCGTTCGGCGCGCCGGCCGGACCACGCGTCGGCGAGAACAGTTCCCAGTAGTCGGGCATGCGCTGCGTGTGGCCGATGCCGGCATACGCGCCCCAGCGACCGCCCATGTCGTACTCGTAGCGCACGAAGGCGCTGGGCAGCGTTTCCTCGCGCGTCATGCCGGCCGTGGGATTCGGCATCGGCATCATGCCGCCGGTGCGCACGCGCAGGTCCTCCGCCTTCGCACGGTCCAGGCGCACGCCGCTCATCAGGTGATGCTTGTCGGTGATGTACCAGTGCGACTCGGCGAACGCACCCCAGGTCCGGGTCTTCGCGTCCACCGTCCAGGGCATCGCCAGGTAGGCACCACGACCCGGGGCGCTGCGCATGCTGTGGCGGCTGGCACGCATGTCCAGGCCGGTGGTGACTTCCCAGCGATCCTTCTTCCAGGTCGTCGCCACGCGTCCGCCACGCGCACGGTTGGCCAGGTTGCTGGCCATCGGCATCGGCATGCCGCCAGAGGGATCGGGATTGCGCAGCGTGTAGTTGTCCATGACGTGGTTGACATCGTTCTGGTACACGTTGGCCACCACCGCGTCGAGCACGCCGCCGATGCGCTTCTTCTCGAAGCGCAGGCCCAGGCTGTCGCGCTTGAACTGTGCGCCGTCCATGCCGCGTCCGGCATAGCGCGCCTGCGCGTCGCCGGTGCCGGCGCTGAGTTCCAGTACCGTGTCCTCGTCCGGCGTCCAGCCCAGCGCGGCGTCGGCGTTCCATTTTTTCCAGGCCGACGGCACCACGTCGCCGTTGCCGTCCTTGTAGTCGTCGGCCTCCGAGCGGTTGGCGGACACGCGCGCATAGCCGCGCGGCGTACCGGCACTGATATCCAGCACCTGGTCGTTGCGGTTGCCGCTGCCCACCAGCGCGCTGCCGGAGGCCTGCACGCCGGGCTCGGCGAAGTAGGGGATCTCGCGCTCGAAACGCACCGTGCCCGCGGACGCACCGCCGCCCCACAGCACCGTCTGCGGCCCCTTGATGACGACCAGGCGGTCGTAGGTTTCCGGCGCGATGTAGGACAGCGCATTGTCCATGCGCGATGGGCAGGCACCGCTCATCGCACCATCGTTGGTCAGCAGGTTGATGCGCGAGCCGAACATGCCGCGCAGCACCGGATCGCCGTTGGTGCCGCCGCTGCGCAGCGTGGCGAAGCCGGGGATGGTCTTCAGGTAGTCCGCGCCGTCGCTGGCCGGCACCGGCTGGCGCGGCAGCTTGGGATCGGTGATGAAGGTGGTCGCCATCGTTGGGGCGACGCCAACCACGACGATGCCGTCCAGCGTGGTCGTCGCCATCGTATCGGCCTGCATCGCGGCGTGCGATTCGTCCGCGTGCGCCAGCGGCATGTTCGCGAGTGCGCCCAGCAGGGCCGTGGCCAGCAGATGACGGTTCATGACGCAGCTCCTCGTGTGAGGCGGTCATTCTCGCGACGCACCCCCGGGACACGGATGCGACGGGTTGTCGCACCGCGGGTGGCGCTTGACTTTGGTCAAGCCATCGCGCGAATCCGCGCATCCGCACCCTGCGGATTGATCGAGATCAACGTCGCGCTGCCGTCGCGTTTCCACCATGGCCACACACCCACCGAGAGCCATCGAAGGAAACGCCATGAAACGCCTGCACCACTCCCTGCTCGCCTGCGCCCTCGCCGCGCTGTTCGCCGGCCCCGCCTTCGCCGAGGGCGGCAAGATCACCCCCGCCGGCGAAACCATCCAGGCCGTGCTGACGGCACCGCCGATGGTGCCGCCGCCGATCACGCGCAAGACGCCCGCCCATGTGGTCGTCGATCTGGAAATGATCGAGAAGGACATGCGCATGGCCGACGGCGTGACCTACAACTTCTGGACGTTCGGCGGCACCGTGCCGGGCAGCTTCATCCGCGTGCGCAAGGGCGACACGGTGGAGTTCAAGCTGAAGAACCGCCACGACTCGCACATGTCGCACAACATCGACCTGCATGCCGTCAGCGGCCAGGGCGGTGGCGCCGAAGCCACGTTCACCCTGCCGGGCCGTGAAACGCAGTTCTCGTTCAAGGCGCTGAATCCCGGCCTGTACATCTACCACTGTGCGATGGCACCGGTCGGCATGCACATCGCCAACGGCATGTACGGCCTGATCCTGGTGGAACCCGAAGAAGGCCTGCCGCCGGTCGACAAGGAGTTCTATGTGGTGCAGGGCGACTTCTACACCGAAGGCGCGTACGGCGAGCCGGGCCTGCAGCCCTTCAGCCTGGAAAAGGCCATCGACGAACATCCGACCTACGTGGTGTTCAACGGCTCGGTCGATGCGCTGCAGGGCGACAACGCGCTGACGGCCAAGGCGGGCGAGACGATCCGCATGTTCGTCGGCAACGGCGGCCCGAACCTGGTCTCCAGCTTCCACGTGATCGGCGAGATCTTCGACAAGGTCTGGACCGAGGGCGGCAGCAAGTACCAGGAGAACGTGCAGACCACGCTGATCCCGGCCGGCGGTTCGGCCATGGTCGAGTTCAAGGCGGACGTGCCCGGCAATTTCGTGCTGGTCGACCACAGCATCTTCCGCACGTTCCACAAGGGCTCGCTCGGCATCCTCAAGGTCGAGGGCGCGAAGAACCCGGACATCTACACCGGCCAGCAGCACGACATCGCGTATCCGGAAGCCAAGCCGGCCGCCGGGAAGTGAGGGACGGATGACACGGTCGCCGCTCCCGATCGCACTGCTGCTCGCGCTGTCGCCGGCCGTCGCGGCCGCTGGCGATGCCGGCAACGCGTACCGGCCGGTCGAGGGCGGCGACTTCCGTTCTTCCGTGCGTTTCGAAGAGGCCACCCGCGTGGTGCGGGTGGCCTCGTTCTGGCTGATGGAGAAGCCCGTCAGCAACCGCGATTTTTCCGCTTTCCTCGCCCGCCAGCCGCACTGGCGCCGCGACCGCATTCCCGCGGTGTTCGCCAGCCCGGGCTACCTGGGCCACTGGGCCAGTGCCGACGCGCCCGGCGACGACGTCGACCCCGACGCCCCGGTCGTGCACGTGAACTGGTACGCCGCCGATGCCTATTGCCGCGCGCAGCAGGCGCGCCTGCCGCGCTTCGTCGAATGGGAATACGCCGCCGCGGCCGATCCCACGCGACGCGATGCGCGCCGCGACGCGGCGTGGCGGATGCGCCAGGTCAACGATGGCACCCCGCATGCGCTCGATGCCGCGCCCGCCGCGCCGGCGAACGCGTACGGCATCCGCGGCCTGCATGGCGCGCACTGGGAATGGAGCGAGGACGTCGCCTCGCTGCTCGGCGACGGCGACCGCCGCGGCCAGCAGGATGGCGAGGCCCTGCGCTACTGCGGCGCCACGGCCATGAACTTCAACGATCCCGGCGACTACGGCGTGGTCAAGCGCTTCGTCCTGCTGTCCGCACTGAAGCCCGGGGCCACCCTGGGCAACCTCGGCTTTCGCTGTGCAAGGAGTACACCATGAAGGTCCCTTCGCTGTTCCTCTCCGTTCTGCTGGCATGCGTGCCGCCCCTGCACGCGCAGTCGTTGCCCGGCGATTCGGTCTACCACCTGCAGGCGGCCACGCAGGATGCCGATGGCCAGCCCGTCGCCTGGTCGTCGCTGCACGGCCAGGCGCGCGTGGTGTCGATGTTCTATACGAACTGCCATCTGATGTGCCCGCTGATCCTGGAGAACGCCAAGAGCGTGCAGCAGCAGCTGACGCCGGACGAGCGCCGGCGCCTGGGCATGGTGATGGTCAGCCTGGACCCCGCCCGCGATACCCCCGCCACGATGCGCGAAGTAGCGCAGCGCCACCGCGTGCCGGATGGCTGGCAGCTCCTGACCCCTGCCGGCAACGACGTGCGCGCGATCGCCAGCGTGCTGGACGTGCGCTACCGCTTCCGCGAGGACGGCAGCATCAACCACACCAGCGTGCTGGTGCTGCTGGATGCCGAGGGCCGGGTCCGCGCCCGCAGCGAGGTGAACGGCGTGGCGGCCGATCCCGCCTTCCTGATCCAGATCAAGGCGCTGCTCGCCGCGCCGTGATGACATGCCACCCACACCCCTCCCTCGCTCGATCTTTCTTCCAAGGAGTTCCACCATGAAGCTCTCCCGTACGTTCGCCACCATCGCCCTGCTCAGCGCTGCCGGCATGGCCCAGGCCGCCGGCAACTGCACCGTCACCCTGAAGGGCGACGACGCCATGAAGTTCGACCTGAAGACCGCCACGGTCTCGGCCAGCTGCCCCACCATCACCATCGAGCTGATCCACGCGGGCAAGCTGCCGGTTACCGCGATGGGCCACAACGTGGTGGTGTCGAAGACCGCCGACCTCGCAGGCATCGCGCGCGACGGCATGAAGGCCGGTGCGGCCGGCGCCTACGTGCAGGCCAACGATGCGCGCGTGATCGCGCACACCTCGCTGATCGGCGGCGGCCAGAAGACCAGGATCACCTTCCCCGGCAAGAAGCTCACCGCCGGCGGCGACTACAGCTTCTTCTGCAGCTTCCCCGGCCACTCCACCCTGATGAAGGGCACGCTGGTCGTCACCAAGTAAGCACCCACGCTGCGCCGCCTACGGGCGGTGCAGCGCGTTCCGGAGCCCGGTCATGGAATACGTCATCCGCCTGGACGATGTGACGGCCGACCTCGCCGACATCGAGCGGCACCTGGTCGACCTCGATCCCGCCGTGGTCGTGGATCTCGACGCCACGTCGGGATGCCTGCGCTGTTCCACCAGCGCCCTCGCCGTGGACCTGATGCTCGCGCTCGCCGACGCTGGTCATCTCGTGGCGCCTGAAGCCATCCAGCGCCTGCCGTCGGTGTGTTGCGGAGGATGCGGCGGCTGATGTCTCCGTCAGCCGCGCCTCACCAGAACAGCGTGTAGAGCGCCACCAGGATGCCCAGCACGGCGATGCCGCCGATGTTGAACGACGTGCCGGTGCGGTAGTCCACGTCGTCGGTGCGGATCACGTCCTTCTCCGGCGCGTGCGGCGTGGCCAGTGACACGACGACCGCCAGCACCAGCGCCAACAGGAACACCAGGCCGACGCGGTCGATGAAGGGCAGCGCCGGCCAGGCCAGCTTCAGCACGATCGACAGCACGAACGAACCGATCGCGGCGGCCAGCGCACCGGCCTCGTTGGCGCGTTTCCAGAACAGGCCGAGCATGAAGATCACCACGATGCCCGGGGTGAAGAAGCCGGTGTATTCCTGGATGTACTGGAACGCCTGGTCGAAGCTGCCCAGCAGCGGCTTGGCGGCGAGGATGCCGAGCACCACGGTGACCACGGCCGCGATGCGGCCCACGCGCACGAGGTTCGCCTCGCTGTGCTGGCGCTTGCCCTTGGCGTAGAAGTCGAGGGTGAAGATGGTCGCCACCGAATTGATCTTCGACGCCAGCGACGCGACGATCGCCGCCACCAATGCGGCGAACACCAGGCCGAGGATGCCGGTGGGTAGCAGCCGCATCATCGTCGGATAGGCCTGATCGGGCTTGTCCAGACCCGGCGCCAGCATCACCGCGGCGATGCCCGGCAGCACCACGATCACCGGCATCAGCAGCTTGAGGAAGGCGGCGAACAGCACGCCCTTCTGCGCTTCGCCGATGTCCTTCGCGGCGAGCGCGCGCTGGATGATGTACTGGTTGAAGCCCCAGTAGCTGATGTTCATGATCCACATGCCGCCGATCAGCACACTGAGGCCCGGCAGGTCCTTGTAGAACGGGTTGTCCTGGTCGAGGATCATCTCGAAGTGGCCTGGCTGCGTGTCCCACAACCGCTGGAAGCCGGCGACGACACCGGCGCCCTCGCCGAGTTCGTTGAGCGTCAGGCCCGCGACCAGCAGGCCGCCCAGCACCAGCAGCGAGACCTGCACGATGTCGGTCAGCGCGACCGCCTTCAGCCCGCCGTACAGCTGGTACAGCAGCGCGAACACGCCGATCAGCACCACGGCCAGCATCTGGTCCATGCCGGTGACCTGCGACACCGCGATGGCGCCCAGCCACAGGATGGAGGTGACGTTGACGAACACGTACAGGCCCAGCCAGAACACGGCCATCAGCGTGCGGATGCGGGTGCCGTACCGCTGCTCGAGGAACTGCGGCATCGTGTAGATGCCGTTGCGCAGGAACACCGGCAGGAACCACTTGCCGACGATCAGCAGCGTGGCCGCCGCCATCCATTCGTAGGACGCGATGGCCAGGCCGATGGCATAGCCGGAGCCCGACATGCCGATGATCTGTTCGGCGGAGATGTTGGCGGCGATCAGCGACGCACCGATCGCCCACCACGGCAGCGACTTGCTGGCGAGGAAGTAGTCCTTCGCGTCCTTGGCATGCCCCGCCTTCTCGCGCGACACCCATTGCGCCAGCACGAAGATGGCGGCCAGGTAGGCCACCACGATGCCGATATCCAGTCCCGACAGTGTCATCGCGCTCCCCTTCCCCGGTTCGATACTTCCACCGCAGTCCCCGGGCGCCTGCGCACCCGGGATGTCGCGGCGTCAGCGGGCGCAGTCGACCGTCTGTTCCGCCTGGTCCAGCGCACCCAGTGCGACGCGCGATACCGAGATCGTCATCGCCCCCGCCGTGCCGACGGACCACGGACGGTCCAGCTTCGCGACATCGGCACCGGCCTTGGCCAGGCACTTCAGCGGCACGCCGACGCGCGTCCACTGGCCGACCGGCAGCTTGGCCAACGTCGGCGCGAGTGCGACGCGCGCCGTGCAGCCGGTGCCGCAGCCGACCGACAGCCAGGCATCGGCGGTCGGTGCGGCATCGACACGCAACGTGGTCAGCAGCATCACGTCGCCGTTGCTCTCGCGCTGCAGGTCCAGCGCCGTGTGCGACTGCAACGCCGCAGTCGCTTCGCCCTTGCCGGACCACGCGAGACGACGTCCGTCTTCCTGCGCCTGGTGATCCACGCCGGTGACCTTCAACAGGTCGCCATCCAGCGCTTCCGGGACCTTGGTGACCGTCACGCCCTGGCCATCCGCGGTCTCGAGTCGCAACGCCATGCCGGAACCGGCATCGCCGCGCGCGAAGAACACGCCGGTCGCACCTTCGTCACCGGTCACGCCGGAGTCTTCCGGCAGCGCGGCCAGATCGCCCTTGTCGGCGTAGGTCAGGCCGAAACCGAACGCGAACAGCGGGTCGTAACCGTCCTGCCCCACGTTGTTGGCGTACTGCACGGCGGTGCGCGGCCAGCTGAAGCTGAGCTTGCCCGTGAAGTCGTGCTGCACGCCGCCATCGGCCTTGCGCAGCAGCACGTCGGCGATGCCCGCGCCTTCCGAGCCCGGCAGCCAGGCCGCCACGAACGCGTCGGACGCATTGATCTCGCGGTTCATCCACAGCGGACGACCGCTCAGGAACACCGCGACCACCGGGATGCCGTCAGCCTTCAGGCGCTTGAGCAGTGCCAGGTCGGCCTCGTCGCCCGGCTTGTACTGCAGCGTCTGCAGGTCACCCTGGAACTCGGCATACGGGTTTTCGCCGAACACGACCACCGCGACGTCCGGCTTCTGCGCGTACTTGCCGTCGACGGACAGGATCGCTTCGCCGCCGGCCGCCTTGGCCTGCTGCGCGATGCCTTCGTAGATCGAGTCGGCGTTGGGGAAGTCCTTGCGCGTGGTGCCGGTGCCCTGCCAGTTGAGCGTCCAGCCGCCGGCCTGCTTGCCGACATCGTTCGCGCCGTCACCGGCCACGAGGATGCGCTGCTTCGGCGACAGCGGCAGCACGCCGCCCTGGTTCTTCAGCAGCACCAGCGATTCGCGCACGGCCTGGCGCGCGACGGCGCGATGCTCGGGCGAACCGAGCAGCGCGAACTGCCCGCCCACCGCGCGCGAGGACGGCTTGCCCGCTTCGAACAGGCCCAGGCGGATCTTCACCCGCAGGATCCGGCGCACCGCATCGTCCAGCCGTTCCTGGCTGATGGTGCCGGCCTTCACCGCCGCCAGCGTGGTCTCGTAGAAGCCCTTCCAGCTGTCCGAGGCCATCGCCATGTCGAGGCCGGCATTGATCGTCGCCGGACAGTCGGTGTTCGTGCAGCCCTTCACCTGGCCGTGGCCGTTCCAGTCGCCGACCACGAAGCCGCCGAAGTCCATGCGGCCCTTCAGCGCATCGGTGAGGTACGGCTTGTGGCCATGCATCTTCTCGCCGTTGACGCTGTTGAACGAGGCCATCGCCGTCTGTGCGCCGGCCGCGATCGCCGGCGGATAGCCGGCGGCGTGGATGCGCACCAGATCGGCCTCGCTGATCTTCGTATCGCCCTGGTCCTTGCCGTTGGTGGTGCCGCCGTCGCCGAGGAAATGCTTGACCGACGCGATCACGTGGCGGCCGTCGAGGAACTCCGGCGACCCGACCTTGCCCTGCAGGCCTTCGACCACGGCCACCGAGTAGCTCGCCACGACCTCCGGCGATTCGGAATAGCCTTCGTAGGTGCGGCCCCAGCGGTCGTCCTGCGGCACCGCCACGGTCGGCGCGAACGTCCATTCCATGCCGGTGGTGCGCGTCTCCAGCGCGGTGATCTCGCCGATCCGGCGCACGAGCTCCGGATTGCGCGCCGCGCCCAGGCCGATGTTGTGCGGGAACAGCGTGGCGCCGACGATGTTGCTCTGCCCGTGCACGGCGTCGATGCCGAAGACGATCGGGATGGCCTTGCCGCCCTGCGAGGTGTCCATCGACGCTTCGTAGAACGCATCGGCCAGCGCCAGCCATTCGGCCGGCGACGCGTCATAGCGGCCGCCGGGATCGGAGTTGCCGCCGGCGAGGATCGAACCCAGCCGGTACTTGCGCACGTCGTCCGGCGTGATGCTGGCGATGTCGCCCTGCACCAGCTGGCCGACCTTCTCCTCCACCGTCATCGTGGCCATCAGGTCGGTGATGCGCTTTTCCAGAGCGGCATCCTCGGCCAGCGGCCAGGCGACCTGCGGCCACGCGTTGGCATCGGCCGCCGCTGCGGGCGCCGCGGCCTTGTCGTCGCCCTTGCAGGCACCGAGCGCGATCACCAGCGCTGCGATCAGGACGCCGCTACGGGCGCGCATGGGATTCCGGTTCATCATCGTCTTCATCCTTCCATCTGCTCCAGTTCCTTGCCCTTGGTCTCGTGCACGTACTTCAACACGAAGAAGACCGAGATGATCGCCGAAACGAGGTAGATGCTGTAGGTCGCCGCCAGCCCGATGGCCGCCAGCAGGATCGGGAAGCTCACCGTGATGGCGAAATTGGACGTCCATTGCGCCGCGCCGGCCACCGCCAGCGCCGAGCCACGGATCTGGTTGGGGAACATCTCGCCCAGCATCACCCACATCACCGGGCCCCACGAGATGTTGAAGAACACCACGTACGCATTGGCCGCCACCAGCGCCAGCGTGCCCATGCCCTCCGGCAGCTGCAGGTGGCCGTCGACCAGCGAGCCGCTGGCGAACGCCACCACCACCAGCGCCAGCGAGACCGCCATGCCGGCGGAGCCGATCCACAGCAGCGGCTTGCGGCCGATGCGGTCGATCAGCAGGACGGTGACGATGCAGGCGCCGATGCTGAGCGCACCGGACAGCACGTTGATCGCCAGCGCGTCGTTCTCGGAGAAGCCCACGGCCTGCCACAGCACCGCGCCGTAGTAGAACACCACGTTGATGCCGACCAGCTGCTGGAACGTGGCCAGGCCGATGCCGACCCAGACGATGGGGCGCAACTTGCCGGTCGCCTTGTTCTTCAGGTCCGACAGCCGCGGGCGATGGTGGTCGGTCGACAGCGACGCATCGATCTCGGCCAACTTCGCCTGCGCCTCGGCGCCACCGAACAGCCGCGTCAGCACGCGCAAGGCCTCGTCCTTGCGGCGCTTCACCACCAGGTAGCGCGGACTTTCGGGAATGACCAGCAGCAGCGCGAGGAAGACCAGCGACGGCACCGCCTGCATCCAGAACATCCAGCGCCACGCCGCATGCCCACCCCACAGCGCTTCGGTCGACGCGCCGGCCTTGGCGGCCAGCAGGTAGTTGGACAGGAACGCTGCGGTGAGGCCGCTGATGATGGCGATCTGCTGCACCGTGGCCAGGCGGCCGCGGTAGCGTGCCGGCGCGACCTCGGCGATGTACGCCGGCGAGATCACGCTCGCCGCGCCGACCGCAAAGCCGCCGATCACGCGCGCGATGACGAAGACGACCGATGACGTGGCCGCACCCGCGCCGATCGCCGACAGCAGGAACAGCACCGCCGAGATGATCAGCACGTTGCGGCGACCGAGGCTGTCGGCCAGCCGGCCGGCACTGAAGGCACCGACCGCGCAGCCCAGCAGCATCGACGCGACCTCGAAGCCGAGGCCGGCCTTGGTGGAACCGAACGCCTGCTGCAGGCCATCGACGGTGCCGTTGATGACGCCGCTGTCGAAGCCGAACAGGAATCCGCCGATCGTCGCCACCACGCTGATCAACACGATCAGCCGGGTGTTCTCGCCGCCCGTCATTGCCTGGCTCATTGCCTTCCCCTTCCTCGAACTGGTGGTATCGATGCGATCCGCTGTGCTCAGCGCAGCAGGTACTGGTTGAGCAGGTTCTCATAACGCTCCTGCTTGCCGCTGACCTGCATCGGTTCGCCCAGCGTGGCGGCCAGTGTCGCCAGATCGGCCAGACCGAGCCCGCCGGTCTCGAACTCCTTGCCCTTGCCGGTATCGAAGCTGGCGTAGCGCTCGCGGCGCCACTGTTCCCACGGCGATTCCGTCAGCAGCGCATGCGCGACTTCCAGCCCGCGTGCGAACGCATCCATGCCGCCGATGTGGGCGATGAACAGGTCCTCCAGGTCGGTGGATTCGCGACGCACCTTGGCATCGAAATTCAGTCCTCCTTCCAGTCCGCCCTGGCGCAGCACGACGAGCATCGCGCCGACGGTGTCGTACAGGTCGGTCGGGAACTGGTCGGTGTCCCAACCGTTCTGCGCATTGCCGCGGTTGGCGTCGATGCTGCCCAGCAGCCCGTGGTCGGACGCGACCTGCAGGTCGTGCTCGAAGGTGTGGCCCGACAGCGTGGCATGATTGGCCTCGATGTTGAGCTTGAAGTCCTGCTCCAGCCCGTGTTCCTTCAGGAAGCCGGCGACGGTGGCGCTGTCGAAGTCGTACTGGTGCTTCATCGGCTCCATCGGCTTTGGCTCGATCAGGAAATTGCCCTTCAGCCCGATGCTGCGACCGTAGTCGCGCGCCATCGTCAGGAAGCGGGCGAAGTGGTCGACTTCGCGCTTCATCTGCGTATTGAGCAGCGAGGCATAGCCTTCGCGGCCACCCCAGAACACGTAATGCTCGCCGCCCAGTTCGACGGTGGCCTCCAGCGCCGCCTTCACCTGCACCGCCGCACGCGCGACGACGGCGAAATCGGGGTTGGTCGACGCACCGTTCATGTAGCGCGGATGCGAGAACAGGTTGGTCGTGCCCCACAGCAGCTTCATGCCGGTGGCATCCTGGCGTGCCTTGGCCAGCGCGACCATGTGCTTCAGGTTCTTCTGGTACTGCCCGATGTCGTCGGCGTCGGGCGCCAGGTCGATGTCGTGAAAGCACCAGTACGGCACGCCCAGCTTGGTGAAGAACTCGAACGCCGCATCGACCTTCGCTTCCGCCGTCGCCATCGGCGTGCCGGCCTCCCACGGAAAGTGGCGCGTGCCCGGGCCGAACGGATCGTGGCCGGCATTGCAGAACGTGTGCCAGTAGCAGACCGCGAAGCGCAGGTGCTCCTGCATCGTCTTGCCGCCGATGGTCTTGTTCGCGTCATAGACCTTGAACGCCAGGGGATTGTCCGAGCCGCGCCCCTCGAACGGGATGCGGCCGATGCCGGGGAAGTATTCCTGGGCGCCGATGAAAGGCTGGGTGCTCATGGTGCGGTGTTCCTGTGGTTGTGCGAGGTGTCGCGTGGGGGACGTCAGCCGCGTTGCAGCGGCGTGAGGGCATCGAGATGGCGGAGGAAGCGGTCGTAGGCGGCCGCATAGGCCCGGGTGCGGGCGGCGACCGGCGACGCGGACAGGGCGGGATCGAGCGCGACATGCATCCGCGCGATATCGGCGATCGATGCCGTTTCGCCGCGCGCACGGCCGGTCGCCCACAGCGCCTGCAATGCCGCACCGAACGCGGCGCCTTCGGACTGCGCGGGCACGTCGACCGGCAGGCCGAACACGTCGGCCACCAGTTGCCGCCAGGCCGCGCTGTTGCTGCCGCCGCCGGTCAGCACGATGCGGTCGAAGCGCATGCCGGCGCGCACGAAGGCATCGAAGCCGTACTTCAAGCTGTAGGTCGCGCCTTCCATCGCGGCGCGGTAGACGTGCGCCGGCGTCATGTTGGTCGTGTCCAGCCCGGCCAGCACGCCCTTGCCCAGCGGCAGGTCGGGCGTGCGCTCGCCGTTGAGGAACGGCAGCATCACCAGGCCGTCCGCGCCCGGTGGCGTGGCGTGCAGGTGCGCATCGCCCTCGCGCGTGCTGAAGCCGAACGCCTTCGCCACCTGCTCCGTCGCCACGGTGCAATTCATCGTGCAGATCAGCGGCAGCCAGCCGCCGGTGGACGAACAGAACGCGGCCCACGCACCGGTCGGATCGACGACGGGCGTGTCGGAGTAGGCGAACAGCGTGCCCGAGGTACCCAGGCTCATCGCCAGCCGGCCTTCTTCCACGCAACCGGTACCGATGGCGGCCATCATGTTGTCGCCGCCGCCGACGGCGACCTTCACCGTGGCCGGCAGACCGAGTTGCGTCGCCATGGCGGGATCGATGTCGAACAGCGCGTCCGGCACAGCGATCGGCGGCAGGCAGCCGGCAAGGTCACGGTCGGGATCGGTCGCGCGCAACAGCTCCTTCGACCACGAGCGCGTACGCACGTCGAGCCAGCCCGTGCCGGAGGCATCTCCCCACTCGCAGAAGCGTTGGCCGGTGAGGACGAAGTTGAGGTAGTCGTGCGGCAGCAGGATGGTCGCCAGCCGCGCGTAGGCGTCGGGCCGGTGCGTCTTCGTCCACGGCAGCTTCGAGGCGGTGTAGCCGGCCAGGATCGGGTTGCCGGCGAGTGCGATGGTGCGTGCTGCACCGCCCGCGGCCTCCATGATCTGCCCGCACTCGGCCGACGTGCTGGTATCGCACCACAGCTTGGCCGGTGCCAATACCTCGCCGTCCGCATCCACCGGTACGAAGCCGTGCTGCTGGCCCGATACCGCCAGCGCAACGACGCCTGCGCGCACGGCGGGATCGATACGGTCGAAGCAGGTCCGCATGGCGGCAACCCAGTCGGCCGGATGCTGCTCGCGGCTGCCGTCGTCGCCACTGGCCAGATCGAGCGGCGCGCTGGCCGTCGCCACGAGCGTACGCGTGGCCGGGTCGTAGACCACCACCTTCAGGCTTTGCGTGCCTGCGTCGATGCCGGCGACAAGACTCATGCCGTTTCCGTTTTCATGCGTGTACCAGCGCGCCAGCGCGCAGTCGTGCCGTGGCGGATGCGCCTGCGGCCAGTTCTAGATCGAGCGTGCGGCCGGCATGCACCAGCTGGTAGCGGCCGCCCTTTTCCGAGTGCAGCGTCGCCTGCGCAAGGCGCCCGCCCTTCCACGAAAGGTCGAGGCGGGCCGCATTGCGTATGCGGATGCCTTCCAGTTCGCCATCGCGCCATGACGACGGCAGCGCGGGCAGCAGGAAGACCGATCCACCCCAGCTCTGCACCAGCATCTCGACGATGCCGGCCGCGCCACCGAAGTTGCCGTCGATCTGGAACGGCGGATGCGCGTCGAACAGGTTCGGGTAGCTGCGCTGCGGCGACAGCAGCATGCGCAGGATCTTCAGGCTGTGCTCGCCGTCCCACAGGCGCGCCCAGAAGTTCAGCCGCCACGCGATGCCCCAGCCAGTGGCGTCGTCGCCGCGGATCTCCAGCGTGCGCCTGGCGGCGCGGGCAAGATCGGGCGTGTCGCGCAGGTTGATCTGCGCACTGGGATGCAGGCCGTACAGGTGCGAGATGTGCCGGTGATGGATTTCCGGCGCCTGCATGTCCCAGTCCTGCTGCCATTCCTGCAGCTGCCCCGCCTTGCCGATGCGGTTGGGCGGCAGCTGCTCGCGCAGCATTGCCAGCTCGCCGGCGAACGTGGTGTCCACCTGGAGTATCCCGGCCGCTTCGATGCATTGGCCGAACAGGTCGCGCAGGATCTGCGCGTCCATCGTCGGGCCGGCGCAGAGCGTGGTGCCGAACGGATGCACGTTCTCCGGCGAGAGCGACGGCACCGTGACCATGGCGCCGGTTCCGGGATCGCGTTGCAGCGTGGCGGCGAAGAAGGCCGCCGCACCACGCAGCCATGGCCACAGGCGGCGCAGGTCGGCGGGATCGCGGCCGTAGTCCCAGCGGTCCCACAGTTGCTGCAGCAACCAGGCGCCGCCCATCGGCCACAGGCCCCATTGCGCACCGTCGATCGGACCGGTCTGGCGCCACAGGTCGGTGTTGTGGTGCACCACCCAGCCCGGCGCGCCGTACATCTCGCGCGCCATGCGCGCACCGGTGTCCGCCAGATCGCCGATCATGCGTTCGAGCGGTTCGACGCATTCCGCCAGCGCATTGGCCTCTGCCGGCCAGTAGTTCATCTCGGTGTTGACGTTGATGGTGTACTTGCTCTCCCACGGCGGATCCATCAGGTCGTTCCAGATGCCCTGCAGGTTGGCGGGCTGGCTGCCCGGCCGTGAGCTGCAGATCAGCAGGTAGCGCCCGTAAGCGTGGTACAGCGACACCAGTGCGGGATCGTCGCCCTGCGCGAAGGCCGCGATGCGTTCGTCGGTCGGCAGGTCGGCGGCGGCCGTGCGGCCGAGGTCCAGGCGGACGCGGCGGAACAGGCGACGGTGCTCGGCGAGATGATCGGCCTGCAGCGCAGCGAACGACTTCCCCCGGGAACCGGCCAGGTGGCGGGCCGTGATGGCCTCAGGGTCGCCACCGACATCGTCGTAGCGCACGTAGCTGGTCGCGGCGACCAGCCGCAGCTCCAGTTCGCGCACGCCATCGAACACGATCTGGTCCTGCTCGACGCGCATCCAGCCACCCTGGTGGCGGACCTGCACGCGGAACGCGAACCGGAGACGGCCCGCGATGCCATGCTTGTCGACGTTGCGTCCACTGACGAGCCAGCCGTCGCCGTCGACGCGCGTGGTGGTCGCGTGTTCGTTGGCGGTACGGATGCGGCCGACCATCGCTTCGCCGCCCTCGACCGTGCAGCGCATGACAAGGCACTGGTCGACCGGCGACACGAACATCTCGCGCCTGTGCGTGCCGGCGCCGACGCGGAACGTGGTGCTGGCGATGGCCGCATCGAGATCCAGCCCGCGTACGTAGTCGGACACGCCATCCAGCCGGTCGAACTGCAGCCACAGGTTGCCCAGCGGCTGGAACGGCATCTGCTTCAGCGGTTCCGCCATCAGCGTGGCGTTGGCCAGCGCCTCGGCCTCGGCGTAGCGGCCGGCGAACACCGCTTCTCGCACGCGCGGCAGGTGCTCCTTCGCCCCGGGATTGATCGCGAAGTGCGGTCCCCCGGCGTACAGCGTGTCCTCGTTGAGCTGCAACCGCTCCAGCGCCACGCCCCCGAACACCATCGCACCGAGCCGGCCGTTGCCGACCGGCAATGCCTCCACCCACACCCGTGCGGGCTGGCGGTACCACAACGTCATGTCGGCACCCGGCACGGCAACGCCGGCACCGGAGGACGCCGCACCGTGCGCGCGCGGGATCGCGGCGGTGGCCAGTCCGCCCGCCGTCGCTTTCAGCACCTCACGTCGGTTCATCGCCATCGGCCGGTCAACGCTTCTTCACCACCAGCGCCCTGCCGTCGTAGCGCACGGTGGCGTCGGCCTGCGGCTCCAGCGTGCCGGCATCGGCACGCGGTCCATCGATGAAACGCACCCGCACCTCGCGACTGGCGACCATGCCGGGATAGCGTCCTTCGCGTGCGCCGATGCGCAGCTCGCCCGCCTTCTCGTTCCACGCCAGTGGAATGCGGCTGGACTCGCCGCGCTCGTAGCCGTAGCTGCGGCCATTGTCCTCGTACAGCGAGAAGGTGCCGTCGGCGCCGGTGTAGACCTCGATCGTCAGCGGTGCGTCGGGCTTTTCGTCCACGTACTGCTGCACCACCGTGCGCGGCACGATGGACCCGGCGCGCACGAACAACGGCATGCGCTGCAGCGGCGCAGCGGCCTCGATGGTCTGGCCGCCGTCGTGGCGCTGGCCGGTCCCGAAGTCGATCCAGCTGGTGCCCGCCGGCAGATAGACCGGGCGCGTGGTCGCCTTGAACGTGGTGACCGGCGCGACCAGGAAGGCCGGGCCGAACAGGTACTGGTCGGCGATGTCGCGCACCTTCGGGTCGGCCGGGAAATCCATCGCCAGCGTGCGCAGGATCGTGCCGTCCTTCTGCCAGGTGTCGCCTGCCAGCGTGTAGATGTAGGGCAGCAGGGTGTAGCGCAGCTTCAGGTAGTGCACGAAGCTGTCGTAGTGCGGCGTGCCTTCCGGCGCGATCTCCCAGATCTCGCGGTACGGGAACTGGCCGTGCAGGCGGAAGATCGGTACGAACGCGCCGTGCTGGAACCAGCGCAGGCTCAGCTCGCGCCATTCGGCCAGGTGCGCGGGATCCTTGGTTTCGTAGCGCCGCTCGGGCGAGAAGCCGCCGATGTCGAAGCTGACGTTGGGCGCACCCGCCATCGAGGCGTTGACCAGGCCAGAAATCTGCTCGCGCAGGTCGTCCCAGCGCGGCACGATGTCGCCACTCCAGAACGCCGCGCCCGCACGCTGCTGGCCGGCGAAGAACGCGCGCGACAGGATGAAGACGCGCTTGTCCGGATCCTGCTCGCGCGACCCGCGGTAGACGCCCTCGGAGTGCACCAGCGGATAGGCATTGAAGAACTCCACCGACGACCCCAGCGCCGTCGGCGTCGTGCGCGCCTTGCGCTCGCCGATGTCGATGTTGCTGTGCAGGTCGGGCTCGCTGGCGTCCAGCCACCAGGCATCGAAGCCTTTCGCGTTGAGCTTGCCGTTGACCTGGCGCCAGAAGATGTCCTGCGCGTCCTTCGAATAGGGGTCGTAGAAGGAATTCAGGTAACCCTTGCCGATCCAGTCCAGTTCGCCGACCTCGACGTTGCGGTGGTACATGTGGCCCGCCGCGTCCAGCTCCTTGTAGTTCGCGGTGGTCGGATAGAACTTCGGCCACACCGAGATCATGATCTGCGCATGCTGGTCGTGGACGTGGTCGACCATGCCGTCCGGATCGGGGAAATTCTTCGCATCGAAATCGTGCGAGCCCCAGGCGTCCTCCGGCCAGTACGACCAGTCCAGCACGATGGCGTCGATCGGCAGCTTGCGCCTGCGGTACTCGTCCAGCGCGCCGGTCAGCTCGGCCTGGGTCTTGTAGCGCTCGCGGCTCTGCCAGAACCCGTACGACCACTTCGGCAGCAGCACCGCCTTGCCGGTCAGCGTGCGGTAGCCGGCCAGCACCTGGTCGGCGTCGTCGCCGGCGACCACGTAGTAGTCGATGGCCTGCGCGGCCTCGGACCAGATCGACAGGTCCTTCGCCTCATCGGTCGGCAGCGGATCGCGGTGCAGCAGCGCGACGTACGCGGGTTCGATGCGGTCCCACTCCAGCTTCACCGTGTGGCGCTGGCCGGCCTTCATGTCCAGCGCGAACTCGTGGTGCCACGGGTTCCAGTTCTGCCGCCAGCGGTCGAGCACCAGCTTGCCGTCGATGTAGAGCTTCGCGTACTCGCTGTTGTAGAGGGAGAACGTATGGCGGCCGTCGCTGCGTGCGGCGATCTCGCCTTCCCAGACCACCTCGCTGCGGCCGCCGGTGGCCAGGTTCTTTCCCTTCTCCGGGAAATTCGCCAGGTCCTTGATGTACTGGTAGTTCACTTCGCTTTCGCGCCGCGCGACCACCTGCTTGCCGTTGACGGTGTAGCGCGCGGTCAGCGCGCCCGGCTTGCCCTGTGCGTCGAACAGGTCGAGCGACGCGCCCAGCGGCTGCAGGCCGCGCGGATCGCCGTAGCGGGTGATCGCGTTGCTGTCCCAGAGGATGCCGTAGTGGCGTGTGGAGACGAGGTAGGGAATCGCCTTGTCGATGTTGTGCTGGAGCAGCTCGACATCGCGGCCCTTGAGGTTCATCCAGCCCTGCTGGTGCAGGCCGGTGCCGTAGAAGGCCTCGTCGTCCTTCGAATCGAAGCGCTGGCGGATGCTGTAGTACGGCTTGCCTTCGACCGTCGTCGGGGTGAAGGTGCGTGCGCGCTCGGCGAGCAGCGGCTTGCCGGCGGCATCGAAGAAGCTGACCTGGCCCGTGCGGGCATCGACCGTCGCCGAGATGCCTTGCGTGCTGATCGATACCCGCCCGCCGGATTCGCCCACCTTCACCGCTGGCGGCGCGCCGGTCTTTGCGCGCATCAGGCTGGGCGTGCGCGCGAAGTCGCCATCGGGATCGGCCATCACGCGCAGGATGCCCGGTGCGACCGCTTCGACCTTGACGTCTGCCGCGGCCGCCTCGGTCGGGCGCACGATCACGCCGTGCGCGGTCTTCTCGACCGCCCCATTGCCTGCGGCGTTGGCGCCCGCTGCGGCCAGGGCCAGCAGCGGCACCGTCAACGTCTTCAGATAACCCATCGCTTGCTCCTCATGGGGATGCGCCGCGGCATCCCGTTGCATTGATCGATCAGTAGGTCGCCAGCTTCACCCGCAGCAGTTGCGGGACGCTGGAGAAATTGAGGCCGTAATCGGTCTGGTCGCCGTTCCAGCGGCGACGGAATACCCACTTGCCATCGACGTAGGTGCCTTCGTCGACGACCTCGTAGATCTGCCGCGCGGCAACGGCCGGGTCCGCCGCATCGATGTTGATGCGCGCATGCGCGCCCGCGACCAGGAACTCGTCCGCCCCGAGCTGCACCACCAGCGCGCGGCCGATGGGCTCGGGATTGCCCGGCGGCTCGCCCTGGAACCAGAACTGCGGCACGCCGTAGGTCACCACCATGTTCCAGCGGTCGTCGATCTTCACCGTCTGCACGGCCTGGCTGGGCTGCTCGGCGGTGCCGCGCACCTTGCCCTCGAAGCTGGCCTGCGCGATGACGCGCGCCGCCGGCCGCACGATGGCGTAGTTCAGCGCGAACGACGCCAGCGCCTTCTCGTCCAGGTGCCTGGCACCGAGCGGCCAGTTGGAATAGCGCGAGTAGTCGATGCCGAACGGCGACCAGCCGATCGCCTGCTCGCCCAGCGCGGAGAAGAAGTAGCGCGGATACTCCTCGCGGTTGCCGGTCTCGGCGACGAACAGCGGGTTGTCGGGGCGCGAATAGCGGTCCAGCACCGTGGTGTAGTGTGTGTACTCCGGCATGTAGATGTCGGGCGCCAGCAGGTCGATGTGCGGCGCGGCGGCCTTGTAGACGTCCAGCACGTTGTCGGTGGGCCCGCCGCTGGCGTACTGCCCCGGCTGGCCCGGGTTGAATGGGCCGCGCAACGCGGCGTTGACCAGCATCGGCAGCGGGTAGACGGCCTTGCCCGCTTCCGCGACCTGGTCGATGTAGTGCGCGATATGCCAGGCGTGGAAGAACTCGTCGGCATCGGCGCCGAACGCCTCGCGCCATGTACCCGGCGACTTGCCCAGCTTCTTCAGCAGGGCCTCGGGCACGGGACCCTCGAACACCTGCTGCGCCAGCGGCGAGAAATCGCGCACGCTGCCGTAGGTGCCGGGTTCGTTCTGCGGCTGCACCATGATGACGGTGCGCTGCGGATCCGCCGCCTTCAGATGCGTCATCAGCGCGACGAAGGCCTTGCGGTCCGCCTCCAGCGTGGCTTGCGCGTGCGGCGACAGCGAGTTCAGCGTGCGGCCGTCGGCGGTGATCACGCGCGGGAAGCGCGCGTTGTCCAGCTTCACCCACGCCGGCGCGTAGTTCGGCCCGTTGTTCTTCCAGGTCGCGAACCACAGCAGGATCAGTCGCACGTCCTTCCCGCGCGCCTGCGTGAGCAGTTCGTCGACGAAGGAGAAGTCGAACGTCCCCTCCTTCGCCTCGACCTGCTCCCACGCCACCGGCACCATCACCGTGTTCGGCTTGACCACGTCGATGGCCGGCCACACATCGTCCAGCGCCTGCGGCCAGTTGCTGGAATTGTTGACCTGCGCACCGAGGATCAGGAAGGGTGCGCCGTCGACCATCAACGCGTGCCGGCCCTCCTTGCTGACGATCTGGGGAATGGGGGCTTCGCCCACGCGGGGCGTGCCGTCGCTGGCCGCCCCGCCCTGCTTCGCCGCGTCATCGGCGGGTCGGCACGCAGCGAGCAGCACGCTGGCGGCCAGCAGGCCAAGGAACGTGGGCGAGCGGAACAGGCGAGGCATCATCGGGGACACTCCAGGTTCACCAGGCGTCGCTGCGGAACGGCGAGGCCGGCAGCTGGTCGGTATTGATCAGGTCGGCATCGGCCGGGTTGTCGGACCAGCCATAGCGAACGGCCATCGGCCGCGGCACCGCGGCACTGCGCACGACCACGCGCCCGGCCTGCAGTGATGCTTCGGCCGGATGGAACACCTGGTCGGTGCCCGCCAGCGCGAAGCCATGCACGCGCGTGCCGCCGCCACGCACGGCCAGGGTGCCGCCGGACGTGCCGAACTCGACATGCGCGGCGTTGCCTTCGAAGCGGGTGTACTGCGGCACCGGCCCGTGGAACGGCAGCGCCTCGCTGTAGGCCACATGGCGTGCCGCCAGCGCGAGACGGCGACCCACTTCCTGCTTGTTGAGTGGATGGATGTCGGACGGATCGCCGATGTCGATGGCCACGGCCTGCGCGGTGCCCGGCATCCACAGCGTCATCGACTGCGCTTCGCGCAATGTGGCCCACGGACTCTCGTCGCCCCTGTCGGTGCCGGAGGAGAAGTTCGCCAGCTGCACCCACAGGAACGGCAGGCTGGGGGCGTCCCATTGCGTGCGCCATTGCGCCCGCCACTGTTCGATCAGCGCCGGGAACTGCCGGCGGTACCGCAGCGCGTCGGCCACGGTGTTCGCGTTGGATTCGCCCTGGTACCAGATCACGCCGCGCAGCGCGTACGGCTGCAGCGGGTGGATCATCGCGTTGTACAGCAGGGTGGGATGCTGGTTCTTGTCGTCGACCAGCGCGACGCTGACGTTGCTCGGCCGGAACGACCAGTCCGCCAGCGCGCGCGGTGCGCCGCCGCCGGGCTGGACGAACACCTCGACTGCTTCGCCATGGATGCCACCGCCGCCACCGGTGTCCGTCACCCGCACCGCCACGTGGTTGACGCCCTTGCGCAATGCCGATGCCGGCACCGCGTAGCGTCGCGGCTGGTTGTACTGCATGCGGGTTTCGCCGACCTGCGTGCCGTTGACCCAGGTGGTATCGGAATCGTCGATGCGGCCTACGCCGAGGACGACCCCCGCCGCGGCTTCGGCCGCGGTCAGCGTGAACGTCGTGCGGTACCACGCCACGCCGTCCATGCCGTTCCAGCCGGTGGCCTCCCACAGCGACGGCACCGTGATCGGTGTCCACGCCGACGTGTCGAGTCCGGGTGCATTCCAGCCCGCGTCATCGACGGGCAGCGCCGGCCAGCGTGCAAGGTTCCGGCGCGTCTGCACCAGCGCTTGCTCGTCCGCGGCGCGCAGCGTACTGGCCTGCTCGGCCAACGCCCGTTCGTCCAGCCCCTGCGACGGCGCGTCCATCCAGGCTTCGATGCGGCTGCCACCCCAGGTGCTGTCGATGATGCCGATCGGCACACCGGTGACCTTGCGCAGGTCGCGCGCGAAGAAGTGGGCGACGGCGGAGAACCTGGCGGCGGCCTGCGGCGACGAGGCCACCCATTCGCCACCGGCCAGCTGCTCCTGCGGCGTACCGGCCCAGGACTTGGGAATCTTGAAATGCCGGACCTGTGGATCGGTCGCGCGCGCGATCTCGGCCTCCGGATCGGCCGACTGCGCGATCGGCCACTCCATGTTCGACTGCCCGCTGGCCAGCCATACATCGCCGATCAGTACATCGCGCAGCACGCGCGGCTGCGTGCCGTCGTCGATGCGCATCACGTAGGGGCCACCGGCAGTCCTCGCCGGCAGTTGCAGCGACCAGCCACCGTTCTCGTCGGTCTGCGTCGTGGTCGGCACTTCGCCGGCGAAACCCACGGCAACGCGCGCACCCGGCGCGGCGCGACCCCAGACCTGCACGGGCTGGTCGCGCTGCACGACCATGCCGTCTGAGAACAGGCGCGGCAGCTCGACTGCGTGCGCGGAAGGAAGGACGAACAAGGCGACTAGGAAACAGGCGAGTCGTTTCACTGCGGATCTCCATGCCAGATGCCGCGTCCTTCGGTACCGAAGTAGACGCGACCGTGCAGGCGGGGATCGCCCGTCACATGGCGGATGATGCCGCCGAACCGCAGGGCGTCGGTATCGATCCGCTGCCAGCGGCGTCCGCTGTTGTCGGACCGGTAGAGACCGCGCTGGCCTTGCACTTCACCGAATACGAACAGCACTGGCGCATCGCCGTCGTTGGCCGGCCTGCCCAGGCCCAGCGACATCACGTTGTCCACGCCCGGCACGCGCTCCAGCTTGCCCGGCGCCAGGTGCAGCAGTCCGCGCCATGACGCGGCGATCCAGGCTTCGCCTGCCTTGCCGGGGTGCGGCCGGATCTCGGCGTTGTACCAGTCGCCGATCTCGCCAACCGGCGCACGTACTTCCTCGAAGGCGACGCCACCGTTGCCGCTGACATACAGACGGCCACTGATCGCGTCGAAGCCGTAATAGATGCCCTCGTCGACGCGGTCGGCCTCCACCACCGCCGTCTTCGGCAAGCCCTTCACCGCTTGCCAGCGCCCGCCCATGTCGGCGGTGATCCAGTGGTGTTCGCCGTTGCGCGGACGCCAGATCGCGCGCTTGCCGTCGGCCGCGAGCGCGATGTGGCCGGCGCCCTCGCCGTCGGGCGGCTCGCTCGCGAACGCAGTCCAGTTCCGACCGCCATCGTTCGACCACGCCCCGCGTACCGCGCCTTCCGGCCGGTTGTGGAAGTAGCCCGTGCGCACCATTACCTGCGGTGCGCGGCCGGCGAATGCCAGGCTCTCGGTATTGGAGAAGCGCACGCCGGCGAAGCGCTGCTGCGACACGTCGAGCGTGTCGTGCACGAAACCGTCGACATCGCCCAATCCACTGACCAGATGCGCACCCTGCGGCGGACTGAGCAGCGCCAGCGGCACGGTTTCCTCGAAGCCCGCCTGCTCGAAGCGCCATTGCATCGTGGCACCGGCATCGAACGCACGGGCGTTGGTGGATGCCCACACGCCATAGCCGGTGACGAACAGCAGGCGGTCGGGATCGAACGGGTCGATCTCGATGTCGGCCATCCAGTGCGGCCTGGCATCCGAGGTCCACGGCGCGGATGCGTGGTCGAAGCTCGACCGCGTCAGCATCGCCGTCCACGTGCGCCCGCCATCGAGGCTGCGGTAGACGTCGTCGTGCGGCTGGTAACGACGGAACGTGCTGGCGATGATGACGTCGGGGTTGTCGGCCTGTACCGCCACGGCACCCCAGCCGAAGCCGCCTTCGCTGGCGGCACGGCGCACGGGCGTGATGTCGTCCCAGCGGTCACCGGCAGGATCGAAGCGCCACACCGCGCCGTCGGCCATGTTGTTCGGGCCGGGTTCGTCGCCATAGCTCATCAGCCAGCGCCCGCGTGCGTCGCGCACCATGTGGCTCGGTCGCAAACCGACCGGCTGGCCCGGGACCGCCTCCCAGCTCGCCCCGCCGTCGCGCGAACGGAACAGGCTGGTCTCTTTCGTGGACACCCCGGCATACAGCGTCTTCGACGGTGCCCCATTCCCGCCACTGGCGGGATCGAACACCACGAAGGCGATGCCGACCGGACGCAGGTCGCGCCACCCCGCCGCCCATGCCGAGCGCGATTTCGCGACGGCAGGAAAGCGTTTCACTTCCCGCCACTGCGCGCCGGCATCATCGCTGCGCCACAGTCCGTCCGCGCGCGTGCCGAACATCAGCACGCGGCCATCATTCGGGTCCACCGCGAGGCGCTCGCCATTGCCGCGCCCCTGTTCGTTGCCACCGAACTTGAACGGCAGTGCCGTCCGCTGGAACGTCGCGCCGCGGTCGATGGAACGCAGGATCGCGCCATCCTGTCCGCGTTCGTGCAGATAGGTGCCGACGGCGAGATAGAGGCGGTTGGGATCGGACGGATCCAGGGCCAGGCTTTCCACACCGAATCGCCCATTGTCTTCGTGGCCCATCCAGTCCATCAGCGGCTGCCAGCGGCGTTCGCCGGGCAGCCAGCGGTAGGCGCCGCCGATGTCGGTGCGCGCGTACAGCAATCCCTTCTCGCGCGGATGGAATACCAGCCCGCTGACGAAGCCACCGCCACCGATGGCGACGTTGTGCCAACGGTAGCCGGTGACGCCATCCTTCGCCGCCGCGCCGGGCACCAGCAGGAAAGCGAAGAGCGCGAGGATCAGGCGAAGCGTGGACACGGAATCTCCTGTCGTGGGGAGCAGCCGGTGCGCCGGCAGGACGCGCACCTCATGCGGCGGGACGACCGGCGGATCCCGGTCGCCCCGTGCGGCGCATCATCAGAAGGTGAAGCGGATCGTCGCGGCGTAGCGGCGATCGTTGACGTACCAGGAGGTGACGCGCTTGCCCGCGCCGTTCTGGTCCATCAGCGTGCGCTGCTCGGCATTGTTGAGGTTGTTCATCTCCAGGCCGAACTGCACATGGTCGGAGACCTTGTAGAAGACGGAGCCATCCAGCTGGCCGAAGCTGTCGCTGTAGACCGGCAGCTTCCAGGCGATGTTGTTGTCGGTGCCGTTGTAGCCGTTCGGCCCGATCGCCAGCAGGTACTCGCTACGCCAGTTGTAGGCGAAACGCACCTGCCAGGGGCCCTTCTCGTAGAACAACGCCATGTTGTAGGCGTTCTTCGACAGCCCATCCGCCGGCAGGTCGCCGAAGAACGAACCGTCGGTATCGGTCGGCACCACGGTGGGATCGTTCGGCACCTTGGTGCTGCTGTCGATATAGGTGTAGTTCGCCGACATGCCGAGGCCGTTGAGCGGGCCGGGCAGGAAATCGAAGAACTGGTTCCAGCCGATCTCCGCGCCCTGGATATTCGCCGTGCCCACGTTCACCGGACGCGTGATCAGATAGTCGTACTGATTGCCGTCCGCACCGGGGTAGGCCACCAGCTGCGACTGGCGCCGGATGTAGTCCTTGACGTCCTTGTAGAAGAAGTTCACCCAGGCCATGCCGCCGCGGTCCGGCGCGAAGTACCACTCCAGCGACAGGTCGAACTGGTTGGCCTTCATCGGCGTCAGGTACGGATTATCGTAGGAGCTGCCGCTGAGATTCAGTTGATTGAGGGGCAGCGGACTACCGTCGACAGGCGGGGTGACCCCCGGCTTCGGGTCGGCGCCCAGCATCTGGTAGGCCTGCATGTCGCTGAAGTTCGGCCGCGCGATCGCCTTGGACGCGGCGAAGCGCATGATCAGGTTCTCCCGGAGTTCCCACTTCAGGTTCGCACTGGGCAGGACGTCCGTGTACGAATTCCGCGCCGTGATCGCTTCGGTTTCGCCATTGCCCAGGTAGGGCGCGAAGTCCTTGTCCGGATAGACCAGGTAACCGTTCGCGCGGTTCTCGGTGCGCACGACGCGCACGCCGACGTTGCCGTCTAGCCGCACATCGTCGACCGCGAAGTTCAGCATCGCGTAGGCCGCGTACGTCCGTTCGCTCTGCGTATTGCTCCACTTGGGGTCGCTGAGGTTCGACGGCGACCAGGGAGCGATGCTGCCTGGCGTGTAGTAGCCCTGCGCAGCGTCGTGGATGTTCTGGTACGTCACCGGATACCCCAGCGCCACGCCGAGCCGCGGAGCATAGAGTGCGCCTGGCGTCCTCGCGTCGCCGCGATAGAAGTTCTGGAACGTGTTCAGACGCACCAGGCTGCTGTTGACGGTGCTGTTGAGGTTGAGGCCAGGCAACGGCCCCTCACCAGGCAACGCCCACCAGCGCATCCATGGCTGGATCACGCCGGACCAGGTCTGGTAGGCGGTGTCGATGCTGCCGGCATTGCGTTCGGTGGCGCGCACGCCGAACTTCACCGACTCGAAGAAGCCGCTGTCGAAGCCGTGCTTGAGGTCGGCGCGCCACGCCACTTCATCGGCATCGTTGTCCACCAGATTCTGCATGGTGAACGCCCAGTAGTAGTTGGCGGGATTGGCCATGAACGGGTTGTCCACCCCGATGACGGGCCGGCCGTTCCTGAGATCGATGTCGATGTAGGGCACATCGATGCCCAGCGCGACGGTCGAATCCAGTGCCCGGGTGCTCGCCTTGATGTACTGCAACTCGGTGGACAGCTCGGTGCGATCGCTCGCCAACCACTTCAGGCCCAATGAGTAGTCGGTGGTCTTCGAGTCGCGATTGGATGCGCGGATATCCGTACCCATCGGGATGCCGGCGGGCGATGTCAGTCGGCCGGCCTCGAACACGTTGCCATTGAATGCGTTCGGCTGGCTGGCATCGACGCGCACTTCCAGCGGATTGTTCTGGACGAAGATCGCATCCTCGTTCCAGAGTTCGGCGTACGTGCTCTGGAAGGCCGTGCCGAACACCTCGACGCGATCGTTCGGCCGCCACTGCGTGGCGACATAGACGCCCTGACGCTTGCGGTTGTAGTCCAGGGAGCGCCAATCGGCGCCGCGCGGCAGCCACAGGCTGTCGTTGCTGCCATCTCCGTTGATGTCGCTGTTGGTGTTGTTGAAGAACGGCCGCACGAACATGCCGTCGGTGCGGGTGGCAAGTTCCGAATGCGCGAGGTTGACCAGCACGCCGAACTCGCCCGCGCCGGTGTCCCAGCGGTTGCTGTAGAGCACCGAGCCCGACGGGCTGACCTTCTTGGCGAAGTCGCCCCGGTTGGCGCTGAACGACATGCCGAACTTGCTGCCCTCGAAATCGAACGGCATGAAGGTGCGCAGGTCGACGCTGCCGCCCAGGCCGCCTTCGATCATGTCGGCCTTCTGGTTCTTGTACACGTCCACGCCGGCCATCAGCTCGGACGGCACGTCCTGGAAGCTCAACGCGCGTCCACCCGAGGCAGAAAAGCTGTCGCGCCCGTTGAGCTCCGAGCGGACCTGGGTGAGGCCACGCACGGCGACGCCATTGCCCTCCGCCGAGAAGTGCTCCGGATCGCCGACCGACAGGAAGCGGTCGATGGTCACGCCGGGGATGCGCGACAGCGTCTCGGTCACGCTGCGGTCGGGCAGCGCGCCGATATCCAGCGCGGTGACCGAATCGACGAACGTGTCGGCGTCGCGCTTGATGTCCTGCGCCTTGTACACGGAGCCGCGGATGCCGGTGACGACGACGGCATCAAGCTCCGTCGCCTTCTTTTCCCCGGGAGGGGACGCGGCGGCGTCCTGGGCATGGGCGGGCGCCGCCAGCATCAGGGCGATGCCGAGCGCCAATACGGTGGGTTGCAGCTTGCGGCCATCGGAACGGCCGGCACGAATGGCCGCCGCGGGGCGACGCTGGAGCGTTGACATGGATGTTCCCTCCCAGGACACATGACAAGCGATTGAGTTGTGGTCCCGCCCGCCGATGTCTTCGCATCGCGTGGCCGGATGAAGCGCTCGACGACCTCAGCCCCCCGGCCGTGGTCGTCGATATTGCGGTCGCCCCCGTTGCGGATGCCGCGCCGGCGGCTGGCGATCAGACGGCGACCGTGGGGCCACCATGGTGTCGTTGCAGTGGGCGCATGGGCCACGCTGCGCCAACGGAACTGCTTCGCAACGTTGGTGCATCGCCGTGGCCTTGTCTCCAAACCGTTGCAATGGATGCTGCGGTTCGGCCACCATTCGCGCAATTACGAAATGGCACGCCCCAAACTGCGTTTTCGCATGCGGCAACGCAGCATGCCGGAAGACCTGACCGCCCCAGAGCAACCGCCGCATCCCCTTAAAACTTGCCCATGTCTCCGCATCGAATCGCCCTGCTGTTCAACGCGAACAAGGTTTACGACCGGCAGATCATGACCGGCATTGGCAACTACCTGAAGTCGACGCGCGTCGTCTGGGACCTCTTCATGGAAGAAGACTTCCGCTCGCGCACAATCGACATACGCCAATGGCTGGGCGACGGCATCATCGCCGACTTTGACGACCCGTCGGTGGAGGAAGCGCTCTCGGGATTGCCGATTCCCGTCGTCGCAGTCGGGGGCTCCTACGCCGACGAGAGCCGCTATCCCGCAAGAATTCCCTATATCGCCACCGATAACGGCGAGCTCGTCCGCCTTGCGTACGACCACCTGATCAAGCAGGGCCTGTGCCATTTTGCGTTCTACGGCCTGCCGCCGCTGGCCGGCAACCGCTGGGCGCAGGAGCGCGAACAGGCCTACGAGCAGGCGACCGGCGCTGACGGCATCGCCAGCATCACCTATCGCGGTTCGCCGACCAGTGCCGGCGGCTGGGGGCGCGCCCAGGAGGATCTCATCGCATGGATGCATTCGTTGCCGAAGCCGATCGGCATCATCGCGGTCACCGACGCACGCGCCCGCCAACTGTTGCAGGCGTGCATCGCCGCCGACATCCCGGTGCCCGAGCAGGTTGCGATCGTCGGCATCGACAATGACCAGATGGTGCAGTTGCTCAGCCGCATTCCCCTGACCTCGGTGATCCAGGGCGCGGAGGAAATGGGGCATCGCGCCGCCCAGACGCTGCACCAGATGCTTCGCGGTGGCGACCTGTCCTGCACCCGCATCGTGGTCCCGCCGGTCGGGCTGTCAGTGCATGCCTCGAGCCTTCACCAACCCCTCAAGAGCCCGCACGTGATGCGTGCCTGCCACTACATCCGCCAATACGTACACCTCGGCATCAAGAGCGAGCAGGTCGCACAGTACGTCGGCATTTCCCGGACGGTGCTGGAAGAGCACTTCAAGCGGGAATTGAACAAGAGCGTGCATGACATGATCCTGGAGCACAAACTCGAGATGGCGCGCGGCATGCTCGAGGACGCCTCGATCCCGTTGGCCGACGTGGCCGTGCGCAGCGGTTTCACTTCCCTTCAATACATGTACGCGGTGTTCCGCCGTGAATACAACTGCACGCCGCGCGAACTGGCCAAGATGCCGCGGGGGCCTGCCTGAGCCGTAGAAGGACCGCTCCCGGCATGCTGCAGCGCCGCACTGGAAAACGCAGTTTCGGGCGTGCCATTTCGTAATTGTGCAACCGATGGCCGAACCGCAGTATCCCGGCCATGAAGGGATCCGGCCAGGAATGAGGCGCCATGGCGACATCACTGCGCGACGGGCGTCTGTCCGGCAAGGTCGCCCTCGTCACCGGTGCGGCCAGCGGCATCGGTGCGGCGACTGCGCGCCTGTTCGCACGCGAAGGCGCCACGGTCGTCGGCCTTGATCGCCAGCCCGCACCCGCCGCCGATGACGGCGTGGTCCACCATCTCGCCGACATCACCGATGCCGCCGCCGTCGACGCAGCCGTCCATGCCGCACGCGAGCGCCATGGGCGCATCGACGTGCTCGTCAACAATGCCGGTGCCGACGTGTTCTCCGACCCGCTGTCGCTGTCGGACGACGACTGGGAGCGCTGCCTGGCGCTGAATCTCACGGGCGCGTGGCACCTGTGCCGCGCGGTGCTGCCGGCGATGCTGGCGCAGGGCGCGGGCTCCATCGTCAACATCGCCTCGGTGCACGGCCACAAGATCATCGCCGGCTGCTTCCCGTATCCGGTCGCGAAGCACGGGCTGATCGGGCTGACCCGCTCGCTCGGCATCGAATACGCCGCGCACGGCATCCGGGTGAATTCGATTTCGCCCGGCCTGATCCTGGTGCCGCGCATCGAAGCATGGTTCGAACGCGAACCCGGGACGCGCGAGAAGCAGACGGCGCTGCTGCCGCCGCAGCGCATCGGTACGCCGGAGGAAGTCGCCTGCACCGCGCTGTTCCTGTCCAGCGACGAAGCGCGCTTCATCAACGCCACCGACATCACCATCGATGGCGGTCGCTCGCAGGTCTACCACGACTGACCGCATGCACGCGCCCACCCTCCCCTTCACCCTGCCGCTGATCGCGATCCTGCGCGGCATCACGCCCGACGAGGCGCATGCGCACGTCGGCGCGCTGGTGGACGAGGGCTATGACGCCATCGAGATCCCGGCCAACTCGCCGGCATGGACGCGCAGCGTGCGCGTCGCGACGGATGCGTTCGGCGACCGCGCGCTGATCGGCGCAGGCACGGTGCTGACGACCGCCGACGTCGACGCGCTGGTCGCCGCCGGTGGCCGCCTGATGGTCACGCCGAACACGCGACCACCGGTGATCCGGCATGCCGTCGACCGCGGCCTGCACGTCGCCGCCGGCGTCGCCACCGCCAGCGAGGCGTTCGATGCGCTCGAGGCGGGCGCGCAGATGCTCAAGCTGTTCCCCGCTTCCGTCTACGGACCGGCGATGGTGCGCGCCCTGCGCAGCGTGCTGCCACCGGTTCCCCTCTTCGCCGTCGGTGGCGTCACGCCCGACACCCTCTCCGGCTACCTCTCAGCCGGCTGTCAGGGCGCCGGCATCGGCGGCGAACTTTACACGCCAGGCCAGCCGGTCGAGCGCACGCGCGAGCACGCGCGCCGCTTCCGCCAGGCCTACCTGGACCACGCCGCATGAAGATCGTCCGCCTCACCACGTACCACGCGGCACCGCGCTGGCTGTTCCTCAAGGTGGACACCGACGAGGGCATCAGCGGCTGGGGCGAGCCGGTCATCGAGGGGCGCGCGCACGCGGTGGAAGCCGCGGTGCACGAACTCGGCGACTATCTCGTCGGCCAGGATCCGGCGCGCATCAACGACCTGTGGCAGGTGCTGTACCGCGGCGGCTTCTACCGCGGCGGCGCGATCCTGATGAGCGCCATCGCCGGCATCGACCAGGCGCTGTGGGACATCAAGGGCAAGGCCCTCGGCGTGCCGGTGTACCAGTTGCTCGGCGGGCTCGTCCGCGACCGCATGAAGACCTACCGCTGGGTCGGTGGCGACCGCCCCGCCGACATCGTCGCGCAGATGCAGCGCTACCAGGCACAGGGCTTCGACACGTTCAAGTTCAACGGTACCGAGGAGCTGAAGCTGATCGACAGCCCGCGCGCGATCGATGCCGCCGTGGCCAAGGTCGCCGCGATCCGCGAGGCGATGGGCGACCGCGTCGATTTCGGCATCGACTTCCACGGCCGCGTCAGCGCACCGATGGCGCGCGTGCTGCTGCGCGAACTGGCACCGTTCAAGCCGCTGTTCGTCGAGGAGCCGGTGCTGCCGGAGCAGTGGGAGTACTACCGGCCGCTGTCCGATGCGACCTCGATCCCGCTCGCCGCGGGCGAGCGCATGTACTCGCGCGCCGAGTTCAGACCGGTGCTCGCGGCCGGCGGCCTGGCGATCCTGCAACCCGACCTGTCGCATGCAGGCGGCATCACCGAGTGCGTGAAGATCGCCGCGATGGCCGAAGCCCACGACGTGGCACTGGCACCGCATTGTCCGCTCGGCCCGGTGGCGCTGGCCGCCTGCCTGCAGGTGGACTTCGTCGCCCACAACGCGATGCTGCAGGAGCAGAGCATCGGCATCCATTACAACGAAGGCGCCGACCTGCTGGACTACGTCATCAACCAGGACGATTTCCGCTGCGACGCCACCGGCAGCATCGCCGCGCTGCCGAAGCCCGGCCTGGGCGTGGAGATCGACGAGGCGCGCCTGGTCGACGCGAACCGGCAGCCGCCGCGCTGGCGCAACCCGCTGTGGCGGCATGCCGATGGCAGCGTGGCCGAGTGGTGAGCCGGTGACCGCGGCGCTGGCGACCCTGACCGTCGACAGCCGCTGCGCGCTGGGCGAAGGCATCCTGTGGTGCGAGCGTCGGCGCGTGCTGTACTGGACCGACATCCTCGCCAAGGAACTGTGGCGCCACGATCCGGCCAGCGGCCACACGCATACGTGGTCGTTGCCGGCGCCGCTCGGCTGCCTGGCGCTGGCCGAGGACGGGCGCCTGCTGCTCGGCCTGGCCAAGGCGCTGCATGCGAGCGATGTCGAAGCGCAGCTGGGCAGGCGCGACCTGCTGACGACGACGCTTGCCGACGTCGAGGCGGACGAGCCGATGACCCGCGTCAACGACGGTCGCGCCGACCGCCATGGCGGCTTCGTCTTCGGCACCAAGAGCGAACATGCGGACCTGCGGCCCGCGGGCCGCTTCCACCAGTACACCGCGGCGCATGGCCTGCGCGAACTGGCGTTGCCGCGCGCGGCGATACCGAACTCGATCTGCTTCGATGCGGCCGGGACCACGATGTACTTCTGCGATTCGGTGGCGCCGCGCATCCTGCGCTGCCGCTACGACACAGCGACCGCAACGGTGTCGGACATCGGCGTGTTCGTCGAACTGGACATGCCCGGCGCGGAGCCCGACGGGTCGGTCATCGACGACGAAGGCGCGCTGTGGAATGCGCAATGGGGGGCGGGCCGCGTGGTGCGTTACCTGCCCGACGGCCGTGTCGACCGCATCGTGCGCACACCGGCGGCACAGCCGTCGTGCTGCGTGCTGGCGGGCGACACGCTCTACATCACCAGCGCGCGCGTCGCCCTGGATACCGCCGCGCTGGCGGACCAGCCGCTGGCCGGCGGCGTGTTCGCGCATGGCACCGGACGAGCGCTCGCCCGTGCGGAAGACCGGGTGCGCTTGCCATGATCGCGGTCGACTGGGGCACCAGCAGCCTGCGCCTGTACCTCCTGGCCGACGACGGCCAGGTACGCGAGCGCCGTCGCAGCGACCAGGGCGTGCTGACCTGCGATGGCCGCTTCGGCGAGGTGCTGGCGCGCGAGATCGCCGGCTGGGACGACGTCGACATCCTCCTGTGCGGCATGGTGGGCGGACGCGGTGGCTGGCACGAGATGCCCTACCTGCCCTGCCCCGCCGGCAACCACGCGCTCGCGCTCGGCATGCAGCGCTTCCAGCCACCGGGTTTCGACGAACGCGCGCTCTGGCTGGTGCCGGGACTGCGCGACAGCGATTCCGACCGCGTGCCCGACGTGATGCGCGGCGAGGAAACGCAGCTGGCCACGCTGCTCGACGTGCTCACCGCCGGCACCCACCTGGTCTGCCTGCCCGGCACCCACAGCAAATGGGTCACCGTGCGCGACGGCCAGGTCCTCCGCATCGCCACCGCGATGACCGGCGAATTGTATGCGCTGCTGCGCCAGCACAGCATCCTCGGACGGCTGATGCCGGCCGGCGACGTGCGCTTCGACGGGTATGCGTTCGATGCCGGCCTCAAGCGCAGCGACGATCGCGGCGGCCTGCTGCACCACCTGTTCGGTGTCCGCACCACCGGCCTGTTCCAGCAGTTCGCCGAGCCCGCGCTGCCGTCGTATCTCTCCGGGCTGCTGATCGGACATGAACTGCGCGCATCGGGCCTGTTCTCGCACGCGCCACGGCCGGCACAGGTGCACCTGATCGGCAACGACCGCCTGCTGGCGTCGTACGCCCATGCGCTGACGACGCTGGGTGTTGGCGTGCAGCGCCACCCCGAAGACCTGGCCGCGCGCGGCCTGCATGCACTGTGGGCGCGACGCGCGAGTGCCGCCACGACCTGAGGACGATCCGATGATGACGCGATGCGCAGCTGCGCTGGTGATGATGCTGTCGATGGGCACGGCGTGGGCCGGCGATGCGGTGTTCCGCGAGGTGCGTTATGCCGGCGACGATGGTGGTCCGTCCGCCACGCCCGCGCAGTACCGCAACCCTGTCGTCGCCGGCTTCTATCCGGATCCGTCGGCGATCCGCGTCGGCGACGACTTCTACCTGGTCACCTCGACGTTCGGCTATTTTCCCGGCCTGCCGGTCTTCCACAGCACCGACCTGGTCTCGTGGACGCAGGTCGGCAATGCGATCCATCGGCCCGGCCAGATCAACTACGGTGAGAAGGAAGAGCTGACGCGCGGCCTGTTCGCCGCCACGCTCGCGCACCACGACGGCACGTTCTACATCGCCAACACCTGCTTCTACTGCGACCGCGGCAACTTCGTCGTCACCGCGAAGAACCCGGCGGGTCCATGGTCGGACCCGGTCTGGCTCGGCATCAGCGGCATCGATCCGTCGCTTTTCTTCGATGACGACGGCAGCGCCTGGGTGGTGCACAACGACGTGCCCGACGGAAAACTCCGTTACGACGGCCATCGCGCGATCTGGCTGCAGCGCTTCGATTTCGGCACGCGCGAGAAGATCGGCCGGCGCATCCTGCTGGTGGACGGCGGTGCGGATCCGGCGACGAATCCGGAACACGTCGAGGGTCCGCACGTCTTCAAGCACGACGGCTGGTATTACCTGACCGCCGCCGAGGGCGGCACCGGCGAACAGCACGCGCAGATGGTGTGGCGCAGCCGCACACTCGCCGGCCCCTACCAGCCATCGCCCTCCAATCCGTCACTGACGCAACGCGATCTCGATCCGACGCGCCCCGATCCGGTGACGTCCACCGGCCATGCGCAGTTCGTGAAGCTCAAGGACGGCACGTGGTGGGCGGTGTTCCTGGCCACGCGTCCGTACCGCGGCAACCAGTACAACCTGGGCCGCGAAACCTTCCTGCTGCCGGTGACGTGGAAGGACGGCTGGCCGGTGATCCTCCCGCGCGGCGAGCGCGTGCCGATGGTCGCGCAACGTCCCGACCTGCCCCGCAACCCGCAGCCCTTGCCGACCAGCGGGCCGATGGCGTGGACCGAACGTTTCGATGCGCCGTCATTGCCGCTGTCGTGGATGACGCTGCATCCGCCGCAGACGACCTGGTACACGACCGGCAAGGCCGGCTTGACGGTCACGCCGGGCACGATGCCGCTGGGCGCGTTCGGTACTGCACCGGGGCAGCCGTCCTACCTCGCGCATCGCCTGCAGCACCACAAGGCGACGCTGGAAACCACGCTTGCTTCATTCGATCCTGCCCTTGGCGAACTGGCAGGACTCGCGTTGCTGCAGAACGAGTACGGCCACTACGTGCTCGGTGTCGAGCGCGATGCGCAGGGACTGGCCGTGTCGCTGTACCGGCGCAGCAGCCGCGAAGGCGCGAAGACAGGCGACCGGCTGGCGCGCATCCCGCTGGACGAGCAACATGGACCCGTATCGCTGCGCTTGCGCCTCGACGGTCCGCGACTGGACGCGCAGTACGCTCTGGCATCCGGCGAATGGAAGACCGTCGCCACCGGCCTGGACGCCAGCCTGCTGAGCGTGGAGACGGCGGGCGGCTTCATCGGCAACACCTTCGGACCTTACGCGGTCCGCCGCTGACCACGGCATCACGGGAGCCTCCATGTCCGGCACATCGCGACGCGCACTGTTCAAGGCCGGACTCGCCGGCCTGGTCACCTGGCCGCTGTCGTCGCGCGCGGCGGCGACCACTGCGTGCCCGCCCGCATCGCCGGCACACGCCACCGGCGTCGAAGGCCAACGCAAGGCCGACCGCGGTGACGGCACCTATCTCAATCCCATCGTCGCCGGCGATCGCCCCGATCCCACGATCCTCAAGGACGGCGACGACTACTACATGACGTTCTCGTCGTTCGACGCCTATCCCGGGCTGGTGATCTGGCATTCCACCGACCTGGTCAACTGGACGCCACTCGGTCCCGCGCTGCACACGAACGTCGGCACCGTGTGGGCGGTCGACCTGTGCCGGCACGGCGACCGTTACTTCATCTACCTGCCGACGCTGGCGCCGGGTGGCGCATGGAAGATCCACGCGATCTGGGCCGACGATATCCGCGGGCCATGGAGTGCGCCGGTCGATCTGAAGATCGACGGGTGCATCGATCCCGGCCATGCGGTCGGCGAAGACGGCAAGCGCTACCTGTTCGTCAACGGCATACGCAAGGTGCGCCTGACCGACGACGGCCTGGCGACCGACGGCACGCTGGAACACGCCTACCGTCCGTGGCGCTATCCGGATGACTGGATCACCGAGAACTTCGCGCCGGAAGGCCCGAAGCTGACGCGGCGTGGCGACTGGTTCTACCTGATCACCGCGGTCGGCGGTACCGCTGGCCCCGTGACCGGCCACATGGTGATCGCTGCGCGTTCGCGCTCGATCCACGGACCCTGGGAACACTGCCCGCACAATCCACTGGTACGCACGCAGCGCGATGCCGAACCCTGGTGGTCGCGTGGCCATGCGACGCTGGTCGAAGGTCCCGCCGGCGACGGGTGGATGGTCTACCACGGCTACGAGAACGGCTATCGCACGCTCGGCCGGCAGACGCTTCTCGAGCCGATCGAATGGACCGACGATGGCTGGTTCCGCGCGCGTGGCGGCGACCTGTCGGCACCGTTGCCACGGCCTCGCGGTGGCAGGGTGGGCGTCGCCGGCGTTGCGCTGTCGGACGACTTCTCGGTCGACCGGCTTGGCACGCAGTGGGCGTTCCACGCGCCGCGCTCCGACGAGATGCGCCGCGTGCGTTACGGCACGCGCTCGCTGCGCCTCGCCGGTGCCGGCACCTCGCCCGCGGATGGCAGCCCACTGGCCTGCATCGTCGGCGACCGTGCCTACCAGGCCGACGTCACGCTGACGCTGGTCGATGGTGGCGAAGGCGGGCTGCTGCTGTTCTACAACCCGAAGGCCTTCGTCGGCCTCGGCTTCACCGCGGACGGGCTGCGCGTGTTCCAGTACGCGGAGGAACAGACCTGGGCGCGGCAGGCACTGCCGACGCGACGGGTGCGCCTGCGCCTGACCTACGACCATCATGTGGTGACCTGGCATCACTCGCACGACGACGGCCGCACTTGGACGCGGCTGGATACGCGGATGGAAGTGTCTGGCCTGCACCACAACGTGTTCGGTGGCTTCCTCAGCCTGCGCCTTGCGTTGTACAGCGCCGGCGCGGGCGCGGTGGAGTTCAGCGACTTCCGTTACCGCGCACTCGCCTGACTCATTCCGCCATCGGCACATCGTGGTGGAAGTGGCGCTTGAACGGCACGGCGCCGGTGCGTGGCGCATCCAGTTCCTGCGCGTAGCGATGCCCGGCGTAGACCGCATGCACGATCAGTCCCGGCGCCAGTGCGTCGCCGATACAGGCCACGTTGCGTACGCCGGCATCGGCCCACTCGGGCTCACGCGCCTTCAGCGCCTGGTACAGCGCATCGTCCGGCAGGCGCGAGGTGACCAGCACGACGGCATCGCAATCGAGTGCGGTCGCCGCACCATTCCAGACCTGTTCCAGCGCCAGCGTGGTGCCGGTGTAGCCGGTCACCATGTGCGACACCCGCTGAGTGACGCCGAGTTCGGCCATGCGCCATTGGATATGGCGGTAGTCCAACGTGTTCGCGCTCCATGAGGCGATGGTGTCGTCCGGCGTGAGGTACGTGACCTCGCAGCCGCGCAGGCGCAGTGCTTCGGCGAGCACACTGGCGGTGTAGAAGTAATCGTCGTCGTAGACCACCACGCGGCCTTCGGGCCAGCGCCCGTCCATCAGGTCGTCCGGCGTGAACACGCGTGCGTTGCCGGCGAAGTCCGCGATGCCCATCCCATGCGTGCGGCCGAACCCGTCGCGCCGCCAGTGGCAGCCGGTGGCGATGACGACATGGTCGGCGCCGAAGTCGAGCACGTCCTGTGCGGTCAGCGCGGAGTCGAGATAGGTACTGACGTTTGCCCGCTTGCTGATCTGTCCCAGCCGCCAGTCGCGCACGCGCGCCCATTCGGCCAGGCCCGGCAGGCGTGCTTCGCGGGTTACCCGTCCGCCCAGTTCGCGTCGTGCCTCGGCCAGATGGACTTCGTAACCGCGCTGGCCCAGCGCACGTGCCGCTTCCAGCCCGGCGGGTCCGCCCCCGACGACCAGCACGCGCGCCTCGCTCTTCTTCGGCGCAATCCGCTCCGGATGCCAGCCCTTGCGCCACTCCTCGCCCATGCTGGGGTTCTGCGTGCAGCGGATCGGCGAGATGGTCATGTCGCCCGAGACGCAGATGTTGCAGCCAATGCATTCGCGGATGTCGTCGACGCGGCCTTCCTCGATCTTGCGTGGCAGGTAGGGATCGGCGATCGACGGCCGCGCTGCACCGATCAGGTCGATCACGCCGCGGCGGATCTGCGACACCATCGTATCGGGCGAGGTGAAGCGGCCCACGCCGACGACAGGTTTCGTCGTCGCCTTGCGGACGAAGTCGATGAAGGGCTCCTGCGCGCCTTCGCGGGCGAAGCGCGACGGCACCGAGTCGTTGTACCAGGCCGCGACATTGACGTCCCACAGGTCGGGCAGTTCGGCCAGCATCCCCACGATGTCCTGCGCCTCCGCCAGTTCCACCCCGCCCGGCCCCAGCAGCTCCTCGGTGGCGAAGCGAAGCGCGACGGCGCAGCGATGGCCGACGGCCTCGCGCGTGTCCTGCAGCACCTCGCGCAACAGGCGCACGCGATTCTCGAGTGACCCGCCATAGGCATCCGTGCGCTGGTTGCGGCGACGCTGCAGGAAGTGCATCGCCAGCGACAGGTCGTGCGCGGCGTAGACGTAGACGATGTCCATGCCCGCCTTCATGCCGCGCACCGCCGCCTCGCGGTGCCAGCGGCGGTATTCGGCGATGTCGTGCAGGTCCATCGCGCGCGCCTGCGCCGGATAGCCGTACTTGGACGGCTGGTGCGACGGTGCCAGCAGCACTTCCCGCGAATAGAGGTTGGACGCGGTCGGCCCGTTGTGCGACAGCTCCAGCGCGGCGAGCGCGCCATGCGCGTGCACCTTGTCGCACATCAGCGCGAGCGCGGGGATGTCGCGGTCGTCCCACAGCCGCGCCTCGACGTACGGCGTCAGGTCGCTGCTGGGATGGATCTCGCACTCTTCCGTCGACACCACGCCCCAGCCCCCCTCGGCCTTCACCTCGCGCATCGCCGCGTGCGCCAGCGGCATCGCGTGGCCCATGCCGTTGCAGTGCGGGACCTGGAAAAACCGGTTCTTCGTGGTCACCGGCCCGATGCGGACCGGTTCGAACAGGACGTCATAACGTGGATCACGCACGCGGCACCGCACTGCCGTGGCGACGGCGCAGGAAGAAATACAGCGGCAAGCCGGCGATCATCAGCGCCAGCGCCAGCCAGAACGGCTGCGCGCCCATGCCGATGAACGCGAACACCGTGTAGGCCGCGCCGATGGCGGCGGCGACCAGCAGGTCGCGTCCCGCATCGCGCTGCCCGCGCCACCAGAGCATGCCGAGCGCGAGCGAGCACCCGAGGTACAGCGGCAGGTTGGCCGCGGTGACCACGGTGCTGAGGAAGGTGAAGCCCGCCACCGCGGATTCGCTGTAGTTCATCAGCACCATCGCGCTGGCCAGCAAGGCCGTCAGTACCAAAGCCCCGGTAGGCGCGCCGAAGGCGTTGGTCCGCGCGAGCGCCTTCGGCATCGTGCCGTTCTCGGCCATCGTGCGCATCATCTCGCCGCTCAGCAGCGTCCATCCGTTCAAGGCGCCCAGGCCACTGACGACGACGAACAAGGCGATCCAGCGGCCGGTGCCTTCGCCGCCGAAACGCTCCATCACCAGCGCGAACGGCGCGCTGGACTGGGCGAGTTCGGCATGCGGCAGCAACAGCAGCGGCACGGCGGATACCACCAGATAGATGCCGGCGGTAATCGCAGTCCCGGTCATCGTCGCGCGCGGGATGGTGCGCCCCGGATCGGCGACCTTCGCGGCGGGGATCGTCGCCGACTCCAGGCCCAGCATCGCGAACAGCGCCAGCGTGGAGGCCGCCATCGCATCGCCCAGACTGATCGGTTTCGCCGGCGGATGCGCCGCGAACGATGCCGGCGACCGCAGCAGCATCCACGCACCCAGGCCCGCCACGGCCAGCATCGGCAGCAGCTTCATCACCGTCGTTGCCACCTGCACGCGTCCGCCACTGCGCACGCCGAACAGGTTGATGGCGACGAAACCCCACAGCGCGCACAGGGACAGCAGCGCCGGCGGCACACGCGCCAGCGGCGGAAAGATCGCCGCGGCGTAACCGACCACGCCGGTGGCCAGCGCAGCGAGGGTGATCCAGTTCGACACCCAGTACGACCACAGCACCGCATACGCCGGCAGGTCGCCCAACGTATGCCGCACGTAGCCGTAGGGCCCGTCCGCGCCGGGCAGCAGGCGCGCCAATCGCGCGAGCACACGCGCCAGCGCGAGGCAGCCGAGCACGGTGATGCCCCAGCCCAGCAGCGCGTTGTAGCCGAGCGGCGCCATCGAGGCGGGCAGCACGAAGATGCCCATACCGATCGTGTTGCCCACCACCAGCGCGGTGCAGGTCCAGAAGCCGATCTTCCGGCCGTCGCGCGACGATGCGGCCGGCTTCAATACACAGCCCTCAGCAGGTTGTGGAAATGCCACACGCCGCTTTCGCGCTTCGGACACAGCCGCCCCGCCTCGTAGAAGCCCGATACCAGCCCACGCTGCACCGCCTCGCAGATGCGGATGTCCTCGTCCTGCACCTCGTCGCTGAAGGCCTGGTCGTTGGCGATGCGTGCCTGTGCCGCGTGGTCCTGTGCGTAGTAGTAGTCGAATTCCACCCGGCAGCGCTCCGGGCCCAGCGGCAGGATGCGGTTGGTCTGCAGGCGACCGGGCATGATGTTGAGCATCACGTTCGGATAGACGAAGTAGTAGAACGCGTCGCCATCGCCATACAGATCGCCACTGTCGCGCAGCGGCGAATGCTGCAGCGAATGCCAGGGGAACAGTTCGGTGTCGTAGGCGCGGTAGTCGAGCACCTTCGACAGCCCGGGATGCACGTGCGGTAGGTGGTAGCCTTCGAGGAAGTTGTCCACGTAGACCTTCCAGTTGCACGCGATGTCGTAGTGGTCGCGGCGGTGGAAGCGCATCGCGGCCAGGTCGATCGGCGCGATGCGCTCGGCGATACCGCCGTAAACGTCATCGAACCCCGGCGCATCCTCATGCACGGCGACGAACACCAGCCCCTGCCAGGCGCGCACGCGCAGCGGCGGCAGGCGGATGTCCTTGACGTCGAAATCGGCGGCGCCCTGCATCTCCGGCGCACTGCGCAACTGGCCGTCCAGCGCATAGCTCCAGCCGTGGTACTTGCAGTGCAGCGCACGTGCGCCCTTGCCGTTGCACAGCGCCAGCGGTCCCGCACGATGCCGGCATACGTTGGGGAACGCGCGCAGCACGCCGTCCTGTCCGCGCACCACCAGCACCGGCACGCCGCCGACGTGTTCGACGATGTGGTCACCGGGCTCCGCCAGTTGTCCCTGGTGGGCGACCAGCTGCCAGCTGCGCTGGAACACCGCCGCCTGCTCCATCGCCAGCGTCGCCTCGCCGCTGTAGTAGCGGGCAGGCAGCGCGCGTGCGCGTTCCAGGGGAAGGAGGCTGGCGGTGTCCGGCATGGCGTTCCCGTCGGTGGTCGCGCCGCCACGGACGGCGCCGGCCAAGCCTACGCGCAGGACGGCGTGCGGCACAGTGCCGGCCCGGCAACGAAAAGCCCCGGCGCGCACCGGGGCCCTCGTTGGCGCACGGCAGCGACGGCGATCGCTACGGGTCTCGTCCGGCCGCCTCGCGGTCGCCCTCGCGCATCTCGTACCACATGCCGTTGAGGATGGCGAAGCTCGCCGCCAGCCCGGCGCCCAGGATCCAGCTGAAGTACCACATGGTCGTGCTCCTCAATACGCGTTGTGGTTCTGTTCCATGCTTTCCAGACTGACCTTGCCGCGCAGCACGCGGTACACCCACGCGGTGTACAGCAGGATCAGCGGCAGGAAGACGCACGTGGCCACCAGCATCACGAACAGCGTCAGGTGGCTGGACGACGCATCCCACAGCGTCAGGCTCGACGCGGGGTGGGTGGACGACGGCAGCAGGAACGGGAACACCGCCAGTCCTTCGGTCAGGATGATGCTGGCGATGGCCAGCGCGGACGCCAGGAAGGCCGCCATGCCGCGCCCGCTGCGCAGCATCGCCGCGGCCGCGAGTGCGCCGGCCACGCCGAGCACGGGAAAGATCCAGGTCCACGGCATGGCCTGGTAGTTCGCCATCCAGCCGCCACGCACGCTCGCGACCTGCTTGAACAGCGGATTGGAGGCCGCGTCGGTGACGGGCGCACCCACCACCGCGTAGCCGTCCACGCCCACGGCCACCCAGACGCCGGCGAGGACGAACAGCACCGCCGTCGCCAGCGCCGACCACATGCCGAAGCGTCGCGCCCGCTCCGCCACCGGGCCGTCGGTCTTGATCACCAGCATGCTGGCGCCGTGCGCGACCAGCATCGCCACGCTGACCAGCCCGCACAGCACGGCGAACGGCGACAGCAGGGCGAAGAAGCCACCGGCGTAGTGGATGCGCAGGGTGTCGTCGAACTGGAACGGCACGCCCAGCAGCACGTTGCCCATCGCCACCCCGAACACCAGCGCCGGCACGAAGCCGCCGACGAACAACGCCGCGTCCCACGCCGCGCGCCAGCGCGGATCTTCCACCTTGCTGCGGAACTTGAACCCGACCGGCCGCAGGATCAGCGCGAACAGGATCAGGAACATCGCCAGGTAGAACCCCGAGAAACTGACCGCGTACAGCGCCGGGAATGCGGCGAAGATCGCGCCGCCGCCGAGGATCAGCCAGACCTGGTTGCCTTCCCATACCGGCCCGACGACGTTGAGCACCAGCCGGCGTTCGGCGTCGGTGCGCGCCACGGCGGGCAGCAGCGTGCCGATGCCCAGGTCGAACCCGTCCATCACCGCGAAGCCGATCAGCAGGATGCCCAGCAGCAGCCACCAGATCAGGCGCAGGGTTGCGTAGTCGAGGGGAATCGTATCCATGTCGTCCTCCTGTCAGGCCGCGGTCGTGGAGGCGGGTGCCAGCGGCACGCCATCGCGGTCGGCCCGGTGTTCGCCACCAGGCACGTCGTCCGGCCCCTTCAGGATCACCTTGCGCAGCAGGTACACGTCGATGACGGCCAGCGTCGTGTACACGAGCACGAAGCCGGTCAGCGAGATGACGACCTGGTGCAGCTTCAATCCCGATGCCGCCATGAAGGTCGGCAGCACGCCGTCGATCGCCCACGGTTGCCTGCCGTACTCGGCGATCAGCCAGCCGGCCTCGATCGCCAGCCACGGCAAGGGCAGGCTGTAGAGCGCGAGCTTCAGGAACCAGCGGTAGCGGTCCAGCTTCTGCACCGTCGCCAGCCAGAACGCCAGCGCGAAGAAGGCGATGAAGTAGAAGCCGACGCCCGCCATCAGCCGGAAGCTCCAGAACAGCGGCGCCACGCGCGGGATCGTGTCGGCGGCGGCGCGTGCGATCTCCTGCTCGGAGGCGTTGAGGATGTCTTCGCGGTAGCGCTTCAGCAGCAGCGCATAGCCCATGTCGCGCCAGTGCTGGTCGAACACCGCCTTGGCCTGCACGTCCTCGCGGTTGGCGCGCAGTTGCTGCAACGCCGCGTAGGCCAGCTGCCCATTGCGGATACGCCCGTCCGCGCGCTCGACCAGTTCGCCGATGCCCGGGATTTCGGTGTTGAACGAACGCGTGCCGATCAGCCCCATCACCCACGGGACCTGCACGACGTAGCGGTTGGCGCGGGCCTGCTGGTCGGGGATGGCAAAGGCGGTGAAACCCGCCGGTGCCGGCTCGGTTTCCCACATCGCCTCGATCGCGGCGAGCTTCATCTTCTGGTTCTCGCCCGCGACGTAACCGCTCTCGTCGCCCAGCACCACCACCGACAGTGCGGCGGCCAGGCCGAAGCTGGCCGCGACCGCCATCGAGCGCTTCGCAAGGTCCGCATGCCGCCCGCGCAGCAGGTAGAACGCGCTGATCGACATCACGAAGACGGCGCCCAGCAGGTAACCCGCGCTGACGGTATGCACGAACTTGGCCTGCGCCACCGGGTTGAACAGCACCGCCGCGAAGTCGGTGACTTCCATGCGCATCGTGGCGGGATTGAACTCGGCCCCGACCGGGTACTGCATCCAGCCGTTGGCGATCAGGATCCACAGCGCCGAGAAATTGGTCCCCAGCGCCACCAGCCACGTCACCATCAGGTGCTGGACCCGGCTCAGCTTGTCCCAGCCGAAGAAGAACAGGCCGATGAACGTGGCCTCGAGGAAGAACGCCATCAGGCCCTCGATGGCCAGCGGCGCGCCGAAGATGTCGCCCACGTAGTGACTGTAGTAGGACCAGTTCATGCCGAACTGGAACTCCATGACGATGCCGGTGGCCACGCCCATCGCGAAGTTGATGCCGAACAGCGTGCCCCAGAACATCGTCATGCGGCGCCAGATGTCGCGCCCGGTCATGACGTAGACGCTCTCCATGATCGCGATCATGAAGGACAGCCCCAGCGTCAGCGGGACGAACAGGAAGTGGTACATCGCCGTCAGCGCGAATTGCAGACGGGACAGTTCGACGACGGTCATGTCCGGCATGGCGATGCAGCTCCGGGTTGTCTGCCGGGAATTCTAGCCGCCCTCATGTCACGGAATGGGGCGACCATCTGTCGCACCCCCGTTCGTCCTGCCCTGCGGCATCCTGCGCGCCCCGCGGCCCATCGCCCCGGGAGGGGTTGATCCTGATCAATGCGGCCCGCCTGAATGGGGCCGAGAATCCACCGTACCAGAATAGGAGAGGCCGCATGCAAGGCGTCCAGGGGACTTACAACGACAAGGTGGTGCGCCAGTTCACGGTGATGACCGTGGTCTGGGGCATCGTGGGGATGCTGGTGGGCGTGCTGATCGCCGCCCAGCTGTACTGGCCGGCCCTGAATTTCGACGTGCCGTGGCTCAGCTACGGCCGGCTGCGGCCGCTGCACACCAACGCGGTGATCTTCGCGTTCGGCGGCTGCGCCCTGTTCGCCACCAGCCTGCACGTGGTGCAGCGGACCAGCCATGTGCGGCTGCTGTCCGACACGCTGGCCGCCTTCGTGTTCTGGGGCTGGCAGCTGGTCATCGTGGCCGCCGCCGTCTCGCTGCCGCTGGGCCTGACCCAGGGCAAGGAATACGCCGAGCTGATCTGGCCGATCGACGTGCTGATCGCGGTGGTCTGGGTGTCCTACGCCGTGCTGTTCTTCGGCACCATCGCCAAGCGCGCGGTCAAGCACATCTACGTGGCCAACTGGTTCTTCGGCGCCTACATCATCGCCGTGGCGCTGCTGCACATCGTCAACAGCCTGGCGCTGCCGAGCAGCCTGCTGCATTCCTACCCGGTCTACAGCGGCGCCGTCGATGCGATGGTGCAGTGGTGGTACGGCCACAACGCGGTGGGCTTCTTCCTGACCGCCGGCTTCCTCGGGATGATGTACTACTTCGTGCCGAAGCAGGCCGGCCGCCCGGTCTATTCGTACCGCCTGTCGATCGTGCACTTCTGGGCGCTGATCGCCATCTACATGTGGGCCGGCCCGCACCACCTGCACTACACCGCGCTGCCGGACTGGGCGCAGAGCCTGGGCATGGTGTTCTCGCTGATCCTGCTGGCCCCCAGCTGGGGCGGCGCCATCAACGGCGTGCTGACCCTGTCGGGCGTGTGGCACAAGCTGCGCACCGACCCGATCCTGAAGTTCCTGATCGTCTCGCTGTCGTTCTACATGATGTCGACCTTCGAAGGTCCGATGATGTCGATCAAGACGGTCAACTCGCTGAGCCACTACACCGACTGGACCATCGGCCACGTGCACGCCGGTGCGCTGGGCTGGGTCGCGATGATCACCATCGGCTCGGTCTACGCGATGCTGCCGAAGCTGCTGGGCCGCGAGCAGATGTACTCGATCAAGGCGATCGACACGCACTTCTGGCTGCATACGCTGGGCGTGGTGTTCTACATCGCCTCGATGTGGATCGCCGGCGTGATGCAGGGCCTGATGTGGCGCGCCACCAACGCCGACGGCACGCTGACCTACAGCTTCGTCGAAGTGCTGAACGCCACCTACCCCTACTACCTGGTCCGCCTGGGCGGCGGCCTGCTGGTGTTCACCGGCATGTTGCTGATGGCCTGGAACACCTGGAAGACCTTCCAGGCCGCCAAGTCCACGGTGCCGCAGCCGATCCTGCCGCCCGATGCCAGCCAAGCGCGCGCCTGAGGAACCGACATGAGCAAGAATGAAAACCCACACGAGAAAGTCGAGAAGAACGTCGGCCTGATGGCCGTGCTGATCGCGGTGGCGGTGTCGTTCGGCGGCCTCGCCGAGATCGTCCCGCTGATGTTCCAGGCCGAGGCCATCAAGCCGTTGGAGGGCGTCAAGCCCTATCCGGCGCTGGAACTGGCCGGCCGCGACGTCTACATCCGCGAGGGCTGCTACAACTGCCACTCGCAGATGATCCGCACGCTGCGCTTCGAGACCGAACGCTACGGCCACTACTCGCTGGCGGGCGAATCGGTCTACGACCGTCCGTTCCAGTGGGGCAGCAAGCGCACCGGACCGGACCTGGCCCGCGTCGGCGGCCGCTATTCCGACGACTGGCACCGCGTGCACCTGATCAATCCGCGCGACGTGGTGCCGGAATCGAACATGCCGTCCTTCCCCTGGCTGGAGAACGCCAAGGTCGACGGCGCGGAAGTCGCCCAGCGCATGAAGACGCTGCAGCGCATCGGCGATCCGTACACCGACGAAGACATCAACAACGCCGCCACCGACGTGGAAGGCAAGACAGAACTGGACGCCGTGGTCGCCTACCTGCAAGGGCTGGGCAAGGCCGCGCCGAGGGGAGGCTGAGCCATGGTATCGGGGATCGTGACCGGGGCACTGATCGTGCTCTTCATCGTCGGCTGGGCGTGGGCGTGGAGCCCGCGCCGCAAGGCGGATTTCGAGAACGCGGCGCGCATGCCGCTGGGTGAGGAAGGGGAGAACAACCCATGAGCGCAGGCTGGATCTGGTTCATCGTCGCGCTGGTCGTACTGAACATCCTGGGCTGCGTGTGGCTGCTGTGGTGGACCGGCCGCCGCCGGCCCGGCGACCCGGCGCCGGAAGACACCTCGCATGTGTGGGACGGCGACCTCACCGAGTACAACAAGCCGTTGCCGAAGTGGTGGATCAACCTGTTCTACCTCACCATCGTCTTCAGCATCGGCTACATCGCATGGTACGGCGGCCTGGGCATCATTCCCGGCTACGCCAAGTGGTCGTCCAGCGGCGAGCACGACCAGGTCAAGGCCGTGCAGGACAAGAAGCTGGACGCCACGTTCGCACCGTTCGCCAACCAGCCGATCGACCAGTTGGCCAAGGACCCCAAGGCGCTCGCGCTGGGCCGTTCGATCTTCAACAACACCTGCGCCACCTGCCACGGCTCCACCGGCCAGGGCGCGATCGGGTATCCCAACCTGACCGACAGCATCTGGCATTGGGGCGGTACGCCGGACCTGGTGCTGCAGACGGTGCTCGATGGCCGCGAAGGCGTGATGCCGGAATGGGGCACTGCACTGACCAGCATGGGTGGCCAGAACGCCGTCGATTACGTCATCGCGTACGTCAACGTGCTGAGCGATCCACAGGAAGGGCTGAGCAACAACTTCATGGCCGCCCAGGGCAAGCCGCTGTACGATGGCCTGTGCGTCGCCTGCCACGGAGTGGACGGCAAGGGCAACCAGGAACTCGGCGCGCCCGACCTGACCGACGACTACTGGCTGTACGGCAACAGCAAGGACAGCATGCGCACGACGATCACCAAGGGACGTCATGGCGTGATGCCCGCCCACCGCGAACTGCTGGGCGAGACGCGTGCGCGACTCGTGGCCTCGTACGTCTGGTCGCTGTCGCACAAGGAGGGTCAGGCGGCCGCCGGCACGAAATGACCGACTTCACCGAGCCCCGCCTCGACCACCCGCCCCGGCCGCTCGCGCAGCGCGTCGGGGCGGTGCTCTGGCCCAGCTTCTTCGCCGCCGGCGTGGCGACGATGGTGTTCTTCGCCTTCGTCGACCCGCTGACGCTGCGCGACATGACCTTCCCCGACCTGGCGATCAGCCGCGAACTCGGCTACTCGCTGGGTTTCTTCATGTTCTGGCTGACGACCGCGGCCAGCAGCCTGTTCACCTGGATCCTGCTGCGCCCCGCCAGCCGCTTCAATCGCGCGCTGCCACCGGACTGAGCGCACGTCCGCGCGCCATCCCGGCTGCGTGTGCGCGCCGATGGCGCGGCCTGCGACAAACCGTCGCTCCCCGCTGCGCGCCCCCGGCGCGAGCATGACGCCAGCCAAGACAGACACTGCCATGTCCACGCCAGCATCGCCGCCTCCCACCGCTCCCGACAGCAAACGCCGCATTCCGCTGGATGTGGTCGATGCGCAGGGCAACTCGTTCTACGTCAGCGAACGCAAGGTGTATCCGCGCGACGTGGCGGGCCCGCTCAACCGTCTGCGCGTGGCTGCGGTGTGGTGGCTGCTGGGCATGTACTACGTATTCCCGTGGTTGAGGTGGGACGACCGCCAGGCCGTGCTGTTCGACCTGCCCGCGCGCAAGTTCTACGTGTTCGGACTGGTGTTCTGGCCACAGGATTTCCTGCTGCTGGCGGTGCTGCTGATCATCGCGGCGATGGCGCTGTTCTTCTTCACCGCGCTGGCCGGCCGCCTGTGGTGCGGCTACGCCTGCCCGCAGACGGTGTGGACCGAAGTGTTCCTGTGGATGGAGCGCTGGACCGAAGGCGACCGCAGTGCGCGCATGAAGCTGGATGCGGCGCCGTGGAGCGGCAACAAGCTGCTGCGCAAGGGCGGCAAGCACGTGTTGTGGGCGGTGTTCGCGCTGTGGACCGGCTTCACCTTCGTCGGCTTCTTCACTCCCATCACCGATCTCGGTGCGCGCCTGTGGCCGTTCGCCTGGGGCGGCTGGGAAACCTTCTGGGTGTTCTTCTACGCGCTGGCCACGTGGGGCTTCGCCGGCTTCCTGCGCGAGCAGGTCTGCAAGTACATGTGCCCGTACGCGCGCTTCCAGGCGGCGATGTTCGACCGCAACACGCTGATCATCGCCTACGACCCGATGCGCGGCGAACCGCGCGGCCCGCGCAAGCGCGGCCTCGGCAGCGTGCTGGAGCGCGCCCGCGGCCTGCTGCAGAACACCACCGCCTACGACTACGTCATGCGCGCGGCCGCGCACCCCAGCCTTGCCGATCAGCGGCTCGGGGCGCACGGCACCATCACCTTCGCCGGTGCCGGCGCGGTGGTCGAGCCGCTGCCTAAGTTCGCGCCCGACCAGCTGGGCGACTGCATCGACTGCACGATCTGCGTGCAGGTCTGCCCCACCGGCATCGATATCCGCAACGGCCTGCAGTACGAATGCATCGCCTGCGGCGCGTGCATCGACGCATGCGACGACGTGATGGACAAGATGGGGTATCCGCACGGCCTGATCCGCTACACCACCCAGAACGCCATCGACGGCAAGCCGTCGAAGGTGCTGCGTCCGCGCATCTTCGTCTACGCCGCGATCCTGCTCGGACTGACCGTGGCGTGGGGCTGGGGCGTGTTCAACCGCGACGTGCTGATCGCCGAAGTCCTGCGCGACCGCAACGCGCTGTATCGCGAGGTCGCCGGCGGCCAGGTCGAGAACAGCTACACGCTCAAGCTGGTCAACAAGGACCAGCAGTCGCACGGCTATCTCGTCAACCTGGCATCGGCGTCGCCCGGCATCCGCCTGCGCGATGGCGAGCTGACCGTTCGCGCGGAACCCGAGGAAGTCCTGTCGCTGGCCGTCACCGCCACCGCTCCCGCCACCCTCCGCGGCCGCCATGCCGTAACGTTCACCGTCCGCGATGTCGACACCGGCGCCGAGAAGACCGTGGACAGCAGCTACTTCGGACCGATCCAATGACCACGAAAACCGCAGCTCCCGTCGGCGATGCTCCCGCCGGCAACGCCCGACCGTTCTGGAAAGAGCCGATGGTGTGGCTGGTCTGGGGCCTGCCCCTGGCCTCCGTCGTCGCCGGCATCTGGCTGGTGGTGACCGCCGTGCGTGCCGGTGGCGCCGATCCCGTCATCGACGACGTGCAGCGCGTGTCGCAGATCCAGACCACCGACCTGGGACCCGACGAGCGGGCCGCACAGCGCCAGCTCAGCGCGATCCTGCAGGTACGCCCCGACCACGTGGAACTGACCGCGGTGACCGGCGAGTTCGATCGCGAAACCGCGCTCGTCCTCGTCATGACGCATCCCACCCAGGCCGCGCAGGACGTTCGCCTGCCGCTGGCGCGCACGACCACCGGCTGGACCGCACCCGCCGAGATCGACACGCGCCACGACTGGAACCTGCAGCTCGCGCCCGACAACCACCACTGGCGCATCCGCGGCCGCCTGCAGAAGGACACGCAGGCCTCGCGCCTGGCGCCGTCCCTCGGGGGCGGCTGAGTCCCGCGATGGACGCGCCCGTGGTGCCCTGCCATCACTGCGGCGAGCCGGTCGCCAGCGGGCAGCCGGTCACGGCGGGCGACCATGTCTTCTGCTGCGAAGGCTGCGCCGCGGCGGCGACGTGGATCCAGGACGCCGACCTGGGCAGCTACTACCGCCTGCGCAGCGCGAACGCCAATCGCGTGCAGGCGGACCGGCTGGACCTGGACAGCTGGGACCGCACCGAACTGCTGGACGAGCACAGCCGTGCCGTCGAGGGTGGCCGCGAGATCGTGCTGCTCACCGACGGCATGCGCTGTGCCGCCTGCGCCTGGCTGATCGACCGCGCACTCGCGCGCGAGGCCGGCGTGCTCGACACCACCGCCAACGCCGTCACCGGGCGCATCCGCATCGCCTGGGATCCGGCGCGCACGAAACTCTCCGCGCTGCTGCAGCGCCTGGCGATGCTCGGCTATCGGCCCTACCTCGCCACCGGCGATGCGCGCGAACAGGCGCGCCTGTCCGAACGCCGCCGCTGGCTGCTGCGGCTGGGGGTGGCCGGCCTCGGTTCGCTGCAGGCGATGATGCTGGCCGAAGCGTTGTACCTCGACGTCAACGCGACGATGCCGCTGCCGACGCGCGACCTGTTCCGCTGGCTGACGTTCCTGGTCAGCACGCCGGTGGTGTTCTACAGCGGCTGGCCGTTCCTGGCCGGCATGGCGCGCGAACTGCGCGCGCGCCACGTAGGCATGGACACGCTGATCGCAAGCTCCACGCTGCTGGCGTACTTCGCCAGCCTGGTCGAGACGATCCGCGGCGGCACGCATGTCTGGTACGACGCGGCGGTGATGTTCGTGTTCCTGCTGCTGGCTGCGCGCATGCTGGAACAGCGCGCGCGCAACGTGGCCACCGCACAGGTGGACGCGCTGGCGCGGGCGCAGCCGGTGTTCGCGATCCGCGAGCGCGACGACGGCACGCGCGAGTCGGTGCCGCCCTCGGCCCTGCGCACGTCGGATGTCGTGTGCGTGGCCGCCGGCGACGGCGTTCCGGCCGACGGCGTGCTGCTGGACGCAGCGGCGGATTTCGAAGAAGCGCTGCTGACCGGCGAGTCGCGCCCGGTACGCCGTCGCGCCGGCGAGACCGTCTACGCCGGCACCACCTGCCGCGAGCGTCCGGCTCGCCTGCGCGTCACCGCCACCGGCACCGCGACGCGCCTGTCGCAGCTGGCCGAGCTGGTCGATCGCGCGCAGGGCCACCGCCCGCCGTTGGCGCGCGTGGCGGATCGGATCGGCCGGCATTTCGTGGTCAGCCTGCTGGTGCTCGCGGTCGCCGTGTACGTCGGCTGGCGCTTCTACCAGCCGGAACGCGCGTTCGAGGTGACCCTGGCGCTGCTGGTGATCAGCTGCCCGTGCGCGCTGTCGCTGTCGGTGCCGGCGGTGCTGGCCGCCGCGCACGGCGCGCTGGCCCGCTGCGGCGTGCTCGCCACGCGACCCGAAGCGCTGGACACGCTGGCGCGCGCGACCGACGTGGTGTTCGACAAGACCGGCACGCTCAGCGACGGCCGCCCCGCGCGCGTCGCCGCAGACGTCTTCGCCGAGCTGGACGCGGAGGCGGCCACGCGCGTGGTCGCCGCGCTGGAGCAGGACAGCGGACATCCGATCGCCACCGCCTTCGCCGACATCGACGCGCGCGATGCCGCCACGTCAGTGGTCGCCCGGGCGGGCCTGGGCGTGGAAGGCGATGTCGACGGCCGTCACTGGCGCTTCGGCCGCGCCGACTGGGCCGCGGGCCGCGACGACGACGGCGCGCTGTGGCTGGGTGATGGCGCGCGCGGCGTGGCCCGTTTCACCCTGGACGAAAAGCCGCGCGACGATGCCGCGGCGGCCATTGCGGCACTGCGCGCGCAGGGCATGCGCATCCATCTCGCCAGCGGCGACGGCGATGCGGCGGTGCGGCGGCTGGCGCTTGGCATCGATTCGACGCTCGCCCGCCAGTCGCCGGAAGACAAGCTGGCGCGCGTGCGGCAGCTGCAATCAGAAGGCCGCATTGTCGCGATGGTCGGCGACGGCTTGAACGACGCGCCGGTGCTGGCCGGTGCCGACGTGTCGGTCGCGATGGGCGAAGGCGCGCCGCTGGCGCAGCAGGCGGCGGACCTCGTGGCCACCGGCCCGTCGCTGCTGCGCATCGCCGACGCCGTGCGCGTGGCGCGGCTGTCGCGCCGGCTGGTGAAGCAGAACCTCGCCTGGTCCGCGGGCTACAACCTGCTCGCCGTGCCGCTGGCGGCCGCCGGCATGGTGACGCCCTGGATCGCCGCGCTGGGCATGGCGGTATCCTCGCTGGTGGTCACCCTCAACGCGCTGCGGCTGGCGCGCACCTCCACGGAGATGGCGGCATGAACATCCTGCTGATGCTGTTGCCGATCAGCCTGGTCCTGCTGGGACTGGCCATCGCTGCGTTCGCGTGGGCGGTGCGCAAGGGCCAGTTCGACGATCTCGACACGCCCGCGCTGGACATCCTCGACGATGCGCCGGCGAAGCCGCGTGCGCCAGCCGCGCCGCCCGTCCGCGAAGGCGACGATGGCGCCTGACGTTCCGGTCCTGCTCGCCGCGCTGCTGGCCGGCCTGGTGGGCAGTACGCATTGCGCGGTGATGTGCGGCGGCATCGCCACCGGCTTTTCCGCCGTGTCTTCGCGCCAAGGCTGGGGTAGCGCGCTGCAGCTCAATCTCGGCCGCGTCGCCGGCTACACGCTGGCAGGTGCGCTGGTCGGAGCGTTCGGCGGCGGCCTGCTGTCGCTGGCGCGGCACGAGACCGCCGTGCTCACCATGCGTGTCGGCGTGGGCCTGGCGCTGGTCGTACTGGCATTGCGCCTGCTCGACCAGCGTGGCCGGCTCGATTTCCTCGCACGTCCCGGTGCGAAGGTGTGGCAGGCGCTGCGCCCGCTGCATGCGCGCGTGCTGCCCGCCGACACGCTGCCGCGGCGACTGGCCGCCGGTGCGCTGTGGGGCTGGTTGCCGTGCGGGCTGAGCCTGAGCCTGCTGACGGTGGCATGGCTGCAGGCCAATGCGCGCGATGCCGCATTGACGATGGCGATGTTCGGCCTGGGCACGCTGCCGATGATGGTGACGCTGACCTGGTCCGGCGCACGCCTCGGCCGCCACTGGCAGCGCACATCGGTGCGCCGCACGGCGGCGGGCTTCGTCCTCTTCGCGGGCGTGCTGACGATCGCCTCGCCGTGGCTGATGCAGCATCCCGCGTTGCACGGCGTACTCGCCGCGCTCGGCTGCCAGCCGCTGCCGACATGAGCGCGGGCGCGACGGAAGCCCCGGACGGCACGACAGCGAAAGCGCGCCTGCAGGCCATCGGCGATGTCGCGCGCGCGCCGTTGCGCGCCGCCGCGGCGCTGGGCGTGACCGGCGGCGCGCTGGTGCTGCCGCAGGCCGCACTGATCGCCGTGTGCCTGCAGCGCGTGTTCGTCGACCACGCGCCGCCAACGGCGCTGCTGCCGCTGCTCGCCGCCCTGCTGGCGACGCTGCTGCTGCGTGCCGGCTTGGGATGGGCGAGCCGCCGCCTCGCCGACCGTGCGGTCGAGTCGATCCGCGTCGACCTGCGCGCGCGCATCGCGCGCGGGCTGGTCGCGCGCGGGCCGGTCTGGGTACGGTCGCAGCAGAGCGGCGCGCTGGCCGAACGGATGGGAGCACACGTGGATGCGCTCGAAGGCTACTTCGGTGGCTTCGTGCCGTTGCGGGCGGAAGTGGTGGGCGTGCCGCTGGCGATCCTGATCGCCGTGTTCTTCGTCGACCGCACCGTCGGCCTTGTGCTGCTGCTGACCATGCCGCTGGTGCCCGTCTTCATGATGCTGGTCGGCCTGGGGGCGCAGGCGGCCAGCCAGCGGCAGCTGCAGGCGCTGACACGGATGGGGGGCCACTTCGCCGATCGCCTGCGCGGGCTGGGGCTGATCCGGCTGTATGGCCGCGGCGACACCGAACTGCAGGGCATTCGCGCCGCCGCCGAGGAATTGCGCGTGCGTAGCCTGCGCGTGCTGCGCATCGCCTTCCTGTCGTCGGCGGTGCTGGAGTTCTTCGCCTCGCTCAGCGTGGCGATGATCGCGCTGTACCTCGGCCTGACCTACCTGGGCATGCTGGACCTGCGCGCCACGCCGCTGACGCTGGGCATGGGCGTGTTCTGCCTGCTGCTGGCACCGGAGTTCTACGCACCACTGCGGCGCCTCGCCACCCACTACCACGACCGCGCCTCGGCGCTGGCGGCGATGGACGAGATCGCGGCGGTGCTGGAAGACGATGTTTCTGCCATCACGGATGACGGTGGCGGGAAGCCGGCCCCTTCGGCATCGCTCGTCAGCGCGCGCGGCATCGCGATGCGCCATCCCGCCGCCACGCGCGACGTGCTGCACGACGTCACCCTGGACCTGCATCGCGACCAGCATGTCGCGCTCACCGGCGCCAGCGGCGACGGCAAGAGCACTTTGCTGGAGGCGTTGGCCGGCTGGGTGCCAGCGCAGGCGGGAACGCTGCACCATGCGCCTGGCCTGCGTATCGGCTACGCGCCGCAACGCCCCTTCCTGTTCGCCGGCACGCTGCGCGACAACCTGCGCATGGCCAAGCCCGATGCGCCCGACGCGGAGCTCGAACGGGCAGCCGATGCCGCGCAGGTGATGCGCTTCGCGGCCCGTCTGCCGGAAGGACTGGACACGGTGATCGGCGAACGCGGCTTCGGCCTGTCCGGCGGCGAGGCGCGGCGCGTGGCGCTGGCGCGCGTCTTCCTGCGCGACCCCGACCTGCTGCTCCTCGACGAGCCCACCTCCTTCCTAGATCCCGACACCGAAGCCGCGGTGCTGCAGGCGATCCGGCAGTTCGCGCGTGGCCGCGGCGTGCTGATGGCGACCCACAGCGTGGCGGCGCAGGCGGCAATGGATCAGGTCTGGCAGGTACGCGACGGTCGCCTGCACGGCAACGGAGAAACGCCGTGAACGGACGCCGCGACGACGACACGACTGCGCTGCGCCACGTGCTGGCAACGCATCGGCGGCTCGGCACGCTGGCAGTCGGGCTGCTGTTGATGACGCTGCTGGCGGGCACCGCCCTGCTGGGGCTGTCCGGCCATTTCCTCACCGCCGCCGCGCTGGCCGGCAGCGGGGCACTCGGCTTCAACTTCTTCGGTCCGTCCGCGGGCATCCGTGCGCTGACCTTCGTCCGCATCCTGTCGCGCTACGGCGAGAAGCTGATCGGTCACGACGTGACGTTGCGCATCGCGCGCGACCTGCGCGCGTGGTTCTTCGCCCGCGCATTGCCGCTGGCGCCGTTGGGACTGGGCCGCTTCCGCGTCGGTGAACTGATGGCGCGGCTGATGGCCGACATCGACGCGGTGGACAGCCTGCTGGTGCGTGCGGTCGGCCCCCTGCTCGCGGTGCTGTCGCTGTGCCTGCTCGCCAGCCTGGTGGCGCTGGTCGTGCTGCCGCTGGCCGGCATCGTGCTGCTGGTCGCGCTGGCGCTGATCGCGGCGCTGGCGCCCTGGCTGGCGACGCGGAGCGTCGCCGCCCTGGAAGACGAGCGTGCCGCCAGCCGCACGCGCCTGCGCGCCGCCGTGCAGGAGGGCATCGACGGCCAGCTGGACATGGTGGCGATGGATGCGACCTCGGCATGGCTCGACGCGCTGGACACGCGCAGCCGCGACGTCGCCCAGTGGGAGGAGCGCCGCAAGCAGCGCCTCGCGCTTGCGACGCTCGCCCACGCACTGGTCGCGGCGTTCACGCTGCCCGTGATGCTGTGGGTGCTGCTGTCGGCCGTGCACGCGGAACGCCTCGGTGCCGCTACGGCGGGCGGACTGTTCTTCCTGACCGTTGCCGTGCTGGAGGCCTGTACGGCCATCGCACCGGCCTGGCAGGCCTGGCGGGCGGCGACCGTCGCCGCGCAGCGTCTGCAGGAAGTGGTCGATCGCCCTGCGACGGACGGCGAAGACCGCGGTACGCGATCACCGGCGGCCGTCGGCGCGCTCGACCTGCAGGAGGTCGTGTTCGCGTGGCCGGGCACGACGCGGCGCGTGCTCGATGGTGCCAGCCTCCACCTTGCGCCCGGCGAGCGCGTGCTGGTGGCGGGCGACAGCGGCGAAGGCAAGTCGTCGCTGCTGGCACTGGTGCTCGGATTGCAGGCGCCACAGGCAGGCCAGGTGTTGTTCGCAGGCGCCGACCTGCGGACGCTGGATCAGGCGCACTGGCATGCGCGCATCGCGTGGCTGCCGCAGGACGCGCCGGTGTTCTCCGGCAGCGTGCGCGACAACCTGCACCTCGGCGATCCCGCTGCCGACGACGCATGCCTGTGGCGCGTGCTGGCGCAGGTGAAGCTCGATACCCGTTTCCGCGAGACAGGCCTCGACACGTGGGTGGGCGAGAACGGCGCCACGCTGTCGGCCGGCCAGGCGCGCCGCCTCGCGCTGGCACGCGCCCTGCTGCGTGACGCGCCGCTGCTGCTGCTCGACGAGCCGACCGAAGGCCTCGACCAGGACACCGCCAACGCACTGATGCGCGACCTCGTGGAGGCCGGCGAAGGATGCAGCATGCTGATCATCAGCCATGCGGCGTTGCCGGAAAGCGTGGTGGACGCGCGCTACCGGTTGCGGGACGGGAGACTATCGAGGGAGTAGCCGGCCGACATGGATGTGGGAGCGACGTAAGTCGCGATGAGGCTCTACCGGTAGGCCATCGCGACTTACGTCGCTCCCACGGCAGGAATCGGAAAATCCGACACCCTCAGGCGCGCGCTTCGGCCAGTGCGTCCAGCCGCGTGCGGTTGAGCAGCCGCACGTGGTGCGGGTCGTCGGTGGCGATGCTGCCTTCCTGGCGCAGGCGGGTGAAGCTGCGGCTGACGGTTTCCACGGTCAGCCCCAGGTAGTCGGCGATGTCCGTGCGCGTCATCGGCAGGATCACTTCGCTGTCGTCCTGGCCCTGGCGGCGACGGCGCTGGGCCATGTCGACCAGGAACCCGGCCAGCCGCTCCATCGGATTCAGCCGCGCCAGCGCCATCAGGTTGCCGCGGGTCGCGTCCAGCTCGACGCAGGCGCGTTCGAGCAGTTCGCGTTCCAGCTCCGGATGGTCGTGGCAGAGGCTTCGCATGTCGGCCATCGAGAACTCGCACAGCGTGCTGTCGGTGATGGCCTCGATCGTGTGCTTGTAGTGCGAGGTGCCGGAGAAGCCGATGAAATCGCCCGGCATCAGGAACCCGGCCACCAGCCGGCGACCGTCCGGCAGCAGCCGGATCCGGCGCAGCGCGCCCTTGGTCACGGTGAACACGCCGCGCCGCGGCTCGCCCTCGCGGACCAGGGCCTCGCCGGCCTTCAGCCGGGCATCGTCGGCCAGCGCCTCCATCGCATGCGCCTTCTGCACCGGCAGGGCCGCACAGATGGCCAGGTGGCGCACCAGACAGCCGCCGCAGCCACGTGAATTGGCCTGGCAGACCGCGCCATCGCTGGGCGCAGGGGTCACCGGGGAGTCGTTCTGGCGGAGGATGCGAAGGCTCATGGCGGTCGGCTACGTGGGTCTTCCGGATCCATGATACGCCTGCATTTTTGCGTTTGCGGCGCTGCGACAATCGGTCGCAGACACGATTTCAGCTCACATTTCCCCATTCAGGCCCGGATTCGGGTACAGTGCGCGCCGCTTGCCTGCGGCCGTTCGTTTCCCCGATGGTCCGCCGGCGCAGGGAACTCCCCCGCGGGTTCCCGCGCCCGCCCCGCTCCGACTTCTTTCGTTGCGCAAGCTCGGTAGCGCCGTTTTGGCGCCTCCGCACCCCTTCTCGCAGCGCGGTTTCAGGGAACGCTTCGAGTCACGGTCTTGCCGCATTCTGCGCGTTCCACGCCGCCGCACGTCTCCGTGCCGGCGTTGCGCGTGCGTCCGGCCGACCGGCTTTGGAGCTTCGACAATGACGTTTGAAACCTTGGGCCTGGCGCCCGCCCTGCTGCGCGCGCTCGACGAACAGGGCTACACCCAGCCCACCCCCATCCAGGAACAGGCCATCCCGCTGGCCCTGGCCGGCCACGACCTGCTGGCGGGCGCCCAGACCGGTACCGGCAAGACCGCCGCCTTCGGCCTGCCGCTGATCCAGTACCTCGCCACCACGCCGCAGGAAGTGCAGCGTGGCGGCCCGCGCAAGCCGCGCGCCCTGGTGCTGACCCCCACCCGCGAACTGGCCGTGCAGGTGCACGACAGCCTGCGCGGCTACGGCAAGTACCTGCGCATCCCCAGCACCACCATCTATGGCGGCGTCGGCATGGGCAACCAGTTGGACGCGCTGCGCCGTGGCGTGGACATGGTCATCGCCTGCCCGGGCCGCCTGATCGACCACCTCGAGCGTCGCAGCGTGGACCTGTCGGGCATCGAGGTCCTGGTGCTGGACGAGGCCGACCGCATGCTCGACATGGGCTTCCTGCCGTCGATCAAGCGCATCCTGGCGAAGCTGCCGCGCCAGAACCGCCAGACCATGCTGTTCTCCGCCACCTTCGCCGATCCGATCCGCGAGCTGGCGCTGGAGTTCATGCATGACCCGAAGCAGATCCAGGTCACGCCGAAGAACACCGTGGCCGAGACCATCACCCATCGCGTGCATCCGGTCGATGGCAGCCGCAAGCGCGACCTGCTGCTGCACCTGCTGGCCAAGGACAGCCGCGTGCAGACGCTGGTGTTCGCCCGCACCAAGCACGGCAGCGACAAGCTGGCGATGTTCCTGGACAAGAGCGGCATCAAGACCGCCGCGATCCACGGCAACAAGTCGCAGGGTGCGCGCCAGCGTGCGCTGAGCGACTTCAAGGCCGGCCGCATCAACGTGCTGGTCGCCACCGACATCGCCGCGCGCGGCATCGACATCGACCAGCTGCCGCAGGTGATCAACTTCGACCTGCCGATGGTGGCCGAAGACTACGTACACCGCATCGGCCGCACTGGCCGCAACGGCTCGACCGGCGAGGCGATCTCGCTGGTGGCGCAGGACGAAGCCAAGTACCTGCGCGCCATCGTGCGCATGCTGGGCCGCGACGTGGACCTGCGCGACGTGCCGGGCTTCGAGCCGCAGACACCGATCCGCTGGGGCAACAGCGCGCCGGGCAAGGCCGAACAGCCCGCCGGCGAGCGTACCCCGCGCCGCAACGGCCCGCAGAAACATGCGCGCCGCCCGCACAGCGAGGCCCCGCGCCACGCCCATGCCGGCCCGAAGAAGCACAGCAACGGCCCGCGTCGCGATGGTGGCCGCTCCGGTGGCGCCCGCCAGGGCCAGTCGCGTCCGGCTCGCTAAGCCGGACTCTTCGCGCGGCGCCTTCGACGGCGCCGCGCGTTCCACCGCTTCCGGAACCGTCGCATGGACATCTTCAAGGTCTTCACCATCGAAGCCGCGCACCGCCTGCCGCACGTGCCGGACGGCCACAAGTGCGCGCGCCTGCACGGGCACTCGTTCCGCATCGAACTGCACCTGTCCGGCCCGGTCGATCCACGCGCCGGCTGGGTGATGGATTTCGCCGACGTGAAGGCCGCTTTCAAGCCGATCTACGACCGGCTCGACCACCACTACCTCAACGACATCCCCGGCCTGGAGAACCCCACCAGCGAGCAACTGGCCGCGTGGATCTGGGACCAGGCCAAGCCCGTCCTGCCATTGCTCAGCGCGGTGGTGGTGCACGAAACCTGCACGTCGGGCAGCCGCTATACCGGCCCCTGATGGCATGGAACCGGTTTCATACCAACTCCTACAAGCGTTTGATTTTTAACGGCTACTGACCGTTCGTCGGATTTCCATACGGCCGTTATTGCACTGCAACATGGATAGATCTATGCTGCGCCGCAACAGACAGGAAATCCCCTTTCAGGAGTCCGCCATGACCACGCAGTTCAACGAAAGCTTCAGCCAGTTCACCCACCAGTTCGCCGCCGCGGCTTCGCGCGCCAACCGCCTGGCGCTGGAAAGCGCCGAGACCGTGTTCGGCGTGCAGCTGAAGACCTTCGAAAAGAACGTCGACGCCACCACGTCCTTCTTCGGCGAACTCGCCGAGACCCGCGATCTGGACGGCTACAAGAACCTGTGGCCGAAGGGCCTGCAGGTCGCCAAGGACAACGCCGAGCGCGTCGTTGCCGCCAGCCAGGAAGTGTTCGGCCTGGGCCTGAAGACCGGTGAGGCCTTCGGCCAGCTGGTGAAGACCCAGTTCGAGACCGCGACCGACAACGTCCAGGCCTCCGTGGCCAAGGCGACCAAGGCCGCCAAGGGCAAGTAAGACCCGCCCTGCGTCACCGTTTATTGCGCGGCTCCCCCTCCCTCCGCGCAGACCGACCCGGCAGCCCCCACGCTGCCGGGTTTTTTATGCGCCACTGGAGTCATCGGTGCCGGAGGCGATGAGCGCGTCGCAACGCGCCCATCAGATGGATGCCCAGGCTTTTCGTCGCACTGCCCTTGCCATGTGCGCAACACGCACACCCCACCGCTAGCGCACCGACAGATGCGCCGCCAGCGCGCGTGCATCGGCATCGGGGGCGAAAGGCAATCGACCCCAGCACGGTGCCGACAGCCGCGCCGACAGCAACGCGAAGTTCTCGTCGCGCCGCGCCATCTCCGGATCCACCTCGTTCGCGATCCATCCCACCAGTCGCGCACCATCGTCCTGGATCGCACGTGCACTCAATCGCGCGTGGTTGATGCAACCCAGCCGCATCCCGACCACCAGTACGACCGGCAGGCGCAGTTCCTGAACGAGGTGACGCTGGTCCAGCGTCGCGGTCAACGGCGCGGCCCAGCCGCCAACGCCTTCCACCAGCACCAGATCGGCCAGCGGATGCAGTCGCTCGAACGCGGACACCAGCACGCCGAGCTGCACGTCCACGCCGGCGTCGCGCGCGGCGATCTCCGGCGCCAGCGGCGCGGGCAGCGCATACGGATTGAGGTCGTCGTAGGGCGGCACCGGATCGCTGGCCGCCTGCAGCGCAAGCGCGTCGTCGTTGCGCCAGCCCTCGGGTGTTGCCGTGCAGCCGCTGGCGACCGGCTTCATGCCGACCGCGCGCATCCCGCGCGCCCGGAACGCATGCAGCAGAGCGGCGCTGGCGACGGTCTTGCCAACGCCGGTATCAGTGCCGGTGACGAACAGCCGGTCCATCGACCTATCCATCCGCACGCACCGGCCAGCGCTCGGCACCCCAGCGTTGCCCGCGCACATGCACCAGGCCGGTGAACGACAGCAGGAAATAGACGCAGCCCGGCAACGCGACCTGCCAGGGCTGCGATCGCTCGCCCAGCAGCAGCGCAGCCAGTACCGACAGCACGCCGACCATGACGAAGTACGCGTGCGAGGCGACTTCGCCAGCGGCATTGGAAGCAGCGTCGCCGTCCAGTCGCAGGCGTGCGCGCGCCCGCCACGCCAGCACGTACAGGCCACCGATGCAGGCGGACATCGACGCGAACGCCAGTCCGTAGAAGACGAACATGAAGGCCAGCGGACGCGGCCCGTTCGCATCGGACAGCGGCATCGGCAGCCAGCCACCGGTGATCCAGCCGAAGAACGTGCCCAGCAGCAGCCTCAGCGGATACACGTAGACCAGCACCAGGAACACCAGCAGAAGGCTGAGCAGCGTGGCGGGCACGGTGCCCAGGCGGTAGCGGCGGCTCCAGCGCACGTGGGCATACCAGAACATCGCCACCATCGCGAAACTCGCCGCGAATGCAGGCACGTTCTTCAGCGCCTGCAGCAGGCCCTCGATGCTGTCGGGGATACGTTCCACCGAGATCACCAGCAGGGTGACCGCGAACGCGAAGGCCGCATCGACGAAGGCCTCCAGCCGGGTCACGCCGTGGCCACGCCAGCCAGTGTCGTCGTTGCGCGCATTCATGCCCATCGGTCGCCCATCACCGCTTGCGGATGTGACACATCTTATCGGGACGTTCCCACAGAACGCGGGAGTAGAATCGAGCCATGTCATTCACCTCCCAGATGCTCACCGGCAGCAAGCCGGAACAATACGCGCAGCTCGCCGACCAGGCGCGTGCCCTGCTGGCTGGCGAATCCGACCGGATCGCCAATGCCGCCAACCTCGCGTCCCTGCTCTATCACGCCCTGCCCGACTTCAACTGGGCGGGCTTTTATTTCTTCGATGGCCGGGAATTGGTGGTCGGGCCGTTTCAGGGATTACCAGCCTGCGTGCGGATCCCGTTGGACAAGGGGGTCTGCGGAGCCGCCGCACGCACCCGCCAGACCCAGCGCGTGGACGATGTGGAGGCCTTCCCGGGCCACATCGCCTGCGACTCCGCGTCACGCTCGGAATTGGTGGTACCGCTGGTGAAAGGGGATGAACTGGTCGGCGTACTCGATCTGGACAGCCCTCGCCTGGCGCGCTTCGATGCCGACGACCAGGCAGGCATGGAACGCATCGCCGCCATCTTCGTGGATTCGCTGTCATGACAGGCACCAAGCTGCGCAACATCGGTCCCAAGTCCGCCGCCTGGCTGCGCCAGGTCGGCCTGCGTACGCAGGAGGATCTGGAATCGGTCGGCGCAGTCGAGGCCTTCATCCGGGTGAAGCGCGCTGGCTTCCGCCCCAGCCTCAACCTGCTCTACGCGCTGGAAGGCGCGCTGCTGGACTGCCACTGGCAACAGTTGCCCGAAGACCGCCGCAGTGAACTGCTGGTGGCCTACGATGCCGCCGCCGCGCTGTTGCCGCCCCCACGCGGCCGCCCCGCCGCCGGCCCGGTGACCACCACGCACACCGAACGCGAAGAAGACACGGGGCCGTCGCTGAACCTGTTCGACTCACGCGGCGGCGACGACTGATCCGCCCCATCCCGTATACTGCGCGCGCTTTCAGGTGACCCACGGCATTCCTGCCGAGGGTTGAAACGGGAAGCCGGTGACCCGCGCAGGCGGCATTCCGGCGCTGCCCCCGCAACGGTAGGCGAAGACAACCACGGCATCGGCCACTGTGCGATCACGCATGGGAAGGCGCCGCGGCAGCGTGCACGGCACGCCTTCGCAAGCCCGGAGACCGGCCTGGGAGTCCACTGGTTGCGATGCGGAGGGCGTCGCGGCGTGCCGCGCCGTCGTTCGCCTGCTGCGCTGTCCGCAACGTTCCCTCTCCGTCATCGCAACTCCACACCGAAGCAAGCGCGCGGGGCGCGCGATGGAGTTGAATCCGATGTACAGCCGTCATTCCCTTTCCCTTCTCGCCGCCGCGGTCGCGTTGGCGCTGCCGTTCACCGCGTCGGCGCAGGACGCCACCGAACTGGACGAGGTCGTTGTCACCGCTACGCGCACGATCGTGCCCTTGCAGGACAGCCTCGCGCCGACCCAACTCATCACCCGCGACGATATCGAGCGCAGCCAGTCGCGCTCGCTGGTCGACCTGCTGAAGGGCCGCGCCGGCATCGGCTTCAGCAACCAGGGTGGCCTGGGCAAGCTGAGCACCATCAACATCCGCGGCACCGAATCCGACCACGTGCTGGTGCTGGTCGACGGCATCCGCATCGGCTCCGCGACCGCTGGCCTGGCCTCGTTCCAGGACCTGCCGGTGGACCAGATCGAACGCATCGAGATCGTGCGTGGCCCGCGCTCCAGCCTGTACGGCTCGGAAGCGATCGGCGGCGTGATCCAGATCTTCACCCGTCGCGGCAGCCAAGGACTGTCGCGCGAACTGCGCGTCGGCGGCGGCAGCAACAACCTGCGCGAAGCCAGCGGCGGCTTTTCCTACGGGGGCGAGCGTGGCTGGATCGGCGCGAATGCGGCGTACCAGGAGACCGACGGCATCAACGCCTGCCGCGGTTCCGGCACGCTGTTCCAGGGCTGCTTCACCGACGAGCCGGACGACGACGGCTACCGCAACGTCTCGCTCAATGTCCGCGGTGGTTACCAGTTGAGCGATACGCTGGCGCTCGAAGGTCATGTACTGAATGCCAATGCCTTCAACGAATTCGATGGCAGCATCTACGGTGGCAACGAAGCCGACAACGTGCAGCAGGTGCTGGGCAGCAAGCTGACGTGGAAGCCGTCCGCCGGCATGATGCTGACCGCACAGGTCGGCCGGGCCTCGGACAAGTCGGACAACTATTTCGCTGATGCCGCCGCCGGTACGCGCACGTTCGTCAGCACCTTCGACACCCGTCGCGACACGGCTTCGCTGCAGGGCGACTTCGCGTTCGGCGAACGGCACTTGCTGAGCGCCGGTGCCGACTGGCAGCGCGATGAAGTCACCAGCAGCATCGATTTCGTCAACGACACCATCGGCGTGCCCGTGGACAGCCGCGACAACACCGGTATGTTCATCGAGTACCAGGGCCGCTTCGGCGCGCAGCAGGTGCAGGCCAGCGTGCGCAACGACGACAACGACCAGTTCGGCAATCATGTGACCGGCAACCTGGGCTGGGGCCTCGGTTTCGGCAGCGGCTTCAAGCTGACCGCCAACGCGGGCACTGGCTTCAAGGCACCGACGTTCAACGACCTGTACTACCCGTTCTCCGGCAATGCACTGCTGGAGCCCGAGCGCTCCAAGACGCTCGACATCGGGCTGTCGCAGTATGGCGATGCGTGGAACTGGGGCGTCAACGTCTACGAGACGCGCATCAAGGACTTGATCGCGCTGGACAGCAACTGGCTGCCGGCGAACACCGACGAGGCGCGCATCCGCGGCTTCGAGCTGACCGGCGCGGTGACGCTGGCCGGCTTCGACATCGCCGCGCAGGTCAGCCGTACCGATCCGCGCAACCGCACCGCTGGCCTGAACTACGACAACCTGCTGGCGCGCCGCGCGCGCAACACCGCGCGACTCGACGTGGACCGCGCGTTCGGCGACTTCCGCATCGGCGTGACCGGCTACGGCACCAGCCAGCGCTACGACAACGCCGCCAACAGTGTCGGGCTAGCGGGTTACGGCACACTGGATCTGCGTCTGGAATACGCGATCACCAAGGAGTGGTCGGTACAGGCGCGTGCCAGCAACGTGTTCGACCGCGAGTACGAAACGATCGCCTGGTACAACCAGCCCGGTCGCGAGTACGGCCTGAGCCTGCGCTACCGCGCGCGCGACTGACTCGCGCGCCGACGCAGAGGCCGGCAATGGACTGTTCCGTTGCCGGCCTTGTCGGAGGAAGGACGCGGACTTAAACAGGGATTCCCCCGATGCGATCCCGTCGATGAACCCCACGTCCTCCGTCACCGTACGCCCGAACGACCCCGCCAAGCTGCTGCGCACGCTGTGCAACCACTGGCGGCACAAGTTCGAAATCGAACGCCCCGACGACCACCACGCCCGCATCCCGTTCGCGGACCTCGGCCCCGCCGACTTCGCCGTGGACGGCGACGCGCTCGTCATCATGCTGTACCAGCCAGAGACGGAACCACGCGAGCGCCTGCAGGACGTGATCGCCTCGCACCTGCGACGCTTCGAGCGCAACGAAGACCTCGCCTTCGACTGGCGTACGGCCTGATCGGCGCCTAGGCGTCCTGCGGGTCGAACAGGCCCGCCTGCACGACCGTCTCGTCGCGGTCACGGAATCCCGAAAGACCCACCCCGACCAGGCGATATCGCGTCGCGGACGGCAGGTCCACGCGCTCGCGCAGGGCCAGCGCGATGTCGATGAACGCCTGCGCCGACGCCGGCGGCGACTCCGGCGTGAAGCTGCGCGTGAGGATGCGGAACTGCGCTGTCTTCAGCTTCAGCACCACGGTGCGGCCGACCCGTTCGGTCTTGCGGCTGGCGGTCCACGCTTTCTCCGCGATGCGAAGGATGTGCGGCTCCAGTTCGGACAACAGCAGGTCGCTGGCGAAGGTGTCTTCGGACGAGATCGACTGCACCGGCTGGTCCGGCTCCACCGGGCGCTCGTCGATGCCGCGCGCACGCCGGTACAGCCCGCCGCCGAAACTGCCGTAGCGCGTTTCGAGCTCGTGCTGCGAATACGCCCGCAGGTCGCCGACCGTGCGGATGCCATCGGCATTGAGCCTGCCCTGCATCACCTTGCCGACACCGGGAATGCGCTCGACCGGCAACGGCGTCAGGAACGCTTCCACCTGGTGCGGGCGCAGCACGAACTGTCCGTCCGGCTTGCGCCAGTCGGACGCGATCTTGGCGAGGAACTTGTTCGGTGCGACGCCGGCTGAAGCGGTGAGCTGGGTCTCTTCGCGGATCTGCGCACGGATCGCTTCAGCGACCGCCGTGGCGGTCGGCAGATCGGACTTCGGCGCGGTCACGTCGAGATAGGCTTCGTCGAGCGACAACGGTTCGACCAGATCGGTATGGCGCAGGAAAATCTCGCGTACCTGCCGCGAGACGGCCTTGTAGCGCGCGAAGTCCGGCGGCACGAACACCGCCTGCGGGCACAGGCGCTCAGCACGCACCGCCGGCATCGCCGAGCGCACGCCGAACACGCGCGCTTCGTAGGACGCCGCGCAGACCACCGAACGCTCGCCACGCCACGCCACCACCACCGGCCGTCCACGCAATGAGGGATCGTCGCGCTGCTCCACCGACGCGTAGAACGCGTCTAGCTCTAATGTCTAGCTTGCAACTGTTGCAGAACGCATGTAGCGGTTTTTTATAACTATTTTTCTAGCAACAAAACGGCGTTTTACAGCGCCGGCCAAGATGTTTTTGTGCACTGCACACGACCTTTCAGAGTCCTGCGCGCTTCAAGATGGCGCTCATATCTGCTGCCAAACCATTTGCAACTCTGCTGAAAGTTGAAAGGGTTAGGTTGCGCTCGCCCCGCTCGATCGAGCTGTAGTAGGCCCGGTGCATTTGAATTGAGTCAGCGAAAGCATCCTGACTCAAGCCGAGCTCCTTGCGAAGATCTCGAACTGCCAGGCCAACTTTTTGCGGGAGAGAGGTGGTCATGCCCCTCAAAGCTAGAAGTGCGCTACCTTTACAGCTACTCCTATATATGTAGTCTATATATATGAGGTGGCCGAGATGAGTGTTTGGCTGGTGGACGAACTGTCCGGACAGGTTGTGGAAATCCCGGTGTCTGCACGGCTAAGGGGCGCCCTCCAGTGCCAATGGGATCGAGCAGAGCGCTTAGGCCAACGGGATGCCTTGGCGGCTCGGTTGTCACTCGCTCTCAATGAGCAGCTTGAACGCATCCTAGATGCAGATCTCAGGCCTCCAACAAAGCCCCAGATCGCCTTTGCTAAAGCCATAGCGGCTCGTTTGGATGTCCCTCTTCCGCTTGCCGAACTGACGAGCATGTCTGCTGTAAGTCATTTCATCGACACGCATTCCGCTCGATACAAAGCCGCAATTAAGAAGAGCCACGGCTCTAGCTGACTGAGGGCAGTGTCGCTAACGCCAAGACTCGCGACCAGGCGCTTCTCGCAGCCTTGTCGATGCAAATTTGTTGAGTCAGTGACTCCGTTCCCAAGGCTGGCTAGACTCATCACGGGGTGGGGAACAGGGACGCATCGTGGTTCAACTGACGGACGTTAATTCTTATCTGGCAAGCAACGGTCTGGGGCCGGCTTTCTTGCCATTCCTTTCGACCGGGCCAGATCGCATCACGACGCTTTTCTATCAGCCGCTTGGGGACGTGGCGGCATTGCCTCACAGCTTGGGTGTCGTCGAGCGTCCAGAACTCGTTCTCAAGATGAAAGGGTTTCTCTCTCTTGCCGATTCGGAGCAAGTCCAATTTGCTACGTGCCCTGAGTACTCGTGCCCATGGGATGCACTTATCGAGTCAATTGAAGCGGGCCGATATCCAAGCGAAGGATCGCTATGGTCAATCTGCTGCGAGAGCACGACGCTTCAAACTCTTACGCAGATTACCGAACGATTGGCAGCATCGGGCATTACTGTCTTTCAGCCAAACGTTCAAGCGAGCACAGCGAACTTTCTAAACTTACTCTGTCATCTCTTGTGGTGCACAGATGCCGAAGGCCAACGCATTCGTGTTGTGCTTATGCAAGCAAAGACTTACCCAATGGGTGGCGTCGACTATGAACGCGACTACTTGATCCTCGGCGATGAAATCTACAGGTTCGGTAACGCTGGCGAAAATCGCCTCGCATGTCTGATCTGTTCGGACGTGCTGGGACCAATCGTAAAAGATCAAATTGTCTCTCAGCTACTAGCTGATACGTTGATCTTCCATCTTCAACTGAACAAAGATGCTGCGCGCGACAGCTTTAGAGAGTACAGACAGAGATGCTGCTTCAGGACTCCCAGAACTACGGAGATACTCTGCCTGAACTGGGCTTCCGGAACCCGTATCACTACAGACAACGCTACTTTCGAGACGTTAGTCCGTGAGCCGAAAACGATCTACTACAGACCATCTGACGGCGTGGATGGTACAGACGAATCCATACTGGCCAATGACACACTTGGGTGCTTTCTTACATTTGCAGCTGAGCACAGAACTGCGGCCTATGTTTTTCATCCTGACGAGCAGCTCTTCAAGTTTCGGACATCCAAGCCATTGATGATTGGCGACGCCGCAGTGAGTCGGCGTACGGGGCCTGTAGTTGAAGCACGTTTCCAATGGAAAGAGGGCGCCTGGCTTTCCTCAACTGAGAAGGTCAATGATCGATTCTCGGAGTTTCTAGATAGCAATCCGAACGTCAGCACCCATTTGACACCGTACGAGGCGAAGCACGTCGACATGGAGCGCGTAATGCAGCTCTCTACAGGATATGTACTGAAGGCAGAAGACTTCTCTTGGCTTAACCTCCCATCTTTCCGGCTAGCCGAAGATGACACCTCGGCTCGTATGCGTGTCTGCTGGTCAAACTCAAGTACTGGCGCAAATCGCCGGATCGACTGCCAGTCGAAATTCAAATCTCTCGCCGCATTCGTTGCAAACCCTAGCAACCTGCCTAATCGGCTAAGCGCCTTCAGGCAGCTCACCCCGCGCATTAGCTACGACCCCTTACCCTTCAAACAATTTCGTAACCTCGTAGCGGGTGAGCTAAGAAGTACTGCCATTTTTCTCGGTACGGATCCAGCTAAAGAGAAGATGGAGCGTACCCGCCTTCAGATCCAAGACGCGCTCCATCGCGTTGGCGAGAGAACGGAAGACCTATCGCTCCTGTACTTCAGCGTCGAAGGAACTCTGACCGATTACATGGACAGAGATCCGCCAGCGATCAACGATGACCCAGGCAGCAATCCCGTCGGAATCACATCGGCATGAAGATGGACACTGAACAATTAATCGCAAGACTTGAGCAGTCATTCGACTCTTGCAATTTTGACCAAGAGAGCGGACTTGCACGGTGCGAGCACCGCTTTGCAGGAAACTTGAGAAGCGTCTATTTCATAAAAGTATCTCAAAGCCTTCCAACCACGGAGGATGTTGAATCCATTCAAAGCTCCGTCGTAGCTCCGTCGTACTTTGCTTCACAAGATGACAGCCGCTGGAACCACTATCTTGTCTTTGTTGTGCCGACGTCGCTAAGCAAAGATACGCTTTCTTTGAAGGCATCAATCGAAACAAACACAAGCTACGCGCGAAAGCTGATACTCACAGAGTCAGAATTCACGTCCTTCCTTCAGCGAAGAAGAATCGATGCTACTGGAACGGCGAATAGCTCCAATGAGCTCAGACCACTCTGGCTCGCCGCCCTTAGCAACGCCGGACTCGATGCAATCGACTCTGAGGAGCCTCGAGCTTCCGTGATTCGCTCAATTCGCCAAGGGGAGTTCTCTACCCCTAGGAGGCCGCAGAAAAGGGTGACCGATCAACAGCCGGTTGCATTTCTACGCAAACTTGAGATCACGAAATTCGGCTCACGAAGCCTTACCGGCAGTTTCAATTTTGGTCGTGTCAATCTCATACGTGGCTCTAACGGTGCAGGAAAGACCTCGCTCCTGGAAGCTATCGAACACTTCCTATGCGGCGGTACTGCGAGAGCTGGTACATACGAGCGTCTGATCGCCTCGGCAAGCTTCTCAAGTGCAGTCGAGCCTATTCCATACATTCAAAGGCCTGACTCCTACTATCAACAAAGGGACCTCAAGTGGTATGGTCGGAAGACCCAGAGAGGCAACCATCTGTTCGAAGGATTCGCCCGCTACAACTTCCTTAACGCTGATGCGGCCGTGGAGTTTTCGCGAGAGACGAAGGACGAGGATCTTACTTCCATCTTGTCTAAGGTCGCGCTAGGTCCCGACGCGAGCTTTCTATGGAACCGAATGCAGGAGTTTCTTGCCGATCTTAGGCCTCTTGTTGCTGCTGCAAATCGCGATCTGCTCAAAAACTTGCAGGACATTGAGAAAGCCCGCGCGCGGCTCGATTTGCTAAGTAGCCCTAGTCCTGACATTACGTCCCGCATCACAAGCATCAACGCCATGCTGGTTGATCTCGGCTGGCTTGAGCACGGCGCCTCACTTGTAGTTCCTGACGGTCTAGATGAGCTAGTGAAGCTCAGAATGGCTGTTGACCAAACGCCTTCAGATTGCCCCGCTTCGATCGACGAGCTTGGTAGCGAGATCGTACAACTTCAGAACGCTGCAAACCTGATCGATGAGTTCTTTGCTTCTTCTCGACTGATGCAAGTAGAAGTCGTCGAGCTAGAGGCGAAATTGAAAAGGATTGACTCGCTATTGAAAGCTCTCGATCGCTTGGAGGCCTATCGCAGCGTGGGCTTCGCCGAGCTGATGAATACGATATCGGAGCTAAACAGAAGGGTAAGACCGAGCTTTCCGGACCGGGATTACATCCTACGAGTAAAGAACGCTATTGCTCCAGTCGCCGCATCCTTGCTCGATCCCGGCGAACAGACGATAGGTGAGATCATTCGATCAACAACTATCGCTACCGAAGAACTCTCACGATCTGCGGACGCGACCGCAGCGGCTCACTCCAAAGCGAAGGCAGAGTTTGAGGGCCGTCAGCTGCTCTTGGCTCAGCTCCGCGCTGTAGGACGCCAACTCGCTACCGAGCATCCGAGTGACTCATGCCCCCTGTGTGAACAGTCCATATCTCATGAGCTTATTCTCCAACGAATTGAGAGTTCAATATCCGATTTCAAAAGTGAGGAGTATGCCGAACTTGAGCTTGAGCGTACGGAGCAGAACGTACAGCTCAATAACCTTTCTACGGTAAAGTCACTTCTAGACAACCTCCTCCACCTGCACCCCACATTGACCGAACTTTCCTTTGAGCAACTTCTTGAGACGGCTACCGCGCTAAACGAGGAATGGTTGTCGCTTCAGGCCAGCAAAGATGCATTGCTCGCTCAGTTCGAGCGCCGAGCTGAGGAGGGTTATACACAGCAAGAATTCCTGGGCTTGCTATCAAGATGCGCCAGCGAATTTGACGGCGGTCTAGATAAAGTTCCTCACAGCTCCGAGCAGCTAGCGGATGCGCGAGCCGAAATTGGATCGCGGCGGGAGTTAACTGCGTTATCACTCGAAAAAAAGCGCCAGGAGCAGGAACAGTTGCTGCTCAGCGTAAGGACCCAGTCGGTTTCCATATCAGCAAGTTCAGATCCCGAAAAGGCACGGGACTTCATAAAGCAACGTAGCGCAGCTTTGATACGAATCTCGGACGCGGTTAAGCAGCTTCCGGCTCGTGCGCGAAACAAAGCAAATGACGGACTGCACGCATTCTTGAGCTCCACAAAGATAGCTTACTCACAGCTCGCACAAGTCACGGAGGATATGCAAAGGTCAAGCTCGCGCGATGCCGAAGCAGTGGTGCTCGATCATGAGATACGAAGCGCCTTGACCACACGCTCCAGGCTAGAGAAGGAACATCAGAATCTTGAACGAGCTCTTTCTACATTGTCAGCCATTGAGCGTGATCACAGCCTGGAGAAGGGCCTCGCTGACTTCCTTGAGTCCAATCTCCATTCGATACAGTCCATCTTCGAGCGAATTCATGTGCCGAATGAGCTCAGGTTGTCAGACCTGAGTACTCGGAAGCTCGTCAGGTCCACGACGGGAGAACTCGTGTCGTTGAACCAGATCAGCACAGGACAGCGAGCAGCTCTCGTTCTTAGCGTATTTCTTACCCTCAATGCATCGTTGCGTTCCGCCCCCCCTCTTCTCCTAGTTGACGATCCCGTGGCACACGTGGACGACATGAATTCTTTGGCACTTCTCGACTACTTGGCGGATATCGCTGAGACCGGCAAGCGACAAGTTTTCTTCGCAACCGCAGACGAAAAGCTCGCCAATCTCTTTAGCAAGAAGATGAGCTTCTTGGGTGAAGATGACTTCAGAACGGTGACACTCTTCCGGCCTATCCCCGTTTCAAATGCTCTCCATTAGTACTGCTGTGTAGCGCAGCGTTGAGGTACATAAGCACAGAAGGAGCATCGACTGACATACTTCAGGTCATCTCCCTGAGGTTCTGCAACCGTGGCTCCAGGAATCGAACGTCATGAGTAGCGAGGATTATGCCGTCGTCCCTAAGGCGGACGAGGCTCGTCAAGCGATCCACTCTCTGCGTGGCTTTGTCTATCAGGTCGCGGCGGCCGCGCTGGCTTGGCTCGATCTAGATGATAAATCAAGAATTTATTTGGAAGTAGCAGAGGACTATGCGAGGGTCGCGCGCGGCGCAATTAAGGCTGTGCAAGTTAAAGACACGCCCTCATCCAAGGTAACGCTGAACAGCGAATCAGTTCGCGCAGCGATCGCCAACTTTGTGGCCCTTGTCGAGCTCAATCCCCGGGAGATGGTCAGCCTTCATTACTTCACAACCTCAGAGGTTGGTATAGAGAGGTCGTTCGACAATCCAGCCAGCAAGCCCGGCCTCTTGTACTGGCGCTTAGCAGCATCCGGATCTGATGTTGAACCACTCCGGCGGCTGCTCACGGGCGACGAATTCCCACCTGAAGTCAGAGACTTTGTCAGTTCAAGGAGCGATGATGCAGTTCGATCTGAGCTTCTTCGGCGTATTCATTGGGAATGCGGACAGCCGAATTTGGCTGCTCTGAGAGAGGAGTTCAAAGACCGCCTGACTACTATCGCCTGGGAGCGTTTCAATGTGCCCAGTCAAGCCATAGACAGCATCTCAGACGCACTGCTAACTCGCGTTCTAACGAAGTCAATTCAAGATGAACCCGCCAATCGAAGCCTTACACATGGAGACTTGATTTCGGCGATTCATGAAGCATCTAGGATCAGCGTTTCTGTTCAAACAATTGAAAGGCTCCTAACAGGCATTTCCGGCGGTCCTAGTTCGCCGCAGCGGGAAGCCGTCCTTCCGTCATGGATTGTCTCGGGCAGCAGTCTTTCAGCTCCCAGAGGAATGATGATTCGTGCTGAGCTACTCCAAACGCTCCGCGCAACCCTTAAACGAAGCTCAGTACTGTACATACATGGAGCGAGCGGTGTAGGCAAAACACATGCGGTCCGTAGTCTAGCCGAAGCAACAGAAGCACCATTCTTTCTGATTGACTTTCGTGACGCTTCGGTAGATGAGTGCTCTCATCGATTGAGCGTTTTATTATCCAAGCTGGGCGAGATGAAATGCGTTCTCTTGGTGCTGGAAGATCTTAATCACGTAGACGACAAGAGGATCGAGAACCAGGCGAGCGCACTCGTGCAGGCAGTAGTTAGACGAGACATACAGCTGGTCGTCACGACATACAAGGCGCCGACAGTTCGTGCACTCTCGTCTCTAGGTCATGATCTGGGCTCCGTCTTGCAATGCCCCTACTTTACCGAAGAAGAAAGCTCAGAACTCGTCAGCGCCTATGGCGGGGACAGTAGCACTTGGGCAAGATTGGCGCATGCGACGGGCGCCTTCGGCCACCCCCAACTTGTTCATGCATTTGTCGCGGGTGTTTCCAGTCGCGGATGGAACAAGAGCGAGATCACAGCCATTGTCGAATCAGGGCTATCGACAATTGATCTTGATGCAGAGCGAACTGTCGCCAGACGGCTAATCTCCGAACTTCCCCATCCCACAAGACAGCTCCTCTACCGCCTAAGCCTCAGTGTTGGCTCATTCACGCGCTCAACTGCTCTTAGCATAGCAACCACACCACCGCCGCTAGTCGATTCCGGCGAGTCGTTTGACTCATTGATAGGTCCTTGGGTCGAGGCGCTGGGACCCGATAATCACAGGGTATCGCCGCTGGCATCCACTGCGGGCCGTGAGCTACTTAGCCCTGCCGAGACCAAGCAAATTCACCATGCATTCGCAACCACGTTGCTCTCGCGAACTAAGATCGGTGCTTGGGAAATTGACAAGATCACACTTCACGCGCTTTTGGGCGGGAATACTGCTGCCTTGACGTCAGTTGCGAACAGCCTGGTTACAGGAGGGGAGGAGTTAGCAAAGTACTTGTCTGAGAGTGGGAGCTCTCTGCAGCTGCTGGATTTCAATAAGCCGATCTATCTCGATAATCCAGCAGTCAGCTCCATGCTGCGACTTGCCCAGTTCACGATTCTCGCTGCATCAAGCAAGCCGCAGTCCATCGCTATTGAGGCCTGTGTAGGGGCACTGCTTCAAGAGACTGAGTTGCAGGCACCACCTGTACGGGAGATGTTCAGGATTGCGGCGCTCGCGAAGGTGTTGGGAACCCTCGGCATCGCCAATCACCTTCCAAATTGGTTTGATCTCCTAATGGAGTTCAGAGCAATTGTTCAGAGTACCAGCGCGATGCCAGAGGTGGCAGATCTTGAGTTGATGAAGCTTGCCCCGTCTACGGCACTTTTCCGAATCGGCATGGCTAACTTGGCGAGAGTTTCATTATTGGAGGAGATTTTCGACCGCCTCAACGCTCTGGAGAGCGAGGTACGATCGGAGTTGCTTGCACCTCTCGATGACCAATCTGATTACGCGGTATTTGTGAACAGCCCATGGGTGGCAGAGCAAGCCAGCTCTATCGACGCTCGGAAGACCGAAGAACGCTATCGACGAATGGCAAGTATCTCACTCGGCTGGGGAATTCCTGAGATCCCAGTCTTGTGCTCAATTGCAGTCGTAGTTATGCGTGATGAGTATTCTGATGACTTCGATGGCGCGCTTCAGGCCGTTGATGAGGCTGTGGAAATGCACGGCGACATCCTGCCGCTGCGACGCGCACGTGCGAAAGTCTACTGGCGGGCGCAGAAGCATGAGCTAGCTCTCCCATTACTACGTGAGATTGCCGATGAAGTCGGTCAGGGAAGCAATATTGAGCGCGCGTTCGCTCTACGCGAGGCTGCAGTTAGCGCAGCAAAAGTAGGAGACTGGGAGCAGGCCAGGACTTGGTTCATCGACGCGCGAGTCGCCGCCGAGAGAGCGAAGCTAGAAGACATGGCGGTTATGGCTGCCGGGCTTTCAGCCGATGCCGGTGTCGCCAACCAGCATCTTGGATTACCAATCGACGCGATCAGAGATCTTGGCGATGCGCTACTAAGGATTGACTCAATATCAGCCGATAGTTCACTGCGAGCCGCATACACTCATCGATTGATTCGCCACTGTGTGCTCTGGGTGCATAGCCAACTTGAAGGGCGAGTAGTTCAAATCGGGGGCGCTCCACTGGCAATCATCCCTGGGATGTGCAGCCACCCAGAACCGTCTGAGGAAATCACGAAGGCTCCCCTGGGCTCTATGACCATCACGCTCTATTTGCTTGCAGAGTGTGAGGCAATAGCCGGCTCGGAAGTTGCCGCTCTCGACGCTCTAGATAGGAGGCTCGACGGCAAGTCGATACCCGCTTTTGAGGTCGATCTAAGCAAGAAAAGACTTTGGCGAGAGATGATCTCACAAGAACGTGACGAGGTTGCCAAATCTCTTATTAGGTACGTCAACGCACTCGCAAACATCCCCTTGATCAAGGGCAAGCCTCCCGTAGACTTGGTGGATCCAGCGCTCTCTACGCCCCGAATGCTAGATGGCACCAACGCAAGCCAAGAGATTCTCGCCTCCCTCAATGATGCAGTTCGCTCTTATCTGATTGTTTGTGCATGCCAAGAACGCAGCGATTTCGTTCTCCCGGTTGCACTCTCCCTTCAGCGTGAGCTTGCCCTCAGATCAGTGTCTTGCTCTGCCGCTGAGGAGATTTTGAGTCCAAGCGTTAGTGACACTTGGGAAGGCCTTTTCGTCCGTGATGCGCTGCAATTCACTCAAGGATCCGCATTCTCGGCATTCATGGTCGCCAGCGCGGGGATCCGCTTCCTACAGCACTCTGTGAGTTCTCAGTTTAGATCCAGCCTTGTTCGCCAACTTGGTCGGTGGCATCGCGATAACTGGCACAGGATCATTACGAACGAGTCTTTTGCTTTGGTCGCTCCTCGACTCGTTGTTCCGAGGATTCAAGAGATCTTGCGGAATTCGGAGGACGATACTGACTTCGTCCTTTCGATAACCCTGGCCGGTTCCGACGCTGTTGGAATCTCAATCCCATCAGCTGTTCTGGACCAACTAGCGTCCATCACGCGCGCGTGAAATGACCTTCATGACATGCATTCTTCTTGCCTCCACGTCTTGGACTCATCTCTGCCCGCCACTTCACCGTGAGGTTGCTTCCCTAGGGGCACGAAGGCAGTTTCCCTATCGGTAGATGAGTCATGGCCGGTGACAAGAGCGGAGTGACGTAGCGGCTATCTCTCAGGCGAAACTCACGCCTAGTACGACGGTGATGGATCAGCTTGTTAGTCAGATCTTGCCGCTCTAAGATCAACTTTCCAAGGAATGACAGGCTACACGCCCGGCTACACGCACGGCTATCGGTAGCCGGTCTAGCCGGGAGTTCGACCAATTGGTAGCGATGCGATGAATACTAAGAGCTTCCTCACATACGAGGGATTCCTGCTGGCGTTCGCGCCTCTCGCGGGAATTCTGATCTCCTACTTCTACCAGATAGGTCGTTACGCGTTCTATGACGCGTCATTCGAACTGATTGAACTCAGTACTCCGAAGATAATTGTGGCTTCCATATCTGTCCTCGTGGTCTCCTCGGCCTATGCCATTTCATGGCTGTCCAACGCTCGAGAAGATGGGCGCTGGAAGTTGCCAGGAATTCTAGGTCACGTCTTCTACAACGCTGTTCTTACGGTGTCCTTTTGGTTCAGAACAGACAGGACGGGGGCGGAGATACTCCTATCGCTGATCATATGTGTTGTCGTGGGAACCATTGGAACATACTGGCTTCAGCACACGGTAATGAGATGGAGGGATGCCGACGGAGGGGGTGGCCGCATTCTGAGTCGGTACTTCTGCGTCGTGTACCTCTTCTTTATGTTTGCTTTGCTATCCGCCTACTCCGGCTACAGCAATGCGAACAGTCAAAGGCATCTCGTCATTGCCGGATCGAGTTCGGTGGTCGTTGGTACGTTTAATGGAAGTCTCGTTACGAAAAGCTTTGACCAAAAGAGCGGTGTGATTGAACCAGACACGACGATACTTGTGCCGATCCCCGAGCGAGTCGCACTCCGCAACGTAGAGATGCGACTGAGGCACGCTGACTAGCACGCTATTCGGTCAGTTTTGAGCCTCTTGGCATGGCTTTGAAGCGAGCACCAGCGCACATGGGAGCTCGATGCATCGCTGCGGCAGCCCGGGCGTTCAGGCGCTTGAGGCCGACGATGATCTCTAGCTAGTGACGTCGTGTCCTCGCCACTTGCTTAACTCAGATTTTCTCATTCGAAAACTGAGTGAGGATCTACACGATGACCGCCAAATCTCAGCTTCCGGCAGCAGGACCCGAGCCGCGTGGGCACCCGCGGGACCGTTTCTGCTACAGCTTGCCGCGGCCGCGCTGATTCCAACCGCCCTGCCCTTCGGGAGACGGACCCGGGCCCCGCTGGCTCTGTTCGCTCCTCGGCCGTGTTGGCCTTTACTCTAGTCATGCTGACGATGACCGCCCTAACCAAGAGAAGTCGCGTTCTGCCCCTGACGACCCTGTCACTTGAGCTAGCCGGGTCACCAGTTGGGCTTCTTGATCCTACCGACCTGAGTTCTCAATGTCGGCCGAGTACCGAGGTGACCTCAAGGTTCACCTTCGGCAATAACGAAGTCGTGCGAGCATCTGCGCAGACCAGTCGCGCGAGGGGCTTGTTAGGCCCACCCTCTTCGACTGCGGGGCGGACGCCGAGCCAACACGTACGCGCCAATTCGCTTGCGCATGAGAGAATGGCCGTAACGACGGACCCAACCCAGTATGAGCAAGCGAAATCTGATTGCTGAGATCACGGAGAAGAACGATCGATCTCGCGGACGCTACCTGCACGGCAATCTCGAACTCTATGACCTTGAGTCAACGTTTGGTCGACTGACCGAATCCGACGGGGTTCTTAGAGCGCTACACGTTGTGGGACTCACCTCTTGCGTAGAGGCGGCCACTCGAGAGGCTATTAAGCAGCTCGTAAATTCTGGAGATCCATTTCTTCAGAGGGCGGAATCTTTCAAGGACATTCGCTTCGACTTCGCGCTTACACAGGCCCTCAGTGAGGGCCGAATTACTTTCGGCGACCTGGTGTCGCATTCCCTGTCGATCAATCAAGTAAGTCAGATTGCATCAAACCTATCGACGTTGTTTGCCGTGACAGAAGAACGGGGTGGATTCAAGGCTCTTCTTGGAGGAGTGAAGGAGTACTGCGAGCCCAGCGACGAAGAGCTCTTTGGTGACGCCACTCCGGGAACCTCCCAGCAAGATGCACCGCTCCTACTTCCCGATGTGGATGGCCTACTTCGCGACATGTCGAAGATGTTCGAAGTTCGGCACATTATTGCGCACGAAGCAAACTTTGCAGCTGTGAATCAAGCCGACTTGGCGTCTTACATGAAGGCCTGTCGCGCATTCCTTGATGCCCTTTATGAGCTTGTCCAACAGACGCTTCACCCGGGCGCTTCAAGAAGCGGATTTGGGGGTTCGCTCCAGGCGCTGACGAAGGCCGCCGAAGGGAGCGTCAAGGCTTCTGAGTGTGAGGCGCGCATTGAAAGCACCCTGGCAAGGCTGAATCCCGAGAATGGCGCGCTCTCGAAACTTTTCGGTGCGTCAAAGACGGCGTTTGAAGCCTACTATGACGCGGAGACTTCGTTTCGCCTTGAGCTGCATAGCCCGCTCACGGGAAATGCCATGCGCAACATCGAATCCGATGTCATGACACACCTTTACAACCACCGACTCACCTACCTGCGCTCAGTAGAAGAGACACTAGAGCTCTATGAACCAGGAGATTGTTAGGTCGCAACAATGATGGTTGAGAAGAGCACTAGCACTCTCCGGAGGATAATCCATATCGATATGGATGCCTTCTATGCGTCTGTCGAACAACTAGACAATCCCTCACTTCGCGGGCTTCCCGTTGTCGTCGCATGGAAGGGAAGCAGATCGGTCGTGTGCGCCGCATCTTACGAGGCGCGCTCGTTCGGCGTTAGGTCTGCAATGCCTGCGCTTCGCGCTGAGCGCCTCTGCCCAGATGCCGTCTTCGTACCACCCAACTTCACTAGATACAAAGAAGTTTCCGCACACGTCAGAGATATCTTTCACCGATACACCGAGATAATTGAACCCTTGTCCCTCGACGAGGCCTACCTGGACGTAACTTCGCCTCAAGGAGAAGCAAGCGCAACGCAGATTGGTGAGCGGATACGAGCGGACATCTTCAGCGAGCTGGGGCTCACTGCGTCGGCAGGAATCTCGTACAACAAATACCTAGCAAAGATAGCGTCTGACTGGCGCAAGCCGAATGGCTTATTCGTGATACCTCCCTCACGGGCGTTAGAATTTCTCGCCGAGCTACCTGTCGGACGCCTTCCCGGCGTTGGCAGAATCAATGAGGAGAAGTTGGCTCGAGTTGGGGTTGAGAGCGTAGAAGACTTACGACAGCTTGAGGCTGATCTTCTGCAAAAGCACTTCGGAAAGTGGGGCCTCCGACTCTTCGACTTGGCACGTGGTATTGACAACAGCCCCGTGAAGCCAGAGCGCCTTACCAGCCAGATTTCGTCCGAAGACACATTTCCACATGACCTCGCAATTAAGGATTTAGGACCTCAAATACGCCGCATTGCTTCCACGGCTTGGGCGGCATACGAGCGGGAAGCAAGCATGTCGAACAACTTCCTCGCAAGGACTGTCACGCTAAAACTAAAGACGTCTGACTTCAGAATTGTCACGAGAAGCCGGACCTACTCGTCCCCTATCACCAGCGTTGAGGACCTCATTTCCACTGCAGGGGCGCTTCTGAATCGCATTGATCTTCCGGAAGAACAATTGTATCGCCTAGTCGGAGTTGGTCTCTCCGGAATCAGCAGGGACTCACCAGTTCAGGACGGGCTCTTTCTCGATTGACAAGCTAGAGCTTTGACATCTAATGAGCACTGTCCTTACTCAAGGAGATCTGCGCCCTCTCGGGAAGGGCAGCACTTTACCTGCCGAAGAAAGCGCCTGCTCAAGCGTAGCAATCTGCGATAGCGAAGAGGCATACATTGATGCGGTGCGCGACAAGAGCATCTTTGCCTCAGATAGCTCGCGCTTCAGGGTCGCAATCTTCCGATCTCGATCCTTCAGTTTCCTACTTGTACGAAGTTTTTTCGCGTCCTTTGCCCCCGAACGTTGGCGAATTTCGTCAGCAATTTCTGGATATCGAGTATGAATCGTTGACGGCTTTAGACCTGCTTCTTGTGCCACCGAAGCAATCGACATCCTTCTTTCGATGGAGACAATTTTAGGACGGCCAACTTCAATGCGCTTCATTGCAAGACGCAGATCGCGGATTCTAAGCTCTCTAGCTTCCATTGCTCATATCTCTTGTGAACGGCTCTAGGACCTCTTCAATGGCGACTAGCCCTCGCCTTATCGCCTGAGCGCCGCCGGGGCCACAGTCATTCTCGACCGCGACGATCTGGAGCTCGCTCTTCAGAGCGAGCCAGATATCGATTTCTTCGCGCGTTATCACCGCCCCATCGCAGCGAGCGCAGTGCAATGGATCGTACAGGCCGACGCCACCACAAGGTGGCTTGCCAGCCGCGACACACCAGGAGTGCCCTGTGGATCTTATTACAAGGCCCTCGGCCAGCGAAGCCGCAAGCGCGCGCCGGTCCTCCCTTAGAATCGCTGCAAACTCAGGCTTTGACCTAGTCTCAGCAACTCGCTTGCCCGCGACTCCTGACAACGTCACCTCATTGTCAAGCCAACTGGAAACTAAGTCCGCCTTTGCATCGAGAATTGCCTTACCAATCTCATCCGCTAGCTCATCATCTCTGGCGCCGTGTGTTACGTAGAGCTGCGTTGTATCGATGCTCCAATGCTTGAAGTGCTCCTTCAGGTAGCGAATGTCGCCCTGACAGTATCGAACCACCATGTATGCGAAGCTACGGCGAAGAACGTGGGGCGACATAGGACAGGTCAGGCCCGCTCTGCGCGCCGCACGCTTCATCCACACCGCAAGGATGGTTCTACTAGCGACGGATATAGAACCCAACGCGAATGACTTCTGACTTGTCTTAACGAGGAAAATTGAGTTGACTGATCGCCTCGCACGATCCTCAGCCTTCGCGATTTTGGCTCTCGCTCTTTCGGTTTTTGCCTGTTGGTATTCAATGAAACCGGCTCCAATCTGAGCAAGGAGCTGAGCCCTATGGATCTTTGACATTCTGTCTAATCGTTCGCAGATCCACCTCACACGATCGGTGGCCAGCCACTCTGTCAATGTGCCACGTTCATCGCTACTACCTTTGAATGTCCTACCCTTGATCCAATCCAGCTCTAGGTCTCCTTGCGCACGCCTGAAGACGGGATCTCGCTCTAGAGAAAGCAACTCCGAGACTCGCATCCCTACGAGCATTGCGAGTTGCGTTACCAATGCATCCCGAACTTTTGAGAACTTTCTTCTTGCTTCTCTAGCCGACACACCCCAGTTGCGCGCGAACTTTATTGCAGGCTTGTCCGTTCTTCTGTCATATGCGACGTTGTACTTTTCCAAGATTGACATGTGATCGATTCGACGTCCCCCCGCTTTTGAGTAGCACGCCGGTTTGGAGTCCAATTCCCCAACCC
>NZ_LSIF01000017.1 GCF_001556105.1 Pseudoxanthomonas mexicana | reverse complement strand
ACCCGACTGGATTAAGCGCCATGACCGGGACGCAAGCCCCCGAACTACCGACCACGGCCGGCCCCGCCGTGACCGACCCCGCCCTCGTTCCGCTGCCCATCGGCCGCCCGCGCACACCCGACCAGGTCCGCGGGAAGCTGTACATCAAGACCCACGGGTGCCAGATGAACGAGTACGACTCGGCCAAGATGGCCGACGTGCTCGCCGCCTCCGATGGTCTGGAGCTGACCGACAACCCCGAAGAAGCCGACGTGGTGCTGGTGAACACCTGCTCCATCCGCGAAAAGGCGCAGGAGAAGGTGTTCAGTCAGCTCGGCCGCTGGAAGGCCCTGAAAGCCGGCGGCCGCGACGTCATCATCGGCGTCGGTGGCTGTGTGGCCTCCCAGGAAGGCGAAGCCATCGTCAAGCGCGCGCCGTACGTGGACCTGGTGTTCGGCCCGCAGACCCTGCACCGCCTGCCGGAGCTGATCCGCGCGCGTCGCGAGCAGAACAAGCCGCAGATCGACATCAGCTTCCCCGAGATCGAGAAGTTCGACCGCATGCCAGAACCGCGTGCCGAAGGCCCGTCGGCGTTCGTGTCGATCATGGAAGGCTGCTCGAAGTACTGCTCGTTCTGCGTGGTGCCCTACACCCGCGGCACCGAGGTCAGCCGGCCGTTCGAGGACGTGCTGGTGGAAGTGGCGCAGCTGGCCGCGCAGGGCGTCCGCGAGATCAACCTGCTGGGCCAGAACGTCAATGCCTACCGTGGTCCGTACGGTGACGGCGACGTCGCCGACCTCGGCCTGCTGATCCGCACCATCGCCGAGATCGATGGCGTCGGCCGCATCCGCTTCACCACCTCGCATCCGCTGGAGTTCAGCGATTCGCTGGTGGACGCGTACCGGGACGTGCCGCAACTGGCGAACTTCCTGCACCTGCCGGTGCAGGCGGGCAGCGACCGCGTGTTGTCGGCGATGAAGCGCGGCTACACCGCGCTGGAGTTCAAGCAGAAGATCCGCAAGCTGCGCGCGGTAAGGCCGGACATCTCGATCAGCTCGGACTTCATCGTCGGTTTTCCGGGCGAAACCGACGCCGATTTCGAGAAGACGATGAAGCTGCTGGAAGACGTCGGCTTCGACCAGAGCTTCAGCTTCATCTACTCGCGCCGCCCCGGCACCCCGGCCGCGGACCTGGAAGACGACACGTCCGATGCCGTGAAGCACGCTCGCCTGGACCGCCTGCAGCAGCACATCAATGCGTACGCCGCCGGCATCTCGCAGCGCATGGTCGGCACGGTGCAGTCGGTGCTGGTGGAAGGCCCCTCGAAGAAGAACCCGAATGAGCTGACCGGCAAGACCGAGAACATGCGCTCGGTGAATTTCCCCGGCCATCCGCGCCTCATTGGCCAATTCGTCGACGTGGTAATCACCGAGGCGTTGAGCAACTCGTTGCGCGGGCGTGTCGCCGGCACCGACTGAGCCGGCGGATCAGCCGACGAACGGCAGCGGCTGGCCCGTGCCACGGCGCCGGGTTACGCTGCCTGTCCGCCTTGTGTTCGCCAGGAATCGCCGCCATTTCCCTCGATAGCCCGCGCCTGTGGGTGTTCACCCTGGAAGCCCGCCCCCTGCCCGACAGCCCCGATTTCGTCGAGGCCGGCGGGGCGTTCGTCACCTGCTACCTGCGCCCCGGCTTTGTCCCGGACCCGATGCGCCGCGCGGTCGAGTTCGTCCGCGAGCAGGGCTGGGAAGTGATCGCGGTGGAGGACGAACCGCTGCAGATCGAGCGCCACGACGCGCCCGAGGAGGAACACTTCGACCAGGCCCTCGTCGACGACGAGGTGTATGTCTTCCACCAATGGCCGGTGGACGACGCGGACGAACAGACGCGCCACTGACCCACGCCACGAGACACCCGCCCTACCCCATGACCGTTCCCAGCCAACACGAATTCACCCTGCAGCCCGAGAACGTCGAGCGCCTCGCCAACCTGGCCGGCCCGTTCGATGCGCACCTGCGCCAGATCGAACTGCGCCTGGGCGTGGAGATCGCCAACCGCGGCGCCATCTTCCGCATCACCGGACCCGAGAAGTCCGCTGCCGCCGCGGAAAAGCTGCTGCATGCGCTGTACGAGGAGACCGCCAGCGAGACCTTCGACAGCGAAGCCATCCACCTGCGCCTGAACAGCGCCAACGTCGACCGCATCGCCGACGCGGACTACCAGCCGCAGGACGTCGCCATCAAGGTCAAGCGCGGCACCGTGCGTGGCCGCGGCGCCAACCAGGCGAAGTACCTGCATGCCATCGCCACCCACGACATCAATTTCGGCATCGGCCCGGCAGGCACCGGCAAGACCTTCCTGGCCGTGGCGAGCGCGGTCGAGGCGCTGAACGAATCGCGCGTGCAGCGGCTGATCCTGGTGCGTCCGGCGGTGGAGGCAGGCGAGAAGCTCGGCTTCCTGCCCGGCGATCTCAGCCAGAAGGTCGACCCCTACCTGCGCCCGCTGTACGACGCGCTCTACGAAATGCTGGGTGTGGAGAAGGTGGTCAAGCTGCTGGAAAAGAACGTCATCGAGATCGCGCCGCTGGCCTACATGCGCGGCCGCACGCTCAACGACGCCTTCGTCATCCTCGACGAGGCGCAGAACACCACCATCGAACAGATGAAGATGTTCCTCACGCGCATCGGCTACGGCAGCACCGCGGTCGTCACCGGCGACCTGACCCAGGTCGACCTGCCCAAGCACCAGAAGTCCGGCCTGAAGGACGCGCTGGAGGTGCTGCGCGGCGTGGACGGCATCTCCTTCAACTTCTTCACCAGCCGCGACGTCGTGCGCCATCCGCTGGTGGCGAAGATCGTGCGGGCTTACGATGCACGCGATGGCAAGGATCCGGAAGCGGAACCCGCCTGACCCCTCCACGTCGATCACGCCTGCCATGACCCAGGGCCCTGTCCGCCTCGAAGTCGCCGTCAGTTACGCGCTGCCGCGCACCGGCATTCCTTCCGCCGTGAGTTTCCGCAAGTGGGTGGCCGCCGCGCTGAAGGGCCGCATCCGCGAAGCCGACCTCGCCATCCGCATCGTCGACAGCAAGGAAGGCCGCGCGCTCAACCGCCACTACCGCGGCCGTGACTACGCGACCAACGTGCTCAGCTTCCCGGCCGAGATGGCCGAAGGCGTCAAGCTGCCGAAGGGCGTGAAGATGCCGCTGCTCGGCGATCTGGTGATCTGCGCGCCGGTGGTCGCGCGCGAGGCGAAGGAACAGAAGAAGCTGTTGGCCGCGCATTACGCGCACATGACCGTGCACGGTGCGCTGCACCTGCTGGGCTGGGACCATGAAGACGACAAGGAAGCCGAGTGCATGGAGCAACTGGAGCGCGAAATCCTCGCCGATCTCGGCATCGCCGATCCTTACGCGGAAGACTGATCGCATGCTGCGTGCCGCCTGTTTCGTGCCCGCGCTGGCGCTGTGCCTCCCGCTGTCCGCCACCGCGCAGGAGGCCCGCCCCGACCTCGCGGCCCTGATCGAGTGTCGTGGCGATCTCGGGCAGCTCACGGCGATCGCGCCGTTGCTCGAGGACCCGCTGAAGGCCGTCGCGCTGGGCTGGCAGCCGCTGCCGCAGGCGAACATGTTCATGAGCGAGTACCGCCTGCTCGCCCCGGTCCGGGTGTTCGGCCACGACACGGACCACATCGCCTTCTCCGGCGGTGGCGTCGTCGCCGTGCTCGACCTGCCCGATCCGCGCCCGCTGGCGAAGCAGCTTGAGCTGGAGACCGCCGTCGACACGCCGGCCAAGGCCATGTTCGGCAAGGAAGTGCGCAGCGAGGAGATCCGCGATCCGGCCTCCGGCAAGATGCTGATCGACTCGGCCGTGCTCAACGTCAGCAACGTGTCCTCCCATCCCGGCAAGACGCTCGCAGGCTGCAGCTACAGCCTGGACCTGCCCGGGGACGAGGACGAAGCGGAGGGCGGAGACGAGGCGCCGACGCCTGCGCCGGTCTCCCAACCGGGTTAGACTGGCCGTCACGCCCCCGCGGGCGACCACGCCCCCGAGATGTCAGAAGACGACAGTACCCTCGCGCCGGAAGGCTCCGACAAACCGTCGGAGAAACGGCGCACCTGGCTGGACCGCCTCAGTTCGGCGTTCTCCGGCGAACCCAGCACACGCGACGATCTGGTGGCCATCCTGCGCGATGCGCAGTCCGACGGCCTGATCGGCGGCGACACCCTCAAGATGATGGAAGGCGCCATTGCGGTCGCCGATCTCACCGTGGGCGATGTCATGGTGCCGCGCGCGCAGATGGTCTCCCTGCCGGTGGAAGCGCGCTTCCTCGACCTGATGAAGGACGTGGTGGAATCCGGCCATTCGCGCTTCCCGGTGCACGGCGACAACAAGGACGAGATCCTCGGCATCCTGCTGGCCAAGGACCTGCTGCGCGGCGTCGTCGCCGACAACGGGCCGGGCAGCGTGCGCGAACTGCTGCGGCCGGCAGTGCTGATCCCGGAGTCCAAGAAACTCAATCTGCTGCTGAAGGAATTCCGGCTGTCGCGCAACCACATGGCGATCGTCGTGGATGAGTACGGCGGTGTGGCCGGCCTGGTCACCATCGAGGACGTGCTGGAACAGATCGTCGGCGAGATCGACGACGAACACGACGAAGCCGAAGACGGCGCCGCATTGATCGCGGCGCAGGCCGACGGCCAGTTCGTGGTCGATGCGCTGACGCCGATCGCCGACTTCAACGAGCGCTTCGGTGCCGACTTCCTCGACGACGAGTACGACACCGTCGGTGGCCTGATTACCGCGGCCATCGGCCATCTGCCGGAAACCGGCGAGGAACTGACGCTGGGCCGCTTCATGTTCCGCGTCGCACGCGCCGACGCGCGCCGCGTGCATGCCTTCCATGTCGGCGTGCTGGCCGATGCGTAGCGCCGCCGCGCGCCTGGCGCTGCTCGGCGTGCTGTGGCTGCTGGCGGCGAGCGCATGGGCCGCGCCGCGGATCGGCGTCGCGACGATGCAGCCGGGCGAGGTGTTCTTCGAGCGTTTCGGCCACAACGCGATCGTCGTGGTCGATCCCGCCAGTGGCGATGCGATCTCGTACAACTTCGGCTTCTTCGATCCGGGCGAGGCCGACTTCGTCGGCAACTTCGCCCGCGGCCACATGATGTATTACCTGGTCGCGCTGCCGTTCGAGCAGGACCTGATGCAGTACCGCGACAGTGGGCGCGGCGTGTCGCTGCAGTGGCTGGACATCGAGCCCGCGCAGGCGCAGGCGCTGGCCGACGCACTGACCGAACGGGCGAAGCCCGAGAATGCGCGCTACCGCTACGACTATTTCACCTCCAACTGCTCCACCCAGGTCCGCGACGCACTGGATGCCGCGCTCGGCGGCAGGCTGAAGTCGCAGCTGGCCGGGCGCTCGCGCGGCAACACGTTCCGCAGCGAGGCGGTGCGGCTGGCGTCACCGGCGACGTGGATGTGGCTGGGCTTCGATCTCGGCCTCGGCCCGAATGCCGACAAGCCGATGGCGCGGTGGGAAGAGGCCTACGTGCCGATGCGCCTGGCCGACAGCCTGCGCGAAGCGAAGAATGCCGCGGGCCGTCCGCTGGTGCAGTCGGAGATGCAGCTCCTGCCGCACCGCATCGCCGCCGAACCCGCCGAAGCACCGCGCCGCTGGCTGCCGTGGCTGGGCGCCGGCGTGCTGATCGCCATTGCGATTGCATTCGCGGGGCAGCGCTGGCCGCGCGCCACGGTCGCCGCGGCACTGCCCTTCTGGCTGCTGTGCTTCGTCGGTGGCAGCGTGCTGGTCTATCTCTGGGGCTTCACCGATCACTGGGCCGCGTGGGCCAACCGCAACCTGCTGCTGCTCAATCCGCTGTGCTTGCTGCTGGTCCCCGGCGCAATTGCCGTGTTGCGCCGCCGCACACCGCCGGCGTGGTTCGGTTGGCTGCTGGCGGCCATCGCCGTGGGTGCATTGGTCGCGTGGTTCCTGCACTGGCTGCCGATGCGGCTGCAGTACAACCAGACGTGGATCGCCTTGCTGCTGCCCGTGCACCTGGTGCTTGCATACGTATTCATGCCGCGACGCTTGTCGCACTGAGCCATGCCACGCACGATGCAGCCCTCTGCCAATCGCGAGGGTCGCATGCGCCGTCTTCTCTCCCTGCTTGTTGTCTTCGGCTTCGCCGCGTCGGCCCATGCCGGCCCGGGTCCACGCATCGCCTCGCCCGATGGTTCCATCGTGGTGGATCTCTCCACCGACAATGACGGCCGGCCCGCGTATGCGGTCTCGCGCAAGGGCCAAGCGGTCATCACGCCGTCGCGGCTGGGCTTCCTGCTGCTGGACGCACCGAAGTTCGAGCGCAACATCGAGATCGTGCAGCCGCGCACGCGCACGTCCGATGACACATGGGAGCAGCCCTGGGGTGAGCGTCGCTTCGTCCGCAACCACTACAACGAACTGACCGTCACGCTGAAGGAAAAGGCCAAGCCGTTCCGCCAGTTCGATGTCGTTTTCCGCGTGTTCGATGATGGCGTGGGCTTCCGCTACCGCTTCCCGAAGCAGGCGGGCCTGGAGCAGGTGAAGATCAGCGAAGAGCTGACCGAGTTCTCGCTGGCCCGCGATGCGACGGCGTGGTGGATTCCGGCCGGCGAGTGGAACCGCGAGGAATACCTGTACCACCGTACGCCGGTGCAGCAGGTCGGCGATGCGCAGACGCCGATCACCTTCAAGTTCGAGGATGGCACCCACCTGTCGATCCATGAGGCGGCGCTGGTCGACTACAGCGGCATGAACCTGACCCGCGTCGAGGACCGCCGCCTGAAGGCCGACCTGACGCCGGGCATCGGCGAAGGCAAGGTGGTGCGCGCGGCGCCGTTCGACACGCCGTGGCGCACGCTGCTGCTCAGCGACGATGCGGCCGGCCTGGCGATGTCCAGCCTGACGCTCAACCTCAACGAACCCAACGCGCTTGGCGATGTGTCGTGGGTCAAGCCGATGAAGTACGTCGGCGTGTGGTGGGAGATGCACCTGGAACTGAAGAGCTGGGCCTCGGGGCCCAAGCACGGTGCGACCAACGAGAACGTGCGCAAGCACATCGACTTCGCCGCCAGGCATGGCTTGGGCGGCGTGCTGGTCGAGGGCTGGAACGTGGGCTGGGACGGCGACTGGTTCGGCAATGGCGAGGATTTCAGCTTCACGAAGTCGTATCCCGATTTCGACCTCGCGGCGCTGAGTGCGTATGCGCGCTCGAAGAACGTCGTGCTGATCGGACACCACGAGACCTCGGGCAACGCGGCGCACTATGAGACGCAACTCGGCGATGCGTTCGACCTGTACCAGCGCGTCGGCGTGCCGGCGGTGAAGACCGGCTACGTCGCCGATGCCAGCCAGGCCAAGGTCACCGGCACGGATGGCAAGCGCCACTATGCGTGGCATGAAGGCCAGGACATGGCACGCCATCACCTGAAGGTGGTGACCGAAGCCGCCAGGCGGCATATCTCCGTCAATCCGCACGAACCGATCAAGGACAGCGGCCTGCGCCGCACGTATCCGAACTGGATCACGCGCGAAGGCGCACGTGGCATGGAGTTCAGCGCCTGGGGCCAGCCCGGCAATCCGCCCGAGCACGAAGCCAACCTGGTGTTCACCCGCCTGCTGGCCGGCCCGATGGATTACACGCCCGGCATCTTCGGCATGAAGACGCGCTCCACCGACGGCATCGCCACCACGTGGGCCAAGCAGCTGTCGCTGTACGTGGTGATCTACAGCCCGCTGCAGATGGCGGCCGACCTGCTGGAGAACTACGAGAAGAACCCGGCGCCGTTCCAGTTCATCAAGGACGTGCCGGTCGACTGGGACGACACCCGCGTACTGAACGGGGAAGTCGGCGACTACGTCACCATCGCGCGCAAGGAGCGCGGCGGCGACAACTGGTATCTCGGTTCGCTGACCGACGAGGACGGCCGCACGCTGAGCGTGCCGCTGTCCTTCCTCGACGAAGGCCGCCGCTATACCGCGCAGATCTACCGCGACGGCGACAAGGCCAACTGGAAGACCGCGCCGCAGGACATCGTCATCGAGGAGCGCAGCGTGACCCGCGGCGACACGCTGACGCTGAAACTGGCGCCGGGGGGCGGGCAGGCGATCCGGTTCGTGGCGCAATGACCGCATCCTGCTTTCTGTAGGAGCGACGTAAGTCGCGACCTCGGAAACGGAGCAACCAGGAGACTGAAGGAGCACGGATCCTGAAGGAAGCGCCAAAGCGGCTTCCACAGGATCCGTGCGTGAGGAGCCGCCGTGGAGTGTCATTCTCTTGGTCGCGACTCACGTCGCTCCTACAGGAGAGGCACGGGCTTGTCGGATGCGGCGGCGTGGCGCACGATTCACGCCATGAATGACCTCGCGACCATTGATACGAAGCCCGTCCTGCCGCAGTGCGTGATCAACTGCGTGGTCTACGACAAGGACGGCAAGCGGCGCGACATCGGCCTGGACGAGATCAGCGACGTGCTCGCCGTCGACGACGGCAGCTTCATCTGGGTGGGGCTGTACGAACCAGCGGATACGATCCTCGAGAAGCTGCAGGAGGAATTCTGCCTGCATGACCTCGCCGTGGAGGACGCGCAGAACGCGCACCAGCGCCCGAAGCTGGAGGCCTACGGCAACTCGCTGTTCGTCGCCGTGCACACTGCGCAGGTGGTGGACGACCGCATCAAGTTCGGCGAAACCCACGCCTTCCTCGGCCCGCGCTACCTGGTGACGGTACGCCATGGCGCCTCGCTCTCGTACGCGCCAGTGCGCGAACGCGTGCAGCGCGAACCCGAGCTGCTCGCGCTCGGCCCGTCCTACGGCCTGTACGCGGTGCTGGACTACATCGTCGACAACTACCGGCCGATCATCGACCAGTTCAAGCAGACGCTGGATGCGCTGGAGAAGGACATCTTCGCCGACACCTACCGCCGGGTGACGGTGGTGAAGCTGTACGAACTGAAGCGCGAACTGACCCAGATGCGGCTGGCCGTCGCACCGCTGCAGGACGTGCTGGCGCAGCTCACGCGCTCGCAGAGCGCGCTGATCCCGGAGGAAGTACGGCTGTACTTCCGCGACGTGCAGGACCACGTGCTGCGCGTCAACGAATACACCGACACGCTGCGCGAGATGCTGACCGCCGCGCTGAGCGTCAACCTGTCGCTGGTGACGCTGGCGCAGGGCGAGATCGTCAAGCGGCTGGGTGCGTGGGCCGCCCTGCTCGCCGCACCGACGCTGATCACCAGCTGGTACGGCATGAATTTCGCTTACATGCCGGAACTGGGGGGCCGCTTCGCCTACCCGCTGCTGATCGCCGGCGTGGCGCTGGCCTGCTTCGGCCTGTACCGCCTGTTCAAGCGCTCGCGCTGGCTCTGAGGCCCCTACGCCGCCGGACTGCGACCAAAGTCGAAGGCTGAATCCGACATTACGGATTGACCGGTTTCCCGCATGGGGTGACCCTTGTGCGGACTCGCAGGAGGGTTCCCGAATGAATGGTTTTTCCAAGATCGGCTGGGCGGCGCTCGCGCTGCTCGGCGCGGTGTGTCTGGGCGTGGTGGCGCTGCGCCAGGGCGAACAGATCAGTGCGTTGTGGATCGTCGTGGCGGCGGTCTCCATCTACCTGGTCGCCTACCGCTACTACAGCCTGTACATCGCCAAGAACGTGATGCAGCTGGACCCGACCCGGGCCACGCCGGCACACATCAACAACGACGGCCTGGACTACGTGCCCACCAACAAGCACGTGCTGTTCGGCCATCACTTCGCCGCCATCGCCGGCGCCGGTCCGCTGGTCGGTCCCGTGCTGGCCGCGCAGATGGGCTACCTGCCCGGCATGCTGTGGCTGATCGCCGGCGTGGTACTGGCCGGTGCGGTGCAGGACTTCATGGTCCTGTTCATCTCCAGCCGCCGCAACGGCCGCTCGCTCGGTGACCTGGTCCGCGAGGAAATGGGCCAGGTGGCCGGCACCATCGCACTGTTCGGTGCCTTCCTGATCATGATCATCATCCTCGCGGTGCTGGCGATGATCGTGGTGAAGGCGCTGGCGGAAAGCCCGTGGGGCATGTTCACGGTGATCGCGACGATGCCCATCGCGATCTTCATGGGCATCTACATGCGCTACATCCGCCCGGGCAAGATCGGCGAGATCTCGGTGATCGGCATCGTCCTGCTGCTGCTCGCCATCTGGTTCGGTGGCAAGGTCGGCGCACACCCGACCTGGGGTCCGGCCTTCACCTTCACCGGTACCCAGATCACCTGGATGCTGATCGGTTATGGCTTCGTCGCCGCCGTGCTGCCCGTGTGGCTGCTGCTGGCGCCGCGCGACTACCTGTCGACCTTCCTCAAGATCGGCGTGATCGTGGCGCTGGCCATCGGCATCGTCATCGCCAGCCCGGAAGTGACCTCGCTGAAGATGCCGGCGTTCACGCAGTTCGCCAGCACCGGCGATGGTCCGGTCTGGAAGGGCGGCCTGTTCCCGTTCCTGTTCATCACCATCGCCTGCGGCGCGGTGTCGGGCTTCCATGCGCTGATCAGCTCGGGCACCTCGCCCAAGCTGCTGGCCAATGAAACCCACACCCGCTACATCGGCTACGGCGGCATGCTGATGGAATCGTTCGTCGCCATCATGGCGCTGGTCGCGGCCTCGATCATCGAGCCGGGCGTGTACTTCGCCATGAACAGCCCCGCCGCCGCCATCGGCACCACCGCGGTCGACGTGGCCGCCAAGGTCAGCAGCTGGGGCTTCCTGGTGACGCCGGAAATGCTGGAGCAGACCGCGCAGAACATCGGCGAAAGCACGATCATCTCGCGCGCCGGTGGCGCCCCGACGCTGGCCGTCGGCATCGCGGTGATCCTGCACGACGCCCTGCCGGGCGGCGACGCGATGATGGCGTTCTGGTACCACTTCGCCATCCTGTTCGAAGCGCTGTTCATCCTGACCGCCGTGGATGCGGGCACGCGTGCCGGCCGCTTCATGCTGCAGGACCTGCTGGGCAACTTCATCCCGCCGCTGCGCAAGACCGACTCCTGGAGCGCAAACGTCATCGGCACGGCCGGCTGCGTCGCGCTGTGGGGTTACTTCCTGTACCAGGGCGTGGTGGATCCGCTGGGCGGCATCAACACCCTGTGGCCGCTGTTCGGCATCGCCAACCAGATGCTCGCCGGTATCGCGCTGATGCTGTGCACGGTGGTGCTGTTCAAGATGAAGCGCGACCGCTATGCGTGGGTGACCATCGCCCCGGCGATCTGGCTGCTGATCTGCACGACCTACGCGGGCCTGATCAAGATCTTCGACAGCAACCCGGCGGTCGGCTTCGTCGCCCAGGCCAAGAAGTACCAGGCCTCCATCGCCGACGGCCAGCTGCTGGGCGCCGCCAAGAGCATGAGCCAGATGCACCAGGTGGTGATCAACAGCTACGTCAACACCGCACTCACCGTGCTGTTCCTGTTCGTGGTGTTCAGCGTGCTGTTCTACGCGATCAAGGCGATCCTCAAGGCCCGTGCCAGCAGCGTGCGTACCGACCGCGAGTCGCCGTACGTCGCACTGACGGAAGAACAGCAGAAGGTGTGGCTGTAAGCCATGGGCACCGAACTCGTCCCGCTCTCGCACTTCGCCACGCACAAGCGTGTGTGGCGGCGGCTGGTGCAGACGGCGCGGCTGTGCTGCGGTGTGCCGGATTACGACAACTACGTCCGGCACATCCTCGAGAAGCATCCCGACCGCGAGCCGATGGATTACAAGACCTTCTTCCGCGAACGGCAGGAGGCGCGGTTCGGCGGCAAAAGCGGGTTCCGCTGCTGCTGATGTATAGAACCACGTGAAAACAAAAGGGCGAAGCCGATGGCTTCGCCTTTTTCTTTGGCCTTCTGTAGGAGCGACGTGACTCGCGACGTTGATGTTTCCGGTCGCGGCTCACGTCGCTCCTACGAGAGGCTCCGGATCAGCCCTGCCCTGCCATTGCCCGCAAGCCAACGCCAACGGCGTACGCGGCGACGGTACCGGTGGCGTAACCCAATGCGCCAAGCAATGCGCCTACCGGCGCCAGCGAGGGATGGAACACCGACGCGACCACGGGCGCGGACGCCGGCCCGCCGATATTGCTCTGCGAACCCATCGCGAAGTAGAAGAAGGGCACACGCAGCAGTTTGCCCAGCAACGCCAGCAACACGATGTGGACGAGGATCCAGATCAGTCCCAGCGCCAGCAGCCAAGGTTTGTCGGCCAGCCTGAAGATGTCCATCTGCATCCCGATGCAGGCGATCAGGATGTACAGGAACAGGGAGCCGATCTTCGAAGCGCCCGCGCCGTCCAGCGAGCGGGCCCGCGTAAGGCTCAAGCCGAGTCCCACGAACGTGGACAACACCACTACCCAGACGAAGGGTTCGTGCAAGCTGACCTGCCTGGCCCATGCCACATCCGCGAACCACGCCGATGCGGGTCCCGCGATCGCATGTGCCAGACCGACGGTGCCGAACGCAATGGCGAGGATCACCATCAGGTCTGTCGAGGTGGTCACGCGTTCGTGTTGCTTCTGGTAGCTCGCCAGGCGCTCCTTGAGATCCTCGATCGCGCGGGTGTCCGCACCGGTCCTGGCATCGATGGCTTTGGCGCGGTTGGCGAGGAAGATCAGCACCGCCATCCACAGATAACCCACCGCCACGTCGACCACGACGAACTGGCTGAACGTAGTCTGGTCCACATCGAACGCAACCTGCATCGCCATCATGTTGGCGCCGCCACCGATCCAGCTGCCTGCCAACGCGGCCATGCCGCCCCACGTGTCGCCGGCGACCGTTTCTGGATGCAGGACGTCCATCACGCCAAACGCCACGAACGCACCGATCATCACGCTGATCGACGCCGCGGCGTACATCACCAGCAGCTTCGGGCCCAGCTTCAGCACGCCCTTCAAGTCGATGGTCAGCGTCAGCAGCACCAGCGCGGCCGGCAGCAGCACGCGGCTGGCGACCGGGTTGTACAGCTTGCTTGCAGCGCCATCGATCAAGCCAAAGCTATTGTAGAGCCCGGGGATGAAGTAGCAGAGCAACAACGCTGGAACGAAGGTGTAGAACTTCTTGAAGAAACCCGTTTCGCGCGACGACGTCCAGAAGACGACGCCCAGCGTGGCGGCGATGAGGCCGAACAGGACGATGTCGTTCTGGATCAGCGCGGTGGATGGTGCGGTGGCTTCGATCGCCATCGGTCGGAACTCCCCTTCAAACTACGGAAAAGCAACGGCCGGCGTGGAGCCGGCCGTTGCGCGACGCTTACTGGCCGATGTGCTGCTTGAGCCAGGCGTTGACGGTGTCATGCCACAGGATGCTGTTCTGCGGCTTCAGCACCCAGTGGTTCTCGCCGGGGAAGTACAGCAGCTTCGACTCGATGCCCTTGCGCTGCAACGCGGTGAACGTGGACAGGCCCTGGTCCACCGGCACGCGGTAGTCCTTCTCGCCCTGCACCACCAGCATCGGCACGCGCCACTTGGCGATGTGGTTGACCGGGTTGAACGTCTCGATGTTCTTCGGCACGTCGTACGGGGTACCGCCGTTCTCCCACTCGGTGAACCACAGTTCCTCGGTCACGTACGCCATCGAGCGGAGGTCGAACACGCCATCGTGGTTGACCAGGCACTTCCACGGCTCGTTCCAGTTGCCGGCGATCCAGTTGACCATGTAGCCGCCGTAGCTGGCGCCGAGTGCGCAGGCATTTTTCCCATCAAGAAAGGCGTACTTCTTCTGTGCCGCGGCCCAGCCCTTCTGCAGGTCTTCCAACGGGCGGTCGCCCCAGTGCTGGCTGATCGCGTCGGTGAAGGCCTGGCCGTAACCGGTGGATCCGTGGAAATCGATCATCACCACCGCGTAGCCCTGGCCCGCATACGTCTGCGGATTCCAGCGGTAGCTCCATCCGTTGCCGAAACTGCCCTGCGGGCCGCCGTGGATCAGGAACGCCACCGGGTACTTCTGCCCTTCCACGTAGTCGTGCGGCTTGACCACGTAACCATGCACGGTCTCGTTGTTCCAGCCCTTAAAGTTGAACTGTTCGAAATCGCCGAACGACACGTCCTTCAGCACCTCGCCGGCACTGGGCGTGATGGCGCGCAAGGTGGCGCCGACGTCGTCACTGGTCGCATAGATCACGTCGCCGGACTTCAACGTGTTGCGCGACAACACCAGCGTCCGCCCGACCACGTCGAAGGCCGACACGCTGCCGTCCCCAACGACCCGGCGCACTTCGCCACCCTGGATCTCCACCGAAAACAGTGGATGCTCGCCCACCTCCTGCGCGGTGGTGTAGATCCGTTTGCCGTCATCCGAGAGCACGATGCTGTCGGCACTGCGATCCCAGTTCGGCGCGATCTCGCGGACTTTCCCGTTGTCCAGGTCCATCGACATCAAGCCGTAGCGGTCGGCTTCGAAACCCGGGCGCTTCATCGCCCGGTAGAACAGCGTCTTGCCGTCGGCGCTGAACACCGGGCCGGTATCCCATGCCGGATTCGCGGCCGTCAGGTTGACCGGCGTACCGCTGCCGTCGGCGGCGATCTGGTACAGGTCGAAGTTGGTCGACCACGCCTCGCCCTTGCCGGCCACGCGGATCGCGGCGACAACCGAGGCACCATCCGGCGACCAGGTGTACTCGTCCGCACCGCCGAACGGCTTGGACGGTGCGTCGCCATCGATGCTGTCCGTCAGCGAGGTGGCGCTGGCGACCGGCTTGGCCTTGGCTGCCGGCAGCGCAGCGACGAACAGGCGGCTGCGGCGGCCATCGGCCCAGGTATCCCAGTGGCGCACGAACAGGCCTTCATAGACCACGCCGGTGCTCTTCTTCGCGGCGGTGTCGTCCAGCTTCTTCTTCGTGCAGGCGAAGTCGGACTTGCAGTCGGCGAAGGTGTCGGTGCTGAACAGCACGCGCGCGCCGTCGGGCGACAGCTTGTAACTGGCGACGTCCAGCGCGAAGGCGGTCAGCTGACGCGGCGTGCCGCCCGCCATCGGCAGGGCGTACAGCTGCTGCGTGCCGGACTTGGCACTGAGGAAGTAGACGGTCGTGCCGTCCGGCGAGAACGAGGGCGAGTTGACGCTCCAGCCTTCCGGCGTCAGTCGCTTGGGCGGCGCCATGTCGCGGGTCAGCAGGTTGCGGATCCACAGGCTGCTGCTGGCCTTGACCACGTCGGCGTCGACGACGCGCTTGGCGAACACGACGGTGCTGCCATCCGGCGACAACGTCGGCGACGACACGCGGTCCAGCTTCTGCAGGTCGCGCACGTCCAGGCCGCGGGCGGCAGCCAGCGACGGCAGTGCCGCCAGCAGGCAGAGGGGCAACAGGGCGGATTTCAGCTTCATCCGGGGCTCCGGCAAACAGGGAAACCCCGATGGTAGGCGCTAAGCGCGCCGCGGCGCAAAGGCGTCAGGTCACGCCTTTGCGCCGTTGCCGGCAGGCTTATGCCTGTTCACCTCGTTTGCCGGTACGCAGCAGCAGCCAGCCCACGAAGGCAAGCACCGCCAGTCCGACCCACTGCGCCCATTCACCCAGGTCCAGCGGCAGCGCCAACACATCCGGGTTCTGCGTGATCACGATAGGCAGGGCGATCGCGATACCCATCAGCGCCTCGCCCGTGATAAGACCTGCCGAGAAGAGGACGCCGGGACGGTGCACGCGGTCAAGCCCTGCCTCGTCGTCCGCTTTGATCTTGTGGTAGCGCTGCACGATATGCGCCAGCAAGCCGCCGAGGAAGATCGGCACCATCAGTTCCAGCGGCAGATAGATGCCGATCGCAGCTGCGAGTACGGGGACGCGGAAGCGTGAACCGCGCGACTTCAACCAGCCATCGATCGCGATGACGACGGCACCGACCACCGCACCGATGCTGATCATCGTCCACGGCAATTCGCCGCCGAACAGTCCCTTGGCCACCGACGCCATCAAGTTGGCCTGCGGCGCGGGCAGCGTCTTGGAGCCTATGCCATAGGCTTCCTGCAGCAGATTCAGTACGGGCGCCATGATCAACGCACACGAGAACGCGCCGATGCCGAGCATCAGCTGTTGCTTCCATGGTGTCGCACCGACCAAGTAACCGGTCTTGAGGTCCTGCAGATTGTCTCCGCCAACAGCGGCCGCGCAGCAGACCACCGCACCGATCATGATCGCGGCGACGGCGCCGAGCGGCGCACCGTTGACCGTGTGCTCGCCATCGGTGCCCAGCAACAGCAGCAGGACGACCGATGCGAACAGGATGGTGGCGATGGTGATGCCGGACACCGGATTGTTCGACGATCCCACCAAGCCGGCCAAGTAGCCGGACACCGACACGAACAGGAATCCGGCCACGATCATGATGATCGTCATCGGAATGCTGACGTGCCATTGGCCGACAATGGCTTGGTACAGCGCGAGCAGCGGCAATACGAACAACACGAGCGCCACCAGCATCCACTTCATCGGCAGGTCGCGGTCGGTCTCGGCGACGCCCTGTGCCGCACCTTTGCGCGCGGCCGCGAAACCGCTCTTGATGCCGGAAAGCAACGACTTGCGAAGCGAGAACAGCGTCCAGATGCCGCCGACCAGCATCGCGCCAACGCCGAGGAACCGGATCTTGGCCGACCAGATTGCAAAGGCTGCGTCTTCGGCAGGCGCGCCCGCGATGGCAGCGGCCAGTTGCGGATCGCTGCCCAGAAAGAATGCGTTGTAAATGGGGATGGCGATATGCCAAGACAGGATGGCACCGGACAGCACCACGATGCCCACGTTCAGGCCAACGATGTAACCCACGCCCAGCAGCGCCGGCGACAGGCCGGTGCCCAGATAACCGATCACCTTGTTGTTGGCGAAATAACTGGCCACCGCCCAACTGTCGGGAATCAAACGCAGACCATTGGCCGCGGCCAATTTCACCAGCGCGCCGATCGCAGCAGAGATGCCCAGAATCTTCAGGCCAGGGCCCGGATTCTCGCCCGCCTTCAGCACCTCGGCGGCGGCCTTGCCTTCGGGGAACGGCAGCGGCTCTTCGACGATCATCGAACGTCGCAGCGGCACCGAGAACAGCACGCCCAGCAGGCCACCCAGTCCGGCGATGCCCAGCACCCACCAGTATTTGAAGTCAGGCCAGTAGCCCATGAGGATCAACGCCGGGATGGTGAAGATCACACCCGCCGCGATCGAAGAGCCCGCGGAGGCGCCCGTCTGCACGATGTTGTTTTCCAGGATGGTGCCACCGCCCAGCAGGCGCAGCACGCCCATCGAGACGACGGCCGCCGGGATGGCGGTGGCCACCGTCAGGCCGGCGAACAGGCCCAGGTAGGCATTGGCGGCGGACAGCACCACGGCCAGCACGATGGCCAGCACGACGGCGCGGAAGGTAAGTTGCGGGGTCCCCGGCGAGCTCATGGCGCGTTCCCGAATGGCAGAAGGCGGACACGCTAGCGTTCGCCGCCCGGCAAGTCCAGCCGCGCCGGCAAGCGTGCCGCCTATACTCGCCGGGTTTTCCGAAGCCGGAGCGCTCCTTGAGCCACCCTGCCCCCGCGACCATCGGCCGCGATGATTTCCTGGGCCACCCCAAGGGCGTCTACGTCTGCTTTTTCACCGAGATGTGGGAGCGCTTTTCCTTCTACGGGATGAAGGCGCTGCTGCTGCTCTACCTGACCAAGTACCACCTGTTCGCCGACGGCGCCGGCTACGACCTGATCGGTGCCTATGGCGGCCTGGTCTACTGCATTCCCGTGATCGGTGGACTGCTCGCCGACCGCTGGCTGGGCATGCGCAAAGCGGTGGTGTTAGGCGGGCTGCTGCTCGTCGCGGGCCATGCCGGCATGGCACTGGAAGGCGTGGCGGCCGTGTCGGACGCTGGCGTGGTGACGCGCGACGAAGACGCACTGCGCACGATGTACTTGTCGCTGGCGCTGATCGTCATGGGCGTAGGCTTCCTGAAGCCGAACATCACGGGCATCGTCGGTCGCCTGTATCCGCCGGGTGATCCGCGTCGCGATGGCGGCTTCAGCCTGTTCTACGCCGGCATCAACCTCGGTGCGCTGCTGGCATCGCTGGTGTGCGGCTACCTGGGCGAAACGCTGGGCTGGCGATACGGCTTCGGCGCCGCCGGTATCGGCATGGTGCTGGGGCTGGCGATGTTCCTGTGGGGCCAGCGCTACCTGCAGGGCCACGCCGAACCGCCTTCAGCGGCAGCACTGCGTGCGTCCGTACTCGGCATAAGGCGCGAATGGACGATCTATCTCGGCGCCGGGCTTGGCGTACTGCCCCTGGCGTGGTTGATGTGGGCGGCGGCGAACGGCGCGTTCGCACTGGGCGGAGAACTGTCGCTCGCCCTGGTGCTGATGCTGCTCGTGCTGCTGCTGGTGCTGGGCTGGTTCACCTGGTTCATCACCACGCAGTGCACCGCGACGCAACGGCGGCAGATGCTCGCGTTGATGGCGATGATCTTCATGTGCCTGGTCTTCTTCACCCTGTACGAGCAGACCTACGGTTCGTGGGTGATGTTCACCGACCGGTTGCTGACGAAAGACCTGTTCCCGTCGCTGGTGCATGCGCCCGGCGTGCTGGTGTGGTCGGACAATCTCCTGGCGAACCTCGGACTGTTCATCGGCACCGCGCCGTGGTCGACCTGGGGACTGCTGGCGATGCCGGTGGCATTCGTGATGGCCGTGCGTGCATCGGAACGTGGCTCCACGTCGGCCGCCCGCACGATCTTCCTCGGCGTGGCCGGCGTGATGGTCGCGCTCGTGCTGCGCGATTCGATCGTGCTGCCACAAACCGCAGGCTCACTGACCTACCTCGGCGCGCTGTTTCTGGTGGTGCTGGCGCCCATCTTTGCGTGGCTGTGGGCGACCCTCGGCCGGCGCGGTCGCGACCCGTCCAAACCATTGAAGGGCGCACTGGGCCTGGTGTTCGGCGGCCTTTCATTTGTGCCGCTCGCACTCGCGGCGCAGCAGGTCGGCGAAACCGGCGTGATGGCGAGCGTGTGGTGGCTGGTGCTGGCCTACCTGCTGCTGGAGATCGGCGAGATGTGCCTGGCGCCGGTCAGCCTCGCCGCCGTCACCGAACTGTCGGTGCCGCGCGTAGTCGGCCTGATGATGGGCCTGTGGCTGCTCGCCACCTCATTCTCGGAAACGCTGGCCGCGCAGTTCGGCAAGCTGGCCGCGCTCGATGTGCCGGAAGGCGACACCTGGGACCTCGCACAGGCTGCCACCGGCTATGCGGACCTGTTCTGGCTGATGATGTGGATCGGGCTGGGCTGCGGCGCAGTGGCGCTGATCGTGTCGCCCGTGTTGAAGCGGATGATGCGAAGCGCTTGAAAAGCAACGGCGCCCGAAGGCGCCGTTGCTTGGCAGGACACGCGTGGCTGGACTATTTCGCCGTCGCGCCGCCGAGATGCCGGTTGAAGAAGGCGAGCAGCCGCGTGTAGTACTCCTGCTGGTTCTCCGGCTTGTAGAAGCCGTGACCCTCTGTCTTCTTGTAAAGCGTCTCGACCGGCACGCCTGCGGCCTTCAGCCTACGCTCCATCAGTTCGGTGTGCTGGACCGGCGCCCGCTCATCCTCGCCCCCCGCCGCGAGAAACACCGGCACCTTGATGCGATCGGCCATGTTGACCGGCGATACCGCCCCCAGCGTACTGCGGGGTCCGATCCACTCGTTGAGATAGGTTTCACCCGAACCCCTACGCTGGATGTCTCCGCGCGTATGCATCATGGGCAGATCGTAGACACCTACGTAACCTGCCGCACATTTATAAAGGCCAGGCTCTTTGGCCACCCCCATGAGTGCCGCGTAAGCGCCGTAGCTCGCGCCATAGATACAGATCCGAGCTGCGTCGGCCACTCCCTGCTGGATTGCCCATCGCGTGGCATCGGTGACGTCGTCCTGCATCGCCTGCCCCCACTGTCTGGCGCCGGCTTGGCGAAACGCACGGCCGTATCCACCCGATCCGCGGAAGTTGATCTGGAGGACCGCGTACCCTGCGCTCGCCAGCATCTGCGTCTGGGGATCAAACTCCCACTCGTCACGAATGCCGAACGGGCCACCATGTGGCACCACCACCATTGGCATGTGCTTGCCGGATGCGCCCTTTGGCATCGTCAGAAAACCATGAAGGTCCGTTCCGTCGCGTGCCTTGAGTTGCACCGGCGTCATGGTCGCCATCTCATCGGGCTCCAGCCAATCGCGTCGACTTAGCAAGTAATCCAATTTCTTGGCGTCGACGTTGAAAAGATAGAAGTCGCCGGGATTCCGGTCGGAACTGACCTGCACCAAAGCAAGCTTCCCGTCCTTGGTACGCGACGTGACGGATATCGTTTGGCCAGGGAACGCGGCCTCCAGGCTTCGATACAGACGTGCTTCCGGCACCTCGTCACTGAAGAACTTGGTTACCGGCTTTCCGTCCCGGTAAACCGCCCCGACCGGCACCATGTCGCCATCCTGCGAAAAGATGATGTCGTCTGGATCGACATTGGCGTTGCGCAGCAATTCCTTCCTCTCTCCAGTCGCAACATTCCACGCGACGATCACGTCCGAGCCGGATGATTTCTCGACCTGCAGGTAGGCGATGGACTGGTCCCGATTGAATCCGAGCGGATGTTCTGCCTGATCGCTGACACTTTCATCGTTGATCAGGCGCCAGTCGTCACCCTTGCCATCGCGGTAGTAGAGCTTCCGCGAATTGTCGACGCCAGCGCCATACGCAAAACGCACGTCGCCCGCATTGTCGGTCGTGAAATCCGCATTGCGAACGGGCGCGCGCGCAAGAGGCGTCCGACGTCCGCTGTAGACATCCATGCGCTCCGCCCGCGTGAAAGGATCGCTCCCCCATGGCCAGATCGACACGACGACGGTCTTGTCATCCGCACGCAGGGAATCCACCAGGAAGGCATGCACCTGCTCGGACGTTTTCTGCTGGATGTTGCTGCCGGTCTGCTGATTGCCGATGCGGAAGCCGACCAGGACGGTCGCCTTGCCACCGTCAGCGTCGATGGCAAACAGTTCGCCTGTTCCCAGTGGCTGGTCCAACTGGCCGAATTTCTCCGAAACCGACACGATCACCCGCGCCGGATTGACCCACCAGAAGTTCGATACGTGCGAATTCTTGCCCAGTGCGAACGTGCCGGTCAGCTTGTTGTCGGACCGCCGCATGATCGCCAGCACCGTACGATCCTCCATCGGCACGGTCGCCGCCAGGTACTCGCCGGTCGGCGAGATCTTGATCGCTTCGAACTTGTCCTTGCGAATGAAGTTGCCCACATCGACCTGGGCAACAGCCATCGCCGGCGACAGCAGCAGGCAAGCTGCCAGCACCCAACCAACCCCATGCTTACGCATATCCTTCCCCCAGAAGGCTCCTTGAATGAGCGACCATAGCCTGCGGACGGAGCGTCCGCAATCGGCCCGGGAAGCCGATAACCAACGGGGGACACGGACTACCGCACGCTGGCTGGCGCCGTCAGGCCGCCGTCATCCGGTGCAGCACGCGCTCCAGCCCTGCTCGCCAATGGGGCATGGACGTGCCGAGTGCCCGCTCCAGCTTGCCTGTACCCAGGCGGGAATAGGCGGGTCGCTGCGCACGCGTGGGAAAATCAGCGGTCGCGATAGGCACCACGCGTGGCGCCTTCGTCAGCAGACCACAGTCAACGCCTTGGGTGACGATCGCTTCCGCGAACGCATGCCAGGTCGCCTCGCCAGCCGCCGTCAAATGAAACGTTCCACGAGGCCCCTCGGGGTGCCCAAGCAATCTCGCGGTGACCTCCGCAATGAGATAAGCCGGCGTCGGCGTACCTGCCTGATCGGCCACCACGCGGAGTTCGTCACGCTCGGCGCCAAGCCGCAACATGGTACGCAGGAAGTTGTGCCCATGCGCGCCATAGACCCATGCCGTGCGCAGGATCAGATGGTTACCACCCGCCGCGCGCACCGCATCTTCTCCCGCCAGCTTGCTTGCGCCATAGACCCCGAGCGGCGCTGTCTCGTCGTCTTCGCGGTAAGGGCGGGAACCCTGCCCATCAAATACGTAATCGGTCGAGTAATGCACGAACGGGATATGTCGAGCAGCGCAGGCACGCGCCAGCACTCCCGGCGCCTCAGCATTCGCACGGAATGCTGCCGCTTCATCGTCCTCCGCCTTGTCGACCGCCGTGTAAGCGGCGGCATTGACGACCACGGCAGGTGCAATGCGTGCGACCAGTTCGGCAAGCGCTTCTGGCTGATCGAAACTGGCGACTTCGCAGTGTTCGCCGTCCGGCAACTCACCGGAACGCGTCGTGCACACGACATTGCCCAACGGTGCCAAGCTTCGCCGCAGTTCATTGCCGACTTGGCCGTTGGCGCCCAACAGGAGGATCGTCATGGTTCGTACGTCGGTAGCCGGTCCCGCGCGATGTCAGCCAGAAGTGGAGCTGCCTCGTCCTTGCCCGACAGCAGAGGCGCAGTTACCGGCCAGTCGATACCAATCGACGGATCGTCCCAACGGACGCCGGCGTCCGCGGCCTTGTCGTACTGTGCCGTGCAGAGGTAACTGAAGATCGCACGTTCGGAAAGTACCGCGAAGCCGTGCGCGAATCCTTCCGGAATCCAGAGCTGTCGCTTGTTCTCCGCACTGAGAATCACCGCTTCCCAACCACCAAAGGTCGGCGAGCCACGGCGGATGTCGACGGCCACGTCGTAGACCTCGCCCTCCAGCACGCTGACCAGCTTGCCCTGCGGATTGGGCCATTGGTAATGAAGGCCCCGCAGTACTCCGCGGGACGATGAGGAGACGTTGCTCTGGACGAACTTCGTCGGCAGGCCATGTTGACCAAACCTGTCCGCGTTCCAGGTTTCGAAGAAAAAACCGCGTTCATCGCCGAATACCGCAGGCTCGATGACGACGCAGCCGGGCAGCTTGGTTTCAATGACTTTCATCGCACGAAACCTCGCTTGGCAAGCGAAAGCAAATACTGACCGTAGCCATTCTTAGCCAATGGCGCCGCCAGCTTCTCAAGTTGAGCGGCATCGATCCAGCCGTTACCAAAGGCGATTTCTTCAGGACAGCAAACACGCAATCCCTGCCGCGCCTCGATCGTTTCGATGAAATTCGACGCTTCGAGCAACGACTGGTGCGTTCCCGTGTCGAGCCATGCATGGCCTCGACCCAACGGCTCCAGATGCAGCGTGCCGTCTTCAAGGTATCGACGATTGAGGTCGGTGATCTCTAGCTCGCCACGAGGCGATGGCTTCAACTCCGACGCATACTCGCTGGCAAGGCCATCATAGAAATAAAGCCCTGTAACCGCATAGTTCGAGCGTGGTTTTTCGGGCTTTTCCTCGATACCCACAACCCGACCTTCGCTATCGAATTCCGCCACGCCGTAACGCTCTGGATCATTGACCCAGTAACCGAACACGGTGGCACCTTCAGTACGCGCGTCTGATCGCCGCAACTGCTCCGTGAACCCATGCCCGTAGAAAATGTTGTCGCCCAGCACCAGGCAGCTAGGCTTCCCGTCCACGAAATCCCGACCGATCAGGTAGGCCTGCGCCAACCCATCCGGGCTGGGCTGCACGGCATACTGGATATCCATGCCCCATTGGGACCCGTCACCCAGTAGCGCCTTGAACAAAGCCTGCTCATGCGGCGTGTTGATGACAAGCACTTCGCGGATGCCCGCCAGCATCAGCACGCTGAGCGGGTAGTAGATCATCGGCTTGTCGTAGACCGGCAGCAGCTGCTTGCTGATGGCCTGCGTCAGCGGATACAGGCGGGTGCCGGAACCGCCGGCGAGAATGATGCCCTTGCGCGTCGTCATGGTCTTCCTGCTTCCTTACGCGGTAGTACCGATGCGTTCCAGGCGATAACTGCCATCCAGAACTCGTTTCACCCAATCCTGATTGGACAGATACCAGTCGACCGTTTCTGCAATGCCTTGATCGAAGGTGTACTCCGGCTCCCAGCCCAGCTCATTCTTCAGCTTGGATGCGTCGATCGCATAACGTCGATCATGGCCCGGCCGATCGGTGACGTACGTGATCTGGCTGCTACGCGGCTGCCCGTCAGCCCGCGGCACTCGCTCGTCGAGCAGTGCGCAGATCGTATGCACGACCTCGATGTTCTGCTTCTCAGCATTACCGCCCACGTTGTAGGTTTCGCCGACCCGTCCCTTCTCAAGCACCGTGCGGATCGCGCTGCAATGGTCGCCGACGAACAGCCAGTCGCGAACGTTCTTGCCGTCGCCGTATACCGGTAGTGGCTCGCCCGCCAGCGCACGCGCGATGACCAGCGGGATCAGCTTCTCGGGGAAGTGATACGGACCATAATTATTGGAGCAGTTGGTCGTCAGGACCGGCAGGCCATAGGTGTGGTGAAACGCGCGCACCAAGTGATCAGAGGCCGCCTTGGAGGCCGAGTAAGGCGAATTGGGCGCATACGGTGTCGTTTCAGTGAACTGCCCGGTATCCCCCAGTGACCCGTAGACCTCATCGGTCGACACGTGCAGGAAGCGGAACTGATCGCGGCGCGTACCATCCAGCGCCTTCCAGTAGTCGCGCGTAGCTTCGAGCAAGCCAAGCGTGCCTACCACATTGGTCTGGATGAAGGCACCCGGCCCGTCGATGGAACGATCGACGTGACTCTCTGCGGCGAAGTTGACCACCGCATCGGGCTGATGCTCCGCCAGGAGGCGCGCCACCAGCTCACGATCTCCAATGTCACCTTTCGCGAATACGTGCAGGGCGTTGTCCTGCACCGAAATCAACGTATCGAGATTCCCCGCGTACGTCAGCGCGTCCAGATTGACCACCTTCACACCACGTGCAACTGCACGCAGCACGAAGTTGCCGCCGATGAACCCGGCGCCGCCGGTCACAAGCCATGTCGGCATGTACTGCTCCTTTAAATCAATGCTGATTGTTTCAATTTCGCTGCAACAACATCACGATCAAAATGGGATGTCGTCATCCGCGAAATCGTCCATCGGTGCCGGCTGCGATGAGGGTGCCGGCGCCTGGCGACGTTGACCGCCACCGCCACCCTGGTTGCCGTAGTCCTGACGCGGCGCGCGGGCCGGGCGATCACCGCCACTGGAGCCGCCACCGCCACCTTCACGGCCACCGAGCATCTGCATCTCGTCGGCGATGATGTCGGTGGAAGACTTCTCCTGCCCGTCCTGGCCGGTGTACTTGTCGTAGCGCAGCGAGCCTTCGACGTACACCGAGCTGCCCTTGCGCAGGTACTCGCCGGCGATCTCGCCGAGCTTGCCGAAGAACACCACGCGGTGCCATTCAGTGCGTTCCTGCTGGTTGCCGTCCTTGTCCTTGCGCACGCTGGTGGTGGCCAGACTGATCCGGGTGATCGCCATGCCACCCTGCGTGTAGCGGGTTTCGGGATCGTTGCCGAGGTTGCCGACGAGGATGACTTTGTTGATGCCGCGGGCCATATCGATATCCGTTCAGGGATGCCCGCCAGACGCGGGCAAAGACCAGTGGAGTATACCCGTCGTGCCCCCCGCCATCGGCGTTCGCCCAGCTCACATGTAGGGCATTGCCGCCCACGAGCGCCTATAATTCATGGACTTTCCGGCCGATCGTCCCATGCCTGTCGTCGAATCCCCCCGCCCTACCCTGGCCCTTCCCGGCATCCAGTCGCTTGCGCAGGCCGACATGGCCGCCGTCGACACCCTGATTCGGGCCCGGCTGGCCTCGGACGTGGTGCTGATCAACCAGATTGCCGACCACATCATCTCCGCCGGCGGCAAGCGCCTGCGGCCGATGCTGGTGGTGCTGGCGGGTCAGGCCTGTGGACCGACCACGCCGGACCACCACCAGCTGGCGGCGATTATCGAATTCATCCACACCTCCACCCTGCTGCATGACGATGTGGTGGACGAATCCGACCTGCGCCGCGGCCGCAGTACGGCGAATGCGCTATGGGGCAACGCACCCAGCGTGCTGGTCGGCGACTTCCTCTATTCGCGCAGCTTCCAGCTGATGGTGGAACTGGACCGCATGGACGTGATGCGCCTGCTGGCCGACACCACCAACCGCATCGCCGAGGGCGAGGTGCTGCAGCTGCTGCATGTCCACAATCCCGACACCGACGAAGCCGCCTACCTGCGCGTGATCGAGCGCAAGACGGCCGTCCTGTTCGCCGCCGGCACGCAGCTCGGCGCGATGGCGTCGGGCGCGAGCGGAGACATCCCGCAGAAGCTCTACGACTACGGCATGGCGTTGGGCTACGCCTTCCAGATCGCCGATGACGTGCTCGACTACACCGCGGACGCCGAGGCGCTGGGCAAGAACCTCGGCGACGACCTGGCCGAAGGCAAGGCCACGCTGCCACTGATCCACGCCATCCGCCACTCCGGCACTGCGGCGGCGGGTCGCCTGCGCACCATCGTGCAGGAAGGCGATGCGGGCGCCATGCCCGAGGTGCTCGCCGCGATCCGCGCGACCGGCGGACTCGACTACAGCCGCGAGCGCGCCCACCACTACGCCACGCAGGCCGAGCAGGCCCTCGAGGGCCTGCCCGAATCCAATGCCCTCGCCGCCCTGCGCGGCCTGGCGCGCTACGCGGTCGAGCGCGGGCACTGACCCGCGCTCCATCGCATCACTTCGCGAACACCTCGACGAAGAAGTCCGCCATCATCCGGTAGGCACGCCTGGCGGAACGTTCGTGGTAGACGCAGCCCGGCGGATTCTGGGCGTCGGATTCGGCGAAGCAATGCACGGCACCGCTGAAGTTCACGAACTGCCAGTCTGCGCCCGCCTTGCGCATCTCGTCCTGGAACGCAGTGATTTCCGCGGCCGACACGTAGGTGTCGTCGCCACCGTTGAGCACCAGTAACGGCGTCTTCACAGGCCCGGCCGCGGGAAGATCGGTCGCCAGTCCACCATGCAGGCTGACTACCCCCGCCAGCGCATCGCCGGCACGCACCAGTTCCAGCACCGTGCTACCGCCGAAGCAGTAGCCGAACGCACCGATGCGCGCCCGGTCCACCAGCGTGGCGGGCTGCTGCTTCAGTACCTCGATAGCCTTCTGGACTCGCGCCCGCAGTTTCGGACGGTCGGCACGCATCGCGGTGGCGACCGGGCCGGCCTCGGCATCGGTCTTCGGCCGGATGCCCTTGCCGTAGACATCGGCGACCAGCACCACGTAGTCGTCGCCGGCGACGAGATGCGCCTTCTCGATCGCCGAGTCGTTGACGCCCTTCCAGTTCGGCACCATCACCAGGCCCGGGCGCGGCGTCTTCACACTGTCCTCGTAGACGAGGTAGCCGGAGAACGTATCTCCCCCGATCTTCCATTCGACCGGTTTGGCGACGGGCGCCGCGAGCAGCGCGGGCGACCATAGCAGGGACAGCAGACAGGGCAGCAACAGGCGGTGGTGCATGGCAGGCTCCTCGTTGGGGACCTGCCGAGTGTAAGACCGGACGCTTGCGTCAGCGGTGGCGGGTGGCGTCAGGCGATACCCAGGCCGGGAATCGCCGTGATGTCGTCCGGATCGAAGCCCACCAGTTCGGCGAAATGACGCCCGCGCGCGACATAGTCCTTGTACTGGCCGAAACTCGGCGCACCCGGAGACAGCAGCACCACGCCCTCGCCGTCCAGCGACGCGCGGGCGGCCGCGACGGCCTCGGGGAGCGTCACCGCGGCGTGCAGCACGAATCCACCTTCGCCAGCCACTTCAGCCAACAGCGCGTGGATGCGGGGCCCGTTGGCGCCCATCGTGACGATCGCATGTGGGGCGTGGGCACGCATGTGCGCGGCGAACTCCGACCAGTCCACGCCACGATCATGGCCGCCGACCAGCAGCGCGATACGCCGCCCGGCAAAACAGTCGAGCGCCGCCAGCGTGGCGTGCGGCGTGGTGCTGATGGAGTCGTTGACCCAGGTGATGCCGTCACGCGTGCCCATGGCCTGCAGCCGGTTCGGCAGCGGACGGAACGACTGCGCATGTGCCGCCAGCGGCAATGCGTCGATGCCCGTCGCTTCCATTGCGGTCAGCACCGCACAGAGATTGCTGCGGTTGTGGCGACCCGGCAGCGGCAACGGACGCGTGTCCATGACGAACAGGTCGCCGCGATACAGGTCATCCTCGCGCAGGTGCCAGCCATCCGCCCGGTTGAACCAGTGGATCTCGCTGTGCGGCAGGTCGAGTGCAGCCAGTCTCGGATCCGCCGCATTGAGTACGGCGATGCGCGGGTGCGCGTCGGTGACCAGTTTCAGCTTGTCCTCGATGTAACGCGTCTCGCTGCCGTGCCAATCCAGATGTTCGGGGAACAGGTTCAGTACGACAGCCACATCGGGATGCGCACCGCTCGCCGCGACATCGCCGGTCTGGTAGCTCGACAGCTCGATCGCCCACGCTTCCGGCGCCGGTTGCGGATCCAGCACCTCCAGCAGCGGCACGCCGATGTTGCCGACCAGGGCCGTGCGACGCCCCGACGCGCGCAGCAGGTGCGCCAGCAACGACGTGGTCGTGCTCTTGCCCTTGGTGCCGGTGACGCAGAACGTATGCAGCACGACGCCATTGTCGCCTGCATGTTCGGCGAACCACAGGCCGGTACCGCCGATGAAACGTGTCCCCGATGCCGCCGCCGACTGCGCCGCCGGGCTATTGGGGCTGATGCCCGGCGACTTGATGACGATCTCGAAGGCGGACAACCGTTCCGCCGTCGCCTGGGTTTCGATGGAAAGATGCGCGTCGCCCAGCGCAGCGGCGTCGACCGCTTCTGCGTCACTGCAGAACAGCGTCAGCGGCAACGAAGCGAGGTACGACCGGACCGCGTGATACGCGGCGCGGCCTTCGCGACCCCAGCCCCACAGGGCGACGCGTTTGTCATCAAGCTGCGAAATTCGCACGCAGTCGCTCCCACAGCGCGGCGGGAACGCGGTGCTCACCACCGATCTCCAGCAACGGCGCCACTGCCAGTTCGGCGGCGTCGAGTTGCGGGCGGATCTCCTGGTTGAACCGCGCGACGATCGCGTCCTCGCGCCATTCCGGGCGGTCGCCGAGCGTCGCCATCGCCGCACGCGACTCCTGGCCTTCGCCGACGCATTCGAACGGCTTGTGGTCTTGGTACTCCAACAGTGCATCGAAGCCGCCCGTCTGGTTCGTGTCATCCAGCAGGTTGCGGCCAAAAATGCCGACCAGCCGCGGCTTGGGCATGAACGGCGCCAGCGCCAGGAACACGAAGTGGCACTTCGGGCACACGCCGCACCAGCGGTTGGTCGGGCGCTCGCCGAGCAGATGGAAGTTGCGGTTGCAGCTGGAGAAGTGCGCGTCGTAGTGATCCGTGCGCGCGAACTGCCGCGCCACCGCCAGTTCCGACAGCGGGCGCAGCAGCGAGTAATAGTGCAGGTCGGCAGCCACATGCGATTGCACGTACGCGCCGAAGGCCTGCTCGAAGGCCCACCCCTTCGACCACTGGTGGTTCACTTCGCCGGTGCCGGGAATCATGCTGCCGTAGCTGGCCGAGCGCTCGTTGGAGAACACCACCTGGTCCACGCCGTGCAGCAGCGCCGCCAACACCATGATCGCCGAGTTGATCGCGGTGACCGGGATATGGCCGTTCCACGCCCCCTGCCGGTTGTAGTCGAACAGCTCCGGCGCCAGCGCGCGGCCGATGTTGAGCGTCGGCAAGCCAGTGCGCGCCGCACACGCCGCGATCAGCTGCGAGCCACCGACCCACGTCACCGTCTGGTCGACCCCCGCGCCACGCAAAGCCTCGATGCTGACCAGCGAATCCTTGCCGCCGCCGATGGCGACCAGCGCGTGCTCGTGCAGTCCCGCAGCAGGCGCGGCCGCTTGCGCGGGCGCAGCGACCGGGAAGCGCACGCGGCCGTGCAGGCTCAGGCCGTTACGGTAGGCGAATTCGCCCAGGCCATGCACGTAGACCTGCTCGATCAGCACCGCCGTCGCTGCGTCGATGGCATAGCCGTCGATGCGGATCTCGTTCGGCACCGCGGCCTTGTAGTAGCTGACGCCGGTGATCAGGTGCAGCAGCCGCACGGCCTGCTCGACGGCCTGCGCGCGGGTGGCGTCCAGGGTGAACGGCGCGCCCGGGATGGTCACCGTTTCCGTCAGCTCCGGGCCGTCGTCGAAGGCGTAGACCAGCCTCGCCACGCCGCTGTCCGCCTCGAAGGAACAGCGCACGAAACGGAAGGTACGGATGCTGGATTTGTCGAACGTCGTCATGCGTAGTCCAAGGAAGAAGCCGCCCGCCCTCTATGGCAGGCAATACAGTAAACAACCAGTGTCGCGTCAGCCCGCCGCATCGCCGACGACGCCCTCAATGATGTCCTCGTCGGGCAGGCCGCGCAGATTGTAATGACTGGCCATCACGTAACCGTAAGCGCCGGCGTCGGAGAACAGCAGTACGTCGCCCTCTGCCGTCGCAGATGGCAGCTTGCGGCGCTTGCCGAAGATGTCGCTCGACTCGCAGATCGGGCCGACCACGTCGAACGGCTCCTGCTCGGCATCGTCCAGCCGCGACAGGTTGGCCACATCGTGCCAGGCGTCGTACAGCGCCGGGCGGATCAGCGTGTGCATGCCGGCATCGCTGCCGACACGGCGGATGCCGAGCTTCTCGACGACCTGCGTGACGTGCGCCAGCAGGACACCCGACTCGGCGACCAGGTAGCGACCCGGTTCGATGACAAGCTGGTAGGCGGGATAAGCCGCCTTGATTGCGGCCAGGCCTTCGCCCCACGCCGCCAGATCGAACGGCTCGTCGCCCTCGGCGTAGGGAATCGGCAGGCCGCCGCCGATATCAATGGTTTCGATGGTGCCGATCTGGTCGGCCAGTCCACCGAGTTCGTCGGCGATCTGGTTCCAGTGCTGCGCGCTTTCCACGCCGCTGCCCAGGTGCGCGTGCAGGCCGACGATGCGCGTGTCCAGCAACCGCGCGGCAGCGAGGAAGTCGTCCAGCTTGGCCAGCGGCAGGCCGAACTTCGAAGTCTTGCCGCCCGTCTTCACCTTGTCGTGGTGGCCATCGCCGCGCCCCAGGTCAACGCGCAACCACAGTCGACGACCACGGAATACCTCCGGCCACTGCTGCAGCGCCTCGACGTTGTCGAGGGTGACGTTGATCCCGCGCTCCAGCGCGAAGGCGTACTCGGCACGCGGCGCGAAGCTGGGCGTGAACAGCACGCACTCCATCGGCAGCGACGGCGCCACCGCGAACACGTGTTCCAGCTCGCCACGCGACACGCATTCCAGGCCGAATCCTTCCTCCACCAGGGCACGCAGGATGGCTGGATGGGAATTGGCCTTGATCGCAAAGAAACGGCGATCCACTGCCGAGATGGCGGCCAATGCGCGGGCACGGGCACGCACGATGTCGAGATCGTAGACATAACGCGTGGTACCGGCCTGCGCCAGCGACAGCAAGCGTTCGCGCGCAGCCGCAGCGCTCCACCAGCGCACGCCACGCTGACGGACCGCACCGTTGATCTCGCGCCAGCTCGGCCCGAACACACTGGCCTCGTCGGCCGGCATCGCACCGCTGTCGATCAACGCCTCGTGCAACAGCGGCAGCATGCCGTCGGCGTCGGCCTCGTCGATGACGAAGGTCAGGTTGAGGTCGTTGGACGACTGCGAGATCAGGTGCACGCGCTCGCGCCCGAACATCGCCCACACGTCCGACAGCTTGTGCAACAGCGAACGCATGCCGCGGCCGACCAGGGTGATCGCCGTGCACGGCGCGATCACCTTGACCCGGCAGATCTCCGCAAGGTCCGCCGACAGCGCCGCCAGCACATCGGTATTGACCAGGTTCTCGCTGGGGTCCAGCGACACGGTGACGTTGGTCTCCGACGAACCGATCAGGTCCACCGACAACCCGTGCTTCTTGAAGCGCGCAAACACGTCAGCCAGGAAGCCGACCTGCTGCCACATGCCGATGCCTTCCATCGACACCAGCACGATGCCGTTGCGGCGGCTGACCGCCTTCACGCCCGGCACGGTCAGCGCCGTGCCGTCGATGGTGGTACCCGGCAGCTCCGGGCGCTCGGTGTCGAGGATCGCCATCGCCACGCCGGCGTCGCGGCAGGGCTTGATCGAACGCGGATGCAGTACCTTCGCGCCGGTGGTCGCGATTTCCTGCGCCTCGTAGTAGTCCAGGCGTGTCAGCAGGCGTGCGTCGGGCACCTCGCGCGGGTTGGCGCTGAACATGCCGGGCACGTCGGTCCAGATTTCCACGCGCTGCGCGCCCAGCAGGGCGCCGAAGTAGGCGGCCGAGGTGTCCGAGCCGCCGCGACCGAGGATGGCGGTGCCACCATCGGCATGGCGCGAGATGAACCCCTGCGTCAGCAGCATCCGGCTCGCTTGGCCGGCAAAAGCGCGGCGCCAGTCCTGGTCGGGCGCGGTGTTGCACGACACGGACAGCCGCTGCGCCCACGGGCTTTGGTTGGGCAGGAAGTTGGCCTGCAGCCAGTGACGCGCATCGACCCAGCCGAAGTCCAGGCCCTGCGCGCGCAGGTAAGCGACGCCGATCGTCGATGAGAGCAGTTCGCCCTGCCCCAGCACCTCGGCCTGCCAGTCCAGCGTGCGGCTCGCGGCGCGCGCATCGGTCAGCAGGTTGCGCAGTGCGGCGAGGCGGTCGCCCAGCACGGCATCGGCATCGAGTTCCAGTTCCGCGAGGAACTCGCGGTGACGCTGCTCCAGCATCGCCACCCGTTCGGCACTGTCCGCGGCGCCATCGGCGATCGCGGTCAGTTCGTTGGTCACCCCGGACAGCGCCGACACCACCACCAGGATGCGGGCCTCGCCCTCATCCGCGCGTTTCTTCGCCAGCGTGCCAATCGTGTTCCAGCGGTGGCGACGCGACACGGACGTGCCGCCGAACTTGAGGACGATCCAACGATCAGACGCGGGGGTGGCGGAGGGCATGGATAGAATGGGGAGGGATGCCCGAACCGTTCGGGCGTGAACCGTTGATTCTAGCCCAAGCTCCCGGGCCCGACCGGACCGTACCGCATGCAACGAACGCGCCACGCTCCCTCGGAGCCAGCCGCGGTCATCCGCACGGGGTGAGTCTGACTCGCGACTTGGTAAGCTGCGCGGCCCCCACGCGACAACACCCCCATGACCCTCCGCCGCTACGTCCAGCTGGACGTGTTCGCCGATCGCCCTGGCGCCGGCAATCCGCTGGCCGTCGTGCTCGACGCCGCCGGACTCGATGACGCCGCCATGCAGGCCATCGCCCGCTGGACTCGCCTGCCGGAAACCACCTTCGTGTTCGCCCCCACGCAGCCGGGCGCGAGCTACGCCGTGCGCATGTTCAGTCCCCGACGCGAAGTGCCGTTCGCCGGCCATCCCAGCGTGGGCACCGCGCATGTCGTGCTCGATGCCGGCCTTGCCTCGCCCGTCGACGGCATAGTGATGCAGGAAGGTGCGGTTGGCGTACTGCCGTTGCGCGTGGAGGGCGACGGCGCCACCCGCACCATCGCCGTGCGTACGCCGCGCGCCCACGTCGTGAAGATCGGTGACCCGGCTTCAGATGATGTGCTGCGTGCAGCCCTCGCCCATCTGCCGGCCGGCGAACTGCCGCCCGCGCTGATGGATGGCGGTCGCCGCTGGTGGTTGGCCGAGGTGCGCGACGAAGCCACCCTGCGAGGCACAACACCGGACTGGGACGCCATCAGCGCCCTCGCCAAAGCCACCGAAAGCATGGGTGTCTGCGCCTACGCGCGTACGCCGGCACAGGATTACGACCTCGCGGTGCGCGCCTTCGTCGGCGCACCCGCGGCGTTCGAGGATGCCGCCTCCGGTGCCGCCAACGCGACGCTGGCTGCTTGGCTGGCGTCGCGCGATGCACTGCCCGGCCGCGATGGTCGCTACATCGTCAGCCAGGGCCGCGAAGTCGGCTACGACGCGCGCCTGCAGTTGCGCGTGGACGACGCCGGTGACGTGTGGTCCGGCGGCCACGTGCGCACCATCGTCACCGGCGAGATCGACTGGTGACTTAATGCGCGCGCCCTGTTGGGCGCGCGTGACTACTACTCCGCTTCGTAAACCGGCTTGCCGTCGACCCAGGTCGAACGGACATGCAGCTCGTCGAGCTGTTCGCCCGGAATCGCCAGCGGGTCTTCGTCGAGGATGACGAAATCCGCGCGCAGACCCGGCGCGAGCCGGCCCACCTCGGCTTCGTCATGCGCGGCCCACGCAGCGTCCACGGTGAAACCGCGCAAGGCCTCGGCAGCACTCAACCGCTGGTCCGGCATCCAGCCGCCGTCGGGACGGTCCTCGCCATCCTGTCGTGTCACCGCCGCATGCAGGCCACGACGCGGATCGACCGATTCCACGGGGAAGTCGGAACCCAGTGCCAGCTTCACGCCACTCCCCTGCAGGCGCTGCCAGGCATAGGCGCCGCGGATGCGCACCGGCCCCAGCCGATCCTGTGCCCACGGCATGTCGGAGGTGGCGTGCGTCGGCTGCATCGAGGCAATCACGCCGAGCGACGCGAAGCGTGGAAACTCCTCCGGCGCCACCACCTGCGCATGTTCGATGCGCCAACGGTGATCGGTCTTTGCGGTATCGCCCAGCACGCGCTGGTAGGCATCCAGCACCAGCTTGTTGCCGCGGTCGCCGATCGCGTGCGTCGCCACCTGCACACGGCAACCGCGAGCCTTGCGCATCGCCGACTCTAATGCCGCCGGCTCGGTGACCAGCAGGCCGCGGTTGCCGGGATCGTCGCTGTAGTCCTCCAGCAAGGCCGCGCCGCGGCTGCCCAGCGCACCGTCGGCATACAGCTTCACGCCCGTCATCTGCAGGCGACCGCCGGCATGGCGGTACGGACCCTGCGCGCACAGATCCGCCAACGCGGCGCCATCGCCGTCCGCATAGGCATCGATGCGCAACGGCAGGCGGCCTTCGTCGGCGAACTGTTTCATCAGCGCCAGGTCCTCGCGCGACACGCCCATGTCGTGGACGCCGGTCAGGCCATTGCGCACGGCGGCCTGCGTGGCCTTTTCCAGCGCCTGCCGGCGATATGCCGCGTCGGGTGCCGGCACCACGGCGTTGACCAGCGCCATCGCCGCATCGACGAACACCCCGCTCGGCTTGCCATCGACACGTTCGATACGCCCACCGTCCGGTTGCCAGTCGCCGTCCAGCGGACGCGGCGCCTTCGTCACCACCGCACGCAAGGCGGCACTGTTCGCCCAGCCGGCATGACCGTCGACGCGCTCGAGCCAGACCGGACGATCGGGGAATGCGGCATCGAGATCAGCTGCGCTGGGAAACATCTTGCCCGGCCAGTCGTTCTGGTCCCAGCCGCCGCCGAGCAACCACGCGTTTGGCGGCAACTGCTTTTCGAAGGCGCGCAGCCGCGCGATCACTTCATTCTTGTCCTGCGCATCCACCAGATCGGCGCGCATCAGCGCATAGCCCAGACCCATGACGTGGCCGTGCGCGTCGATCAACCCGGGAATCACCGTCTTGCCGGCCACGTCGATGCGCGTGGCATCCGGATAGCGTGCCTGCAGTTCCCTCGCGCCTCCGACGGCGAGGATGCGTCCCTGCGCATCCCAGGCCATCGCTTCCACGACCGGGTTGGCGGGATCGGAGGTGTGCACGCGTGCCGCCGTGATCACCTGCACCTGCGCCTGCACGGCGCCCGCACACACCAGCAATCCACCCATCCCCCATGCCAGACGCCGCATGCCGCACTCCCGTGTTGATCCAGCGCAGGACTATGCGTGGTGACGCGCACAACGGCAACGCCAACAAAAAAGGGGCCTTGCGGCCCCTCTCGCGGCAGTGCCCTGCCTACCGCCCCGGGTGTCCGCGCAAAGCGGAGATCATTCTGGGCGCACGTCCACGCGTACACGCATACGGTCGCCGGGGTGGTAACCGGTACGCGTGCGGTAGGTCCGGCCGCCATATTCATAGGTCACGTCGTAGCCGGACACGCGGCCGTCACCGTAGTAGTCACCCCCGTAGCGGCTGTCGTTCACCGGCTCCGGATCGCAGACGCGGACCTGGCCACGCTGCACCTGGCGGTTGCGCCGGGCGTTGTCGTAGATGGAACGGCCGGCCATGCCGCCGACCATGGAACCGACCGCCGTGCCGACATAGCGGCCACTGCCATCGCCCACCTTGCTACCCAGTACCGCACCGGCGATGCCACCGATGACCGTGGCCATCGTGCGGCCGGTGTCCGTACCGCCGCTGTATACGCGACGCTCGCCGTAGCGATCCTGTCCGTAGACATCGCGATAGTCCCCGTTGTCGTACACGTCGCCGTAGCCGCGATTGCCGTAGGTATCGTCGCGATAGCCGTCGCGGGCGTACACATCGTCGGCATCGCGGTAGTAGCACCGTTGCGACGCTGCGCTTCGCGTGTCCTGGTAGCCGCCATCGATGACGGGATCGACACGCACCACGCGCGCATAGTCGTAATAGGGGTCATCGCCGTAGCGGTCGGACGTGCCGTACTGCTGCGAGGTCTGCGCGGATGCCACGCCGCTGGCCAGCAGGCCCACGGCCATCACGGCGACGGAAAGACGCTTCATGTCGGGTACTCCCCACGCCGGAGTGGCGTGGCTGCATGCTCGGCCCGACCGGGTGAAATCGGGCTGAACTCAGCCGTTGCGCCCCGCGCGGTTTAGCCACTCGACAGCTTGCGCGGCGATCCCGTGCGCGTGCCGGTCCAGCAGCGGCCCGACATGGGAAGGAGAAACCGTTTGCAACACCTCAGACGACCATGCGGCCGCCATCGACGACGTAATCACCGGCGCGATGTCGTCATCCGCCTGCGACAGCACGAACAGCACCGGACACGCCGGGCGCTCGACCGCAGTGCCGGCGTAGGCATGGCGCAGCACCGCGCCGGATTCATCGCGCCAGTGGCGGAAGGCGAACAGGGCCGTCGCCTCGTCGGTGTCCGGCAGCGCGCGCCGCGTGCCGTCGAGGCGCGCTTGACGATGCCACGGGACGATGTCCGGCCAAGCACGCGAGACCAGGCCCGCATGCCAGGGTGCAGGCGGCAACGGATTCACCAGGATCACCGCATCGGCCGCATCAGCGACGCGCAGCGCCAGCAGGCCACCCAGGCTGGCGCCGACCACGACACGCGGCCGTGGCAACACCGACAACGCCTCGCGCACCTGCTGCAGGTAGTCGCCGAAGCCGGTGGCCGCGAGTCCCGCGGCCACCAGTTGCAGATCGGGCGCGACGACGGCGATATCCGCCGCCTCGAACACGCCGCGCCACAGGTTCCACTCCCAGCCGCCGCCACCGGCGCCATGCACCAGCAACGCGGCCCGGGTTGCCGTCAAAGCAGCGTCGCCTCCAGCGACACCGGCACCGACAGGGCGCGCGAGATCACGCAGCCGGCCTTCGCCTGCTGGGCGATCTCCTCGAACTGCGCCGCGCTGATGCCCGGCACGCTGGCCGACACCGTCAGCTTGATCGCCGTGATCGTCGGTCCCGGATCCATGCCCGGCTCCATCGTCGCCTCGGCGCGCGTCTGCAGCTTGTCCGGGGTGAAGCCGGCCTTGCCCAGCACCGCCGACAGCGCCATCGTGAAGCAGCCCGCGTGGGCCACCGCCAGCAGTTCTTCGGGGTTGGTGCCCTTCTCGTCGCCGAAGCGCGTCTTGAAGGAATAGTTCTGCCCTTCGAACAGGCCGCTCTGCGGCGTGCTCAGACTGCCCTTGCCGGACTGCAGGTCGCCGCTCCACACCGCATCCGCGTAACGCTTCAAAGCCATGATCGTGCTCCATCGGGTCAGGGGATGCGCAGGGTACACCCGTGGAGGTTCACGGCATGTACCGCAGTGCGGCTTGACCCCGTCTGCCGGCATGCCGATGCTGGCCGTCCGCCATGACCGCCCGCCGAGCGCCACGCTCACGGGATGCGCTCAGCCCGGACTGCCATGACGGCCCTTCGACCCCAACCTTCGGGAGGAACGGCCTCATGTCGTACAGCACGCAACAGATCCGCAACGTGGCCCTGGCGGGCCACCCCGGCGCCGGCAAAACAACGTTGTTCGAAGCCCTGCTGCATGCCGGCGGCGCCCTCCAGGTGGCAGGCACCATCGAACGCGGCACCACCGTGTCGGACCACGATCCGATCGAGAAAACCCGCGGCCATTCCATCGACACCGCCATCGCCAGCACCGACCACGGCGGTATGCACGTCAACCTGATCGACACCCCCGGCTACCCGGAATTCCGTGGCCCGGCGCTGTCGGCGCTCTCCGCGGTGGAAACCGCGCTGATCGTGGTCGATGCCGACACCGGCGTGGCCCACGGCACCCGCCGCCTGATGGAACGCGCCCGCGAACGCAACCTCTGCCGCGCCATCGTCATCAACAAGATCGACCACGAAGGCGCCGATGCCGCCGGCGTACTGGCGGCGCTGCGCGAGGAATTCGGCCCCGAAGTGCTGCCGCTCAACCTGCCCGCGCAGGACGGCAAGGCGGTGGTCGACTGCTTCTGGCGTGCCACCGGCGATTCCGACCTCGGCGCCGTCGCCGCTTGGCACCAGCAGATCATCGACCAGGTGGTCGAGATCAACGAGACGGTGATGGAGCACTACCTCGACCTGGGCGAAGGCGGCCTGTCCGGCGAGGAACTGCACGATGCGTTCGAGCAGTGCCTGCGCGAAGGGCATCTGGTGCCCGTGTGCTTTGCTTCCGCGCGCACCGGCGTCGGGGTGAAGGAACTGCTGGACGTCGCCGAGCGACTGTTCCCGAACCCGGCCGAAGCCAACCCGCCGCCGTTCGTGAAGTCCAACGGCAGCGGCCCGCAGCCGATAGAAGCCGTCCCCGATCCACGCGCGCATGTCATCGCCGACGTCTTCAAGATCGTCAACGATCCCTTCGTCGGCAAGCTGGGTATCTTCCGCGTCTACCAGGGCACGCTGAGGAAGGACACCCAACTGTTCGTCGACGACGGCAAGAAACCGTTCAAGGTCGGCCACCTGTTCAAGCTCAAGGGCAAGGACCATGTGGAAGTCGAGCAGGCCATTCCCGGTGACATCGCCGCCGTGGCCAAAGTGGACGACCTGCACTTCGATGCGGTGCTGCACGACAGCCATGATGAGGACCATATCCACCTGGCGCCGGTGTCCTTCCCGAAGCCGATGTTCGGGCTGGCGATCGAGGCCGCCAGCAAGGGCCAGGAGCAGAAGCTGTCCATCGCGCTGCAGAAGCTGGCCGAGGAGGATCCCGCGTTCATCGTCGAACACCAGCCCGAGGTGAACGAAACCGTCATCCGCGGCCTGTCCGACCTGCACCTGCGCGTGATGCTGGAACGGCTGAAGGATCGGCACGGGGTGGACGTGAAGACGCGACCGCCGCGCATCGCCTACCGCGAGACCATCGGCGCGAAGGCGGAAGGCCATCATCGCCACAAGAAGCAGACCGGCGGTGCCGGGCAGTTCGGCGAGGTCGCGCTGCGCATCGAACCGCTGCCGCGCGGCGCCGGTTTCGAATTCGTCGACGAGGTGAAAGGCGGCACCATTCCCGGACAATTCCTGCCGGCGGTGGAAAAAGGCGTCCGCCAGGTGCTGGGCAGCGGCGCCGTGGCCGGCTACCCGCTGCAGGACATCCGCGTGGTCGTCCACGACGGCAAGCATCACGCCGTGGACAGCAAGGAGGTCGCCTTCGTCGCCGCCGGCAAGAAGGCGTTCCTCGACGCCATCGCCAAGGCACGGCCGCAGGTGCTGGAGCCGGTGGTCGACCTGGAAGTCACCGTGCCCGAAACGCAGGTGGGCGACATCACCGGCAGCCTGGCCGGCAAGCGTGCGCGCATCAATGGCACCGATGCCGTGCGGGGCGAGATCGTGGTGAAGGCGCAAGTCCCGCTGGCGGAACTGGAAGGCTACGCGGCGGAACTGAAATCCATGACCGCTGGCCAGGGCCGCTACCGCCTGGATTTCAGCCATTACGAACCCGTACCGCCCGGCGTGCAGCAGAAACTGGTGGATGCCTACAAGCCGCGGCACGACGACGATTGAGCGTCGCCGGGGTGCGGCATCGGGTCGCGGCGGCATGCGACGGATGCCGCTTTCCATGCATGTGCGTGAGGTGATTTCGTCATGCCGACCGGTGATTTCCGACGCGCGGTGACGGAAAAACGGAAAAAAAGCGAAAAAAAAGCGGCTTTGGTGCCATTCTGCTCTTGGCGTCGCCAAGGCTTTGCCCTACATTTCGCTTGCCGATGCGATCGGCCCGATTATCCAACCACTCGACCGTAGAGACAGGACACATGGCAAAGAGCACCAAGAAGGCCGCGCCGAAAAAGGCCGCCAAGAAAGCTGCACCGAAGGCCGCCGCCAAGCCGGCCGCGCCGAAGCCGATCAAGGAAGCGCTGAGCAAGTCGGGCCTCGTCGCCCACATCGCCGAAGCCACCGCCGTCGCCGCCAAGGACGTGCGCGCTGTACTCGCCTCGCTGGAAAGCGCCGTGCACGCTTCCGTCAACAAGAAGGGCGCCGGTGCCTTCACGCTGCCGGGCCTGCTGAAGATCACGGCCGTCAACGTGCCGGCCAAGCCGAAGCGCAAGGGCATCAACCCGTTCACCAAGGAAGAGCAGTGGTTCGCCGCCAAGCCGGCCACGGTGAAGGTCAAGGTCCGTCCGCTGAAGAAGCTGAAGGACGCCGCGGCCTGATCGCTGCGCACCTCGCGTGACCTGAACGGGACGGCCATGCCGTCCCGTTTTTTTTGGGGCATGTCATCGGTCACGGTTGCGAAGCGGTCATGCCGACCGCAGATAATCCATCGTCCCCCAACACAAGGTGCGCCACGCATGAAGATCCAGGGTTTTCTCGACCATCTGCTGAAATCCTCCAGCGGCAGCGGCAGCGTGCTCAACGCCGACTTCGGCAAGGGCGCGATCAGCGGCGGCGCACTCGGCCTGCTGCTGGGCAAGAACAAGACCACGCGCAAGCTGGCCACGTACGGTGGTCTGGCCGCGATCGGCGTGATGGCGTATCGCGCGTACGGCGACTACAAGCAGCAGCAAGGCGGATTCGCCGCCGGCGCGCAGCCGCAGACGGTCGATCGCCTGCCGCCGCCGCAGGCGGAGCTGCACAGCCAGGCCATCCTCAAGGCGCTGGTCGCGGCCGCCAAGGCCGACGGCCATATCGACGCGCGCGAACGTGAGGTGATCGAAGGCGAGTTCTCCCGTGTCGGCACCGATGCCGACCTCCAGCAGTGGATGCAGGCCGAACTGGAGAAACCGCTGGATCCGGCCGAAGTAGCGCGCGCCGGCAGCACGCCGGAGATCGCCTCCGAGATGTACCTGGCCAGCCTGATGGTGGCCGACGAGCAGAACTTCATGGAGCGCGCCTACCTGGATGAACTGGCGAAACAACTGAAGCTGGCCCCCGCGCTGAAGGCGCAACTGGAACGCCAGCTCGCGCAGCCGCAGGCCTGATCCACCCGATGCGACCGGCCGCCCGTCGCCTGCGACGCCTCGCGTGGTCGCTGCTGTGGCTGGTGGCCTTCGCCATGCTGCTCGTCTGGGCATGGGGACGACCGTTCATGGCATCCGCCCGCATGCTGTGGGACATCGCGCGCGCACCACCACCGGTCGAACTTCCGGTGCCGGTACAGGGCGTGCGTACGCGGCAGATCGCGGACACCTTCGGCGCGCCACGCGGCAGCGACCGCACGCACCAGGGCGTGGACATCTTCGCCAGGCGTGGCACCCCGGTATTCAGTGCGACGCGAGGCGTGGTGGCCTCGGTGCGCGACGGCGGACTTGGCGGCAAGCAGGTGTGGGTGATCGGGCCAGGCCGTGAGCGCCACTACTACGCGCACCTGGACGATTGGGCGGCGGACCTGTCCAGCGGACAGGTCGTGCAGCCCGGCGACACGCTGGGCTTCGTCGGCACCACCGGCAACGCGCAGGGCACGCCGCCGCACCTGCATTACGGCATCTACGCCGCGGCTGGCGCCTACGACCCGCTGCCGCTGTTCAAGGCCGGCGCGGCGACCAAGAGCGCCGACTGAACCGCGGCGGTGCCCGACGGAACAGTCCATCGC
>NZ_LSIF01000016.1 GCF_001556105.1 Pseudoxanthomonas mexicana | reverse complement strand
CTGTTGCTCGCCATCGCGCTGGCCGGCGTCCTCGCCCTCCCCCTGGTGAAACCGGACGCCGACGCCAGCGCACCTGCCGACACGGCGGATGCGGCACCCGCCATCGTCAGCGTGGCGCCCGCCGTCAGTACCGCATTCGCGCCTCGCCACTGGTCGCCGGGCAGCGTCATCAGCCGCCGCGACGCGCGCGTGGCCGGTGAACAGAGCGGCCGTGTCGTCGAGGTGGCGGCGGTCGGCCAGCGCGTGCGCAAGGGACAGGCGCTGGCCGTGCTCGACGACACCGCACTGCGCCTGCGCGAACAGGAGGGCCAGGCGGACCTGGCGCGTATCCAGGCGCAACTGGCGCTGGCCAATCGCCAGGAGCAGCGTTATGCGCAGCTGGCGGCGCAGCAGAACATCGCACGCGCGCAGTACGACCAGTTGCGCGCCGACCGCGATGTGCTGGCACAGGATCGCGCGCGGGTGCAGGCGCAGCTCGCGCAGACCCGCCACCAGCGAACGCAGATGGTGGTGCGCGCACCGTTCGATGGCATCGTGGCCGAGCGCCATACGCAACTCGGCGAGTACCTGATCACCGGCGGCTCAGTCGCACGGCTGGTGGACACCGGCGCGCAGGAAGTGCGCGTGCGTGCTCCGGTCGACCTGGCCCGCCACCTCGCCGAAGGCACCGACGTACGCGTGCGCAGTGCCGGCGAAGAACGCACGTACCCCATCAGCGCCCTGGTGCCGGTGGGCGATGAAGCGTCGCGCCAGCTGGAACTGCGCATCGCCGTCGAAGGCCTGGACATTCCCGTCGGGACCGCGGTGGACGTCGGCCTGCCCAGCGCCGGAACGCGCACCGTGGTCGCGGTGCCGCGCGACGCGGTGATCCTGCGCCGCGAAGGCGATTTCGTCATGCGCGTGGACGCCGCCGGCAAGGCCGAGCGCGTACCGGTGAAGACCGGCGCCGAAGTGGATGGACTGGTCGAAGTCACCGGCAGCGTCGCCGCGGGCGACCGCCTGATCGTCCGCGGTGGCGAACGCGTCGAACCCGGCCAGTCGCTCGACATCCAGCCTCAGGGCCCGGCAATGGCGATGGCGATGGCGATGCGTTGACGATGCTGCTCGCAGCCTTCGCCGCGGCCCTTCACTGACGGCAACGCCGCGAACGGGCACAATCCCGGCATGCCGTCGCCTTCCCCGCACGCCGCGTCCGCACGAAGCACGCCCAACCTGCGCGAGCGCTTCGACGCGATGCGCAACCTCGGGCCGTTCCTGCGCCAGATCTGGCAGACCAGTCGCATGCTGACACTGGCGAGCCTGGGGCTGCGCCTGTTGCGGGCCTTCGTGCCAGTGGTGACGCTCTACATCGCCAAGCTCATCATCGACGAAGCGATCCGGCTGGTCGGGCTGGGCCTCGACTTCGGCTCGCTGGGCGATGCCTGGCGCAGCGGTCAGCTGGACACGCTGGCCTCGTTGCTGGCGCTGGAGTTCGCGCTGGCCATCGGCTCCGACCTGCTGGGTCGGCTGGTGAGCTACGCCGATGCGCTGCTGTCGGAACTGTTCACCAACGCCACCAGCGTGCGCCTGATGGAGCACGCCGCCACGCTCGACCTGGAGGATTTCGAAGACCCCGACCTGCAGGACAAGCTCGATCGTGCGCGCCGCCAGACGATGGGGCGCATGAACCTGATGAGCCAGTTGTTCGGCCAGGTGCAGGATGCGATCACGGTCGTTGCGTTCGCCGCTGGCCTGCTGGTCTACGCGCCATGGCTGATCGCGCTGCTGGCCGTGGCGCTGATTCCGGCCTTCATCGGCGAGGCCCACTTCAATGCGCTGGGTTATTCGCTCAACTTCCAGTGGACGCCCGAGCGCCGGCAGCTGGAATACCTGCGGCAGATGGGCGCCAGCGTGGAGACGGCGAAGGAGGTGAAGATCTTCAATCTCCACCGCTTCCTGATCGATCGGTACCGCGTGCTCGCGGACAAGTTCTTCCTCGCCAACCGCGCGCTGGCGCGGCGCCGCGCAATATGGGGCACGGTGCTCGCCGCGCTGGGCACGCTGGGCTACTACGTGGCCTACGGCTACATCGCCTGGCGCACCGTGCGCGGCGATTTCAGCATCGGCGACCTGACCTTTCTCGCCGGCAGCTTCCTGCGATTGCGCCAGTTGCTGGAAGGGCTGCTGATCGGCTTTTCCCAGGTCGCCGGGCAGGCGCTGTACCTGGACGACCTGTTCTCGTTCTTCGAGATCGAACCGGAGATCGCCTCGCCTGCCGACGCTGCACCCATCCCGCGGCCGATCACGCGTGGCTTCGTGTTCGAGAACGTCGGCTTCCGCTACCCCGATGCCGAACGCTGGGCCGTTCGTCACCTCGATTTCGAACTGCAGGCCGGCGAAGTGCTGGCGCTGGTCGGCGAGAACGGTGCGGGCAAGACCACGCTGGTGAAGCTGCTCGCACGCCTGTACGACCCGGACGAAGGCCGCATCCTGCTGGATGGCCGCGACCTGCGCGAGTACGACATCGACGACCTGCGCGCGAACATCGGCGTGATCTTCCAGGACTTCGTGCGCTACCACCTCACCGCCGGCGAGAACATCGGCGTGGGCCGCATCGAGGCCATGGACGACCAGGCGCGCATCCGCGCCGCCGCCGCGCGCGCGATGGCCGACGAAGTGATCGACGGCCTGCCGCGTGGTTACGACCAGATGGTGGGCCGCCGCTTCAAGAACAGCGTGGACCTGTCGGGCGGCCAATGGCAGAAGATCGCCATCGCGCGCGCCTACATGCGCGATGCGCAGGTGATGATCCTGGATGAACCGACCGCCGCCCTCGACGCGCGTTCGGAGTTCGAGGTCTTCCAACGCTTCAAGGAATTGTCGGACAATCGGACCGCGGTGCTCATTTCGCACCGCTTCTCCAGCGTCCGCATGGCCGACCGCATCCTGGTCCTGGACCAGGGGCGCCTGGAAGCCAGCGGCACGCACGAACAACTCATGGCCGCCGGCGGCCGCTACGCCGAACTGTTCGAACTGCAGGCCGCGGGTTACCGCTGATATTTCCCCACAGGAGACACGACGTTGCGCAACGCCCACTACCGACTCGCCACCGCCCTCCTCCTCGCCCTGCCATTGGCCGCCTGCGATTCCTCAGCCAACGGCGATGCATCGAAGAAGGCCCCGGCTGCAGCGCAGGCGGCGCCCGCCACCCAGCCCGTGCAGATGCTGGCCAGTGCGCAGGGCCAGATCCGCGTCACCCGCGTGGCGAGCGGCCTCGATCATCCGTGGAGCGTGGCATTCCTGCCCGATGGCGCCATGCTGGTCACCGAACGCAGCGGCCAGTTGCGGCGCGTCGGTGCCGATGGCGCGGTATCCGCCCCGATCACCGGCGTGCCGAAGGTCTTCGCCACCGGCCAGGGCGGTCTGCTCGATGTCGTGCTCGCGCCGGACTTCACCAGCAGCCAGCGCATCTACCTGAGCTACGCCGAGCCCGGCGACAACGGCACGGCCGGCACGGCGGTCGCCTACGGCACGCTCTCGGGCGACGCGCTGGCGGACGTCAAGGTGATCTACCGCCAGGAGCCGAAGCTGGAAGGCCCGAACCATTTCGGTTCCCGCCTCGTGTTCGACGATGCCGGCCACATTTTCATCAGCCAGGGCGAGCGCAACCAGCGCGCCACCTCGCAGGAGCTGGACAAGCTGCAGGGCAAGCTGGTGCGCCTGAACCTGGATGGCAGCGTGCCGCAGGACAATCCCTTCGTCGGTCGCAACGACGCGCGTCGTGAAATCTACAGCTATGGCCATCGCAACATGCAGGGCATGGCGCGCGATCCGCGCACCGGCACGCTGTGGCAGAGCGAACACGGCCCGCGCGGCGGCGACGAGATCAACCTGCCGCAGCCCGGCAAGAACTACGGTTGGCCGATCATCACCTACGGCATCAACTATTCGGGCCAGCCGATTCCGGAAGCGCAAGGCAAGGCGAAGGACGGCATGGAACAGCCTTACCACCTGTGGGAAAAATCGCCCGGCGTGTCCGGCATGGCCTTCCTCACCGGCAAGCCGGGCGCGACCTGGAACGACAGCCTGTTCCTGGGTTCGCTGGCCGAACGCAACCTGATCCGCCTGACCCTGGACGGCGACAGGATCGCCGGCGAAGAGCGCCTGCTCAACGAGCTCGGCGAGCGCGTGCGCGATGTACGCGTGGCGGACGACGGTAGCGTCTATGTCGTCACCGACGAGGACGACGGCAAGATCTGGCGCATCGAAGCGCCGAAGGCCCCGTGAGGACGCACCCGATGATGCGACGCGTCTTGCTCGCCTGCAGCCTGTGCCTGGCATCGCTGGCGCATGCCCAATCGCCCGCCGGCTACACGGAGGCCAAGCAGCGGGCGGACGCGGACGAGGCTTCGCTGCCCTCCGGCGATGCGGACACCCTGCGCGAGACGCAGGGTGTCGCGCTGGATTCCGCCATCGCCGGCTGCGCCACGCCCACGGCGGATACCTCGCCCTTCGTGGTGGTGGCGGAACTGGATGCCACCGGCAAGGTGGTGCGCACCTGGCGCGAAGGCGGTACGCCGCTGGCGATCTGCGTGCAGAAGCAGATCGCCGGCCGCACGCTGTCCGCTCCGCCGCGCGCACCGTTCTTCACCTCGTTCGAACTGAGTTTCACCCGGTGAACGACGCCGCACACGACATCAACGCCCTGCTGCGCGCCCGCTTGCCGGCCGGCGTGCCGTTGCAGATCCCGCCGCCCTGCCTGCTCGACATGCAGGGCGAACCGGTGGATTACGTGGAAGGCCGGTCGCTGGCGATGCGGTTTCCGGTGCTGCCGCGTTACCAGAATCCGATCGGGCACATGCAGGGCGGTTTCATCGTGGCGGCGCTGGACAACACGCTGGGGCCGTTCTCGTACCTGATCGCACCGCCGAGCGTGACGACATCGCTCAACACGCAGTACCTGCGTCCGGTGACGCAGGAGATGCCGCATATCGTCTGCCATGCGCGCCTGGTGGAACGCACGCGCACGCAGTTGTTCCTGGCGGGCGAAGTGCGTGACGAGGCCGGCCGTGTGCTGGCGATGTGCCAGGCGGTGTGCCAGATCCTTCCCCAGAAGGCCGGCTAAGCCTCTCTCCCACCGGGAGAGGGGTTGGGGTGAGGGGCAACGAAGTCCGTGTCTTCAGGCCTTCCAGTGTTGTCACCACGTCCGCGATGGCCTCTGGTTCGATGGCCCTGCGGGACGGATCTTCTTTTATTCAAGCATGCCGCCGCTCGCCGCGGAGGCCCTACTTTTCTTTGCTTGTGCAAAGAAAAGTAGGCAAAAGAAACACCCCACGGCGGTCCGCCCGCCGCTGCGCGGCGGGTGCGCAGTCGCGGCGGGAATTTTCGGACGAGGCATCCTGCCCCGGCCGAAAACGGTGCACATCCCTGTGCGCCGCCCCTGCAGGGTTTTACCCGCCACGACTGCCGGACCTCAGGGGCCCCAGAGATAAAAAACGAAGATTCCGAGTACGTGCACGCTGTCGCTCTGGGCTTTTGGGCCCCCATGAGGCAGGGCGAGTGGGTCGGGTAAAACCCGCAGGGCGCCGCCCTGGATGGGCGGCGTTTCCGTATGGCACATGGATGTGCCTTACGGAAATTCCCGGCCCGCTCGCGGACCCGAAGCGCGCAGCGCGGAGGGCGTGCCGCCTGGGGTGTGTTTCTTTGCTTCTTTCTTTGCACAAGCAAAGAAAGAAGGCCCCCGCGGTGAGCGGCACCATGCTTGAAAGAAGAAACCCCATCCCGCAAGGCCATCGAGCTAAGGGTCGCCGTGGATGTGGTGGCAGCCAAGGGCGGTAAAGACACGGACTTCGTTGCCCCTCACCCCAACCCCTCTCCCGGTGGGAGAGGGGCGCAACTCAGCGTAAGTCGAACCGGTCCGCATCCAGCATCGCCGGGAACCGTTCCCGGTGCGCCGCCAGCGCGTCGGCCGAGATCGTCGTCGTTACCACGCCCTCGCCCGCCGGCAACTCCACCAGCGGCTGCCCCAGCATGTCGATGATCGCACTGTCGCCCGAATACGCATGCCCGTTGCCGTCCGTGCCCGCGCGATTCACCGCCGCCACGTAGCACAGGTTCTCGATCGCCCGCGCACGCAGCAGCGTCTTCCACGGATACGCCCGCGCCGCCGGCCAGTTCGCCACGAACAACTGCAGATCGAAATCCAGCTGCCCCGCACGTTCGACGTCGTACCGATTCCGCGCGAACACCGGGAAGCGCAGGTCGTAGCAGACCAGTGGATTGATCCGCCAGCCTTTCCACTCCACCGTCAGCCGATCGCGTCCGGCGGCGTAGCGCTGGTGTTCGTTGGCGTACCGGAACAGATGGCGCTTGTCGTAGTACTGCAGTTCGCCATCCGGCGTCGCGAACAGCAGGCGATTGAACACGCCATCGGCCGTGCGCAGTTGCACGCTGCCGGTGACGGCGGCATCGAGTTTCGCCGCCTGTTCGCGGATCCATGTCACCGTGGCGCCGTCCATGCCTTCGGCCTGGTCGATCGCCTCGTTGCTGAAGCCGCTGGTGAAGGTCTCCGGCAGGATGACCAGATCGCTCTGCCCCGCCAGCGGTGCGATCAGGTCGCCGTAGTAGTCGCGGTTACCCGCCGGATCATGCCAGCGCGTCTCGCCCTGGACGAGGGAAATGCGGAGATCCTGCATCGCCGCCGCCTTGCCGCTCACAGCTGCTTCAACCGTTCGATCGCCGCGTCCAGCGTCGCCTCGTTCTTGGCGAAGCACAGCCGTGCCAGGCGCTGGTCCGCGGGCGGCGTTTCATAGAACGGCGACAGCGGAATGGCGGTGACGCCGTGCTCGATGGTCAGCCACTTCACGAACTCGGCATCCGGCAGGTCGCTGACCGCCGAATAGTCGACCAGTTGGAAGTAGCCGCCCGGCACCGGCAGCGGCGTGAATTTCGTGCCCAGCAACTGCTCGCGGAAACGGTCGCGCTTCTCCTGGTAGAACGCGCCCAGCTGCTCGTAGTGCTCCGGCTCATCACGGATCATCGCAGCGAAGGCGTGCTGCGCCGGGGCGAAGGTGCAGAACACGTTGTACTGGTGCACCTTGCGGAACTCCGCGCTCAGCGCCGGCGGCGCAATGGCGTAGCCGATCTTCCAGCCGGTGCAGTGGTAGGTCTTGCCGAAGCTGGACACGACGAACGCACGCGCGGCGAGTTCCGGGTAGCGCAGGATCGATTCGTGGCGGCGGCCATCGAAGACGATGTGCTCGTACACCTCGTCCGAGATCAGGTAGATGCCGGTGCCTTCCAGCAGCGCGGACAGCGCGCGGATGTCGGATTCATCGAACATCGCGCCGGACGGGTTGTGCGGGCTGTTGACGATCAGCAGGCGCGTCTTCGGCGTGACGGCCGCGCGCACGCGGTCCCAGTCCACCGCGAACGTCTGCGGGTCCAGCGGTACGTGCACGGCGCGCGCGCCGGCCAGGTCGATGGCCGGTTCGTAGCTGTCGTAGGCCGGGTCCAGCACGATGACTTCTTCGCCCGGGCGCACCACCGCATGGATGGCATTGAACAGCGCCTCGGTGGCGCCGCTGGTCACGGTGATCTCGGTATCCGGGTTCACCTCGCGGCCGTAGCAGCGCAGCACCTTCTCGGCGATGGCCTGGCGCAACGGCGCCACGCCGGTCATCGGCGCGTACTGGTTGTGGCCGGCGCGCATGGCGGCGTCCAGTTCGTCCACCAACCGCGACGGCACCGCGAAATCGGGGAAACCCTGCCCCAGGTTGACCGCGCCATGCTCGGCGGCCAGCTGCGACATCACGGTGAAGATGGTGGTGCCCACCTTGGGCAGCTTGGTCTGGGGCTGGAACATCCCGGTTCAGGCACTCGATGTGGGGGAAGGCGGAGTGTACGCGCTCGCCATTACGCGCGATGATGCGGCCATGGCCGAACACAGCGTTCCCGCCGATGGCACCGGAACCGGGGATGTCCCCGAGGCGGAACGCGCGCGGCTGGCCACCGCCTGGGCCGCCGCGCACTACTTCGCCAGCGTGGGTCGCCAGGAATGGCTGTTCCGCAGCGGCATGACCGCCGAGGACGTCGAGCGGCAGGTCATGGCCAGCCGCTATCTGTTCATCACTGCCTGGAATCCGCCGCCCGGCGATACACCGCGGCATCTCAATGACGACGCGCAGGAGCGCCTGCACGCGCGCCTGCACACGCTGGGGCTGGCGTTCCACCCTGCGCTGGGCTGCAACAACCAGGGCGGCATGGTCGAACACGGCTGCCTGGTGCTGGACGCCACGCTGGAGCAGGCCGATGGCCTCGCGCGCGAGTTCGGCCAGGGCGGCACGCTGTTCTGGCACGCCGACGCACCGGTGCGGCTGCGGATGATGTGGCCGCGCCCGCCGCAGGCCGACGGCGATCCGCATACCGACTGGGTGGGCTAGGAACGCGGATTCCCGGCCGCGACCGTCGGTCGCAGGCGGCCGGACCGGCGCCTCCGTCTAGAATGGGCGGCTGAGCCCCCAGGACACCCCAGCCTCCCTCGCGGGAACGCCCGATCCGATGACCGACGCCGCTCCCCGCCACCCGCCGTTGCTGGCCGCCCGCGCCCTGGCGTTCTCGCGCAATGACGAAGCGGTGTTCGGGCCGCTGGAGTTCGCCGTGGATGCGGGCGAGGCACTGCTGGTGCAGGGCGGCAACGGGGTCGGCAAGACCACCCTGCTGCGGGTGCTGGCCGGCCTGCTGCGCGCCGATGCCGGCGAGATCCACATCGACGGGCAGCCCGCCGGCCCCTCGCGGCGGGCGCATGCGATGGCCTACCTCGGCCATCTGCCCGCGTTGAAGGCCGACCTGAACACGCTCGAGAACCTCAACTTCCTCTGCGGCCTGCACGGCCGCCGCGCGCGCCAGATGCCGGGCAACGCGCTGGCGATGGTGGGCCTGGCCGGTTACGAGGACGCCCTCGCCCGCCAGCTGTCCGCCGGGCAGAAGAAGCGCCTGTCGCTGGCGCGCCTGTGGCTGTCGCCGTCGCCGCTGTGGCTGCTGGACGAGCCCTACGCCAATCTCGACCTGGACGGCATCAATCTGGTGAACCGGATGATCTCCGCGCACCTGCGTGATGGCGGCGCGGCGCTGGTCACCACCCACGGCGCCTATGCCGCGCCGCCGGTGCAGACGCGCATGCTGGTGATGGAGCGTCCCGCATGAGCACCGCGCCGTCCCTGTTCCAGACCGCCCGCGCCCTGGTCGTGCGCGACGTGCAACTGCTGTGGCGTCGCCGTGGCGATGCGCTGCAGCCGGCGCTGTTCGCGCTGCTGGTGGTCGTGCTGTTCGCGCTGGGCCTGGGCACCGCGCCGCTGGTGCTGTCGAAGGTTGCCCCGGCCGTGGTGTGGGTGGCCGTGCTGCTGGCCGGGCTGCTGTCGCTGGATACGCTGTTCCGCGGTGATGCCGAAGACGGTTCGCTCGAACAATGGATCCTCGCGCCGGTACCGCTGGCCTGGCTGGTGCTGGTGCGCGTGCTGACCCACTGGGCCACCACTGCGCTGCCGATGATCCTCGCCGCGCCGCTGCTCGGCGAGATGCTGCACCTGCCACGTAGCGAATTGCCGATGCTGCTCGCCACGCTGGCACTGGGCACGCCGCTGCTGAGCCTGCTGGGCGCCGTGGTCGCCGCACTGACGGTCGGCATGAGGCGCTCTGGTATCCTTGTGGCCTTGCTGGCGTTGCCGCTGTACGTGCCCGTGCTGGTGTTCGGCGCGGGTGCCGTCGCCGCCAGCGCACAAGGGCTGGATGCCTCCGGCGCCCTCCTCTGGCTGGCCGCCGGCCTGTTGCTCTCGCTGCTGCTGGCGCCGCTGGCCGCCGCCGCGGCGATCCGCATCGCCCTGACCTGAAGACCTACGCCGCCGCATGAATCCTCTCGTCCGCTGGTTCCACCAACTCGGTTCACCGCCCTACTTCGACCGCTTCGCGGCGCGCTGGACGCCGTGGTGCTACCTGGCCGCCATCGTGCTGCTCGGGCTTGGCCTGTGGCAGGCGCTGTTCGTGGTGCCGGCCGACTACCAGCAGGGCGACAGCTTCCGCATCCTCTACATCCACGTGCCCAGCGCATGGATGAGCATGTTCGTGTTCGGCCTGATGGCGTTCTACGCCGCCATCGCGCTGGTATGGCGCATCAAGCTGTGCGAGATCCTGGCGATGGCCTGCGCGCCCACCGGCGCCGCGTTCACCGTCATCACCCTGGCCACCGGCAGCATCTGGGGCAAGCCGATGTGGGGCACGTGGTGGGACTGGGACCCGCGCCTGACCACCGAACTGATCCTGCTGTTCCTGTATCTCGGCGTGATGGGCCTGTACGGCGCCATCGACGACCGCCGCAGCGCGGCACGCGCCGCCGGCCTGCTGGCCATCGTCGGCGTGGCGCTGCTGCCGGTGATCCGCTACTCGGTGGTGTGGTGGAACTCGCTGCACCAAGGCCAGACCATCCGCGTGTTCGGCGAATCCAGCATGGACGACAGCATGCTGCTGCCGCTGGTGCTGATGGTGATCGCCACCAAGTTCTGGTTCCTCGGCTCGCTGCTGGCGCGTGCGCGCGCCGACAACCTGCGACGCGAAGCCGGCAAGGACTGGGTCGCGAAACTCGCCGCCGCGAAGGAGGCCGCGCCATGAGCTACCTCGAGTACGTCATCGGCGCGTACGCCGTGTTCGCCATCGTGCTGGGCTGGGATTTCCTGGCCCCGCGCCTGCAGGTGCGGCGCGAACTCCGCGCCGCCCGCCAGCGCGTGGCGCGCGACGCACGCCGCAGCGCCGCCCCCGTCGACCTGGAACGCTGACCGATGAATCCTGTCCGCCGCCGCCGCCTGCTGTTCGTGCTGCTCGCCATCGTGGTGGCCGCCATCGCCACCACGCTGATCGCGATGGCGCTGGAGCGCAACGTCGCGTATCTCTACACGCCGGCCGAGGTGCTGCGCGGCGACGCCAAACAGTCGCGTTTCCGCCTTGGCGGCATGGTCGAGAAAGGCTCGTTCAAGCGCGAGCCCGGATCACTGGTCTCCCACTTCGGCGTGACCGACGGCGATGCGCAGCTGACGGTGCGCTACGAGAAGATCCTGCCCGACCTGTTCCGCGAAGGCCAGGCCGTGGTCGCGACCGGCGCCATGAAGGACGGCGTGTTCGTGGCCGAGGACGTACTGGCCAAGCACGACGAGGCCTACATGCCGAAGGAAGTCGCCGACAAGATGGGCAAGGCGCACCAGAAGCACGACGTGCCTGCCGCGCCTGCGGAGTCGGCGTATTGATCGTCGCGCCTGCCAACCATTCCCTTCTCCCCGCGAGCGGGGAGAAGGTGCCCGGAGGGCGGATGAGGGGCGCTTTCTTCTCCGTCGTCGACGACCTTCTCGTCCTGCGCTCGTTGGTCCTACCCGAATCGTCGACGCCCACCCTCTCCGCTCGCCCCTCACCCGCCTTCGGCACCCTCTCCCCGCTTCGCAGGGCGAGGGAATGGAACCCGCATGCTCCCTGAACTCGGACAAATCGCGCTGATCCTGGCGCTGCTCGTTGCCATCCTGCAGTCGGTACTGCCGCTGGCAGGCGCGCAGCGCAACAAGGCCGCCTGGATGGACGTGGCGCGGCCCGCCGCGTACGCGCAGCTGTGGCTGGTGACGCTGGCCTTCATCGTGCTGACCGTCGCCTTCGTGCAGCAGGACTTCTCGGTCAAGTACGTCGCCGACAATTCCAACTCGCTGCTGCCGATGGTCTACCGCTATACGGCGGTATGGGGTTCGCACGAAGGTTCGCTGCTGCTGTGGGCGCTGGTGCTGGCGCTGTGGACCGGTGCGGTGGCGCTGTTCTCGCGCAGCCTGCCCGACGTGGTGATGGCGCGCGTGCTCGGCGTGATGGGCGTGGTCGCCATCGGCTTCCTCGCCTTCCTGATCTTCACCTCCAACCCGTTCGTGCGCCTGCTGCCCTCGCCCGGCGAAGGCCGCGACCTCAACCCGCTGCTGCAGGACCCGGGGATGATCATCCATCCGCCGCTGCTGTACGTGGGCTACGTGGGTTTCGTGGTGCCGTTCGCGTTCGCCATCGCCGCACTGCTCGACGGCCACGTGGATGCGCGCTGGCTGCGCTGGACGCGGCCGTGGACCAACGTCGCCTGGGGCTTCCTGACGCTGGGCATCGCGCTGGGCAGCTGGTGGGCGTACTACGAACTGGGCTGGGGCGGCTGGTGGTTCTGGGATCCGGTCGAGAACGCCAGCTTCATGCCGTGGCTGGTCGGTGCCGCGCTGATCCATTCGCAGGCGGTCACCGAGAAACGCGGCGTGTTCCGCGGCTGGACATTGCTGCTGGCCATCGCCGCGTTCTCGCTGTCGCTGCTCGGCACGTTCCTGGTGCGCTCGGGCGTGATCACCAGCGTGCACGCCTTCGCCGCCGATCCCACCCGCGGCGTGTTCATCCTGATCTTCCTCGGCATCGTCATCGGCAGCTCGCTGCTGCTGTACGCACTGCGGGCGCCGCAACTGGCCGATGCCGACGGCGAGAAGCGCTACTTCTCCGCCAGCTCGCGCGAGACGCTGCTGCTGGCCAACAACCTGCTGCTGACCGCGGCCTGCGCGATGGTGCTGCTGGGCACGCTGTACCCGCTGATCGCCGATGCGCTGGACCTGGGCAAGATCTCCGTCGGCCCGCCGTACTTCAGCCTGCTCTTCATCGTGCTGATGGCGCCGCTGGTGGCGCTGGTGCCGTTCGGGCCCATCACCAAGTGGCAGCGCGACAACCTGGCCAAGCCGTTCGCGATGCTGCTGCCGTGGGCAGGACTGGCGCTGGTGCTGGCCGCCATCGGGTACTTCATGGCACCGCAGGGCAAGCTGAAGGTCGCCGCCGGCATCCTCGGTGCGGCCTGGGTCGGGCTGGGCACGCTGCGCTTCGTCTGGCAGCGCCTGCGCGCCAATGGCCGCTTCACCCCCGAGATGCTCGGCATGACGCTGGCGCACACCGGCATCGCCGTGTTTCTGGTCGGCGCGTTGCTGGTGGAAGCGCTGAACGTGCAGCGCGAACTCGCGGTGAAACCCGGCCAGACGGTCGAGGTCGGCCGCTGGGGTTTCCACTTCCAGGGCGTCGATGAAACCCAGGGCCCCAACTACCTGTCCGACCGCGGCCACGTGCAGGTGCTGCGCGACGGCAAGCCGGTCACCCTGCTGCATCCGGAAAAGCGCGCCTACGCCAGCGGCGGCCAGGTGATGACCGAAGCCGGCATCAAGCCCGGCGTGCTGGGCGATGTCTACGTCGCCATCGGCGAACCGCTCGGCAACGATGCCTGGGCGTTGCGCGTGCACATCAAACCCTTCGTCCGCTGGATCTGGCTCGGTGCCGCGCTGATGGCGCTGGGCGGCTTCGTCACCGCCGCCGACCGCCGGTTCCGGAACCACAAGAAATCCGAGGCGCGTCCCGCATGAACAACGCTTCCGAACTCCCGCCCTCGCCCCCGCGTTCGCGCGGTGCGCTGACCTTCGCGCTGGTCATCATCGGCCTGTTCTTCGTCGGCCTGATGGGCCTGCTGTACTACGGCGTGTCGCAGTCCGACCGCGCCGGCCGCGATGCATTGCCGTCGCCGCTGATCGGCAAGCCCGCGCCTGCGTTCGACCTGCCGCTGCTGCACGACCCGGCCAAGCGCGTCACCAACGCCGACCTCGCCGGCCAGCCCTACGTGATGAACGTATGGGGCAGCTGGTGCCCGGAATGCCGCGTCGAGCACCCCATCCTCACCCAGTTCGCGCTGACCAAGCGCGTGCGCTTCATCGGCTACAACCTCAAGGACGAACGCGAGGACGCACTGCGCTGGCTGGACCAGTTCGGCAATCCCTACATGATGGTGGTCGCCGACCTCGAAGGCCGCACCGCGATCGACTGGGGCATCTACGGGGCGCCGGAAACCTTCCTCGTCGACGGCAACGGCATCATCCGCTGGAAGCACGTCGGCGCGATCGACCAGGCCATCATCGACCACCAGCTGATCCCCGCGCTGGACAAGATCGACGCCGGCCGATGAGCGCGCCCTTCCCCGCCCTGCTGCGCAGCGTCGTGCTCGCCCTGCTCGTCGCGTTCGCCGCGCCGGTGTTCGCGCAAGCCAGCGACCCCACCCCGCTGCAGTTCACCGATACGGCAGAGGAAGCACGCTTCCACCGGCTCACCGCCGAACTGCGCTGCGTGATGTGCCAGAACCAGTCGCTGGCCGACTCCAACGCGCAGATCGCGCACGACCTGCGCCGCGAGGTGCTGGACCTGATGCGCCAGGGCAAGGACGACGCCCAGGTGAAGCAGTTCCTCGTCGACCGCTACGGCGAGTTCGTGCTGTACAAGCCCGACGTCGCACCCGGCACCTACATCCTCTGGTTCGGCCCGCTGTTGCTGCTGCTGGCAGGCAGCGTGTGGGTCGGCCGCATCGTGGCCAAGCGCGCGCGACAGCCCGCACCCGCCACCGACGACACCGACCAGGAGTGGTGATGACCACCTTCGTGATCCTCGCCATCGTGCTGTCCCTGGCCATGCTGCTGGCCGTGCTGTGGCCGTTGTGGCGCGACGCGCGCGGCCTGGTACTCGCCGGCGTGGCGACGCTCGGCATCGCCACGTTCGCGCTGTACCGCGTGGTCGGCACGCCCGCCGCGCTGGAGCCGCAGGCCGCGTCCGCCGGCATGCCCGCCACGCTGGACGACGCCGTCGCGCAGCTGGAAGCCGAACTGAAGAAGCAGCCGAACGAACCCGAAGGCTGGCGCCTGCTCGGCAAGTCGTACGCCGCGCTGCAGCGCTACGGCGATGCGCAGAAGGCGTTCGAACGCGCGGTGCAGCTGCTGCCCACCGATGCCGACCTGCTGGTCGAAGCCGCGCAGGCAAGGCTGTTCGCCAACGCCGAGCGCAAGCTCGATGCCGAGGCCATCGCCCTGCTGGACAAGGCCATCGCGATCAATCCCGACCACCAGCGTGCGCTGTGGTTCGTCGGCCTGGCGCAGCGCCAGGAGGGCAAGCACGCCGAGGCCGCGAAGACCTGGGAGCCGCTGCTGGCCAAGGTCGATCCCAACACCGCCGCGACATTGCGCACGCAGATCAACGAGGCGCGCGCCGAGGCCGGCCTGCCGCCACTGGCGGAGACGGCACCCGCACCGGCCGCCGATGCCGCGCCTGCGCTGCTCACGGTGACCGTGGACCTGGCGCCTGCGCTGAAGGACAAGCTGGCGCCCGATGACACGCTGTTCGTGTTCGCCCGCCAGGTGGGTGGGCCGCCGATGCCGGTCGCCGCCAAGCGCCTGCCGGTGTCCGCCTTCCCGGTGACCGTCCCGCTCGGCGACGGCGACAGCCCCATGCCCACGCTGAAGCTGTCGCAGCTGCCGCAGGTGCAACTGGTCGCGCGCATCGCCAAGGGCAGCGGCCCTGCCGCGCAGTCCGGCGACCTGGAAGCCACCGCCGTCACCGCCGACGTCGATGCCGGCAAGACCTACACGCTGACCATCGACCGCGTGGTGCCGTAAACAAGACCCCTCTCCCCCGCTCACGGGGGAGAGGGTGCC
>NZ_LSIF01000015.1 GCF_001556105.1 Pseudoxanthomonas mexicana | reverse complement strand
CCGCCAGCCAGCCCACCCCCAACTGGCGCCGCAACAGCCGCTGGGGCCAACCGCCCGGCATGCTGGCCCAGGACACCGCTCCCGAGAACACCGGCCAGACCGTCGGCGCCGGCCGCAGCCAGGGTCGCGCGCAGGACAACAACGCCGCCCCCAGCATGGAAGTGGACGGCCACCAGATCTACTACGACCTGCGCAACGAACTGAAGGTCGCCGAGTGGCAGGCGCAAGGCATGACCGAACTGTCCTTCCCCCTGCCCGGCCGCCGCGAACTGATGGTCTGCGCCCTGGAGATCGTCGCCACCCGCGGCTCCGGCGGCTGCCGCCTGATGGAACCCAACGACCCCGGTCTGGCCAAGATCGGCGACGCCCGCGACGTGGTGAACGTCATGCGCATCTACCGCCGCGGCGAACTGATCTGGCGCGGGCCGGGCGCGTACCGGTAAGCGGGGAACCCGCGACGCCGTAGGGCGGGCCTAGGCCCGCCATCGCACATCATCACGGCGGGCTGGAGCCCGCCCTACGCGAGCGATGTTCCCTTCTCCCTGCGCAGCGGGGAGAAGGTGCCCGGAGGGCGGATGAGGGGCCGAGCGCGGTAACGAACCGGGCGCCGACGTGTCCCCTCTCCGTTCGCCCCTCACCCGCCTTCCGCACCCTCTCCCCGCTTCGCAGGGCGAGGGAAGCAAACGCAGGCTTCGCAGGGTGAGCGTGAGCCCGCCGTCCGGCCGTGCGATGGCGGGCTTGAGCCCGCCCTACGTGAAGCGGGGGGCGGTCAGCGCGATGCTTGTGCGCGCAGCATCCCGACGAACCGGGCGTCCGCCCCGATCGACTCCAGGACAGGCAGCACCGCGCGATATCCGTCCGGGCTGTTGGTCAGGATGACGGTGCCGCTGCGGGTAGAGGGCGTCCAGTAGACGAAGGTGAACGCGTCCTCGTCCGCGCCGGTATGCAGGTAGTACGTGGTGCCGCCGAAGTCGAACAGCTCCCAGCCCAGGGTGAACCCCGCATGGTCGGGACAGACGTCGGCGGGAATGCCGGCGCACGTTTCGGCGCGACGGTCGGCCTGCACGATGCCGCGCTGCGCGAGCAGCGACGGACGGATCCCGTCGCCATCCATCACCGACACCACGAAGCGTGCGTAGTCGGTGGCCGTGGTCATCAGATTGTCGGCGGCGGAAGGACGCGTCCGCGTGTCGGGCGCCTGCCACTGCGCGTTTCGCGTGCTGCTGGCGACGTTGCCGGCCGACGTGCCATCGGCCGTGTAGGACGTGTCGCGCAGGCCCAGCGGTTCGAACAGGAGGCGTTGTGCCTGCTGATCGATGCGAGCACCGGTCCGCGCCTGGACGTAGTGCGCCACGTACTCGTAGCCCTCGCCCGAATAGCCCGGCGCACCGCCCGGATCGGCGATGAACGCCAGCCCGGAGGGACCGCGCCAGTTCGGAAATCCGGTCTGGTGCGCCAGTGCGAGCCGCGGCGTCAGGAAGCGATGGCGCAGATCGCGGGCGACGTCCGGATCGACCCACGCCTCGGCGATGCGATCGTTGAGCGAGAACCGCCCTTCGGAGGCCAGGCGCAGGACGACTTCGGCGGAGACGGGCTTGGTCAGCGATGCCACGTTGTACCGGGTGTTGCGTGTCGCTGCCTGGCCCGCCGCGCGTTCGCCGGCCACGCCGACGGCGACGATCCTGCCGTCCTCGATGCGGGCCACGGACACGCTGGCCACCCCGGTGTCCTTCACGATCGCGGACAACGTGGCGTCGAGATCGGCATCGCGGGAGGAGGTGACCGGAGACGCGCTCGCGCACGCCGCACTGGTGACAGCAGCCAGCACGGTGACGCAACGCAGGAAGGAGAACGGCATGCAGAACCTCGGACAGTGGACATGAAGGGATCGGGACGCGCTGGAGGCGCGTGCTGCGGCGTACCGTACAGACGCGCACCCCACGCGGACAGGCCGGCGCGCCGAACGGCCGTCACTGCCGACAAAGCCCCGGAATGCCGGCGCGAAACGCGGGCCTCGTAGGGCGGGCTCAAGCCCGCCATCGCGCACCATCACGGCGGGCTTGAGCCCGCCCTACGTGGAGCGATGGATGAGGGGCCGGGCGCGGCAATGAACCGGGTGCCGACACCTCCGCCACTCCGTTCGCCCCTCACCCGCCTTCGGTACCCTCTCCCCGCTGCGCAGGGCGAGGGGAAGCGCGATGCACCTCGTGCGGAGAAACGCGGACCCCGAGATTGCCGTAGGGCGGGCTCAAGCCCGCCATCGCGCATCAAGACGGCGGGCTTGAGCCCGCCCTACGCGAAGCGATGGATGACGAGCCGGGCGCGGCAACGAACCGGGTGCCGACATCTCCGCCACTCCGTTCGCCCCTCACCCGCCTTCGGCACCCTCTCCCCGCTGCGCAGGGCGAGGGGAAGCGCAATGCACCTCGTGCGGAGAAACGCGGACCCCGAGATTGCCGTAGGGCGGGCTCAAGCCCGCCATCGCGCATCAAGACGGCGGGCTTGAGCCCGCCCTACGCGAAGCGATGGATGACGAGCCGGGCGCGGCAACGAACCGGGCGCCGACGTGTCCGCCACTCCGTTCGCCCCTCACCCGCCTTCGGCACCCTCTCCCCGCTGCGCAGGGCGAGGGGAAGCGCAATGCACCTCGTGCGGAGAAACGCGGACCCCGAGATTGCCGTAGGGCGGGCTCAAGCCCGCCATCGCGCACCATCACGGCGGGCTTGAGCCCGC
>NZ_LSIF01000014.1 GCF_001556105.1 Pseudoxanthomonas mexicana | reverse complement strand
GGTTGGGGAATTGGACTCCAAACCGGCGTGCTACTCAAAAGCGGGGGGACGTCGGCATGGGCTCAGTCCCGCAGGGCGGGCATTGGTGGCCGATGCGAACAGGCTGGGCATCGTGCTGGATGCGTCGCACGCCAGCGATGACGTTTTCGATCAGGTCCTCGCGCTGTCACGTGGGCCCATCGTGCTGTCGCATACGAGTGCGGACGCCATCTATGACCACCCTCGCAATATCGACGATGCAAGACTCCGCGCCCTTGCAGCAAAAGGTGGCGTCATCCACGTGAACGCATTCGGGGGATATCTCGTCCAAGTTCCGAAGATTCCTGCGCAGGAAGCCGAGATGGATGCGCTGGAAGAGAAGTACGGTCCCGAGGGCCGATTGGCGCTCGGGACCGTGCCCGACTACCTGAAGGAGCGGCGCGCGATCGAGCTGCGCTACCCGATGAAGCGAGCGACGTTCGATGACTACATGAAACACATGCTTCATATCCTGAAGGTAGCAGGGGTCGATCATGTCGGCATTGGCGCTGATTGGGACGGGGGCGGCGGCGTGGTGGGCATGGAGGACGTTTCTGCCCTGCCGCGGATTACCGAAGCCCTGCTGGCCGCGGGATATTCAGAAGATGATGTCGGCAAGATATGGAGCGGTAACCTGCTGCGTGTGATGAGGCAGGTCGAGGCCGCCAGATCGGATTGAATGCTTCTGGGCAGAATCACAATCGCTGTAGCGTGCATTCTGTAAAAGGACGACGGATCTTCACGCCGCGATGTAGCGCTGCGCCGCATGGTTGGGAATGTGTCATCAGAAGGGTGATTGCCATGGAAGAATCCATCACGCCGCGACGCTTTGCCGCCGAATTCCCCAGTGACGTGCCCAGGCACTGGCTGCCCGGCAATGAAGTGATCTCATCGCTGCTCAATGCCTATACGATCTTGGTGCCCGCCAATGAAGCGTTCTACATCCGCACGCTCAACACCTGCCTGCCACGTGTGGCAGATGAGGAACTGAGGCGCCGCTGCCAGGCTTTCATTCGCCAGGAGGCGCAGCACGGGGTGGCGCATAAACGTTACTGGGGTAACCTTGATATGCAGGGGTACGCTTTTCGCGGTCTGGAGCGCGCAATTGATCATGGCATTTTCAGGGCCATGGATCGCGTTGCGCCGCTATGGTTGCGTGCTTCGTTGGTGAGTTGCGTCGAACACATCAATGCATACCTTGGCTACGAGTTCCTTAGTCAATCGATCCTTGCCGAAGCGGACCCCCGGTTGCGAAGCCTGATGGAGTGGCACTTCGCCGAGGAGATCGAGCACCGCGCGGTGGCGTTTGATCTTCTGCAGGCCATATCGCCCGGTTACGTCGTGCGCTTGCTTGGGGCGGCCACGACAGCCTCGCTGTTCTACCTGTTGATGACCGGGGTGACGGTGTGGCTGTTGGCGCAGGATCGCGTGTTGTGGAGGAGGTCGACGCTGCGTCAGGCGGTCTACCATCTCGGTGTGGGACATCGAATGGCGCGAAGGACCCTGCGGCACCTCTTCAACTATCTGCGCCCGGACTTCCACCCCACTCACCTTGCCGGAGCAGACGCCCTCGCCATTCGGGTGCTCGCGGAGCAGGAGGACGAACGGCCAGCGGTTGTTGTTCCGATGTCGTCTCGAACCTGAACGCACACTCTTCCACTTTGTCGCTAGTTGCACGAAGGGGATGTGGTGCAGGCGTCGGCAGTGGCAAGTTGTTGATTTTAAAAGATGGGCGCCACTCAGGCACAAGCGCTGCCATCGTTGCAGCGTTGGGACGATGCGGAACTTCCGCGGCGGTTAGCAGTCGAACCCCCCGACTGCTAACATCCTTGCCCATGAGCCAGAACACTCCCACTACCGCTTTGGTCACCAGCAACCTGCCGATCCCGAGTGCCTTGGGTTCGCTGGATGCCTACATCAGCGCCGTGCACCAGATCCAGGTACTTTCGGTCGAAGACGAGCGTGCGCTTGCCAACCGCTACCGCGAGGACGAAGACCTCGACGCTGCGCGCGAACTGGTGCATTCGCACCTTCGGTTCGTCGTGCACGTAGCGCGGGGCTACAACGGCTACGGCCTGCCGCTGGGCGACCTGATCCAGGAAGGCAACATCGGCCTGATGAAGGCGGTGAAGCGCTTTGACCCGGACATGGGCGTGCGCCTGGTGAGCTTTGCGGTGCACTGGATCCGTGCCGAGATGCACGAGTTCATCCTGAAGAACTGGCGCATCGTGAAGGTCGCCACGACCAAGGCGCAGCGCAAGTTGTTCTTCAACCTACGCAAGTCGAAGACACGTCTTGGCTGGATGAATGCCGAAGAAGTCCGCGTCATCGCCAAGGACCTCAACGTGTCCGAGCGCGAGGTGCTGGAGATGGAGGCACGCCTGTCTGGTCGTGACATCGGTTTCGATGCGCCGGCCGACGAGGACGAGGAGCACGCACCGCCGTCGCCCGCCAGTTATCTGGTCGCGCGTGACGAGGATCCGTCGCAGGCTTACGAACGTGCGGACAGCGAAGACAACCAGCTGGGATTGTTGCGGGAAGGTCTGGCGGATCTCGACGAGCGCTCGCGCGATATCATCAAGCGTCGCTGGCTGGATGGCGAAAGCAAGATCACGCTGCAGGAACTGGCTGACGAATACGGCATTTCAGCCGAGCGCGTGCGTCAGGTCGAGGCCAACGCACTGAAGAAAATGAAGGCGCTGTTTGCTGCCTGATTCATTCTTGATGTGTGAGTAGAAGGAGGCCCGGTGACGGGCCTCTTTCTTTTCTCCGGATGCATCGTTTGCGTGAAGTGTGATCCACTACGCAATGATCCGGATCGGTCGCAAACACAGGGAGCAACACATGGCGCGGGCAAGGCAGGGGTGGTTGGGCTTGGGTTTCAGTGCGGTGGCATGCGCGTTGATCGCATCCGCGGGTATCGGCACGGCGTGGGCAGCGAGCGACACCAACACCAAATCGACCAGCGAACAAGGTGGCGTTCGCTTCGGAATCGATCGCGAGGAATACGACGCGCAGGCACGCGCCGCCATGCAGGGCGATCCCGTCGTGTCCAAGCATCTCGGCGCGATTCGCAAGGTAACGCTGGATGACGCCGCAAGCATGGATGAGCCGGGGCCCGACGTGCTGGTTTTCGATGTCGAAGGCAGTCGCGGCGAGGGGCGCGTCAGCGCGCGCTTCATCACCGTCAGTGCCACGCAGGAGGCCCTTGGGCCGGGCACGCTGGTGATGGCCGATGGCACCGAATATGCCATCGAGGGCGATGCCGACGCGTTGGCCGCGGAGAACCAGGATCATCGGCATGACGCGGATGAGGCGATCGAGCAGGGCAGGGATATCTTCACCCGCCAAGCGCAGGAAGCAGCGCAACGCTATTCGCTGGTCCGCCAGTACATCGGCAAGATCGCCACGTTCGAGATCGACACCGAAGCCACTGGCGCGGCACCCGGCATGAACACGTTCGTCTTCGACCTGGCGGGCGACAAGGGCCGCGGAAGGATTGAGGCCGACTTCATCACCGTCAGTGCCGATACCGAACGTTTGGGCAAGGGGGTGCTGACGCTCGAGGACGGGCGGCGACTGCCCTTCGAGGGTGAGCCGCGTGGCGCCAACGAACCGGACGCAGCCGCCGACGACGAAAGCCTGTCCGGTGGCATGCAGGACAACATCTTCACGCGACAGGCCCGTGAGGCCGTGCAGCGCTATCCGCTGGTGCAGCAGCACATCGGCACGCTGAATGCGTTCGAGATCGACATGGTGGCGAGCGGTGAGGCGGAGGGCGTGGATGCATTCGTGTTCGACTTGGCCGGAGACAAGGGGCGTGGTCGCATCCTCGCGGATTTCATCACCGTCGACGCCGACACCGAGCGCCTGGGCAGCGGCGTGCTGGCGCTGGCTGACGGTCGCGAGATCGCATTCGATGGCGAGGCGCCGAGGGAAGGCGAACTCGCGTCCCCCCGCGTCGACTCAGACCGTGGCGAAGTTCCCGATACCTTCGCGCGACAGGACGGGATCTTCGTACTGCAAGCCAACGCCGCCATGCAGGCGAATCCCGTGGTGCGACGCTACGTCGGGGACATCCGCGAGGCGGTCTTCGATCGCGACGCGTCGTGGTCGGCGGAAGGCGAGCGTTATGTCTTCGATCTGAAGGGAAGCAAGGGCCAGGCACGATTGGAAGCCGAATTCATCACCGTGGACGCCGACAACGAGCGCATCGGCGAAGGCGAGCTGGTCATGGCGGATGGCAAGCGCTATCCGCTGGACGGTAAGTAAGCCGAGCAAGAGCCGGATAGCGCCGCGCTCTGGGCGGCATGGTCATGGCATCACGTCCTCGGAGTGATGCCATGTCGTTCGTGATCCGCGGGTTGTCGCCCGAACCGTTTCGTCTTCTGTTCGCTGTGGATGATGCCACGGTGGCCGCAAGGAACATCCGACGCGTCGTCCGGACAACGACCGGGGATTCCCCTGCCGCGTCACGCTGCAGGATGCACGGCAGGGCGAACCCTGTTGCTGCTCCCTTACTTGCACCATGACGTCGCCGGTCCGTACCGCGCGAGTGGCCCGGTCTATGTGCGCGAGTCCGCCAGGCAACTGCCGGCAGTGGAGTTCAAGGACGCGCTGCCGCTTTCGTTTCCTGCACGCCTGCTGTCGTTGCGTGCTTACGACGTCGACGGCTTGATGCGGGAGGCCGATGTCGTCGAGGGTGTCGACGCACTACCGCGCCTGCAGCACCTGCTCGATGCGCCGGACGTTGCATATCCACACGTGCACAACACTCGGCCCGGTTGCTATGCCTGTCGCGCCGCCCCAGCCTGATCGTCGTCGGTGCCGAGAATGATCCGCGCGCCGCGCTGGTAGCTCCAGTACGCCCAGCACCAGTTCAGCAGCACGACCAGGCGGTTGCGGAATCCGATCAGGAAGAACACATGCGCGGTCAGCCAGAACCACCACGCCAGCAGGCCGGAGAACTTGAGCCTGCCGAAATCCACGACGGCAGCCATGCGGCCGATGGTCGCGAGATTGCCGTAGTCCTGGTAGCGGAACGCAGCGGGCGATGCGCCGCCAACCAAGCGCGCGCGCAACACCTGCGCCACGTGCCGGCCCATCTGCTTGGCGGCGGGCGCGACGCCGGGCACCGGTCGGCCGTCCGCGGTCACGGCGGCGAGATCGCCGGCGATGAAGATGTCGGGATGTCCCGGTACGCTGAGATCGGGTTGTACCAGCACGCGTCCCGCGCGATCCAGCGGGACGCCCAGCGAACGCGCCAGCGGTGACGCCGCCACGCCCGCAGCCCACACGACCGTCTTCGCCGGCACGAAGGTATCGCTCAACCGGTAACCGTCATCGTTGATGTCGCTGACCGGCGTGCCGGTGACGACCTCCACGCCCAGCTTCTCCAACTGGCGACGGGCTTTTTCGGACAGCGCTTCGGGGAACGAGGCCAGCACGCGCGGTCCGGCTTCCACCAGGCGCACGCGTGCCTGCGAGGGATCGATGCGACGGAATTCGTTCTTCAGCGTGTGCCGCGCGATTTCGGCCAGCGTACCCGCCAGTTCGACGCCGGTCGGCCCACCGCCGACGATGGCGAAGCTCAGCCAGGCGGCGCGCTTCGCCGGATCGCTTTCCGCCTCGGCGCGTTCGAAGGCGAGCAGCAGGTGCCGGCGCAATTGCAGGGCGTCGTCGAGCGTCTTCAGTCCCGGTGCGTGCTTCGCCCATTCGTCGTGGCCGAAGTACGCGTGCGTGGCGCCGGTCGCGAGCAGCAGGTAGTCGAAGGCAAGCGTGCTGCCGTCGGCGAACATGACCTGCTTCTCCTGCGGCGCGATCGACGCGACCTCGGCCAGCCGCACTTCCACGTTCTCCTGCTTTCGCAGGATGTGGCGCAATGGCGCGGCGATGTCGGGCGCCGACAGGCCGGCGGTGGCCACTTGGTACAGCAGCGGCTGGAACAGGTGGTGGTTGTGCCGGTCGATCAGGGTGATGCGGACCGGTGCGTTCGCCAGGGCGCGCGTGGCCCAGAGGCCACCGAAACCGCCGCCGACGATGACGATGTGGGGACGTGCTGCCTGCATTGCACTTCCTGCAGCCACGGGTTGCGTGGCATCTCGGAAGCGATTCTCGCATGTGCCGCGTGTAGTCGGCCTGGTCGAATGCGGAAGAGCGCCGACACGCGCGGCGCCCGCGTTGGTGCTTCCCGGTGGAGCACGTCCGCCGCCGGCGGGTGGTCGATGAACACATGCGACGTTAGACTGGATGCAACGCCACACGACGGGAACGTATGGAGACGCTGCCGATCGCCCTGTCGGACGTGCTGATCGTTGAGGACAACCTGCATGCCGGGGAACGCCTGCGGGGATTGGTGGCAGGCATGGCCAACGAGGCACGGATCGATGTGGTCGATACGCTCGGTGCCGCACGTTCGCGGTTGCATGCGCACGCGTATACCTTGGCGCTGGTCGACATGTATCTGCCCGATGGCGATGGCAACACGCTGATCGGATGGATGCAGTCGAATGCCCCCGGTGTCGCGACGGTGATCGTTTCGTCGTTTGCGGAAGAGGAAAGCGTGTTGGCAGCCTTGCGCTCCGGCGCCATCGGCTATCTTCTGAAAGAGCGTGACGATGAGGAACTGGAGGTCTCGCTGAAGAGCCTGCAGCGCGGTGGGGCTCCGATCGATCCCTCCATTGCGCGGCGCATCCTGGCACTGTTGCCTGCTGGCTTGGACGCGTCGGTGCCGTCGGCCGACCGGCCTGCGCTATCGCCGCGCGAGCGGGAGATCGTCCAGATGGTGGCGCAGGGGTTCAGCAATCGCGAGATTGCTGATCTCGTCTCGCTATCGCGGTTGACGATCGAAAGTCATGTCAAGAACATCTACCGCAAGCTGGCGGTCGGCTCGCGTACCGAGGCGGTCTACGAAGCGCGGGCGCGAGGTCTGTTGAAGTGAGGCGTGTTGGTCACTGCCTGATCATCCTGATGGCGCTGTTCTTCGCGCTGCCCGGTACTGCGCAGGAAGTATTGCGCATCGACCACGCGGAGGCCGTGCGCGCTGACTGGTCTGCGGAAATGCCTCCGGAGCAGGGCTGGGAGTCTGTCGCCCTGCGCGACCTGTGGGAAACACGTTGGCCCGATCACGATGGCGTGGTCTGGTATCGCGTGCGCTGGCAGCAGTCCGATGCGTCCAGGCCGGTGGGGCTGCTGCTCGACTACACCTGCCTCGCGGCCGCGGTGTTCCTCAATGGCCAGCCGATCGACCGGGACGTCTCGCTGGTGGAGCCGTTGTCGCGCAAGTGGCACGTACCGCGCTACTACATGGTGCCGCCGGCGCTGCTGCGCGAAGGACAGAACGAACTGCTCGTCCGGGTCTCCGGCCTGGTCGCCTATCAGCCCGCATTCGGTACCGTCAGCGTGGGCGATCCCCTCGTCCTGCGCGGCCAGTACGAGCGGGAGCGCTTCGCCCGCCGCGACATGCAGATCTTCGACGCCGCCGTGGGATTGGTACTGGCGGCGATGATCGGCATCTTCTGGTTGCTACGGCCCCAGGACACGTTGTACGGCTGGTACGCACTGAGTGCGGTTTTCGGCAGGCTGTACGACTGGAACTTCATCGCCAGCAGCCCGTGGCCGTTCCGCACCACGGACGGCTGGCAGGCGTTCATCGCCGCGGTCTTCGTGGCCTCCGCCGCCACGCACACGATCTTCCTGCTGCGTTTCTCGGAGCGGCGATGGCCGCGCTTCGAGCGTGCGCTGCTGGCGTTGGCGGGCGTGGTCATGGTGCTCGCGCTGCTGCTCCCGCACGGGATGGGGCCGCTGCGCAACCTGTACGTGACCCCCACCATCCTGTTCCTGTACGTGGTCAGCGCGGTCTTCGTCGTCTTCGCGGTGCGCAGCGGCCGGCGCGACTATCAGGTGCTGGCGGCCTGCATCAGCGTGCCGCTGCTGGTGTCGCTGCACGATCTGGGCGTGTACATGGGCTGGTACGGCGGGGTGAGCTACCTGGGGTCGTTCACGTCGCCGGTCATGCTGTTGGGCATGGGGTTCGTGCTGGCCTACCGCTTCGCGCAGACCATGAAGCGGGTGGAAGGCTTCAATAGCGAACTGCAGCGCGAGGTACAGGCGGCCACCGGCACGCTGGCCGACACGCTCAACAAGCAGCACGCCCTGGCGCTGGCGCACAGCCGTGCGGGCGAGCGCCTGCAACTGGTCCGCGACCTGCATGATGGTTTCGGCGGCACGCTGGTCGGCGCGATTACCCGGCTGCAGCAGGCCCCGGACGAGACGTCCAGGGCCGAGATCGTGGCCCTGCTGAAAGACATGCGCGACGACCTGCGGCTGGTGATCGATACCACTGCGCAGGAACAGGCCGACCTGGCCACGCTGATCGCCCCGTTGCGCCACCGTGCGAGCCGCCTGCTGGAGGCCGCGGACATCGATGCGTACTGGCAGGTGCACGGGTTGGAGGGCCTGCAACTGGGGCCCGGCCGCAGTCTCGACCTGCTGCGATTGTTGCAGGAGGCGCTGACGAACGTGTTCAAGCACAGTCGTGCCTCGCGGGTCGACGTCCATCTTCGCCGTACCGGGGATCGTCTGGAGTTGCGCGTGCACGACGATGGTGTCGGTCTTTCGGGAATGGCGTCCACGGCCGGGCAGGCCCGCGTCGGGGGTGCCGGCATGGCGAGCATGCGTCACCGCGCCCAGCGGCTCGGGGCGGAACTGCGCATCACGGGCGTTTCCGACGGCAAAGGCACCGCCCTGGAACTGGATCTGCCGCTGGCGGCCTGAGCCACTGTCCCGATGATGGTGGTGCCATCGCGCTCTACCTGATTTCAGGGATACCCCGGACGGAATACGGCACCTACCGTGTGCGCCATCGTCGCCGGTGGGTGGCTGCGCCGTGGGCGCGGCAGCCGGCGGCATGCCACAGGGGGCATCGCCATGCGCACAAGTATTCGCACCACCACCACATTCCGCCGCACCATCCTGTCGCTGGCGGTCAGCGGCTGTTTTCTGCTGCTGGCGGCGCCGGCCTGGGCGCAATCGACCGGTGTAGAGATCGGCGGCGGCGGCGGCGGCGGCACTGGCGGCGCGGGCACCACGGCAGGGGCTGGTGGCGCGCCAGGTGCTTCAGGGGGCGCAGGGTACGGTGCCGATGGAACGCCCGCTGGCGGCAGCCCGGGTGCCGGCGGCCAGGGTTACCCCGCCCAAACCTTCTCCGGCGGTGGCGGCGGGGG
>NZ_LSIF01000013.1 GCF_001556105.1 Pseudoxanthomonas mexicana | reverse complement strand
CCACACCCACCGTGAAGTTCGCGCTGCTCGCCGTCTTCAGCAGCGTCAGCTGCGGACGGTTGACCGGCGTGGTCACCGTGCTCGTGCAACGCGCATTGGCCGGACACGTGGCATCACCACCGCCGGTGACCGTCGCCGTGTTGACCACGCTCGCCGCGGCTGCCGTGGTCGGCGTCACCGGGATCACGAAGCTGGTCGTGGCGTTGACCGCCAGGCCGGCAGCCACGGTGCACGTCACCGTCTGGCCGGAGACAGTACAGCCGGCCGGCAGCGTGCCGATCGTCAGGCCCGTCGGGATCGCATCGCTGATCGTGGCGGCCGCCGTGGTCGCCGTCGTACCCGTGTTCTGCACCGACAGCGTGTAGCTGGCGGCCGTGCCCACCGTGAAGCTGGCCGCACTGGCCGTCTTGGTCAGCGTCAGCTGCGAGGACACCACCGGCGTGGTCACGGTGCTGGTGCAGCGCGTATTGGCCGGGCAAGTGCTGTCGCCGCCACCGGAGACCGTGGCGCTATTGCTCAGCGTGGTGCCGTTGACGCTGGCTTGCGGCGTCACCGGGATCACCAAGCTGGTGTTGGCGCCGGCCGCCAGGCCTGCGGCC
>NZ_LSIF01000012.1 GCF_001556105.1 Pseudoxanthomonas mexicana | reverse complement strand
GCTACAGTAACCCCGGACTCCAAATGGTTCCGCTACTGAAAGCGGGGGGACGTCGGCGCCGAGACGGAAACCGGGCGGTAGTGGGTAGCGCCACAAGAAAGTTTCAAAATCTGACGATCGCGGTGAGGTCCAGTCCGGCAATCCTTCTCCTGCCCGGACATGGGCTCAACTCAACGGAGATGCCTGCATGGCTGACAAACTCAACGATGATAATCGCGCGAACCAGCTCAACCCGAACAACGATGCCTACTGGCAGTCCCGAGGCTACGACGAGCGCCCGGACGTCTGGAGCGAACAGGACGACTGATCGATGGTAAGCCATGCCGGTGGCCCGGCGGTCCCCGCGGACTTGTGCGGGACACCCCGGGCCACCGCGTGGAACTCCCACCACTCGAGGTACGCCTCGCGCCAGCCGCGCCGATCGTGATGAAGTCCGCCTTCGAAGCGTGGCATGAGTATAGAGAGAAGATGGGCGGCAACGAGAAGGGGGAACGCCATGCGCGCTTTTGCTTCGACCGCTTGAATCGGGTCAGTTGATTCAAGCCGCATCGCATGGACAAGCGCTTTAAAGGCACCTCCAGTCAGCTTGGTATCTTCAGTGCGCCATCGATGCAGACGTTGGTCAAATGCCTCGCCACCACGCCCACGGCCCGCGATCCATTTGGCTACTTCGGACGGCGTAGGCCGGAGTTCCGGCAGTCGTAATTTGGCGTCGGACATGGCCGAGGCTGCAGTCAGATCGACGAGCCGGGCGATTGGGGAGTCGACGCTGCGACGTGCGCTCGATCTATCTGGAGGAGCAAGCAACGTCGCGATGAGGGAGTAGCCATCCCAATCCGACGTGCAAAGAACCGGCTTGATCTCATGATCCATCACCGCAAGGAACGAAAGCAACATGTGGGTACCCACGTTGGCGAGTTGGGCCCCGATGTAGTCGACCGGCAACGCAGCATCACCTGGAGGCCATGGCGGAACTCCGGCCGCGATTACGGGCTTGTAGAGGCGGTCGTCCGGTCCGCCACTCGATCCCAGCCACGCCCCAAGCCCTTCGATATCGCGGTCATCGAAGAACTTGCTAATACGCTCGTCGACCTCATCGAGTCGACGCAACTCGGCTAGCCCGTGGGGATGAAGTTCATCGCTGGAGTACCCCAGCTGATACATTGCCCCTTCGAGCAGACCGCTTGGAAGTCCACGGGCTCGGCTGCCGGCCTCGGCCTCGCTAAGGCCGGCGTCGACGAGAGCGTTGGTGAAGACCGCCTCGATGTTCTGCAGGGCAGCCATGCGTCTGTTTTTGTTTCGCGGCAGTGCCAAGCGCTTGCGAAGCATCTGGGGAGTGACGAGAAACAGATCCGACAGCAACTCGGGAGCCGCACGCCCACTGACGACTTCACCCAGCCGGATAAAAATTGGCGTTAGCACGTCCCGAGCACCCGACCATCCTTCAGAAATAGCTGTTGATGCCCGTTTGGCTTCGGAAGCAGATCTTAGCTCAACATCAGTGTAGCGTGCGTAACCACAAGTGCCCATGCGATTGTATGATTCATCGTCGCACTCCCATCTGCTGCACGCAGCACAACTAGCTTCTCGAATCCAGCCTCACCAGCAATTTGGAAACGTCGCAACTGCAAATCGTCGACACCGGCTCTTCTTAGAAGTTGGGTCATCCTATTCACTGCTCGCACCGGCCAGACAAAAATATCCCGTCGGCTTCGATGTGCCCACACGAGATGGTTGAGCGCCAGATCCCGCACCAAGGCCCTTTCTTCAGCACTTCCCGCATCGAGTAGGTCGATGATCAGATCCGCGGGGCGGGCGGACTCAAACGCCCTGGCGGTACGCGGCTTCCCCTTGCGATCTGGACGCGGCAAAAACCTGAATGCCGTCCTCTTCTCGATCTCATTTACTGCCTGAGTCAGGATGTCAGCCTGGTGTCGATTGAACCCGTAGACTAGGACCGCCTGCTCGAATGGCAGTCCTCGCTGAATGTCCCGAAGCATACGACTAACCAGCCGGGCGCTCGGAGGAGTGATTCTGTCCGCAGGCGACTCTGGCAACTGCACAGCGGAGTTCCCGGGGGTAGCTGTCCGCTCCCCAGCGACGTGAGAAAGCCAAGCTGAAATAGGCTGATCTGACCGTATGCCACCACGGATCGACTTTCTCCGCTGAAGGATCTTGTCTGCCCCAGCAACCGATGCTCCAAGCGCAACGGCCGCCGCATGGCGAGTCTCGAACTCTTGCAGCGCCGAAGATGCCCGACTCTTTGTCATCCACGCCATGTGGAAGTAGTTCAGGACCGTGGTCGAACTGCGACGATGGCCAAACCGAATCCCCTGCTCTCGAATGTCCCGTGGGAGAACTATTTCTGAGCGGCGCCGGCCAACCACAAATCTTCTGACACGCGCACGTGAGCGGCGTAGCGCCCGCCAATCCTGGCCTGATAGCCAGAGCGACGTGAGATCCTCTGCAGCCACCAAGTGCCTTACTCGATGTACGCGCGAGCGACTTCCGGTTGCAGAAGCGAGTGACTCCAATGTCATATCCCGCAGAACCCGGGGCGCGACGCGCATCTTCGGTTCGCCGACGTCGCCAAAAATTGGCAGAGTTCTTTTCCACGTCTTGCCGAGACGCGCCTTCTCCGCATCGAGCCAATCACTGACGACTTGGCGTTGCTGACGCGACAACCTTCGGGAGCCATCTATGATACGTCGGCCAGCGGACGTCTTAAGTCGGCGATAGCGAGATGACCTAATGAGAAGAATTGTAGATTCAGGGCTTGCCAAGATATCCTTGAATCGCAGAGCTGCCAGTTCGTTGTGCCTGGCACCTGATGTCCTAAGAAGTATTGCAAACACGAGTGACTGGCGATCCAATCGGACGCGCGACGGCTCACTTTGTATCTCTTGCTCGCTCGCCAAGGCCAGCTCCGACATTTGCGCGATACCCTGCACCATCTCTTGCGGCTGGATCACATCAGCATCGACCTGATGCTCTGCCGCAATGATGACGCCTTCCAAGTCGGAGAAGTCGACCGATTCAATAGCGTGATGCTCATGCAAGTAGGCGTGGAAGCACGCCAGTTGTCGAGCGGTAAGCTCCTTGCTCAGGTTGGTGCTTTTCCGATCTATCACACCTTGATAGATATCCAGATACTCATCTGTATCCAAACTCATGAAGTCGGTGTCGCATGCTTGCGCAACCAGCTCCGATCCGAACGAAGTGATGTATCTATAGACCGTGGTCCACGCGGGATCCCTTTTCTCGGGGGTACCATGTGCCGTCATATGAAGCGAGTAGGCTGCGATGCAGGCCACCAGCGGGCTGAGCTTCTCCTCTGACAGAAGGGCTTCAAGTTCACGCTGCAATGGTCCACGAAATGCGCCAATGTTCGCCTGCGATAGTGAGTCTCCCGTCAGCTTGAACTTCTTCGGTCCTGTTCCGACATTGAGGGCGTCACGCAAACGACGGTAATCCTTCTTTACTTCACTGGGCTTGCATGTTCGCGCTTTGACCTGGCTGCTCCCACTCTCTCTATCGGAAGACAAAGTCAGAGATTCCACGGCACCCCAGCCCTCTTCCAAGAACTGTCTCTGGCGCGCAATCGTCTTATTCACGCAGCCGGATAGCCTGCTGTTTGCCAAGCGAGCGAGTCCGGATAGCTCTACCCGATTTGCAATCTCAACGGTCGCGCACAGTCGCCCCAGGAGCTCGGCGCTATGACCCGCTATCTGTGCGGGCATCTGCGCCGCCAAGACCTCATCAAGCCTCGCCGGGGTGGGCAAGGCTTCGGACGGATGATCCCGCCGTAGCCGACCAAGCGCGACTGCGGCCAGGCTTCGCACGCCTGCTGAGCGGGCACGATCGTCAGTCTTGAGCAGAAGCAAGTCATCGATCGCACTGCTACAGCTGATCGAGTCCCGCCCGGACAGGATGTCGCGCACGCGCAACGTATCGTCTTCGAAGGAGAATAGGCAGAGTGCCATTGCCGAAATGCCACAAGCCCATTCGAAGTCCGTGAATCCGGAGCCCGCGCTGGGTCGAGGCAGTATGCGTCCGAAATGCTTTCTCAGGATGCGTATCTGGGTCGTCGCGCGAAACAGCCCCGGAAAGAATGGTGACGGCTCCTGGGTGCTGGGAGTGAGCCATGGACTTGGGATTGGACTCTCCCAATGCAGTCTCTCGACCGCCCTCTTGACGTAACGGTACAGAGCGTTGTGGGCAGCCATGGCCAGGATCCTGTCGGAACCGGCGGCGCTCTCAACTCTACTCTCGATGTCCTCCATATCGTCCGGCGAGATCCGTACCCCATGGTCAGACTGAACCCACTCCGCACAACCAGGTGATAGCTTGACGAGCTCGCCGAAGGTAGGGATCCGGACCGACACGGCCTCTCTTAGAATGGCGTACACCACCCGCTCACCTTCTTCGCGTTTGCTTCGCATCTGCGAACGGCGGGCTTGTTCTACTTCAATTTTGAACTGTCTCATCTGAGCCGCCAGTTCTTGGCGCTCGCGCTTCCAGTTCCTTAGAGGCCCCGCCTCCACCAGGTCCTCGTCGACCGTGCCGTCTACGCTCAGACCTTTTCGCAGGACCCAGCCCGCAGAGCGGGCCAGATGCCCTAGTGGTCCAGATACCGCTCTGGAAAGTTGCGCCGGCTCAAGTGGACTCTCCCTCGAGTACGGATATCCGGTCGCTTCAAGGTGACCCAGAACAATTGCCAGATGGTCCGACTCAATACCTGCTTCGCGACCGCGGCTCGCCAACCATGTACGCCCCCAGTTCAGTGGCAGCGCTGCCCAGTTACTCGGAAGTGTTGCCCGCCACGACGCCATGTCGAGCTCGGCGGGCGCTCCGTCCGGTGCCAGATGAAAAAAGATCGGTGCATCGCCCAGAAGTGACTGGCGCGCTCGCTGTGCCAGTAGAGTTTCGTTCCCAGCCTCTCGCGCGGAGCCTCTTAGATGGCTGAGGTACAGATCAATTTGCTTGGCAATCAGGTCAGCGGTCGGCGTATAGCGGAACAAGTGTGCGGGATCGCACTGTTTGTCACTGAATATCGCGGCCGGCTGCTCAGTATCAAAGTCGAATCGCGTCAACTCCAGTAGAGCGATCGTTGGTCTATGCCCACCGATCGCCATCAGCATGCAGAGGACGTGATTCGTGAGCGCGTTGTGGTCTTGCACTCGCCGACGATCCTCTATTCGACTTTTCCCCGAGGCATGCATCGGTGCACTCGGACTGCGGGCAAGATCTCGCGCAGCCGTTTCGGTCACAAGCAGCTGTGATCCCACGCGGCCCGAGTTCAGGCTGCCAGCGGCGGTAGCTGGCGACGGAGCATCACCGAGCAAGGGCCACATCGCCTTCCGGAAGTTATCCTCGAGCTCTTGAACTGGAACATTGGCGTAGTACAAAGGTGCCGTCGACAGTCCGAATGTGTCAGCACAGAGAAGCATCGTCTTGCTGGTGTCTTGAGTGACTTCGCGCAGGCGTGCGCGGGCATAGTTGCGCACCCTCGCAAGACTTGTTCCCGAGCCTACCTCTTCCTCAACCTCGGCAAAGTATTCTTGCAGTGCATCACGCAGGCTTTCTGGCTCCCACCGCCAAGGATCATTCCCGCTTGCCAGCAGAGAGTTGATCCAGCCACATATTCTCGGTGGTAGCGGCAAGCGCACGATATCCACTGTCTTCTCTAGTAGACTCGAATTTGCAGCGGTGGCCTTGAATGCATTGTCTGGTCGAAGGACTGGCATCTCGAAGATGCCCTCCCTCAATCGGAGTTGAGGCCTCGGGCCACCATTCTTGACAGTCCCTAGCCGACTGTCCGCCTGGGCAAATGTAGTAGGCCCACGACCCGTCAGTGCGGTCAGCGCCGCGACGATGCCGATACGTGCAGATTCATGCTGGGCGACTTCCAAGTCAGCGCATACGCGCCGTTGGATGATCTTGATGATCATGCTCATTTCTACGTCGCTTACCGACTCGATATGATCTCGGATCAACAGCGGGTTTGAGCCCCAGATCTTCTGATTGACCCACTGAATTTCTTCCTTGATCGTGGTTAGTGGCTTGCTGGCCCCGGACCGACGATAGGCGACAAGACCAGGCTCCGCCTCCTCGTGAGATTCGCCAGGAAGAACTTGCTCACGTGTTGGCACGTGAACCCGGCGGGCCTTCAGGCCAGAACGCTGCCTCTGCGATCTGCGGCGACCCGACGCGTCCGGTGTAGTCGGAAGCTCGTTTACCAGCAGCTTCAGGTATACCTCGCCGAGCAACCTGCCAGCTACTGGATGCGTGAGCGATATCTCCGGCAACAGCGAGTGGAGGATTGAACTTAGCGCGTCCGCTGAGCGCGGCTTTCCGATCCGATCTAGGATCGGCTCCAGTGGATGCTGATCAGGGAATCCATCCGCGATCAGTTCCACCGGCTGAGGCGAGCGAGAGCCGCACTCTAGATCGGAGATCAGCTCACATAGCTGCCGGTCTGCGCCAACATTCGTTTTGGCGACCCCACGAAGGCGGCCTAGGACGAGTAGGCCGCGTAGATGAAAAATTCCACGTCGCCGATCCTGATCAGAAGGCGCAATAAGGGCTTTGGGACGGAATCCCGTCGTTTGCTCGATGCGCTTTGTCGCTCGCCACCTCCTAACCCTCGTAAAAGCCTTTGATCGATCCTTCCCGCGAATTGACTGGCTCACTGATTGCAAGATAGAGAGATCTGTGCGTTGCCGTAGGAATGGCTGCAGCCAGGTGGCAACGTATGAGATTCTGTAGACCGAATCGTAAAAGCCTGCTGTTTCTTCTCCGCGCCAGACGGGCGTGAGTGAAGCGGCAGCCATCCTTTCTTCGCCGCTCAACTCCACCAGTATTACTGCCAGCTCATCCACGAGGTCCGCCTCGGTGAATGCGCGCAATGGCCGTGGCTGGAAATCGAGCTCCGGCACGGCCGCTGCGATTTCACTGTCACGGCACTCGTCCCTATCGAGGCCAAAGAGGTTATCCGAGCCCATCGATGGGGCCCACGTGGATGTCCCGCCGGTGGCAAGCGGCCAGATGGCCTCGTACAGGTACTGCCCAAATTCCGGGTACATGGCCCAAACCTTGGGAATCACGTGAGAGAGGGCTTCCGCCATCCCAGCCATGTCTTGAGGCCTGCCCAGTTCGAACAAGATGTTTTTGAGCGGGTGCCGTCGCCTGATTCTCTTGGCGGTGCCTCTTCGATCGCTGATGAGCCCTTGATCGATCAGATCGACCGCGCGCGCTAGCTGGACTTGGGCGGCCCGCCCTCCCCTTAGCCCGACCAGGAGCACAAGCCCCTCGAGCTGTGAAAGTTTCGAACGCCGGCGCCAGATGCCGGGCGGCACTGCCCAGCCCGCATGTTTCACCAGCAAGTCGTCTGTAAGCGGGCGGTTGCCAAGGGCATTAATTGTGCCGAAGTCGATCCAGCCGTCTGCGAGCCAGGGCACTGAGTCCAGCAGGTCTGCCACGTCCCGGTAGAAAAGTCCGGGCCAGGAGCCGTCCCACGCAACCTTTGCCAGCTCTGTGAGTACAGAGGCGTATGGACGATGGCTAGGGACGAGGTCTAGGTATTCCTCCACAACCCGGACAGGGTCAAAGTCCGGCGGGTTGAGTGCTGATTGCATGGGGATTTACCACGCCGACGCTGGGGTAGCACAAGGTAGCTATTACTCAACAAGCAATCCATAGTGTGTGACAACTTTTTGGACAGACTATTGAGCTTCAATGGATCTTGATTGACCTTTGGCCAAGTTCACGATGGGCGGGGATTTTATCTAAATCACTGTTTATCAAAAACATTCCGACTACCCATAGCAATATTGGACATGCTAACGCCACTTGAGATGCACATTAGGTTGTAGCTTCCGAAGCCGTCGGGGGTTCGAATCCCTCCGGGCGCGCCATCTCTCATTTTCGTTCCACGCACGCCGACGCGAAGCGCGATACGCTCGCGCCAATGGGCCGGCGGTCGCTTCGCATCCCGCACGCGCGACGTCCTGCCCTCTACTGACGGTCGCTGATGTCCGATCTGGAAGCCCGTGCGCTGGACTTGTTCGACGACTACGTCGAACTGCCACCACCACAACGATCAAACGCCCTGCTGCGACTGAAAGCACGTGAGCCCGCACTCCACGACGCACTCCTGCGTTTACTGGCGGCGGACGCCACGTCGCATGCACTGGAAGACGCCGCGTTCGAAGCCCTGTGCGAGGCATCGGACGAAGGCGTCACCGATCCTTCGTCCGTCCGCATCGGCAACCGGCTCGGACCTTGGCGCGTCGATCGCGTGATCGGGTCCGGCGGCATGGGCACCGTCTATGAAGCCAGCCGAGCCGATGGCCAGTACGAGAAGCAGGTCGCGCTGAAGTGCATGCGGGCCGGGATGTCGTCGCCAGCGCTGATCGATGCCTTCATGCGCGAGCGCAACCACCTGGCGCACCTCGACCATCCCCATATCGCTCCGCTGCTGGACGGCGGCATCGAAGCCGATGGCAGGCCGTGGTTCGCCATGCGCCTCGTGCACGGCACCGCCATGGATCTCTGGGCAGACCAGCAACGCCTGACGCTTGTCGAACGCATCCGCCTGCTCCTGCAGGCCTGCCAGGCGCTGCGCTATGCACATGGCCACGGTGTACTGCATCAGGACATCAAGCCCAGCAACCTGCTGGTGTCGGACGATGGCCGCGTGCATCTCGTCGACTTTGGCCTGTCTGCGGTGATCGGCGGCCTGGATGGCATGGCACCTCCCCGCATCGCGGTCTCCAACGGCTATACGGCGCCGGAAGTGTTGACGGGCGCCGCCGCCTCCGCCGCCAGCGATATCTACTCGATCGGCGTGATGCTGTACCAACTGCTCGTTGGTGACTGGCCCCGGCCCCTGCTGCCGCTGCACGCCACGCTCATCGGGCTGTCCCGCCTGGCACCAGCACGCACACCATCCTCGCTGGCAGCCGCGGCCACGGCCGATGTGGCCTGGAAGCGGCGATACCCTCATGCGGGCAAACTCCGCCGGCACCTGCAAGGCGACCTCGATGCGATCGCCCTGAAATCCGTTGCCACGTCGCCTGCGGATCGATACCCCGGCGTCGACGCGCTGATCGAAGATCTCGAGCGCTGGCTGGCGCGCTATCCGGTCTTGGCCAGAGGCACCCGCCGCGGCTACGTGATCCAGCGCTTCCTGCAGCGGAACGCGCTGGCCAGTACGTTGGCGGGCGGCGTGCTGGCCGTGGGGATCACCTGCGCGGCCGTACTGGGCTGGCTCAACCATCAGGATCGCCAGGCACTGCGCGACACCCAGGCCGTGTCCACCGTGTTCGAGCAGACCTTGGGCATCGTGACGTTGTCGGGACTGGCCGAAGCACGACCGTCATCCCGCCTGATGCTCGAGCGCGCCGAGACGCAGCTGCGCGGACTCTCGCTGCAAGCGAGCCCGGCCATCAAGGCGAGAGCCTTTGCTTCACTGGCCCGCAGCTACGCAGCACTCGGCGACTACCCGCACGCGCTCACGTTGGCCGGGGAAGCCCAGCGCCTGCTGTCCGACCATGCTGGGGGCACGTCCGACACACCGGCCATCCTGGCGACGCTGCTCAACCTGCAAGCGCGGCACGCCGAGGCACGCGATGTTGCGACGCAGGCATTGCAGCGGTCCGCCTCGACGCAAACGGCCGCCGACCCCGCCACGCTAGCCCTGCTGGTCGAGCTCGCACGCGCGCACTGGGGGTTGTCGGAGTATGACGCCGCCTTCGATGCCTTGGCCTTCGCCCAGGAAAGCGCTGCCGGTCTGTCCTCGCGCGCCGCAGGCGAGATCCACGTCGAGCTATTGGTCCTGCGCGGCCAATGGCATCTCCAACTGATGGACCTGCCCCGTGCGGAGCGCGACCTGCAAAGTGCAGCCGATGCCGCGCGCTCGGGAGCGCCCTCGCTTGGAGAAACGGTCAGCGAAGCCAGGCTTCCCCTGCTGCTGCTGACGCAGCGATACCCCGAGGCTACGGCCCTGGCGAATGCGCTGCTCGACGCCCGCCGCCAGCGATTGGGGCCCGATCACCCCGACACTGCCCGAAGCCTGCGCTTGCAGTTGCAGGTCGCTGAGCAGGCGTCCGGCACCGACGCCGTCACGGCAGCCGCAGTGCAGGCGGCTCACCAAGCCATCGTGTCCGCCTACGGCACCCGGCATCCGGAATTCGCACGCCAGCTGATGCTGGAGGCTCGACTCGCATTGCACGAAGATCCGCGGACAGGACTCGAGCGTGCGCAACACGCCGTGCAATTGCTGGAACGCGTACTGGGTCCACGCCATCCCACCACCCTGGCCGCCAAGGAGGAACAGGCGCTTGCACTGGTGGCCGTCAACCAGGCGGTACCCCGCATGGCCGCTGAGGCTCGGTGGAATGAAGCGGTGGGGTTGCTCCAGGAAGTCATCCATGCGCGCGCGCAACGCCATTGGCCCTCGCCCACCGCAAAGTACTGGCTGGCGCAGGCGCTGCTGCAACGCACCGGAGCTGCGGGAAGCCGCTCCGCCGACGACCTGCGGCAGGCTGAAGCTTTGCTGCAGGAGGCGCTGGTGGAAGCGAGCCGGCATCTCGGCGCACGTCATGCCGTCACATCGATGATCCGCGAGGCGCTGGTGCGGAATTACCAGCGTGCCGCGATGGCCGCCGCATCGTCCAACGCAACGTCATCGCCACTGAAATGACCCGGTAACACGCGGCGAGCGTGCGTGCCGGACGCCAACGGACGGGCGGATGCCCGCCCGCGCCTCTATCAGTACGTGCCGACCAGGTTCAGGAAGAACCCCTTGTGGTCGTAGTCGAAGTCGGTCAGGTCGTCGTTGAAGTCGGTGAAGTTGTAGCCCACGCCGATGCGGAAGTTCTTGTTGAGGTCACGGTCGACACCCATCAGGAAACCCTGCTTCGAACCACCGTCAACCACGTCGAGCCGGCGGTACTCCGCCAGCGCATGCCACTTCGTGCGCAGGTCGTAACGCACCTGTGCCGCCGCGAACGTGGTGGCCGAATCCAGCCACACACCAGTCCCGCGCCCCATGCGCACCTCGCCTTCGCGACGCGCCAGCTTGCCGGCAAATTCCCAGCGCTGGTCCAGCTTGTACACGCCTTCGAACGAAAGCACCTGCGACCTCTGGTCGTAGTTCGCGCCGCCGATCTGGCCAAGCGTGGCGAGGTCGTAGAGGTAGGTGTAACGACCGAACAGGCCCCAGCGCTGGTTGTTCCACGGGCGGAAGGCGAAGCCGACGTTGCCTTCGATGAAACGCGCGCTGGCCAGCGGATCCAGCTGATCGTCGGTGTCGGCATAGTTCAACCGCGCCGCGATGCGCCAACTCTCGTTGATCTTGTGCGTCAGGCGGTTGGTGCTGACCCATTGCTCACGCTGCTCGGCACCGCTGTCTTCGCGCCATTCCAGCTTGCTCTGCCAATCGGTATCCGGCGACGTGCGGCCACCGGACACGCTGATCGCACGACGGTTGACGTTGCCCCCGGTCGAGCTGGTCAGCTCACCGTCGGACAGGGTGAAACCGGTGTTCCAGCCCTGGGCCGGATAGAAATCCATGCCGAACGTGTGCGCCAATCCGGAGGCGTCGCGCTCCTTCAGGAACTGGCTTTCGTTGTAAAGGTTGACCTGGTTGGACAGGCGCCAGCGCTGGCCCAGCGTCCAGCCATTTCTTGAGCTGCGATTGAACAGCGAGTCGTAGTTGGTGGTGTCGGTGGAGTACGTATAGGCACCATATATGGCATGCTGCGCGGTCAGGCGATGCTCCGCATTGACCGTGGCCGCTTCACCACGATCGCCCGAGGTGGCTTCCGCGCCCACCGACGACTGGTTGCCGTACAAGTACTTGCCACCCAGCGTCAGCGCATTGTTGTCCGCGTACTTGCCGCCATCGTCATCCAGCGTCACCTGGCCGATGCCGTACAACTCCAGCGTGCTGCCAAAACGGCGCAGGTACTTGAGCGCGCCCAGCGTACCGGCGGCATTGACCGCCGTGCCTTTCTGGTCCAGCCGACGCACCTCGGTACTGAAGGTGCTGGTGTCGTTGATGCGCCACTCCAGCGATGCCTGCGCCTGTGTCAGCGACTCCACCCCCCTTTCGGCGCGGGTGTAGCGCGTATACAGGCCCAGGTTGGGCGTGAACTGGCCCAGCAACTCGGCACCGTATTCGGTCACCGGACGGCCGGTGTCGTAGCGCGAGATGGAATAGCCGGCGCTGGTGTTGCGCCACCAGGCGCCCACGCTCCAGTCCTGCTCGGTCCAGCCCAGCTCCTTGAAATTGGCACGGGCCTCCATCGATTTGGCGTCGCCCTCGCGGAACAGCGCCGTCGTGTTCTGCTGGATGAAGCTCAGGCCGCCGTTGTTGGAAAAGAACACCGGCGCGCCGAACGATTCGGTCTGTGCGTACTCGGCCTTGATGTAGG
>NZ_LSIF01000011.1 GCF_001556105.1 Pseudoxanthomonas mexicana | reverse complement strand
GGGTAATCCCCCCGCTTTTAGCGGACACCAGAAGTGGAGCTATGCGGCCATTGCCAACTTCTGTGCCGGCGTGATGCCGCCGAGTGCCATATTCGGGCGCTCATGATTGTAGATCCATAGCCAGCGCGTGGCCTTGTCCTGCACCTGCTCGATGCTGTCGAACAGGGTTCTGGCCAGCCAGGCGTAGCGCACGGTGCGGTTGTAGCGTTCGACGTAGGCGTTCTGCTGCGGCTTGCCAGGCTGGATGTGCTCGATGCGGATACCGTTGCGCTCGGCCCACGCCAGCAGTGTCCCGCTGATGTACTCGGGCCCGTTATCGCAGCGGATAGCGCGCGGCTTGCCCCGCCATTGGATGATCTGTTCCAACGACCGGATCACCCGGGCCGAAGGCAGCGACAGGTCCGCCTCGATCCCGAGCCCTTCGCGGTTGTAGTCGTCCAGCACGTTGAACAGTCGGAAGCTTCGTCCATCGGCGAGCTGGTCGTGCATGAAGTCCATCGACCAGGTCTGGTTGATCGTCTCCGGCACTGCCAGTGGCTCGGGCTTCCCACGCACCAGGCGCTTCTTCGGCTTGATCCGCAGGTTCAACTCCAGCTCGCGATAGATGCGGTAGACGCGCTTGTGGTTCCAGCCATAGCCCTTGACGTTGCGCAGGTGCAGGAAGCACAGCCCGAACCCCCAGTCACGATACGCCGCCGTCAGCCGCACCAGCCAATCGGCAATTCGCGCGTTCTCTTCGCTGGCTTTGGCCTGGTAGCGGAAGCAGGTCTGGCTGACTTCGAACGTCCGGCATGCATGCCCGATGCTTGTGCGGCCAACCTCGACTGCGGATCGGGCCATCTCACGTCGCTGAGATGGCCTCACCATTTTTTTGAAAGCGCTTCCTTGAGCAGATCAGCGCTGAGCTGGGCGTCGGCATACATCTTCTTCAGCCGCCGGTTCTCGTCCTGAAGCTCCTTGAGCTGGGACACCATCGACGCATCCATGCCGCCGAACTTGCTGCGCCACTTGTAGAACGTGGCCGAGCTGATGCCGTGCTCACGGCACAGCTCCGGCACGGGCGTACCGACCTCGGCCTGCTTGAGCACAGCAATGATCTGGCTGTCGGTGAAACGGGACTTCTTCATGGAACCTCCTCGGGAAAGCGTACGAGAAAATTCCACTTCTGAGGTCTGCTAATCTGCGGGGGGATTACC
>NZ_LSIF01000108.1 GCF_001556105.1 Pseudoxanthomonas mexicana | reverse complement strand
TCCCCTGCCAGTGCACCATCCACATGCCGCTGATGCTCGCCTCTACGTCCCGCTATCGCCGTGAACTCCTGGAGCGGCTGCGCGTACCGTTCCATATCGCGCGCCCGGACGTGGACGAGACCGGCCTGGATGCCGAAACCGTTCCCGAGATGGCGCTTCGCCTGGCCCACGCCAAGGCCATCGCGATCGCCCAGCAGCACCCCGGCACCTGGGTCATCGGCTCGGATCAGGCCGCCGAGTTGGACGGACACCCCCTGGGCAAGCCCGGCCAACGGGAGGCGGCCATCGCCCAGCTGACCGCCATGTCGGGCCGGCAGGTCCGCTTCCATACGGCGGTATGCCTGGTGCGGGACGATCAGGTCCTGCAGGCCCAGGACATCACCACCGTCCACTTTCGTTCCCTTACGACTGCAGAAATCGAGCGCTACGTGGACGCCGACCAGCCGTTCGATTGCGCCGGCAGCTTCAAGTCCGAGGGCATGGGCATCGCATTGTTCGATGCCATCGAATCCTCCGACCCCACGGCGCTGGTGGGCCTGCCGCTGATCGCGGTGTCCCGGATGCTGCGTGAAGCGGGTTTCGACCTGCCCTGACGGAATCCGTTAACGGATATCGACCGGCTGCTCCGCCCACGTCTCCACGCTACCGTCACCGCCGGTCACCCGCAGCCCCAGCCAATGCGTTCCGGCAGGCACGCCACCGGCATCGACCTCGGCCGCGAACTGGACCTGCGGCATTCGCGGATCGCGCGAGGCGTTTCTCAGGAAGCCCCGCAGCCATTCATTGGCACCCGCCTCGCTGGCGACGGCCACTACGCGACCGTCCAGCAGTACCTCCACCTTCGTCACGCCCACCACATCCTTGACCGCCCAACCGCCGACGCTGAAGCGTCGCTCGACGCTGGCACCCGGCTGCGGTACGTCGATGTTGGCAACGACCGGCGTGATGCATTCGCCTTCCGTGCGTCCCGCAGGCAGCACGAACAGGAGGAACCGACGCGCGCCATGGTCGATGTTCACCACGCGCGCAGGTGGCAGTGCGCCAACGACGTCGCACAGCTGCTGGTAGTGCGCGAGCAGCGCACTGAACTTCACGTCGGTCGCACCCACCACCAGCAGCGTGGGCGCGTCGCGTGGACCGGCGTGCTCGAGACCCCACAACCGGAGCTGCGGCGCGCGCCCGTGTTTACGGTTCAGCGGATGGTCGAGCACGGGAATGTCCGCATCGTTCAGGGCGAAGCCAAGCTCTGCGCCCGTCTTGAAATTGTCCGCGAGCAGCACGGTTCCTTCAGGTAGTGCCGCGCGCATCGCCCTTACCTCCACGGCCAACGCGTCCCATCCGGCGAAATTCTCGGGGTAGTACTTGCTGCCGGCCACCTGGGAGCGCAACCCAGGCAGCGAGACGGCCACGTAATAGCCCAGCATCAGCATCATGCCCAGCGCGGCGATGCCCCAGGTTGCACGCCGCTGCCCTGGCGACCATTCCCGCAGCAACAACGGCGTCACGAAGAGTAGTGCGAGATAACCCGGCAAAGGCCAGTGGAAACTGACGCGTTCGTTGTCGGCGAAGAAACCCAGTGCGAAGAAACCCAACGTGGACACCGCGCCGAGCAACGCGAAGTAGCGCCACTGCGTACCTGCCTCCTGGTCGCTACGGAGGCTGCGCATGCAGATCACGAGCATCGCCCAGAAAAGCAGTGGCGTCGCCATTGCCGCCTGCACCGCCACAAAACGGAAACCATCGCGGTGGAAACGCCACGGATGCCGGTCGAGCAACTGGAACCGCAGACCGGCATCGGCATACTCCAGGTTCCAGGCCAGCAACGGCGCCCAGGCCAGCACGCCCACTGCCAACGCAACCCAGACGCGCGCATCGCGCAATACCTTGCGGCCTTGGGGTAGCCACAGCAACGCAAGCAACCCAACCCCGATCACGCCAATGAAGCGGTAGTGACTGAGCGCTCCCAGCATGAGACCGAGCGCCAGTTCGGTCGCGGACATCGCATCGACCTCGCGCAGCAGCCGCGCGCCAGCGTCCGCGCACAACACCGTCGCCAGCGCCATCGGCACGTCCGGCAATGCGAGCAGGCCCAGCGTGCCCGATAGCGGCATCACCACCGTCAGCAGTGCCGCTAGCCAGCCAACGCCTGCGCCGAACCAGTGCGCAGCAGCTCTGCCCACCATCCATGGCAGGAGCGCTGCCATCAGCAGGAATGGCGCGCGAACCGCCAATACATGATGACCGGCCAGTTCGGTACCAAGCCGCGTCAACCAGGCGGTCAGCCCCGGCAGGTCGGAATAGGCCGCCGCCAGATGCCGCCCCTCCTGCCAATAGAAGGCTTCGTCCACGAACAGCGGCAGCTGCGCGGCGATCGCGATCTTGACGGCCGTCACGATTGCCCACACGGCGATGAACCATTGTCGCGCGCGTTGTTCTTCGTCCATCTCGCTACACTTCCCTCAACCCACGATCGGAAACCGAGAGCGCGATGTCCGCCATCCCCAGCACTCCTCCTATGCTATCCGAAGGCCTGGCCGAGGCCCTCACTCGCGCACAGGCGCAGGTGAATTCGCTGGTGCTCGGCAAGTCACATGAAGTGAGGCTCGCTTTCGTTGCCCTGTTGTCCGATGGGCACCTGCTCATCGAGGATCTGCCGGGCCTGGGCAAGACGACCCTGGCGCATGCATTGGCCGCCACGCTGGGACTGGGCTTCCAGCGCGTGCAGTTCACCTCTGACCTGCTGCCCGCCGACGTGCTGGGCGTGTCGGTATACGACGCGCAGGCACGCGCCTTCACCTTTCATCCCGGACCGGTATTCACCAACGTCCTGCTCGCCGACGAAATCAATCGCGCGCCGCCCCGCACGCAGAGCGCGCTGCTCGAGGCGATGGCGGAACACCAGGTCACGCTGGACGGCGTGACCCATGCGTTGTCGCAACCGTTCTTCGTGATCGCCACGCAGAATCCCGTCGACCTGTCGGGCACGTATCCGCTGCCCGATTCGCAGTTGGACCGCTTCCTGCTTCGCCTGGCGCTGGGCTATCCAAGCCCCGAATCCGAGCGCGAGCTGCTGGCCGGCAGCGATCGTCGCACGTTGATCGCGCAGGCCATGCCGTTGCTGTCGTCCGATGACGTGCTGGCCCTGCGCAACGCCGTGAACGATGTGCATGCCAGCGACGCGCTGATCGACTACGTGCAGGCGCTGCTTACGCGCAGCCGCCAGCATCCGGGCGTGCGGGTCGGCCTGTCGCCCCGTGCCGGCATCGCCCTGCTCCGGGCGGCGCGCGCGTACGCGCTGCTGCTGGGTCGCCAGCACGTGCTGCCGGACGACGTGCAAGCCCTGTTCGCGGCCGTCGCGGCGCACCGGCTGGTGCCGGAAGCCGAGGCCGTCTCCGCAGGCGCGCTGGCCAAGGCCATCCTGCATGCAGTGCCGGTGGATTGAACATGGCGTCCACCCTGGCCCGCCGCTTCGCCCGGCTGGCGCGACCGCGCCGACCGGAGTCGCTGCCGGTCGCGCTGGAGCGCAAACGCATCTATGTGCTGCCGACGCGGTTCGGCCTGTTCTTCGCCACGCTGGTATTCACCATGCTGCTAGGCGCGCTGAACTACAACAACAACCCGGCGCTGCTGCTGGCGTTGTTGCTCGGTGCGACGGCCATGGCGAGCCTGATCTTCGCGCACCTTCAACTGGCCGGCCTGCGCATCGACGCACTGTCCGCGGACCCCGTGCCGGTCGGTACTCCCCTGCTGCTGCATGTCGCGCTGGCGTCTCGTGATGCGCGGGTGCGGCATGGCCTGCGCCTGGATGCGGGCGACGAACATGCCTTCGCAGTGCTGCTGGCCGGCGAAAACCAGGTCGTCGAACTGTCGTTGCCGACCCATCAGCGCGGGTGGTACGACCTGGATCGCGTACGCCTGTCGACCACCCAGCCCCTGGGCCTTGCCCGCGCGTGGGCCTGGGTATGGCCCGATACGCCGCTGCTCGTCTACCCGGCCACGGAAGTCCAGGGGCCACCGCTTCCGCAGGCGGAGAGCGGAGGCACCAGGGCGCGCCTGGACCCTGCTGGCGAGGACGTGCACCAGCTGCGCAACTACCGTGCCGGCGATGCGCGACGTGCCATCGCGTGGAAGCCGTCCGCCCGCCGCAGCCAACTGCTGGTGCGCGACTACGAACAGCCGCTCGGCCGCGATGTCGACCTGGACTGGGACGCACTGACCATGCTGTCCCCAGAACGACGGATCCAGAGGCTCGCACACTGGATAGAAACCGCCGAACGCGAGGGCCTTCGCTATCTGCTCCGCCTGCCCGGCCAGCCCGCGCTGGGGCCCGGCAACGGACTCGCGCATCGCCATCTCTGCCTTCGTGCACTGGCCCTGCTCCCGCATGAAACCGCCTGACGCGCCCACGCTCGACACGCTCAGCCGCCGGTGGACGCTGGCTGCCACGGGCGCGTGCCTGCTGGCCCTGCTGATCCAGCTGCCACCAATGCTGGCGAGCGGTATCGGCGTCACCGGCGTGGTGCTGTCGCTGGCGTCCTGGCGTCGCCCACTTCCCGGACTGCTGCGCGCGCTGCTCGTCATCGCGCTGGTCGCTGCGGTGATGTCGGTGACGGGCATGCACTTCGGCCGCGACACCGGGTGTGCCCTGCTCGCCGGGATGCTGGCGATCAAGCCAACGGAGACACGAACCCTGCGCGACAACCGCAGCCTGCTCGGCTTCGCGCTGTTTGCCCCGTTCGCCGCTTTCCTCCTTGACCAAGGGCCGCTGAGCATGGCGCTGGGCCTGGTCAGCGTCCTCTGCGCCCTGGTGGCACTGCACCGGCTGGCTGATGCCGAGGCGGCATCGCTGGCCGGGGTCGCGCGTCCCATGCACCAGGTGCGTGAGATCGGGAAGCTCGTCGCGCTCGGTGTGCCGCTGGTACTGGCGGCATTCTGGTTGTTCCCACGCTTTCCGTCGCCGCTGTGGGGCGTACCGGAGCGCGCCCTGTCCAAGCCCGGCCTCAGTGACGACATGTCGCCTGGCAGCTACCTCGACCTGATCGCCGACGAGGCACCGGCACTTCGGGTGCAGTTCTTCGGTGCCACCCCACCCACCAGCCAGATGTACTGGCGCGGGCCGGTGCTGGCGGATTTCGATGGGCGCACCTGGACGCGCGGCGATCGCCAGCCTGGTATTCCGCCGCCCCGCACGACCCGTGCGCCGGTGACGTGGGATTACCGGATGGACGTGGAGCCCAGCGAGCGCCGCGACCTGGTCGCCCTCGACCTGCCCATGACGACGCCCGACGGCGTGGGCATGGCCCACGACTACAGCCTGTCGACGCCTACCCCCCTCACCTCGCTGACACGGTGGCGATTGCAGTCATCGGCCCCCATGCAGTTCGAGGTGGCGTTGCCCACCCCGCTGCGCGAGCAGGCATTGCGATTGCCCAACGGATTCAATCCACGCACCCGTGCGCTGGGCGTGCGGTGGCGCCGCGAAGCGGGCGGCAACGATGCGACCATCGTCGGGCGTGCGCTGCAATGGATCCGTGCCGACTTCGCCTACACGCTGGACACGCCATTCCCGGGCCGCGACACGGTGGACGAATTCCTCTTCGACCAGCAGCAGGGATTCTGCGAGCACTTCAGCTCCTCCTTCGTCTTCCTGATGCGCTCGGCGGGCATTCCTGCCCGTGTCGTCACCGGCTACACAGGCGGCACGTACAACCCGCTGGGTAACTACTGGATCGTGCGGAACATGGACGCGCACGCCTGGGCGGAGGTATGGATGCCGCAACGCGGCTGGGTGCGCGTAGATCCGACGGCAGCGGTCGCGCCGGAGCGCATCTACGACACCCTCGAAGATCGCCTGGGAGCCGGCGGTGCGGCAGAGGCGTTGGCCAACATGATCGGCATCGGGGAACTGGGACAGGTCGGCGACTGGCTCCGTCGCGGCTGGAACGACCTGGTCCTGGGTTTCGACGCCAAGCGGCAGTCGCGCTTGCTCGAACGGTTCGGGGCGAAACAGCTCGGCGGCGGCGCCTTGACCGCGCTGTTCGCCATCTTCGCCGTGGCGGCACTGGCCTGGATGGGGTGGCTGCTGGCGAGGGGCGAGCGGGAACGCGACCCCTTGCTGCGCGCCTGGCACCGGCTCGGCACGCGCTATGCCCGTTTCGGCCTTGGACGGGAGCCGCATGAAAGCCCGGAGCACTGGGCACGCCGGGTCGCCATCGGACGACCCCGGACTGCACAGCCACTGCTCTCGCTCAGCCGCCGTTTCGCCGATGCGCGCTACGCTCCCGGCGAGGGAGATCACCGGGCATTGATCGAAGATCTGCGCCGGCACCGCCCATAACCCGCTGGAGACTGGCCATGAACCTTCGCTTCGCCGTCATCGTCGCAGCCGCCGCGCTGCTTTCCGCCTGCGCCTCGGCCCCCAAGCCGTTGCAGGGCAGCTTCAACCAGGTCAATCCGCGCGATTCGGTAGGCGCGCCACAGGTCGGCGCTCCGGTGCGCTGGGGCGGCCGCATCATCAGCACCACGCCCGGACAGAACGCGACATGCTTCCAGCTGGTTTCGCGCCCGCTGGGCGGCAACGGCCGTCCGCTCTCGTCCGCGCCTGATGCCACCGATGGCCGCTTCATCGCCTGCCGCGCAGGCTTCTATGATCCCGCCGTGTTCGCAGAGGGCCGCGAGGTCACCTTCGTCGGCAAGATCGAGGCCTACGAAAGCACCCGCATCGGCGACTACGACTACCAGTTGCCGCGCGTCGCGGCCGATGTGGTGTACCTGTGGCCGGAAGTGCGCGAGGTCGATGTGGTCCGCCCGTACCCATACTACGATCCCTTCCGTGGCCCGCGTTGGGGCCATGGTGGCCATTGGGGTTGGTGGTAACTTCCCTGCGCCATGAACGAGAAAGCCGCTCGATGAGCGGCTTTTTTATTACCTGACCATCGCGCGGCCAATCAGCCCGGCGTGCCGAAACGCCCCAGCGATTCTCCGGCCAACAGGTGCAGGTGGATGTGGAACACGGTCTGCCCTGCATCTTCCCGACAGTTCATGACGATGCGATAGCCGTCCTCCGCGAAGCCTTCGCTGCGTGCGTAGTCCGCCGCGGCCAGCGCCAGCTTGCCGATCAGGTGCGCCTGCTCGGGACGCACGTCGTCGAGCGTCGGGATCGCTTCATGCTTGGGAATGAAGAGCACGTGCACCGGCGCCTGCGGTGCGATGTCCTTGAAGCCGAGGACGTCGTCGTCTTCGTAGACGATGGTGGCCGGGATCTCACGGCGGATGATCTTGGCGAAAATGGTATCGGTCATGCAATGCGTCTCCGTGCAGGGGAATCAGGCCATCTCGCTGCGGCCACCGAAGGCGTGCGCCAGCGTGCCGCGGTCCACGTATTCCAGTTCGCCGCCCAACGGCACGCCGTGCGCCAGCCGGCTGGGACGCACGCCCTGCTGCCGCGCCAACTGGGCCAGGTAGTGCGCGGTGGCCTCGCCTTCGACGGTCGGATTGGTGGCGATGATGAGTTCGACGACTTCACCTTGTGCAAGGCGAGCGGACAGTGCGTCCAGCCCCAGCTCACGCGGGCCGATGCCATCCAGCGGCGACAGCTTGCCGTGCAGGACGAAGTAGACACCACGGTATCCGGTGGCCTGCTCGATCGCCAGGCGATCCGAAGGCGATTCCACGATGCACAACTGGTGGCGATCGCGGCTGCCGCTCGCGCACAGCGCGCACATGGCGCCTTCGGTGAAATCACGGCACTGCCCGCAGTGGCCGATATGCTCCAGCGCGTCGGCCAGCACGCCGGCCAGGCGCTTGCCGCCGTCCCGCTCGCGATCGAGCAAGTGGTATGCCATGCGCTGCGCGGTCTTCTGCCCCACACCGGGCAGGACGCGCAACGCTTCGATGAGCTGTTCGAGCAACGGGCTGGACATGATCGTTCCGGGGACCGTGGGCGGACGTACCGCCGTCATCCGGTCTCGGACAGGGTCAGAACGGCATTTTCATGCCGGGCGGCAACGGCATGCCGGCCGTGGCGGCACCCATGCGCGACTTCGACTCGGCATCGACCTTGTTGGAGGCGTCGTTGAACGCCGCCGCGATGAGGTCTTCCAGCATCTCGGCATCCGACAACAGCGACGGGTCAATGCGCACCTTGCGGCACTCCTTGGCACCGGTCAGCGTCACGCTGACCATCCCGCCGCCAGCGTTGCCGGTGACTTCCAGCTTGGCGAGTTCTTCCTGGGCGCGCTGCAGGTTCTCCTGCATCTTCTGCGCCTGCTGCATCAGTTGGGCGATGTTTCCACGCATGTCGTGATCACTCTTCGTAAGGTCGGATGGAGTCCGGGACGAGCCTGGCGCCGTGTTGCTGCATCAGCTGCCGCACGTCCGGGTGGTTCATGAAGGTTTCTTCGGCCACGTTCTGACGCTCGTCACGTTGCCGGTGACTGCGCTCCTTGAGCGTTTCGCCATCGTTGGCCTTGCCTGCGAACGCCAGGCGCGGCGATACGCCGTAGCGGCTGGCGATCGCATCGGTGAGTTCGCCGAGGGTGCGCTCCGAGCGCAAGTAGTCGAAGCCGCTGTCCAGCGCCAGCGTCAGCGTTCCGTTCGCGTAGCCGGCGAACGCGACGTTGTCGACCAGTTGCTTGCCGACGCCCTTGAGCCCGCAGCTACCGGCGAAATGCAGCCAGGTCTCGGCATCGATGATCCCGATGTCGGCCGGCATCGCGGCTGCCGCGGAAATCCTGGGGATTTCGGTGGCGACTGCGGGCTCCCGCCAGGGCGGTGTATCGACCACGACAGGCGCTGCGGGACGTGGCGGCTGCACCTCTTCGCGCGCCATCTGTTGCGGGTGCGCGGCTGGCTCGGGCGCGCGTGGCGGCATCACGATGTTCGCGGATGCCGTCGCCGGTGCCGGTGCCGGTGCCGGTGCAGACGTTGTCGACGCACGGCCTTCGCCGCGCATCTCGCCGGCCTGCGCCGGCCGGAACGCGAGCATGCGCAGCACGCTCATTTCGAAGCCTGCCCGGCCGCTCGGCGCCAGATGGAGGTCGCGCCGGCCGTTGATCGCCATCTGGTACCAGAGCTGGACCACCTCGGGACGCAGCAGTCCGGCGAAGGCATCCATATCGACGCCCTCCGCTTCCACGTTGGCCGACGGGACGAGCTGACGCACCTGGATCCGGTGCAGTGCTTCGGCCACGGCATCGAGGACGCCCGCCCAGTCGGGCGAGAATTCGGCCAGCCCCGCCACCACCTGCAGCAAGGTGTCACCATCGCCGCGCGCCAGCGCGGCCAGCATCGCGTCGACCTGGGTACGGTCCACCGTGCCCAGCATGGTACGCACACCTTCGTCGCGGAGCGCGCCGCCGGCGTACGCGATGGCCTGGTCGAGCAGCGACAGTCCGTCGCGCAACGAGCCATCGGCTGCGCGTGCGAGTTGCGCAATGGAACCGGCATCGGCGTCGATGGCTTCGGCGCCGAGGATCTTGGTGATCTGGCCGCGGATCTGGTCCTCGTCGAGCCGCTTCAGGTTGAACTGCAGGCAGCGCGACAGCACGGTGACCGGCAGCTTCTGCGGATCGGTGGTCGCCAGCAGGAACTTCACGTGCTCCGGCGGCTCTTCCAGCGTCTTCAGCAGCGCATTGAACGCCGCCTTCGACAGCATGTGCACTTCGTCGATCAGGTAGACCTTGAACTTGCCGCGCGACGGCATGTACTGCGCGTTCTCGATCACCTCACGCACGTCGTCCACGCCGGTATTCGAGGCGGCGTCGATCTCCAGCAGGTCGATGTAGTGGCCGGCATCGATGTCGAGGCAGACCGGGCACTGGCCGCACGGATCGGCGCTGGTGCCCTGCTCGCAGTTCAGCGACTTGGCGAAGATGCGGGCGATGGTGGTCTTGCCGACGCCGCGCGTGCCGGTGAACAGGAAGGCGTGGTGGACGCGCCCGCTGTCCAGTGCGTTGGTGAGCGCGCGGACCACGTGTTCCTGGCCTACCAGCTCGGCAAAACGCTTGGGGCGCCACTTGCGGGCGAGGACGAGATAGGACATGCCGTCATTGTGCCACGCCCTGCAAGCCGGCCCTGCGTGCGGCCGCGCCCCGCTGGCTTCGCTTGTGGTCGCCCCCCTGCGAAGGCTAGAATTCACGCCCCTGAAAGCAGCCCCGGCCGCATTCAGGTCCCGGAGAGGTGTCCGAGCGGTTGAAGGAGCACGCCTGGAAAGTGTGTAAGCGTCTAAACCGCGCTTCGGGGGTTCGAATCCCCCTCTCTCCGCCAGTTTCATCGCGTCCCGCCAGGGGATGTCGACGTACCGCGCTCCGGCGCGGTTTCGTTTCTATGGTGGCCCCGTCGGCCCCTCGCGACGCTAGATCGAAAATCCCGCCAGGGCCGGAAGGCAGCAACGGTATCGATCGACGCGGGCGCCGAGGTCAGCCGGCGGGGCTACCGCCTTTTCAGGCATCGGCCAGTCGCTGATTCCTGCCGTTGCGACGGCATCACCGACATCGTCACGGACGCATCGTGGGGCGCGGCAGCAACGGTATCGATCGAGGTGGGCGCCGAGGCCAGCCGGCGGGGCTACCGCCTTTTCAGCACCGTCTATTTATTGATTCCTGCGTTGCGACGGCATCATTGTCGTCGTAGCGGTACTGCTGCGGGAGGGGAGCGGTCGCGACTAATCCGCAACGATGCCCAGCGCATCCGGTTCGCGACCGGTGACCCAGTAATCGATCACCTGCCAACGCTGTGTATCGATGACGGCAATGCGGTCGCCTCCGCTGAGGGCCACGTAGGCCCGCGGACGATCAGCGGCGACCACCACGCCGATCGGCAACGCGGCGTTGCCCAGCATCGTGGGCCGGTAGCTCATGTCCTCGCGCGACAACGATACGGTCGCCACGGGCACCTTCGTGCGCGCATTGAACACGGCCAGCGTCGCGGCACGCGCATTGGTCACGAACGCCTGCGTGCCATCCGGCGAGAACGCCACGCGGATGGGAAATCCCTTGCTGCTCATCCGCCGCTTGACCGCCAGCGTGCGCGGATCGTGCACGGTCAGCGTGCCGTCCTCGCGATTGGTCACCCAGACCTCTGCGCCGTCCGGGCGGATCGCCACGCCTTCGGCGCCCTTCCCGGCGGGCCGCTCCACGGTCCTGATGCCGGTCTGGAGGTCGATCCTGCTCAGCGTGCCGGCCTGGATCTTGGTCAGGTAAGCCACCTGCCCGTCAGCCGATACGGCGACCATGTGGCCGGTGCCGCCACCGACGTCGATCTCGCGCTCGATCTCGCCCGTCTCGACCTCCACGATCAGCAGGCTCGCCGAGGCTTCCGTCGTCACCAGCACGCGCTGGCCATCCGGCAGGAAGCGCAGCCCGTGCGGCGCGCCATGCTGGCCGAGATCGATGGCGCGCGTCGGCTTGCCGCCCACCAGATCCAGCACCGACAGCGTGCTGCCCGACCTGGCGTTGCCGTAATTGGTCACCACCGCCGTTCGGCCATCCGGTGCCACGGCGACCTCGTGCGGTGCTTCGCCGGTGCGGAACTCGCCCACCTTGCGTCCATCACGCAACGACAGGCGCCAGACTGTGTCCCCGGACTTGTTGCCCACCAGCAGTTCGGCCGCCTGCGTGGCCGCTGGCGCGAAGATCGCCGGAAACGCCAGCAGCATCGCCAACGAAAACACCCGCATTCCGTTCATACCCCGTCTGCCATCGGATGCAGCCAGTCCGCATCGCCTTCGCGGTAATGCTCGCGTTTCCAGATCGGCACGCGCCGCTTCACCTCATCGATGATGTAGCGGCACGCATCGAAGGCCGCGCCGCGGTGCGCGGCACTCACGCCCACCCACACCGCCAGGTCGCCGATGGCCAGCGCGCCGACACGATGCGCGCAACACGCGGCAATCACGTCGAAGCGGACCTTGGCTTCTTCCACGATGCGGGCGCCCTCACGCTCCGCCAGCGCGGCGTAAGCCTCGTAGTCGAGTCCATCCACCGCACGGCCGCCGTGGTGGTCACGCACCCAGCCCTCGAAACTGGCGTAACCGCCCGCACGCGCATCGAGCACCTGCGCGCGCAGTGCGGAAAGATCCAGCGGCACGTCGGAGAGCAGGAAGTCCTGCATCCTCAGCCCCCACTCACGGGCGGGATGAAAGCGATCTCGCTGCCCGACACGAGCGCATCACTCCAGCGCGCAAACTCGCCATTGACCGCGACCCGCAGATGCTCGCGCGGCCATGCGATGCCGTGCCTCGCCTGCACATCGGCATAGAGTCCGGCGAGATCGGCGGCGTCCGTCTGGATGGACTCGCTGGCGACGCCGGCCTGCTCGCGCAGGCTGGCGAAATAGAGCAGCGTCACGGCCGCCATCACGCCTTCCCCACGTCGCGCTTGCCGCCGCGCTTGCCCACCAGCTTCGCTGGCCCCAGCACGATGGCATGCGACAGCGCCTTGCACATGTCGTAGACCGTGAGCGCGGCGACGGTGGCACCCGTCAACGCTTCCATCTCGACGCCGGTGCGATGCACGGTGCGGACATGGCAGTCGATGCGCAAGGTGGCGTCGCCGTCCCAGTCGACCGTCAGGCGACAGCCGTCGATCGGCAGCGGATGGCAGAACGGAATCAACTCGTGCGTACGCTTCACCGCCATGGTGCCGGCGATGATCGCCGTATCGACGATGCCGCCTTTCGTGCTGCGCAATCCGTTGCGCCTCAACTGGCGCGCGACCTCGGCGGGAAAGCGGACGCGGCAGGTGGCGATGGCTTCGCGTGCCGTTGCCGTCTTGCCGGACACATCGACCATGGCTGGTCGGCCTTCGGCGTCCAGATGGGTCAGGGCGTTGCGGGGCATGCGGATCCTGCGGCGGTCAACCGCCGATAAGATACATCTCGACGCGTCGCCGGTCCCGCACTTCCGGCAGGCCGCGCAGTTCGCTGTAGCGATCGTCGCGCGCGGCCCACAGCCCGGCGACGTGCTCAGCCAGCGCATCTTCGCCCGACGCCAGCGCGGTGCGCAGGTCGGTGCCGTCCGCGGCGAACAGGCAGGTGAAGAGGCGCCCATCCGCGGAAACGCGCGCGCGATGGCAATCGCCGCAGAACGGGGTACTGACGGAACTGACGAAGCCGATTTCCCCGCCACCGTCGTCGAAACCGTAACGCTCGGCCACTTCACCGCGGTAATCCGCCTGCAGCGGATGCAGCGGCCAGCGGCTTCCGATCATGTCGCGCAGCGACGACGACGGCACCATGCGGTCACGACGCCAGTCGTTGCTGTCGCCCACGTCCATGAATTCGATGAAGCGGACCACGTGCCCGGTGCCACGGAAGTGCTCGACCAGCGGCAATACCTGGTCCTCGTTGACACCCCGCTGCACGACGGCGTTGATCTTCAAGCGGCTGAAGCCCGCCGCGACGGCGGCATCGATGCCGGCCAGCACGGTGCCCACCTGTCCGCGTCGTCCCGACATGTCCGTGAACACCCGTGGATCCAGCGCGTCCAGGCTCACGGTGATGCGTCGCAGGCCGGCGTCATGCAGTGCCCGCGCCTGCTGCGCGAGCAGCACGCCGTTGGTGGTCAGCGCGATATCGTCGAGGCCAGGGATGCCTGCCAGCCGATGGACCAGGTCGGGCAGGCGCTTGCGCAACAGCGGCTCGCCGCCGGTCAGCCGCAGCTTGCGCGTGCCGAGTCTGACGAACACGCGGACAAGGGTATCGATCTCATCGAACGACAGCCGCTGCGAGGCATCGGTGCCATAGTCCTCGGGCACGCGGTCGGCGGGCATGCAATAGCCGCAACGGAAGTTGCAGGCATCGATGACCGACAGGCGGAGGTCGTGCAGCGGCCGCCCCAGCCGATCCAGCGGCAGCAGCGAGGCATTCACGGCAGCAGGATGGGTTGTGGATCGGCAAGGGCGAGGCCATCCCCCGCCGCCGCCACGCGATAGCCGCGCGCGCGCAGGCTCTCGCCATCCTGCGCACTGGCGTAGTGATAGAGCACGCACCGGGCGAGCAACGCCGCCGGGTACTCGCGCTGCAGGTCGTCGATGCCACTGTGCGAGGGATTACCGTGCAGGGCGCAGTCGTGGGCGATCACCTCGCCGGCATCGGCATGACGCGCGAGCATTTCAGGAATCGGTCGCGTATCGCCGGTCCACACCACGCTGCCGCGCAGGCGCAGGCCGAAGGCCGTGTCGGGCCAGTGGTGGCGCACCGGGAATACCTCAAGACGCTGCCCGTCATGCCAGAACGCATCGCCCACCGGGATCAGCTGGAACGCGTCCCAGAAATTCGCCCCGCCCTCCGCCAGCACGTTCGGATAGCTGGCGATGCGCTGGTGCAGCAGCGGCACCAACGGCGCCGGCACATACAGACGCACCTTGCCGCGTCGCGCTTCATCGAAATAGCTGGCCACGAACAGGCGCTCCATGCCGGCGACATGATCCAGGTGCAGGTGGGTGATGAAGACGGCATCGGGCATGCCGTCGTAACGGGCCTCGTACGCGGTCAGCCCTTCACCACCACAGTCGATCGTCAGCCACGGCGCACCATTCCGTTCCAGCGTCGCCATCGCCGACCCCAGCTCGACGGCACCGGCATTGCCCACGCCCAGGAATCGCAACGTCCAGCCCATGTCAGTAGCCCCGCGACCAAGCGTGGTCGTAGGCACGGCGCAAGTGGGCGAAATCGTGTCCCACCGCCTCTTCGCTGCGTGCGCCGCGCAACTTGAGCAGGGAGCGCCTCAACCGCGCCAGGTTCTGCTCGCGCCAGGCAGTCGCCGGGATACGCAGCCGGCCCCGATCGAAATCGATCAACCAGCCATGCCCGCTGCCATCGAAAAGCACGTTCTGCGCGTTGAGGTCGGCATGGTCCAGGCCCGCGCGATGGAAGCGGGCCACCAACCGGCCCGTGCTTTCCCATGGCGCGTGGCCCTCGGCCTGCTGGGCGACGTCGGCCAGCGTACGCACGTCCAGCAGCCGCTCCATCAGGATGGAGGCGCGGTAGAACATGCCGTCTCGCACGTAGCTCGCCGCGACCGGCCGCGGTACCGGCAAGCCACGCGCCAGCAGCGCACGCATCAACCGGAACTCGGCGAAACTGCGGGTCTTGTCGGGCCCATGCCAGAGGTAGCGGTCCTGGCTGAAGCGCGCCGCCAGGCCGCCACGTCGATAATGGCGCAGCACGCACTGGCTGGAGGGCGCGTCGATGAACCAGGCGCTGCCACGTCCGCCGCTGTCGACCGGACGGGCGCGCTCACCCCACTTCTCCGGCAGGAACCACTCGGGATCCACTTGCCGCAGGTGTTTGCGGTCGAACAGAATCGCACCGTATCCGCTGCCTTCGCGGAACGGCGTCAGGGATTCCGAGGCGTCAAAACCGACCATCCAGCGAGTCTAGCAACACTTGTCCACGATTCCCCCCTCATTGTGCCTGCTGCGCTTGTCCGCCCTCGGCGACGTGACCCATGTCGTGCCGCTGGTGCGCACACTGCAACGCCATTGGCCGCAACTTCGCCTGCACTGGGTGATCGACAAGGGCGGCTTCAAGCTGCTTGAAGGTCTCCCTGGCGTGACCTTCCACACGTACGACAAGAAGACCGGGCTGGCCGGCATGCGCGCATTGCGCCGCGAACTGCCCGCCGGCCGTTTCGATGCACTCCTGCAGATGCAGGTGGCCCTGCGGGCCAACCTGCTGTCGGCCTTCATCCCCGCCCGGCGGCGGATCGGCTACGACCGCAGCCGCTCGAAGGACCTGCACGGACTGGTGATCAACGAACGCATTCCCGACCGCCCCGGCATCCATGTGCTGGACGCGATGGGCAGCTTCTGCGAACCGCTGGGGTTGAAGCAGACTTCGGTCGTGTGGGACCTGCCGGTGCCTGCCGACGCGCATGCGTGGGCGGCGGCGCAATGGCCCGAGGATGGAAAGCGCACGCTGGTGATTTCGCCCTGCTCCAGCCATGTCCGCCGCAACTGGTTTGCCGACCGCTACGCGGCGGTCGCCGACCACGCCGCGGCACAGGGGTGGCGCATCGTGCTGTGCGGGGGGCGTAGCGATCTGGAGCGACAGACCGCCGACGCGATCGGCGCCACCATGCGCGCACCGGTGCTGGACCTGGTCGGCAAGGACACGCTGAAGCAACTGCCTGCGCTGCTGGCGCGTGCCGACCTGGTGATGACGCCGGACTCGGGCCCCATGCACATCGCCAACGCCATGGGCAGCGCGGTGCTCGGCCTGCACGCGGCCAGCAATCCACACCGCAGCGGCCCCTACTCCAGCGTGCGCTACTGCGTGGACCGCTATGACGACGCCGCGCGCCGCTACAAGGGAAAGCCGTCAGCCGACCTGACGTGGGGCACCAAGATCGAACACGACGGCGTGATGGACCTGATCACGGTGGACGACGGCATCGCCGCCTTCGAGCGGCGCCGGAACGATCTGGGCGCGTGAATCCGGATCGTCAGGCTGCGCCGGCGGCGCGGTAGTCCTGGTAGGACTTCTCTTCCACGTAGCTGGAGCCCAGCGCCAGGTTGATGGCCTTCTTGATGCGGGCGCGCTCGTCGTTCTCCACATACACGCTGCGGGCCAGGCGGACGAAGTCGTCGTCGAACGCCTGTGCCTTCTCCTTCAATCGCACGTCATCCTCGATGACCCACAGGCGCTCGTTGACCGCCTTCAGCTGGACGCGCAGCTCGACGATGTCGTGACCGGCCACCGGATGCGCCATCCAGCTGGTCTCCAGCGCGGACAGCTCATCGCGCACATGGGCCAGCTTGGCGGGATCGCTCATCCGCTCTGACTTGATCTGCAGGATGGCGATCTTGTCCAGCAACTCACCGAAGGACACGGGGACGAGGATCTCGGACATGAGGGGCTCCGGCGAAAGACGGTCATTCTAGGCGCTGCCACCGCAACGGGCACCCGCAGCACGCACGGCGTGACGCCGGAAACGCAAAAGCCCCCTTGCGGGGGCCTTCTTGCAACTGGCGGAGAGGGAGGGATTCGAACCCTCGATACGCTATTAACGTATGCCTGATTTCGAGTCAGGTACATTCAACCACTCTGCCACCTCTCCGGTGGCCCCGGGCTTCCCCGGGGCGTGAATGATACGTGGCGGACCGCATCCGGACAAGCGCAGGACACCGAGGGCGACCGTTCGCCGCCTCACATGCCCTCCACGTCGATGAACTCCGACGGGTGCGATGGCGACCTCAGCCTTGTCCGATGTCCTGTTCGACCGGATCATTGCGTATGAGCGGATAGGAAAACGCCGTCCGCACAGAACAGGGCACCATGATCGAATTCGGCCACATCTCCCACGTCGGCCTCAGGCGCGAGCTGAACGAAGACACCTACTATGGCGACAGCGAGCTGGGCCTGTGGCTGGTGGCCGATGGCATGGGCGGCCACGCCTGCGGCGAGGTGGCGAGCGCGCTGGCACGCGAAACGATCGTGCGGGAGATCCGCGACGGCACCCCGCTCGCCCAGGCGATCCGGATCGCCGATGAGGAAATCATCCGTACCTCCCGCCGCCGCAACGACACGCTGCCGATGGGCACCACCGTCGTGGCTGCCCGCATCCAGGGCAACCGCTTCGAAGTAGCGTGGGTCGGCGACAGCCGCGCCTACCTGTGGCGCGAAGGCCATCTTGCCCAGCTGAGCCAGGACCACAGCTACGTGCAGGAACTGATCGCCCAAGGTGCCCTGACCAACGAACAGGCACGCACGCACCCGCACCGCAACGTCGTCACCCAGGCGCTGGGGGTCACCGACCCCAACCACCTCAATGTGGAAACGATGACCGGCGAGCTGCGTCCCGGCATGCAACTGCTGCTGTGCAGCGACGGCCTGACCGAGGAAGTGGACGATCCCAGCATCGCCGCCACGCTGAAGCACGACGACTGCAGCGCGCAGGAATGCGTGGACACGCTGATCGCGGCGGCGCTGGACGGCGGCGGTTCGGACAACGTCACCGCCATCCTGGTGCGCTGCCACTGATTCAGCTGGAGTCGGTCAACCGGCCTCGAACACCGGCGGGTCCCACAGGCAGCGGCCACCCGCCTTCTTCCTCAATGTCGCAAGCCGGGCCTCATGCGCCGCGAGTTCGTCCACGGACGCGCTCACTCTCGGGCGCGCGCCCACGGCCGACGGGTCGAACTGGTGGGCCATCGCCGCCGGCGCGCCGGACGTTGCGTCCTCCGTCCCGCCGAAGCCGATCTCGCGCTGGCCCGCCGTGAGGTAGAGGTAGACCTCGCACAGCAACTGGGCATCCAGCAGCGCGCCGTGAAGCTGACGGTGGGTGTTGTCGACCCCCAGGCGCTTGCACAGCGCATCCAGCGAGTTGCGCTGGCCGGGGAAGCGTTGCCGCGCCAGCAACAGCGAATCCTCGACCGTGACCCGGTCGGCCAGGCGGCCGTAGGGCTCGCCAAGCCGCGACAATTCGTAGTCGAGGAAGCCCACGTCGAACGCCGCGTTGTGGATGACCAGTTCCGCGCCATCGATGAAGGCCAGGAATTCGTCGGCGATCGCGGCAAACAACGGTTTGTCGGACAGGAATTCCAGGCTGAGGCCGGTGACCTCGGCCGCACCCTGCTCGAATTCGCGCTGGGGATTGATGTACTGGTGGTAGGTGCGCCCGGTCGGCCGGCGCTCCAGCAGCTCCACGCAGCCGATTTCGACCACGCGATTGCCCTTTTTCCACTCCAGGCCGGTGGTTTCGGTATCGAGGATGATCTGGCGCATCAGGCGGCGGCTTCCGTGGACAGGTGCAGGTGGAACAGGTCGAGCGGGTGCGCGACGTGCGGCAACACGATCATTTTGTCGAATTCGAATCCCAGTTTCTGCAACAGGCCGATCGAGGGCGCGTTATCCGGATTGACGATGGCACGCAGGCAGGTGATGCCAAGCCGGTCGCTGGCGTCGGCGATGACGGCCTGCGCCGCTTCGTGCGCGAAGCCATGGCCGGCGTGCCCCGGCAGCAGCGCATAGCCCAGGTCAGGACCGTCCAACCCTTCGCGGCGGACCAGTCCGCAGTTGCCGATCAGCGCACCGGTGTCGGTGCGCTCGATCGCATACATGCCAAAACCATGTTCTGCATAGCTTCGCAGCGCGCCGTTGCGGAGGTAGTCGCGCGCCTGTTCCAGCGTGCGCACGCCGCGGTCGGCGATGTGGCGAATGAAGGCAGGGTCGTTGAGCAGTTCCAACATCAGCGCCACGTCGGCATCATCGCGATCCGACATCGCATGCAGGCGCAGGCGTGCCGTCTCCGCAACGACCTGGCCAGGCGACACCAGTGCAATCACGCCACCGCCCCGTTGCGGAACCGCACGGCCGCGTTGCGGGCCAGCACATCCACACGCTCGTTGTCGGGGTCGCCGTTGTGGCCCTTGACCCACTTCCAGTCGATGCGATGGCGGCCGGTGGCCGCATGCAGGCGCTCCCAGAGATCGCGGTTCTTGACGGGATCGCCGCCGGCGGTCTTCCAGCCGCGTCGCACCCAGCCCGGCATCCACTCGGTGATGCCCTGGCGGACGTACTGCGAATCGATGTGCAGCGTGACCTCGCAGCCTTCGGTCAGCGCTTCCAGTGCCGCGATGGCCGCCATCAGTTCCATGCGGTTGTTGGTGGTCTGTGCCTCTCCGCCGACCACTTCGCGCTCCTTTTCGCCATAGCGCAGGAGGGCCGCCCAGCCACCGGGGCCCGGATTGCCGAGGCAGGAGCCGTCGGTATGGATGCTGATCTGTTTCATGGATGCTCGTGGTTGCAACGTCAGGCGGCGGGCGCGGTGCGCCACGCTCGCCTCACGGGTGAGGGGGGAATGAAGCCCGCGACGCGCTTCTCTGCTTCGATCAGACGCGCGGCGCGGAAGGGCGCAGGCCCGTGACCGGGCGCGGCGGGCACGCCTCGCCAGACCGGCCCGTAATGCAGGACATGCTCGGCCGCCACCAGACCGGCGGCCGCCAGTTGCAGGCGCCACTGCGCCAATGCCCGTGGTGCCAACCCGGCGCCGCGCCAACGCAGACGGTAAGGACTGCACGGATTCAGCACGAACAGCCACAGGCGGCCCCCGGGCTCAAGCACCCGGGCACATTCCTGCAGCAGGGGCTGCGGGTCCCCCGCATCCAGCACGTGCTGCAACACGATCACGCCCATGGCCTCGGTGGGCAGTGGCAAGGGCAGTCCGCACCGCACCTGTCCCGCCAGATGGTGGGACGCGGCGGTTGCCCGCAGCCGAAGCCCCCGTGTCGCTGGGACACCAGCCGTTTGCGGGGGGGCGGCCCCGTCCGGCGATACCCACAGCCATGGTTGCGGGGTGCGGCTGGTGAGCGCCTGGCTGATACGGGCATGCTCGGAGGCGAGGATCGGTCCACCGCGGTCGGACCCGAACCACGCCAGGGCATCGGGTTGACGGGTAAACGCGAACGCAGGCATGTTCGGATTGTAGAGGACGCCGCACCCGGGCGTCCGCCCCCCGCCCGGAGCCCTTTCCCCGATGCGTCTGCTCGCCCTGCCTGCGTTCGAGGACAACTACATCTGGGCGCTGGTCGACGACGATGGCGACGCCTTGGTCATCGACCCCGGCGACGCGGCGCCCGTGCTGGCGGCCACGGGCAACGGCCTGTGGCCCGCCGCCGTCCTGATCACCCATCATCACGCCGATCATGCGGGCGGTGTCGCCGCGCTGCGCGCGCGATGGCCGACGCTGCCGGTATTCGCGCCCGAGGACGAACGGATTCCCGATGCGAGCCACCGCGTGGGCGATGGCGACGTGGTACAGGTGAAACACTGGCAGCTCTCGGTGCTCGCCGTCCCGGGACACACGCGCAGCCACATCGCGTTCCACGGCGGCAGTGCGGAGGGGCCGCAGCACCTGTTCTGCGGGGATACGTTGTTCAGCCTCGGCTGCGGACGCCTGTTCGAAGGCACCCCCGCGCAGATGCTGGCGTCGCTGGAACGCCTGGCCGCATTGCCGGCCTCGTCGCTGGTCTGCTGCGGCCATGAGTACACGCTGGCCAACGGCGCGTTCGCCAACGCCGTCGATCCGCACAATGCCGCCTTGCGTGAACGCATCGAGGAGGCCCGTGCCATGTGCCAGGCCGGTCGACCCACCCTGCCCGTCACGCTCTCCAGCGAGAGGCTGACCAACCCCTTCCTGAGGGTGGACAGCGAGGCCGTGCGTGCCGCCGTGACCCATCGCCTCGGCCGACCGCCTGTCGACCGGGTGGAGACCTTCGCCACCCTGCGGCAATGGAAGAACGATTTCCGCGCATGAACCGATACCACCGATTGTTCCTCGCCCTCGTGGCGACGGGTTTGGCTCTGGTGCCGCATGAGACGCTCGCCGCCGACCCGCCGGTGCCGGCGGCGACACCGGCCGTGCCGCCCGCACCGCCTCTCGATCCCACCACCCTGCCCGCCAGCCACCAGCGGAGCGGTCTGGAAATCTACCAGCGCTTCCGCGATGGACTCGCCGACCCGGAGTGCGACAGCGAAGCGACCAACGGCCGCTGGAAGAAGCATTTCAGCCACGCACCCGGCCAACTCGCACGTGCCGAGGACGACGTGCTGCCCCTGTTCGGTTATGTGGTGGATGCCTTGCGCGAGGCGCACCTGCCCACGGAATTCGCCCTGATTCCGTTCGTCGAGAGCGGCTACAAACCGGGCGCGCGCAATCCCCAGGGGCCAGCAGGGCTGTGGCAGTTCATCGGCATCACTGCGCGCAACCACGGCATCCCGATGCGCGAGGGTTATGACGGCCGGCTGTCTCCCGTGGATTCCACCCAGGCGGCCGTCCGCTACCTGAAGACGCTGCATGGCATGTTCGGCGGCGACTGGCGCCTGGCGGTGATGGCCTACAACGCCGGCGAATACCGCGTCCTGCAATCGATGCGTCGTGCTGGCATGAACGCCCGCAATGCGCGGCCGGCAGAACTCCCGGGCTTGTCCGGCATCACGTATGCCTACGTGGAGAAGCTGCACGCGCTCGCCTGCATCTTCCAGCAGGCCGATGATCGCGATGCCTGGCTCCGGCAGATGGATAGACCCGTGCCGCGCCTTGCGGCGCATGTCCTGCCCGGCGACGCCACGCTCGACGCTTGGGCCAAGGTACAGCAGCAACCGGCTGCACCACTCAGGCGCCTCAACCCCGTGCTGGCCGGCCGCTTCAGCCGCGCAGGCAAGCCGATCCGCCTGTTGGCACCGAGCGCGGGTACTGACGATGTTGTCGAATCACCGCAGGCCACCGCCAAGCCATCGCCGGCGACGCCGAACGCGGACGGCGACGCCGCCACGGCGGCGCGCACGCATACCGTCAAAAGCGGAGAGTCCGCATGGACGATTGCACGTCGCTACGGGATCTCGCCGGCGCGCCTGCTGCAGATCAATGGCCTGCAGGGGAATGCGGTACTGCGTCCTGGCATGAAGCTCGAACTGGTCGACAAGGCCGACTGAGCATCGCTCGCAACCGCCACAAACAGGAATCCCGCCTTGCGGCGGGATTCCGATTGAAGCCGAGACGCTAGCGTCAGAGCCGCTCTTCGAAGACCTTTACCTTGAAGCGCTTGCGCATTGCATCCACATACGCCTGCGTCGCGATACCGCCATTGAGCTGCACCAACTGCTGCTGCATGGTCGCCCGCTCTTCGGCGGGCATGTCCGCGATCGCGCCGTCGACCACCTTGTTGACGATGAAGATGGCGTAGGCGCCATCGCCCAACGCCACCTTGCCGGCGATGACCTTGCCTTCCGCAGGACGGCCTGCCGCGAATATGGCCTCGTTGGCCTCCGCCGTCGGCATCGGCATGCCACGGCGCAGGCCAGGCAATTCATTGAAGCGCAATCCGTCTGCGGTGGAGATCGCGGCCAGCGACTCGCCCTTCTGCACGCGAGCGATCAGTGCATCCGCCGCGGCCAGCGCGACCTTTTCCTGCCGGTCCGCACGGATCGCCAGCACCACGGCGTCGCGCGCCTTGTCGAGCGGCAGCGCCTGCTCGGGCGTGTGCTGGGACACGCGGATGACGACGCTGTGATTCGGCGCCACCTCGATCGGATCGCTGATCGTGCCGTCCTGCACCAGCGTGTCGGAGAACGCCGCGCGCAACACCGCCGGCACCATCGCGATGCCTTGCGGCTGGTCACGCGAAAATGGACCGATCTTCTGCAGCGGCAAGCCCGTCGCTTCTGCGGCCGGCGCCAACGCGGTGGGGTTCTTCAGTGTTTCGTTGACGACACGGCCGGCCAGTTCATTGAACGCGCGATCGCGCTCGCCGCTGGCCTCTTCATTCGCCAGCTCGCCACGCACTTCCTCGAAGCTGCGACCCGTACCGGCATTGATCTGCTTAAGCAGCAGCACGTGGTAGCCGAAATCGCTCTTGACCGGGCCACGGATCTCGCCTGCCTGCATGGCGAAAGCGGCATCCTCGAACGGCTTGACCATCGAACCATCCTTGGCGAATGCCGGCAACTCGCCACCGGCGTCCTTCGAACCCGGATCCTCCGAATTCGCACGCGCCAGCGCGGCGAAGTCGGCACCCTCGCGCGCCTGCTTGGCCAGCGCGGCAGCCTTCTCTTCGGCCTTCTTCTGCGTGGCCGCATCGGCGCCCGCATCGGCGGCGATCAGGATGTGCGCGACGACACGCTGTTCCGGCGACATGAAGCGCGATTTCTCCGCCTCGTATCGCTTGCGCAGCGCGGCTTCATCGGCCGCTGCCGTAACCGGCAACGTCGCGCCGTTGATCTCCAGATACTCCAGTGAAACGCGCTCGGGCTGCTTGAAGTCGTTCTTGTGCCCGTCGTACCAGGCCTTGACCTGCGCGTCGCTGACCGGTGCCGTGTCCACGGCCACCGGCGGCAACAGCGCGATACCGATGTCACGCGTCTCGCCCAGCAGCTTCCACATGCGCGCTTGCTCGTTGTCGGTGACGAAATCGGATTCACCGATCGCCTGCGGCAGCAACATCATCCGCAGGCGGTCGCGCTGCTGTTCCTCGAACTGCAGCGGCGAGATCGCCGGCACCTGTGACGACAGCAGCAGTTGGTACTGCTCGGGACTGAACTTGCCATCGACCTGGAATGCCGGCTCGCCCAGGATCATCTTCTGCACGGCAGCGTCACCCACGACGATACCCGCGCGCTTGGCACCCAGCGCCAGCACCTTCTGGTCGATCAACTGATCCAGGACCTTGCGCTTGTTGTCGGCACTCTCGAAATCACGCGGATCGAATGCCTCGCCCAGCGCCTGGCGCTGTTGCTGGCGGGCCTGCTCGAACGCCACGCGGAAGTCCTCCTGGGTAACCTCTTCGCGCTGCCACAGCGTGGACACCGGCCACCACTGCGGCGCGGATTCCCACCAGGTCGGCGGCGCCTCGACGAGCGCCACGTCACTGGCGGTGCCGCCGGTCACGTACTCGTTCACGCCGACGAAGGCGAACGGGATGATCAGCAGACCCAGGATCAGGCTGGCGATCCAGCCGGAGGTTTTGTCGCGGAGTTTCTGCAGCATGTGTGCACGAGGCTCGAAATCTTTCAGCCGCGAAGTTTAGCGCGCCACGACAACGGCGTCTCGCCGCCCGGCGGTTTCGGCACACCCACACGTCGATTCCTGCCCGACCATCGACCATCGCTGGAAAGACACAGCAGAAAGCCCGCTTTCGCGGGCTTTCTGGGTGTAAATGGCGGAGTGGACGGGACTCGAACCCGCGACCTCCGGCGTGACAGGCCAGCATTCTAACCGACTGAACTACCACTCCGCTGAGACGAACATTGTAAGACGATTTGCGCGCTTTCCGCTAGACCATCCAACAAAATTTTTAACTTACATCGCCCCGATGTGGTGGGTGCTGAGGGTTTCGAACCCCCGACCCTCTCCGTGTAAGGGAGACGCTCTACCGCTGAGCTAAGCACCCGGGTGACCGCACCCTGCCATCGGCAGCGAGTCGATTAGTTTACGGCATCCTTCAGGGCTTTGCCAGCCTTGAACGCAGGGTTCTGGGAGGCCTTGATCTTGATGGTGTCGCCGGTCTTCGGGTTGCGGCCGGTGCGGGCAGCGCGCTTGCGGACCTGGAAAGTGCCGAAGCCGACCAGCGTCACGGTGTCGCCCTTCTTGAGGGCCTTCGTGATGCTGGAGATGACGGCGTCGACAGCGCGGCCGGCTTCGGCCTTGGACACTTCAGCTTCGTCGGCGACGGCATCGATCAATTCGGTTTTGTTCATTGAGTAACTCCCTGTGCGGCACAACCGCGGAATGAGTGACCGGAACCTCGGGCTTCGCTTGCCTCACGGAAACCGGTTGTTGTGTCCACGCGCATCGAGACACTGCCTCGTGCATGCGGATGACGCCGTTATACCAGCGCAAAAAAAGCCACGCAAGCCGAAAACCCTGTAATGACGCGGGTTTCAGGGCGATGACACGCATCGCCATTCACTTCACTCAATGCTTCACACCGGGCTGCTGAGACCCTTTGGCGCGCTCTTTCTTCGTCGCCGGCACCGCGCGTTCACCCCCGCCACTGCCCGTCGCTGGCACGGGCGCGAGCGGGCGTTCCAGCGCGAGATCCAGGACCTCGTCGATCCATTTCACCGGCACGATCTTCATGCCCTCGGTGACGTTGGAGGGAATGTCAGCCAAGTCCTTCTTGTTCTCATCGGGAATGATGACCGTGGTGATGCCGCCACGCAGCGCCGCCAGCAGTTTTTCCTTCAGGCCACCGATCGCAGTGACGCGGCCGCGCAGCGTGATTTCACCCGTCATGGCGACATCCGAACGCACGGGATTCCTGGTGAGCGCCGACACCAGCGCCGTCGCCATCGCGATGCCGGCACTGGGGCCGTCCTTCGGCGTCGCGCCATCCGGCACATGCAGGTGCACGTCCTGCTTCTGCAGGAATTCCGCGTCCACGCCCAGGCTGACCGCACGGCTGCGCACGACGGACAGCGCGGCGGAACCGGATTCCTTCATCACGTCACCCAGCTGGCCGGTCAACAGCATGCCGCCCTTGCCGGGCACCAGCGCGACTTCGATCTGCAGGAGATCGCCACCGACTTCCGTCCATGCCAGACCGGTGACGAGTCCGATCTCGTTCTGCTCCTCCGCACGTCCAAAGTCGTAGCGGCGCACGCCGGCGTATTTTTCCAGATTCTTGGAACTGACCTGCATCGTGGCGGACCTGGAACCCTTCTTCTGGGCCAGCGCCTTGGCGCCGCCCAGCGCGATCTCCTTCACCACCTTGCGGCAGATCTTGGCGATTTCGCGCTCCAGGTTGCGTACGCCGGACTCGCGGGTGTAATAGCGAACGAGGTCGCCGATCGCGCTCTCCGCGATCTTGAGCTCATCGACCTTCAGCCCATTGGCCTTGAGCTGCTTCGGCACGAGATAGCGCTGTGCGATGTTGACCTTCTCGTCCTCGGTGTACCCCGGGATACGGATGACTTCCATACGGTCCAACAGCGGACCGGGAATGTTCAACGAATTCGAGGTGGCGACGAACATCACCTCGGACAGGTCGAGGTCGACTTCGAGATAATGGTCGTTGAAGGCGTTGTTCTGCTCCGGATCGAGCACTTCGAGCAAGGCCGACGACGGATCGCCGCGGAAATCCATCGACATCTTGTCGATCTCGTCCAGCACGAACAGCGGATTCTTGCTGCCTGTCTTGTTGAGGTTCTGCACGATGCGGCCGGGCATCGAACCGACGTACGTCCGCCGGTGCCCGCGGATCTCGGCCTCATCACGCACGCCGCCGAGCGACATGCGCACGAACTTGCGATTGGTCGCCTTGGCAATGCTCTGACCCAGCGACGTCTTGCCGACGCCCGGTGGCCCCACGAGGCACAGGATCGGGCCACGCAGCTTCTTCACACGCGACTGGACCGCGAGGTATTCGAGAATGCGCTCCTTCACCTTCTCCAGGCCGTAGTGATCGGCGTCCAGCGTGTCTTGCGCGACCTTCAGATCCTTACGCACCCTGCTGCGCTTGTTCCAAGGGACACCCAGCAGCCAGTCCAGGTAGTTGCGGACGACGGCAGCCTCCGCCGACATCGGCGACATCTGCTTGAGCTTGTTGAGTTCGTTGCGCGCCTTGGTTTCGACGGACTTGGGCATGCCGGCTTCGGCAATCTTGCGCGCCAGCTCTTCCAACTCGTTGGGCGCCTCGTCCAGCTCACCCAGCTCCTTCTGGATGGCCTTCATCTGTTCGTTGAGATAGTACTCGCGCTGGCTTTTCTCCATCTGCGACTTCACTCGGCCGCGAATGCGCTTCTCCAACTGCTGCACGTCGATCTCGCCGTCAACGAATCCGACCAGCAGTTCGAGCCGCTCACCGACCTCAATGGTCTCGAGCAAGCGCTGCTTGTCGCTCAGGCGCGCGCCGAGGTGCGCGGCGATGGTGTCGGCCAACCGGCTGGGCTCGTCGATGCCGGCAAGCGTCTGCAGCAGTTCGGGGGGAAGCTTCCGATTGGTCTTCACGTACTGCTCGAACAGGCTCATCAGCGAACGCGCCACGGCCTCGATTTCGCGCGCCTCGCGGCCATCGGTCGAATCGATCTCTTCGCCCTGTCCGTAAAGCGAACCATCACGCTCGACCACGTTGGACACGCTGACGCGCGCGGTGCCCTCGACCAATACCTTGATCGTGCCGTCCGGCAGTTTCAGCAGCTGCAGCACCTGCGCCAGCGTACCGACGGTGTACATGTCAGCCGCCACGGGATCGTCGGTCTCGGCGGACTTCTGCGCCAGCAGGATGATGCGTTTGTCGGCTTCCATCGCCTGTTCCAGCGCACGCATGGATTTGTCACGCCCCACGAACAGCGGGATGACCATATGCGGGAACACCACCACGTCGCGTAGCGGAAGCACCGGCAGGTCGAGGATTTCAGTCTGGGGACGGCGGGGCATGGGGGCTCCAGCGAAGGTAAAAATACGGGGTGCGCAAGCACCAATGGGCCCGTTATGGGGCCATCGCGCCAGGGATGCAAGAGCGTCGCCAAAACCTCGACGGAGTCGGTCACTTGCGGGCGAACTCCTGAAACTGAACAGGCGCCACGAGGGCGCCTGTCAGATGAAACCTGCGGCCGGATCACTCCGCTGAAGCGACCTTCGGTGCCGGCGGATTCTGGTAGATCAGATACGGCTCCGACTTGTGCTCGATGACCGATTCGTCGACCACCACCTTGCTGACGTTTTCCAGCGAAGGCAGCTCATACATGGTGTCCAGCAGCACCGACTCGACGATGGTGCGCAGGCCGCGTGCGCCGGTCTTGCGCTTGAGCGCCTTGCGGGCGATCGCCGACAGCGCATCCGGGCGGAACTCGATCTCCACGCCCTCCATCTCGAACAGCTTCTTGAACTGCTTGGTGATGGCGTTCTTCGGCTCGGTCAGGATCTTGACCAACGCGGTCTCGTCCAGTTCCTCCAGCGTGGCGACCACCGGCAAGCGGCCGACGAACTCGGGAATCAGGCCGAACTTGATCAGGTCTTCGGGCTCGACTTCCGATAGTACTTTGCCGATTTCCGGCTTCTTCTCGGAACTCTTCACCTTCGCACCGAAACCGATGCCGCTGGCCTCGGTGCTACGTTGCTGGATGATCTTGTCCAGGCCGGCGAATGCGCCGCCGCAGATGAACAGGATGTTCTTGGTGTCGACCTGCAGGAATTCCTGCTGCGGATGCTTGCGACCGCCCTGCGGCGGCACGCTGGCGACGGTACCTTCGATCAGCTTCAGCAGCGCCTGCTGCACGCCTTCGCCGGACACGTCGCGGGTGATCGAGGGGTTTTCGCTCTTGCGCGAGATCTTGTCGATCTCGTCGATGTAGACGATGCCCTGCTGCGCCTTGTCGACGTCGTAGTCGCACTTCTGCAGCAGCTTCTGGATGATGTTCTCCACGTCCTCGCCCACGTAACCGGCCTCGGTCAGCGTGGTGGCATCGGCGATGGTGAACGGCACGTTGAGCAGGCGCGCCAACGTCTCGGCGAGCAGCGTTTTGCCCGAACCGGTCGGGCCTGCGAGCAGGATGTTCGACTTGGCCAGTTCGACCTCGTCGTTCTTGCTGCGGCTCTCGATGCGCTTGTAATGGTTGTAGACCGCGACTGCCAGCGTCCGCTTGGCGCGGTTCTGGCCGATCACGTACTGGTCCAGGACCTCGAGGATCTCGCGCGGCTTGGGCAGGTGGCTGCGGGCGGACTGCGCCTTCTCTTCCAGCTCTTCGCGGATGATGTCGTTGCACAGCTCGACGCATTCATCGCAGATGAACACGCTCGGGCCCGCGATCAGCTTGCGGACCTCGTGCTGGCTCTTGCCGCAGAACGAGCAGTACAGGATTTTGGTGCTGTCGCCGGAACGGCCCTGACGATCTTCGCTCATGCTGGTATTACTCGGTCGCTCAACCTGCCCGGGGGGGCTTGCGGTCGGAGAATAGCACACGGCCCCGGCGTGTCAGCCGGGTCCGTGAACAGGGGGATTTGCGCCTTAAAAGCGGGCAATCGGGGCGATCAGGCCGACTGGATGGAATCGTCCGGGCGACGCTCGAGCACCTGGTCGACCAGGCCGTAGGCCTGCGAATCCGCTGCGCTCTTGAAGTTGTCTCGCTCGGTATCGCGCTCGATGGTTTCCAGCGACTGGCCCGTGTGGTGGGACAGGATGGCGTTCAGCTTCGCGCGCAGCGTCAGGATCTCGCGGGCGTGGATGTCGATGTCCGTGGCCTGACCTTGGAAGCCGCCCAGCGGCTGATGGATCATCACGCGCGAGTTCGGCAGCGCATAGCGTTTGCCCTTCGCACCGGCCGCCAGCAGCAGCGCGCCCATGCTGGCCGCCTGGCCCACGCAGATCGTGCTCACGTCCGGCTTGATGTACTGCATGGTGTCGTAGATGGCCATGCCGGCCGTCACCACGCCACCGGGCGAGTTGATGTACAGGCTGATGTCCTTCTCGGGGTTTTCGGCCTCGAGGAACAGCATCTGCGCCACGATGACGTTCGCCACGTGGTCATCCACGCCGCCGACCAGGAAGATCACGCGTTCCTTCAGCAGACGGGAATAGATGTCGTAGGCGCGCTCGCCGCGGCTGGTCTGTTCGACCACCATCGGCACCAGGTTGAGGGCTTGGGTTTGAATGCTCATCGGTTCTCGCGCCTGTCGTTCGTGGGAAGGTCCGGCCTAGGATAGCCGGACCTTCTGCCCGGGCGGGCGCCCGGCTCAGTTGCGGATGGCTTCCTGGAAGGAAAGCGCCTGCTCGGTGTGCTGGGCGCGCTCGGCGATCCAGTCGATCACCTGCTCTTCCATCACACGACCCTGCAGACTGTTCATCAACTGGGGGTCGTTGCGGTACAACTCAATGACCTGCTCCGGCTCTTCGTAGGTCGAGGCGATCAGGCGCAGCGTCTCGTTCAGGCGCTTCGGGTCCAGGCGCAGCTGGTTGCGGCGGGCGACCTCACCGACCAGCAGGCCGACGAGCACGCGCTTGCGGGCAGCGTCGGCGAAACCTTCATGCGCATTGTCGGGGATCTGCACCTGCTGGCCCTGGCGGCGCGCCTGCTCGGCGGCCTGCTGGACCATCACGCGGGCCTCGTTCTCGACCAGGCGCGGCGGCATCTCGACGTGGGCGTAGGCGGCAATCAGCTGCTCGCCCACTTCACGGCGCAGACGGGTCATCAGCGCGCCCTTCAGCTCGCGCTCGAGGTTGCTGCGGATATCCGAGCGGAACTGCTCGGCGTCGCCGCTCTTCACGCCGAAGCTGCGGATGAACTCGCGATCGACCTCGGGCAGCACCGACTCGGCCACGTCGGTGACCTTGACGTGTACGTCGACCTGGCGGCCCGCCAGCTGCGGCACACGCCAGTCAGCCGGGAACGTCACCGTCACCGTCTTCTCGTCGCCCTTCGCCAAGCCGATAAGGGCCTGTTCGATCTCGCCGAACATGACGCCCGAGCCGATCAGGGTGGCGCCCTTCTCGATGCCTTCAGCGGGCATACGTTCGTCACCCGCCTGCGACCAGGTTTCCAGGGCGACGCGATCACCATCCTTCGCACCGCGCTCGACGACCTGGAAGGTGCGGCGCTGCATGCGCAGGTTGTCGATCATCTGGTCGATGTCGGCATCGGCCACCTCCGCCGTGTGGCGGATGACGTTGAGCTTGGCAACGTCGACATCACCGAAGTCGGGCACCACCTCGAACATCGCCACGAAATCCAGCTCGCCCTCGCCCTGCTTCTCGATGCGCGGGTTGCCGGCCAACTGCAGGTCCTGCTCGCGCACCGCATTGTTGAAAGTTTCCCGCAGCAGGCCGTCGAGGGCCTCGGCGCGAACCTGTTCGCCGAAGCGCTGCTCGATGACCTTGGCCGGTACCTTGCCGGGGCGGAAGCCCTTGATGCGCGCGGTACGCGACAACTCGCGCAGGCGGCCGCCGATGTGGGTGTCCAGACGCTCCGCCGGCAGGCTGAAGCTCATGCGGCGCTCGAGGTTGCCGACCGATTCGACCGAAACTTGCATACTCACTGACTCCTGCGGCCACGGCACTGCCGGGGCGATGTTGATAATCCGGGGCGCCTGGGACACGGCCATAAGGCCCATCCTGGCGGAACTTGCTAGTTTCGCCGATTCCGCAGCAGGCTGCCAGCGGGCAGAGGAGATCAGGATTCCGACGGACGCCATCAGGGGCCGGTTTGCGGCATCGACGCGACCGGTGTCGCCGTCGGCATGGTGCGAAAGGAGGGACTCGAACCCTCACGGGGGTTACCCGCTGGAACCTAAATCCAGTGCGTCTACCAATTCCGCCACTTTCGCAGGTCGCCGCATTGTACCCATCGCCCTGCCTGACCCGGCAAGAAAAAAGCGCCCGGGATGACCGGGCGCTTTTCGGCTTTGGTGGGCTGTCAAGGATTCGAACCTTGGACCTATTGATTAAGAGTCAACTGCTCTACCAACTGAGCTAACAGCCCCGAAAAACTGGGCGCGTAGTGTACCCGCATCCCTTGCTTGTTACAAACCCCGCGAAGCGGAATTCCTGCATCAATGGGGTGGAAGACGGGATTTGAACCCGCGACCCCCGGAATCACAATCCGGTGCTCTAACCAACTGAGCTACATCCACCACTGAAACCCGCTGTTCCTGCCCAAGTTCGCCACGAGTGGCGCGCCCGACAGGACTCGAACCTGTAACCGCCGGCTTAGAAGGCCGGTGCTCTATCCGGTTGAGCTACGGGCGCTCTGTCCGGATTGTCGCATCCCCGCCCTGCCGGAACACACTCTGGCGGTGCATCAGACTGGTCGGGGTAGAGGGATTCGAACCCCCGACCCTCTGCTCCCAAAGCAGATGCGCTACCAGACTGCGCTATACCCCGACGAGGGTCCCGGCGTGGCGTCTGGACGCCAACGAGGTCGCGTATTGTCGGAATCCACGGCCCAGCTGTCAAACGAAACGTGATCGACCGCCGCCTGCGATATGCTCGCACGCTGGGGACAGACGTCCGGCAACCACATGAGGGAACCATGATGCGCAGCGGCAATCCGGCACTGAAGGAATCGACCTTCCTCGACCTTGGCAGCGGGACGGTGGTCTCGCGCGACGGCGAGGCGATGACACTGAACGGCACCATCAACAAAACCGGCATCCTCTTGTTGCTGACGGTACTGACCGCCGCGTTCTCCTGGAACCAGGCGCTGGGGCCGGACGGCCTGCCTGCTCCCGGCTTTGCGGTCTACATGTGGGGCGGCGCCATCGGCGGTCTGGTGCTGGCGCTGATCACCGTCTTCAAGAAGACCTGGTCGCCCGTTACCGCACCGCTGTATGCACTGGTCGAAGGCTTTTTCCTGGGCGCGATCTCGGCGGTCTATAACGCAAAGTCCGATGGCATCGTGATGCAGGCGGTGATGTTGACCTTCGGCATCCTGTTCGCGCTGCTGTTCGCCTATCGCAGTGGGCTGATCAAGGCCACGGAGAACTTCAAGCTGGGCGTGGTCGCCGCCACCGGCGGCATCGCGCTGGTCTACCTGGCGACCATCGCGCTCGGCTTCTTCGGCATCAAGATCCCCCTGATCCACGAATCCGGCCTGGTCGGCATCGGCTTCAGCCTGTTCGTCGTGGTCATCGCCTCGCTGAACCTGGTGCTGGATTTCGACTTCATCGAAACCGGCGTCGAACAGGGCGCACCGAAGTACATGGAGTGGTACGGCGCGTTCGGGCTGATGGTCACGCTGGTGTGGCTGTATCTGGAACTGCTGCGCCTGCTGTCGAAGCTGCAGTCGCGCGACTGACAAACAGCGCCGATCGCTACGGAAAAGGTCGGGAACCACCAAGGAAAAAGCGGGCCATCGCCCGCTTTTTCCTTTTTCAGTGATGGTGCCGACCGTTCGAGCGATCAGTACCTACCGGTCATGTTGACGAACCAGCCCCGGTGGTCGTAATCGAAGTCGGTCATGTCGTCGCTGAAGCGCGTGAAGTTGTAGCCGGCACCAAGGCGGAAATGCGCGTTGAGGTCCCGATCCACGCCCGCAAGGAAGCCGTGCCGTGCGCCGCCGTCCTTCACGTCGACCCAGCGGTACTCGCCCAGCGCGTGCCACTTCGTTCGCAGTTCGTAGCGCGCCTGCACCGCGGCGAACGTGGTGGCCGAGTCGAGCCACACGCCCGTGCCCCGCCCCATGCGCACCTCGCCTTCACGGCGGATCAGCTTGCCGGCGAACTCCCAGTGCTGGTCGTGCTTGTACACACCTTCCAGCGACACGATCTGCGAACGCTGGTCGTACTTGGCACCACCCAGCTGCCCCATGCTCGCCAGGTCGTACAGGTACGTGTAACGGCCGAACACGCCCCAGCGCTGGCTGTTCCATGGGCGATAGGCGAAACCCACGTTGCTCTCGATGAACTTGGCGCCTTGCTGCGGATTGAGCTTGTCGTCGGTGTCGGCGTAGTTGAGGCGGGCCGCGATGCGCCAACTGTCGCTGAAGCGATGGGTCAGGCGCGTAGTGCTGACCCACTGCTCGCGCTGCTCCGCGCCGGTGTCCTCGCGCCACTCGATCTTGCTCTGCCAGTCGGTCTCCGCCGAGGTGTGCCCACCCGACACGCTGATCGCGCGGCGATCCACCACGCTGCCGGACTCGGCATTTTCCAGCTTCCCTTCCGACAGCGTGAAACCCGTGTTCCAGCCCCGGGCCGGGTAGAAATCCAGACCGAAGGTGTGCGCAAGCCCGGAGTCGTTCCGTTGTTTCAGGAACTGGCTTTCGTTGAACACGTTGACCTGGCTGGACAGCCGCCACCGCTGTCCCAGCGTCCAGCCGTTCTGCGCCCGCGGATTGAACAGCGAGTCGTATCCGATCGTGTCGGTCGACTGGGTGTAGCCTCCATAGTACGAATGCTCGGGCGTAGCGCGATATTCGGCATTGACGCTCGCTGCATTGCCGCGGTCACCGTCAGTCACCTCGGCGCCTACCGAGGATTTGTTGCCGAACAGGTGCTTGGTACCCAGGGTGTAGGCATTGTTGTCGGCGTACCGGCCGCCATCATCGTCCACGGTGAGCTGGGCAACGCCGTACAGTTCCCATGCGCTGCCGATGCGGTACTGGTACTTCATCGCCGCGAGCGTGCCCACGGCGTCCAGGTAGCTGCTGTTTTCGTTCACGCGGCGCACTTCAAGGCCCAGCGTGCCTGCTTCGCTGGTTCGCCACTCCAGGGTCGCTTGCGCCTGCACCAGCGTGTCCGCGCCGCGTTCGGAGCGGGTGTAGCGGCTGTACAGGCGAATGTTCTGGTTGAGCTGACCTGACAGCTCGGCGCCGTACTCGGTCACCGGACGGCCGGTGTCGTAGCGGGAAATGGAATATCCCGCATCCGTGCGACGCCACCAGCCTCCCGCGCTCCAGTCCTGCTCGGTCCAGCCCAGTTCCTTGAAATTGGCGCGGGCCTCCAGCGAGGTCGCATCGCCCTTCCGGTTCAACGCGGTGGTGTTCTGCTGGATGAAGCTCAGGCCGCCGTTGTTGGAGAAGAACACCGGCGCGCCGAACGATTCGGTCTGTGCGTACTCGGCCTTGATGTAGGTGCCCTTGCCGGCTTGCAGCGTCAGGTCGCCACCCTTGAGCGTGTAGTCCTCGCCCGCACGGTTCTCCTGCACGTAGGTGGCGCCCACCCCGACGTGATCGCCGAACCAGTGCTTGCCGCGCAGGCCAACCGTCAGTTCATCGGCGCCAAAACCGGAAGGCACCCATTCGTAATCCACCAGCAAGCGCTGCTCGAAACCGTCCAGCGGCGTATCTCGGGTCAGCGTGGGATTGTTGTCACGACTGATCTGCGCCAGCGGCCGGGTCAACAGGATACGGCCCTGCAACTCGTCGATCTCGTAATCGGCTCCACGCTGCAGCACCACACGGTTTTCCGTGCGGCCGGTGGTGCGGCTGCGCGTCTCCAGCGTCACCACGTCCGATCCCGGCAACAGGTCGGTGTGCCGCAGGTAGTACAGGCTGCCACCGGTGCCGATGAACTCGCTGTGGCC
>NZ_LSIF01000107.1 GCF_001556105.1 Pseudoxanthomonas mexicana | reverse complement strand
AAAGGCGCTACGCGCAGAGCGGCGACTGAGTGTCTACAGAACTCTGGCCGGTCCATCGTCATCGCTCCAGAGCGCCTTCATTTCCGTCCGAGTGAGGCGTGCAGACACATTTTCCGTGTGCATTCCAGAAAATACTCGTCCGATATAAGGATTGAGCTTTGGCCACTTGTTTGTTTTTCTTTGGAAGTGGCCGTGTGGGACAGAAGGATAACAATCGTGATCACCTGCAGTGAACATCCAGGTTTTCAACGCAAGAAATTGCATGTAGGGGGAACTATCTTCGTCACCCCCCTGACCGCCGCTGGAGCCGCTGCCGCTTGCGGCTCCTTCGCCTTTAGGTAACTCCGGTTTGCGGCGAGCGGGCTCTTCCTCAGGGCTTTCCAGCCTTGGGTCTCGCATCCCAGCGTTACTCTCAGAGAGCCAATCAGCAACCTTCATTCTTTCGAGGTACTCAGCCACACCAATCAAACCAATCCCGTAGCTAAGGTCGGTGAGTAAAATAATGTTCGAGTTCATGGGATCCTTCCAGAGACGCAAAACGCCTGAGTTAAGCCGACCCGCGAAGCGGATTCAGCTTGAATGAATTGTTAGGTCTCTTTGCGACGAAATCCGTCAACAACCCATTTTACTATTCTGGGCAGAACATACAGGCATGCCAACAACGCAAGCGGGGGTACAAGGAGCGCGGCCATTAGTCCTGTCCAATTGATAGAAATATGACGTGTTGGCAACAGGGCGCGTAACTCCATCTTGTCGGCAGATGCAACCTCTAAGTTCTTCTCTAAGAATGGATTATTTTCTGGCTGGATGCCTAGCGAGCCAATTTGCTGATCTTTAGCGGGTCTGCTGCTGTAAACAGGTGTGAACTTTGGAGGGTCGATCCGCACATTCAGAAGACGGAAGGGGAGTCCAGAAATCTCTTCCTTCCCACTCGCAGCGGTGAAGATGACAAATGAGAGCCACGAAGCGATCACTAGGGTTGCGAGTCGTTGCCATCCATTGAGTCGTGAATGTAGTGACATAGCGGCCTAACGCCTTATGTCTTTGAACTTCCCTACTGTAGTGGCCGAGAACCCGGCGTGCGCG
>NZ_LSIF01000106.1 GCF_001556105.1 Pseudoxanthomonas mexicana | reverse complement strand
ACCCTTCCCCCCGCGAGCGCGGGGAGAGGGGGCTATCCCAGCCCCCACGCTGACCGCCAGCCGACCCCGGACGCGTTCTCCTCGTCTGCAGGACAAGACATTGGTATCATTTTGGTCTGACTTTTCGAGGGCGAGGCATGAGCGCAGCGGTCGATGTTTTCAAACGCAACGATTTTCCGGGCAGTTCGCTGGATGCATTGAATGCCTGGGTTGCGGAGGTCGCCGCGCTCACCCGGCCCGATCACGTCCACTGGTGCGACGGCAGCGATGCCGAGCACGCACTGCTGACGAAGCAGATGCTGGCCGACGGCACGCTGCTGCCGCTGAATCCCGAAACCCACCCGCACAGCTGGCTGCACCGCTCCAGCCCGAGCGACGTGGCGCGCGTCGAGCACCTCACCTTCGTCTGCACGCCGCAGCAGGAAGACGCCGGCCCCAACAACCACTGGATGGCCCCGGCCGAGGCGCACGCGAAGATGGACGCGCTGTTCGCCGGCTGCATGCGCGGACGCACCCTGTACGTCATTCCCTACTGCATGGGCCCGATCGATTCGCCGCTGTCGCGCTGCGGCGTGGAGATCACCGATTCGCCGTACGTGGTGGCGAACATGCGCATCATGACCCGCATGGGCGCGCCGGCCCTCGCACGCATCGAGCGCGAAGGCACCTTCGTGAAGGGCCTGCACTCCACCGGCGAGCTGGACCCCGACCGCCGTTTCATCATGCATTTCCCCGACGAGCTGACCATCAAGAGCTTCGGCTCCGGCTACGGCGGCAACGCGCTGCTCGGCAAGAAGTGCCATGCGCTGCGCATCGCCTCGCACCAGGCGCGTAGCGAAGGCTGGCTGGCCGAGCACATGCTGATCGTCGGCATCGAGAACCCGCAGGGCGAGACGCACTACATCGCCGCCGCGTTCCCGTCCGCCTGCGGCAAGACCAACCTGGCCATGCTGATTCCGCCGGAAGGCTATCGCCAGGCTGGCTGGAAGGTGTGGACCGTCGGCGACGACATCTGCTGGATGCGCCCGGGCGCCGACGGCCGCCTGTACGCGATCAATCCGGAAGCCGGCTTCTTCGGCGTGGCGCCGGGCACCTCGGACAGTTCCAACCCCAACGCGCTGGCCACCATCAGCCACCACACCATCTTCACCAATGTCGCCGTCACCGACGAGCAGGAACCCTGGTGGGAAGGCCTGGACACGCGCACGCCGTCGCTGGACTGGCAGGGCCGTCCGTACGACGCCGCCAACGGCCCGGCCGCGCATCCGAACTCGCGCTTCACCGTCTCCGCCAGGCAGTGCCCCAGCTACTCCGCCAAGGCGGAAGACCCGCAGGGCGTGCCGATCAGCGCCATCGTCTTCGGCGGCCGCCGCGCCTCGCTGGTGCCGCTGGTGTTCGAAGCGCGCGACTGGACGCACGGCGTGCTGGTCGGCGCGGCGATGGGCTCGGAAACCACCGCCGCCGCGACGGGCGCGGTCGGTGTGATGCGCCGTGACCCGATGGCGATGAAGCCGTTCTGCGGCTACAACTTCGCCGACTACTTCGCGCACTGGCTGTCGTTCGACGGCGCCAACGCGAAGCTGCCGAACATCTTCCACGTGAACTGGTTCCGCAAGGGCGGCGACGGGAAGTTCCTGTGGCCCGGCTTCGGCGAGAACCTGCGCGTGCTGGAGTGGATGATCCGGCGCGTCGAAGGCAAGGCCGGCGCGGTGGAGACCCCAATCGGCCACCTGCCGCGCGCCGAAGACCTCAACCTGGACGGCGTGGCGCTGAGCGATGAAGCGCACGAGCTGCTGTTCGGTTTCGACCGCGCCGGCTGGCAGGCCGAGTTCGCCAGCATCGGCGACTACCTGGAGGAATTCGGCGCCCGTACCCCGCAGGCGCTGAAGGACGAACAGCAACGCATCGCCACCCGCCTGGCGCACTGATTCCCCGCCTCGCGCACTCCTTTCCTGCGCAAGCCCCGCTGCGTCCACCCCGGAGGCGGCGGGGCTTTTTCTTTGGGCGGGTGGCGCTGCTCCCTTCTCCCCTTGCGGGAGAAGGTGCCCGCAGGGCGGAAGAGGGGGCGACGGCGCATATGTCAGGGGTACGTCCGCAGGTCGTCGACCATCGATGATGTGGATCTTGTCCTGGCGCGCATGCCCCCGGACGCCGTTCGCCCCTCACCCGCCTTCGGCACCCTCTCCCCGTTGCACGGGGAGAGGGGATCCGTGCATGGAGAGGGTTTTGCGGTGGAGTGAACCAGCGTAGGCAAAAAGATCTGGGGCCTCTAAACCCCTGCGCACCCGGCCGCATCGTAGTCAGTATGCTGAATGCCGTGATCGACCCTTTCTCCGACAGCCTCGCCCCCGAGGACGCCGCCGCCCAGGACACCGCCCTGGCGCGTTCGGCCGCCGGTGGCGACATGCGGGCCTTCGAGGCGCTGTACCGGCGCCATGCCGGCCGCATCCATGGCGTCATCCAGCGCCTGGTGGGCCAGCACGGCGTGCGGGCGGAGGACCTGACGCAGGAGGCGTTCGTGCGGGCCTGGCAGGCACTGCCGGCCTTCCGCTTCGAAAGCGCCTTCAGTACCTGGTTGCACCGCCTGGCGGTGAACACCGCGCTGATGGAACTGCGTGGCCGTCGCAACGGACCTCGCTTCGATGATGACGAGGATGCGCTGGACGGGCTGGGCCTGGCCGACAGCGCAGGGCAGGGCACGGCCCTGTCGATGGATCTGGAACGCGCGGTGGCCACGTTGCCGCCTCGCGCCCGCGCCGTGCTGGTCCTGTACGACGTGGAAGGCTGGAAGCACGAAGAGATCGCCGCCGAACTGGGCATGGCGGTCGGCAGTTCGAAGGCCCAGTTGCACCGCGCGCGGCATTTGCTGCGCGAGCGTTTAGGAGCACACGCATGACCCCACACGATCCCACCCCCCTGTCCGATGACGCGCTGCGCTGGCAGTTGCGTGCCTTGCGTCAGGACACACCGCCCTCCCGCGACCTGTGGCCCGACATCGCCGCGAAGCTGGCGGCGGCGCCTGCGCCGTCCGTCGCATCGGCGCGTCGTCCCCGTCGCGTCGCGCCCTTTGCCTTGGCGGCCTCGGTGCTGCTGGCCGTCACGGTGACCTGGCAGCTCCAGCGCGCGCCCGACGGCGATGCGCTGATCCAGCGCGAGGCCGCGGCGATGACGCGCGATTACACCGGTGCCCTGGCGCAGATGGATACGCAGGCCAAGGCGTCGCCCGATTACGCCCCGGCGCTGCACGCGCTGGACCAGAGCGCGGCCGAAATCCGCCACGCCATCGCCACCGATCCCAACGCCCGCTTCCTGCTGGAGCAGCTGCGCCGCACCTACGCCCGACGCCTGGTACTGACCCAGCGCGCGGTCATGACCTGAGGAGTTCCCCATGCGTACGTCTTCCTTCGTCCTGTTGCTGGCCACCGCACTGCTGGCATCCAGCGCGCTCGCGCAGAGCGCCATCGACGAAACCCGCCCGCTCGACGCGCGTGGGCGCGTCGACATCAGCAACATCAAGGGCCGCATCGAGGTGCGCGGCTGGGAGCGCAACGAGGTGCAGGTGACCGGCACGCTGGGGAAGGGCGTGGAACGCCTGGAGATCCACGGCTCGCGCGACCAGATCAACATCGAGGTGCGCTATCCCAAGAACAGTGGCTGGGGCGGCAACAAGACCGGCCCCACCGACCTGGTGGTGATGGTGCCGGTGCGCGCGGACGTGGACATCGAGTCGGTCGCTGCCGACGTGCATGTCAACGGCGTGGCATCCGGCGAACTGTCGATCAGCAGCGTCAGTGGCAGCGTGTTCGCGGCCGCCGCACCGCGCAAGGCGGAGGTGGAAACGGTGAGCGGCAACGCCACGTTGACGCTCAACAGCGAGGACGTGGATGTCAGTACGGTCAGCGGTTCGATCGTGCTGCGCGGTCGCTTGAGTGGCGATATCGAGGCCGAAACCGTCTCCGGCCGCATCGAGGTCGTCGTCAACGGCGAACGCGTTCGCGAACTCAGTGCCACCACGGTCAGCGGCCGCGCCGAAGTGAGCACCGCCTTGGCTCCGGCGGGCGAGATCAACATGGAGTCGGTGAGCGGCGACCTGCTGCTGCGCCTGCCCAGGGACGTATCCGCGCAGGTCGGCGGCGAGAGCTTCAGTGGCAGCCTCAAGGCCAGCGGCGTGACCATCGAGAAGCGCCGTGGCCCTGGCGCCAGCTTCTCCACCACCTACGGCAGCGGCAGTGGCCGTGTCAGCCTGGAGACGTTCTCGGGCAGCGCGGAAGTGCGGCTGGAGTGACGCGACGTCGGGACACGCGAATCGCCAGGAATGCGACCGGCGTCCTGGCGGCATCACCGCTTCGTGCACGCGCGCATCTCCGCTAGGATGGCGATCCCTTCGAGTCGCCCGCCGTGATGGCATCCCCCCCTGCTTCCGTGCTGGACATGCTTGCGCCCGTCGATCCCGATGATGCGGCGTGGCTGCCTTTCGACGTGGATCTGGCAGGCGGGCGCATGCAGTGGTTGCGCTGCGATGAAGCCTTGATACAGGCAAGCGTTTTCCTGGACCCGAGGATGCCGGCGGAGGGAAGGCCGCAGGCACTGACGCCGCTGGCGCCACTGGCATGCCTGCCGCCATCGGGGCACCGGCCGGCATGGTTGTGGCACACCTCCTTCTGCGGTTCGACCCTGCTTGCCCGCCTGCTGCATCTTCCTCCCTACAGCGTGGCGTTGCGCGAACCACTGGTGCTGCGCAGGCTGTCGGATTTCGCGGACGGCGGCCAAGAAGTGTCGCGGTGGTTGCCGCCCGTCATCCGCTTGCTGTCGCGCCCATGGCGTCCCGATGGTCGTGTCGTCCTGAAGCCGACGCATGCGGCATTGAACATCGCCCGCCAGGCGATGGACGCCGTTCCCGACGCGAACGCGGTGTTGCTGACGTCGCGGCTTGAAGACTTTCTCGTATCGCACCTCAAGAAGACCGAAGAGACGCTGTCGAAGGTGCCGCTGCTCGTCCAGCGTGCGCTGCGGGCAGGGACGCTTGCCGCACGCCTTCCGCCGGAGGCGCTGCAGCCGCCGTCGATCCTGGCCGCCGCGGCGTTGCAGTGGGCGGCGCAGCGCGAACTGGTCGCCGACCTGCGCACGACCTGCGGCGATCGCCTGCAGGTGCTGGAGTGGTCGTGCCTGAGTGCGGAGATCGAAGATGGCACGGTATCGACGGCGGCCTTCCTCGGCTTGACGTTGCCCGAAGACGCCTTGCGCATGCATGTCCGCGTCCTCGCCGGATCGCATTCGAAGGCCACCAGTCGGCCCTACGACGCCCGGATGCGCGACCAGGAGCATGCCCTGTTGCGCAGCACCTATCGCAACGAAGTGACGCAGGCCTTGCGCTGGGCGGCGCAGTACGTACTGCCCGCGTTGCAGGCAGGCGCACTGCTGGCCGACGAGTAAGGCGGCGCCGGCAAGCGTGCTCCATGCCCACAGGATCCTGTCCGGTGCGGCGTCCGCCCCGCGCGCTGGCGCGGCAGAGAGGCGAGGGCAGCATGTCCATGCGGGGGTGTGCCTGCCATGGATCGCACCCCTTACACTAGCGACGTCTCCAGCCCCGCCGTCATCACGACGAGGGGATCGGTGCACGCAATCGATCAACTGAACAGGTGTGGGCGGGAATGACGGGGACGGTGAGCGCAGACAAACTGTGGATGCAGGGTGAAACCGCGACGGACCGCAAGCAATGGTCGGTGGCGGAAGCGGCATACCTCGGCGCCTTGAAGCTTGATCCCCGCCACGTGCCGTCGCTGATCGGCCTGTCCACGCTGTATTCGCGTGAAGGGAAGCACGTGCTTGCGCATGAGGTGCTGATGCGGGGCGCGAGTATCCCGTCCGTGCATCCGGGCATCACGTACGGTGTCGCGCAGCGGCTGCGCTTCTTCAACGAGTTCGACGCGTTGGAGCGTTGCCTGGCGGACACCCGGTTCGCCGAGTCGGCGCCGCCGCATGTCCTCGCGAGGGCCGTGGTGATGCTGGGCTCCATCGGCGCCCATGAGGCGGCCGTCCGGCTTGCGGAACGCACGGTGCAGCGCGACCCCAACTGCGCCCCCGCACTGTATGTCCGCGGAAACCTGCACCTGTTTTCCGGCGAACCCGACATGGCCGAACTGCGCTACGAGCAGTCGCTGAAGGCCGATCCCCGGCTCTACCAGAATGCCTGGATGCTGGCGAGCGTCCGCACCCAGACGCCGGAATCGAATCACGTGGACCGCTTGCGTCGGCAGCTCGCCGAGGCCACGCCCGGCAAGGAAGGCGAGGTCTATCTGGGTTTCGGACTCCACAAGGAGCTCCATGACATCGGCGATCATGCGGGCGCGTGGTCGGCACTGCAGCGCGGGTGCCGCGTCAAACGTACGCATGTGGAGTATTCGCCCGCAGAGGATGCATCGCTGGTGGATGACGCCATCGCCACGTTCGATGCCGCATTCCTGCGCAGCGAGGTCGCTGTCGAGCAACCCGCGGTACCGATCTTCATCCTCGGCATGCATCGTTCGGGCACCACGCTGCTGGAGCGCATGCTGTCAGGCCACTCCAACGTTGCCGATGCCGGAGAAACGGGTGCCTTCGATGCACAGGTCCGGCTCGCGGCGGATCATCATTACGCCAACCGCTGGGATGCCCATGTCCTGGCCAAGCTGCCCGGCATGGACATGGAAGGCATCGCGCGAGGGTATGCCGAGTCGGCGCGCTGGCTGAGCCGGGGCAAGCCCTTCTTCACCGAGAAGCTGCCCATGAATTTCTGGAACATCGGGTTGATCGCCAAGGCGCTGCCCCAGGCCAGGATCATCAACCTGGTGCGCGACCCGATGGATACCTGTTTCTCCAACCTGCGCACGCTGTTCGCCGGCGTGGCGACCTACTCCTACGACCAGGCTGAGCTCGCGCATTTCTACCTGCAGTACCGTCGCCTGATGCAGCATTGGCTCGATGTGTTGCCTGGGCGCATCCTGCAGGTGAACTACGACGAACTGGTCTCCGCGCCGGACGCGGTCGGTCAGCGCGTGGCGGAGTACTGCGGCTTGAGCTACCAGGCGTCGATCGCGGATGTGTCGCGCAGCGGCGGGCGTGTGGCGACCGCAAGCGCGGCGTTGGCGCGGCAGGGCATCCGGCGCGATCGCGGCATGGTGTGGCGCCACTATGAAGCCCAGTTGCAGCCGCTACGGGTGGGGTTGTCCCCGCTGCAATCCTGATCAGCCGGCGCGCTTGCTGCCGAACCAGCAGTTGAAGGCCACCGTGATGCGTGGCGATTCGCCGTGATAAGGCAAGACCTCGTGTTGCAGCCAGGAAGGAAACAGCACGAGCTGTCCGGGCTGCAGCGCGAAGGACCAGCTGCCATGATGGTAAGGCGGCTTGAAGTGCGCGTTGCCCGGATCCATGAAGTAGTTGCTGTAGCCATGGGGATTATGGAATCGCAGCACGCCCGATTCCGGCCTGTCGGGCACCGGATCCCCCGGACTGACGCAGTACACGCCCGACCATGACGCCATCGGGTGCGAATGCATGATGGTGAGCCCGCCTTGCCGGGTCACGTGGAACCACGTGTGCGAGAAGATTTCCAATCGCTGGAGGTCCTCCTTCGCGTAGCCGTTCGCCTGCTGGATCACATCGCCCAGCATCGCCCAGCAGAACGCACGGAGTTGCTTGATGCAGGGTTCGGGCCAGGCGAAGAGGTCGAACTCGCTTTCGAAGACGCCTGGTTGCTGCTTCAGGGAAGGATTGGCGTTGCGATAACGCCCCTGCGGGTCCGCCTCGCGCGCAAGCAACAGCGCTTCCAGCTCACGGTTCAGTGCATCCGCATCCGGCATGAGGCTTTGGCCGACGGGTACCGCGAAGATGGAAGCAAGTTGCACGGACATGGCGGATCACCTCGGTGAGACGTGCAGAAAAAACTACGGCCCCGAAGGGCCGTAGTCTGTTGCGCTTGGACCAGATCAGAACTTCTGGTTGTACTGCATGTAGAAGAAACGGCCGTTGATGCGGTACGACGGGTCAAACGAGTTGGCGAACGTCGAATACGAGGTCGGCGGGGTCTTGTCGAACGCGTTGTTCACGCCGAGCGTGATCTTGGCATTCCACGGTGCCTTCCAGTAGGCGCTGATGTCGTGGTACGTCGCGCCGCCGATCGTGTTCTTCGAGCCGGCCTGGACCACATCCACGCCACCGTCTTCGCCAGGGCCGAGGATGGCGTCGCTGCACAGCTCGCCGAACCCGTAGTCGTTGTAGTAGAGCGGGCACTGCTCTTCCTGGCGGGAGTAGAAGCGCCCGCTGTACGTGGCACCCCAGTCCCCGAGTTCCCAACGGGCCAGCAGGTTGGAGCGGATGCGCCAGCGGTTGGCGCCGTCGACATACTCGCCAACCCGGTTGTCACCATCGCGGTCTTCTTCGTAGCTGGAGTAGTACGAGTTGTCCAGGTTGAAGGAGAAGGAACCCCACTGGGTGTTAGGCAGGCGGTAGTTGAACGTCAGGTCGTAGCCTTCGGCTTCGATCTGGGCCGAGTTCAGGCCGGACGACAGCAGCGTGTCGATGGCGCCACTGGCATTGCGGTTGTACAGCGAGCACGCCTGCGCATTGCCGTCTTCGATGCAAGCATCGAGGATGAACTGGCCGGAACGGGTGATGACGCCGTTCTTGATGGCGATGTTCCACCAGTCCAGCGACACGTCGAAGCCGGAGATGAAGGACGGGCTCCACACCAGGCCCAATGTCTTGCTGGTCGAGGTTTCCGGCTGCAGGTTGGGGTTGCCGCCCACGCTGATGCGGATCTGCGAGTTGCCCTGGTCATAGCCGCCGACCGGCACGCCTTGTGCATGGCAGCGCGCGCGCTGGTCTGCGGTCAGGACGTTGTAGCCACCGCCGAACGTGGTGGAGCAAGGATCAGCGATCGGAGCGAACGAGTCGGCCACGCCGGCGTACAGTTCGGCGATCGACGGAGCGCGGAAGCCTTCGGCCCAGCTGCCGCGGACCATCAGGTCTTCGATCGGCTTCCACTTGAAGCCGAACTTGCTGTTCAGGGTGTTGCCGAACGTGTCGTAGTCCGAGAAACGGGAGGCGATGCTCAGTTCCAGTTCCTTGGCCAGGAACACATCACGCAGCAGCGGCGCTGAGAGTTCCAGGTAGACCTCGCTCAGCGAGTACTTGCCGGAGGTAGCCGTGCGCGCATTGCCCGTGGTGTTGCCCGAATTGATCAGGGCATCCGGAGAGTCGTAGCCGGATTCGCTGCGGCGTTCCACGCCGGCCGCGAATGCCAGCATGCCACCCGGCAGTTCGACGATTTCGCCGGACAGGTTGGCGAACCACTGCTTCATCGTGTACTGGTACTCGTCGTGCGCCACGAAGGTCGAGTAGGCCAGCATTTCCGGCGTGATCGAGCCCACGCCACCCAGCAGGTTCAGCGGAACGCAGCCGTCGAGCACGTTGCCGGCGGTACCGCAGCGTGCAACACCGTTGCCATCGCGGAACGACGGACCCAGCGCGTTGCGCAGGGCCAGGATGTTGAACAGGCCGTCGGTGGTGTCGTTCTGGTCGTTGCGGCCGTAGCTGTAGCCCACGTCCCACGCGAAGTAACGGTCTGCGAGCTCGAAGTTGCCTTCCAGTGCGCCCACGAAGCCGAACGTGTCGACGTTCTGGCGGAAGCTGCGGCCACCGGTCTCGACAGCGCGACGCTGGATGCGCGACACCGTCTGGCCGAACGGGTTGTAGATGCTGTTCGGGCTGATGGACAGCGTGCGAGCCTGCACGCCGGCGCCAGGGCCGGTGCCCAGCACGATGGGCATCGCAGCCAGCAGCTGCTCGGACTTGCGGTTGTTGTAGGTGCCGGTGGTGGTGAAGCGCACGTTATCGGTGATGTCGAACGAGGCCTGGCCGAAGATCGACTTGCGCTCCTGCGGCGTCACCAGATAGTTGTCCGGCGCATAGTTGTAGATGTCATTTACGCCTGCACCCCACGGGCGCCACTGCGCCGGGGTCTGGCCTTCGTTGTAGCCGAACTGGCCAGCCGTGCCGTTCGGACGGGTTTCACCGACCGAGCAGGTCCCCGGGGTGAAGGCGCCGGAGCAGAGTGCGAAGCGACCGTTCGGGCTCGTGCTGCTGCCGCGGGCGAGGCCCGTACCGAAGACCGGTACCGCGGAGATCTCGCGATCGCCCGCCATGACCGGATTTTCTTTCACGTACGACGCACCGAACATCGAGCTGAAGCGCTCGCCCGAGCTGCCGATGGTGATGTCGTAGGATTCACGCGTACCGTCGCCCTGCCGGAACTGGCCGTAGTACGCGTTCGCTTCCGCGCCGTCGAAATCGGTACGCAGGATAACGTTGACCACGCCCGCGATGGCGTCGGAACCGTAGATGGCCGAGGCGCCATCCTTCAGCACTTCGATGCGTTCGACGGCAGCGGTCGGAATCGTGTTCAGGTCGGTGGCGCCGCCCAGACCGGTACCGGCCACCCAGCGGCGCCCGTTGACCAGCACCAGCGTGCGCTGCGCGCCCAGGTTACGCAGGGAGACTCGCGTCTCGCCGTTGCCGCCATTGTTGTAGTTGGTGTTGAGCGCCGTACCGTTCGAGGTCAGGTTCTGGATGACGTCGCCGATGGAGGTCAAACCCTGCGCCTGGATGTCCTCACGGCTCAGGCTGAATACCGGCTGGGACGTTTCCACGTCGGTGCGCTTGATGCGCGAACCGGTCACCTCGACCTTGTCGAGGGTGGTCGTGGCTTCCTGGGCGAACGCGGCGCCCGTCGTGGATGCGCTGACGACGAGCGCGAGGCTGATCGCGTCGCGCAGCTTGCTGGTTTTGCACTTCATTCTCTCTCTCTCCAAAGTGAGGTCGGTAGAGCCCTGGGATTCCCGGAGGGCAGGCCAAGCTGGCCGCCAAAGCGCCGGGGTGGCCCGATCATAGTCGGCCCACTCCAAGAATTAAAGTGTTGTTAAGTCGATGAAACTCGGCAAAGGGAAGGGCCGGGTCGGGCAAGGTGCGACGGGTAGGTGATTTCGCACCTGAACAGGGATTCTATTCAGGCGCCGCGCGCCCGTGCGCACCGTTGCGGGGAGTTTGATGTCCTCTTCGGCACGGTTTCGGCTCACATCCTGTGACGGGTAGCCGGGGTGGGAGGTCCCCGGTGGGCGAAGGCCAGCCCGGGGATCGGGCCAAAAAAACACGGCCCCTTGCGGGGCCGTGCCGGTCTTGCTCGAACCAGGGAGCTCTATCAGAACTTCTGGGTGTACTTCATGTAGACGAAGCGGCCGATGTCGAAGTTGCCGTAGTACGACACGTTGGCGCTCGGCTGGGTGTACATCACCGGGCCAACCTTCTCGAACACGTTGTTGGCGCCAATCGAGATCGTCGCGTTCCACGGCGCATCCCACCGGACCTGCACGTCGTTGAACGTGTTGGAACCGACGCGGTTGCGACGCGAGATCGCGCTGTCGGGAGTGCCATCCGGACGGATGACGCCCGTCGGCGCGTAGACGATCTCGTTGCATTCCAGGTTGGCAGCGGTCGAGCCCGTGGTGAAGTAGGTGCAGCCTTCCTTCATCGACGAGTAATAGCGTGCCGTCCAACTGACACCCCATGCGCCCATCTGCCAGTTCACACCGAGGTTGGAGCGGATGCGGAACGCACTGGTGAAGCCAACGCCGGACGTGGCGTAGGTCGGATCGTTGGTGCTGACGAAGTAATCCTTCGCGGTGTACGTGGTGTTGGACGACACATTGAAGTTGCCGAAGTTCTCCGTCGACCAGCGGTACGCCACGTCGAAGTCAAACCCTTCCACCTTGCGGAAGCCCGCGTTGCGGTTGCCGAAGGAGAGGAAGTTGACGTAACCCAGTGCGGCATCGCGGGTGAACAGCGTCGGCGAGCAGCGGCTGGTGATGCCCTGGATGAAGCAGTCGTTGAGCATCTGCGTCGGGGAATCGGTCACGATCGTGTCGCCGATGCGGATCTTCCACCAGTCCAGCGAGATGTTCAGGCCTTCGATGAAGCTCGGGCTCCACACGGCGCCAAGGGTCTGGGACTTCGAGAGTTCCGGGGTCAGCAGCGGATTGGAGCCGGACGTGAAGGCTATCGGGGTTTGCGTATTCGGCGAACCGGCCGGTACCAGGCCCTGTCCCAACTGGCGGAACGTGTTGGCCACCGCGCCCATTGCCGCGACGCAGTTCGCGCGGGTCGTGGCGTTGCTGGCGGAGCTGCCGAAGTTGGTGTCGCAGGGATCGGTGAAGAACGAGAACGTCTGCGAGCCACCACCGTACAGGTCCGAAATCGTCGGCGCACGGAAACCATCCGCGTATGTGGCGCGCAGCATCAGCGAGTCGATCGGCTTCCACTTCATGCCGAACTTGTTGTTGACCGTGCTGCCGAAGGTGTCGTAATCCGAGTAACGGCTGGCGACGTTCAAGCTCAGCTCGCGCGCGAACGGCAGGTCGGCCAGGATCGGAACCTGCAGCTCCAGATAGACTTCGTTGACGGTGTACTTGCCACCGGTCGGGCCAGCCGACAGGTTGGTGGAGCCACCGGTCTGTGCCAGCGCATCGGGAACGAACGTACCTTCCTCCTTGCGGTTTTCCACACCCAGCGCGAAGCCGAGGTCACCCGCCGGCAGCGCCACGATGGTGCCAGCCAAGTTGGCGGCCAGGACGGTGGTCTTGGTCTCGCCGGTGGAATGCTCTTCCTGGAACAGGTAGTTCTGCAGCGCCTGATTGTTGGTCAGGCTGCCCTGTCCCGACGAACCGTACGGCAGCAGCGGGTTCCACGCCACGCAACCTGCGATCGGCGAGGCTGCGGTGCCGCAACGGACCTGGCCGCTGGCGGCATCGAGGTAGGACGGGCCCACCGCGCGCGCGACGTTGGCCAGGTTGAGGTTGCCGTACGCCTTCTGGACCTGGGTGTTCTTGTTGCTCAGGTACGACACGTCCCAGTCGAACAAGCGATCCGCCAGCTCGAAGCTGCCTTCGAACGCGCCGGAGAACCGGTACGTGGTCAGGTCGCTCGTGCTGACGCGCGGCACTTCCCACGTACGGCGCCACCACGTGGTGATCGGTGCGCCGATCGGATTGAAATAGCTGGTGGCAGCCAGCGGCACGCCCGTGCCGCCGTTGCTGGAGCCGAACGACGCAGCCTGCATCGGATAGCCGGCCACGGTGCGGTCGGTAACGCGGTTGGCGTAAAGCAGGTTGGTGCGGAAACGGATGTTGTCGGTGATGTCGAACACGCCGTCCACGTACAGGCCCTTGCGCTCGACGGGCGTGCGCAGGTCGGTCTGCATGTTGGTGTTGCTCTTGTGCAGCGTGCTGCCCGGCGTACAGCCGGCCGCCGTGCAGCTGCCGACATTGATGTCCTGACGGATGTAATCCGCCGCGTTGCGCGGGTCGCCGCCGTCGCGCAGCACGATGCGTGTCGAGGGATTGGTGGTGGTGCCGGAGGGCGCGGTGAAGGTCACATTCGGGTAGCGTGCGCGGTTCGCCCACGTTTCCGTGAAGCCACCCACCTGGCCTGCGGTGGTCCACTGGTCGGTGGGGTGGTTGCTGGAGCGCGGGAAGGCGCTGTAAGGACGATCAGAGGCCTTGACTACGTCCTCTTCACCCCACTCGGCGGCAACGGTCAGCGAGCCACGGTCACCCGTGAAGCCCATGACGAAGTCGCCCTTCTTGATCGCGCCATCGCCTTCGCCGTATTGGCCGTAGTACGCACTGGCAGCGGCACCTTCATAGTTGCTGCGGGTGATGATGTTGATCACGCCGGCGATGGCGTCAGAGCCGTAGGTCGACGAGGCGCCGTCCTTCAGGACTTCAATGCGCTCAACCGCGACAGCCGGAATCAGCGACACGTCGGCAAAGCCGCTGGTCGAAATGCCAAGGCGCTTGCCGTTGACCAGCACCAAGGTGCGCTGCGCCCCCAGGTTGCGCATGCTGATGTACGTACCACCGGCGATTTCACCCGCCGACAGCGGCGAGGCACGGCTGATGCTGGGCGGACCCATGGCCGAGATGTTCTGCAGGATGTCGGCGACCGACTGAAAGCCCTGCTTTTCGATGTCTGCGCGGCTCAGGGTGAAGACGGGCTGCGCAGTCTCGGTATCCACCTGGCGGATGCGGGTGCCGGTGACTTCGATGCGGTCCAGCGTCGTCGCTTCGCCCTGAGCGGCCTGGGCAAGTGCGGAGCCCGTGCCAATCGCCGATACGGCACCCGCCGCGAGCGCGAACGAAATCGCCTCACGGAGCTTCGTGGTTTTGCGGTTCATTTTCTCTCTCTCCCGTTAAGGGGTATCCCAAGGTGTCCCTCGATGCAGTCAAAAAGGTGACCACGAAACGAGGGGGTGACCGGATACTAGTCGGCTTTTAACGAGAATTAAACCCGCGTGAAGACAGGAGGAAAGAAGATGTAAGGTTAGTTACGTAAATGTGATGCTGTACGCACATCAGTCGACCATGAACGCTTGCGTGACGTCGGATCGCAAACCTTACGTAGAAGGCGCGGCTACTCCATCAGCAGCATGCGGGTGGGCCCGCGCAGTGTTTTAGAGGTCCTGCTCGTACCGCACGTAAGGCACGGTGCCCTCGTCGGCGTTTTCGTTGTTCAACGAAAAGGGATTCTTGCCCCGAGTGATGACGTTCTCGGCGCCGACGGTGAGCTGTCCGCTCCACGGAGTGCGCCAGGTAAAGCCTAGGCCCAAGCCCTCGAACTTGCCGGGCTGGCCTGGGACATCAATCACTCGTCCGACGATATTGGCGCTGAAGGGGCCGTATCCACCGCCGACCGTCAGGCTGCGACTGTTCCAGCGGTCTGCCAGAGCAGGCAGATCGGAGGCGGGGATCAAGGTGGCCTTGGCTACGGCACCGCCAATGGACACGAAGCCTTCGCGCCCAATGTTCTTGTGGCCGAAGACGGCCAAGTCGTTCTGCTCGACGCGGGCGGTACCGCGACCGGAGGACAACCAGTTCGGCAGCGTATCGCGGCCGGTGCCAGCGGAGAGGCCGAGTCTGCCGCCTGGGCGGCTGAGGACGGCGGAGGCGCTGAGGCGCTGACTCGCGTTGTCGTCATCGTCGCCCAAGGTTGCCAGCATGCAATGGCTCGCCAGGTTGCCGATATTGCCGACGACGCCAGCCCTGCGGTTGCAGACCAGGCCCAGCGCGTCGCCGCTGTCCAGACCGAATGCAGTCGTCAGGGAGTTGCGGCCGAGACGCCAGCGGGCACCCGCTTCGGCCTGGCCGGTGGGTTCCAGCAGCAGCACCGCCTCGACCTTGCCGTCGTTGTTCCAGATCGGCAGGGCGGTGGGTTGGGGATCAGAGGCGGGCTTGCGCGTGCTCTTCTGCGCATGCGCATCCGTCGCCACGCCGAGGGCGAGCAACAGGGCAAGCGACAGTGGAAGGCTACGCAGATTCATGGCTCGCTTCAGACTCCTGGGTAGACCCGGAGTTCCCCTCCCGAAGGGGAACCGATGCTATGCCGTTTATGTTTCTTTAACAAGTCCCCGAGACACCCGGCCGACGATCGGACTACTGCAGACGGCTGGGCGCCTCCACGTCGACCAGCGGCAGGCTGAAAAGTTCCGCGATCTGGGGCGGGGTGAACCGGTACTCCTGCCCACAGAACTCGCAACGGACTTCAGCTATCCCATCGGCCAGCGCGGCCGTTGCCTCTTCTTCCCCCAGCGACTGCAGCATGCTCGCAACCCGCTCGCGCGAACAAGAGCAGCCGAAGCGAATTGGGCGCTGGGTCAGGATTTGCAGCGACTCCTCGTGGAACAGCCGGTGCAGGAGATCGGGGATGTCGGTGGCCAGCAGTTCTGCCTCGCCAAGGGTGTCGAACAGGGCGCCGGCCCGGTTCCAGCCGTCGTCGTCGCCTTCGTCGCCGGGCAGCTTCTGCAGCATCACGCCGCACGCGCGCACCCTGTCTGCGGACAGCAGCAAGCGGGTGGGCAGCTGTTCGGACTGGCGGAAGTAGTCCTCGAACGCCTCCGCCAGGCGGCTCGCCTCCAGGCCGACCAGGCTCTGGTACCGCTGCGGCTCGCGCGGGTCCAGCCCCGGGTTCTCGATGGTGATGGCCAGCAGGGCGTCGTCGCCCAGGTCGCGCAGGTCGCGCGGCGCGTCCTGGTCCTGAGCCACCTGCGCGATACCGCGCACGGTGCCGGCCGCCGTGCATTCGGCGAACAGGCTGCGCAGGCTGCCCTGGCTGCGTAACTGGATCGACAGCCGGCCGTCCACCTTGGTGTGGCCGGTGAACAGCACGGCCGCCACGCTGGCTTCCCCCAGCAGTTCGCGCGCTGCCGGTGGATACTCGGCGCGGCCCGCCACCGTCTGCCACGTGTCCTCCAGCCGTACAGCCACGCCGCGGACGCCGGCGGCGGGAAGCAGGAAGCGGGTCAAGGTGTCAGTGGCGGGGGGGGCGGTCATGGAAATCCGGGCAGGGAATGCGGGGTGGGCGGACGTCTCGGCATAATGCCGCTGATCCGACAGTCCTAAGGGAAACATCACGATGGGGACGACCCACACCATCCGCAAGCTCCGGCAGGTCCGATGAGCGCAGTGCCGGTTGCAAAGGCGTCGCGGGGGCGCCGCTGGTTCCGCTGGTTGCTCGCGCTGCCGTTCCTGTTCGCCGCCGCCAGCATCGTGCAGGTCGTCGCGCTGCGTTTCGTGGACCCGCCGTTCACGGCCTTCATGGCGGCGCGCGTGGTCGAGGCGTGGGGGAAGGGAGAGTTCGGCTTCCGGCTGGCGTACGAATGGCGCGACCTGGACCGCATGGCGGCGAGCCTGCCGTTGTCGATGGTCGCCGCGGAGGACCAGAATTTCGCGAGTCATCGTGGTTTTGACCTGACGGCAATCGAGAAGGCGCGCGTGCACAACCGCAAGATGGTCGAGCGCGCCGAGAAGCGCGGCCGGCCGGTGACGCGTCTTCGCGGTGCCAGCACCATCAGCCAGCAGGTCGCGAAGAACCTGTTCCTCTGGCAGGGCAGCAACCGCGTCACGCGTTGGGCGCGCAAGGGGCTGGAGGCCTGGTACACCGTGCTGATCGAGGCGTTGTGGCCGAAGACGCGCATCCTGGAGGTCTACGCGAACGTCGCCGAGTTCGGCGACGGGGTGTATGGCGGGCAAGCGGCGGCGCGACGCTACTGGGGGAAGGATGCCGCGGGCCTTACCGCCAACGAGAGCGCACGTCTTGCCGCGGTGCTGCCGTCGCCGCGGCGATACAGCGCGCATCGGCCGGGGCCTTATGTGCAGCGCCGCGCCACGAGTATCCAGCGGCAGGTCCGGCAGATCGGTGGCGCCGCGTACCTCGAGACACTGCAATGAGCAATGATGGACCCTGGCAGATCACCGTGGTGGTGGCCGCCTACAACGAAGCGCAATCGTTGCCGCTGCTGCACCCGCGCGTCATGGCGGCGCTGGATGCGCTGGAAGGCGTCCATGGCCGCATCCTGTATGTCGACGACGGCAGCCGCGACGCCACCTGGGCGGTGATGCGGGCGTTCGCGGCGGATGATCCGCGCGTGTCGGTGCTGCGATTGTCGCGGAACTTCGGCAAGGAGGCGGCGCTCACCGCAGGCCTGGACCGCGTCGAGACCGGCGCGGCGTTGATCCTGGATGCCGACGGGCAGGATCCGCCGGAGCTGATCGGCGACTTCGTGCGCGAGTGGCAGGCGGGCTACGACAACGTGCACGGCACACGCATCGCGCGCGATGGCGAGGGCTGGTTGAAGCGCGCCACCGCGCATGCGTTCTATCGCGTGATCGGGCAGTTGTCGAAGACGCCGATCCCGGCCGACACCGGCGATTTCCGCCTGCTGTCGCCGCGTTCGCTGGCCGCACTGCGCGAACTGCGCGAACGCCACCGTTTCATGAAGGGCCTGTTCGGCTGGGTGGGCTTCAACCAGAAGGCGCTGCCCTACCATCGCGAGGCGCGGGTGGCGGGCAGCAGCAGCTTCGGCTTCTGGAAGCTGTGGAACTTCGCCATCGAGGGCATCACCAGTTTCACGACCGCACCGCTGCGGGTGGCTACCTATCTGGGTGTGATGACCGCGCTGCTGGCCTTCGCCTTCGCGATCTATATCGTGGGCAAAGCCGTGCTGTTCGGCGATCCGGTAGCCGGCTGGCCGACGATGATGACGGTGATCCTGTTCCTCGGCGGCGTCCAGTTGGTGGCACTGGGCCTGATCGGCGAATATCTCGGGCGCCTGTACGAGGAATCCAAGCAGCGGCCCCTGTATCTGGTGGACGCGTGGCAACCCGCGTCGGCAGGCGTATCCTTGGCCGGGCCAGATCGACCCGCTCCCCATTCCGGAGATCGCCATGCGCACGGTTCGTCAGTTGCTGGGGGCCAAAGCCCCTGAAGTCTTCGCGGTGTCGCCCGATGCGTCCGTGCTCGATGCCATCAGGCTGATGGCGGAGAAAGGCGTCGGCGCGGTGCTCGCGATGCAGGGACCGCGACTGTGCGGCATCGTGTCCGAGCGCGACTACGCACGCAAGGTCGTGCTGCAGGGCCGCTCGTCATCCAATACGCCGGTGCGCGACATCATGACGTCGAAGGTGGTCACCGTGCGCCCGGACGACAGCGTCGATCATTGCATGCAGGTCGTCACCGAGCACCGCATCCGTCACCTGCCGGTGGCCGACGGCGATAACATCGTCGGTGTCATTTCGATTGGTGACCTGGTCAAGGCGGTCATCGAGGACCAGAAGGTCGAACTGGACCAGCTGCAGCGCTATATCGCCAGCTGAGTCGCCTTACTTCGCGTACTGCCCGCCGCAGGCGCTGTCCTCGCCGGGCCCGACCTCGATCGTGGCCAGCAGGGCGGCCGGCGGCGTGATGGTGCCGAGTGCCACGGCCACCGCGCCGCGCAGGCCCAGTCGCTTGAAGTCGGGACGGAACGAGGGATCCTTGAACGTGCCACCGACGACCAGTGGCGAGCGCAAGGCCAGGATGCTGCGGTCCTTCGGGCGCGGCCGCATCTCCAGATCCAGCGTCTCGTCCTTCAGGCTGATCTGGCCCTTGCCGACGATGATGGTGTCGGCCGTGTCGAAGCCGAGGGTGCGCGTCTGCATCACGCCGTCCTTCACCGCGAAGTCGCCGAATGCGCAGCGTACGGGCACGGTCTTGTCCTTGGTGATCAGGAATTTCAGTGCTTCGGCGATATCCAGGCCGGCGAGTTCCATCAGCAGGTTGCTGATCTGGCCGCGGCCCATGCCCATCGCGATATCGCCATCGGCCGTAGCCAGGATGCCGGCAATGGAATTGCCGGTGCCGGCGAGCGTCATGTCGCCGCCGATGCGGCCGATCGCGCTTTTGGTGAGTTCGGCCTGCGGGAACAGCTCGCCCAGGTCGAGCCCGCGCACGGCGATCTTCGCCTGCGTGCGGATCGTCTCGCTGCGCGCGTCCATCCGGATCTGCGAACGGATGTCGCCTTGCGCGACGCCGAAGTTCAGTGGTTCCAGGCGCAGCAAGCCCGCGTCCAGCAGCAGGTGCGCATCCATGTCGTCGATCGGCAGGCTGGGCGCGTTGATGCGATGCGCCTTCCAGCGCACGTCGGCGTCCATTGCACGCAGTTTGGTCAGGTTGTACGGCGCATCCGGCAGCAGGCGTGCATCTGCGGCCAGTGCCGCCGCTTCCGCGCGCTGTTCGGCATTGCTGGCTTCGCTGCCACCGGTCTTCGGTGGTGCGCCGACGAACCCGGCGAGGTCATCGAAATCCAGGCGCTTCGAAACGAGATTCGCTTTGAGCAACGGACGCTCGCGGCCCACGGTCACCGCGGCCGAGCCGCCCAGGTCACTGTCGCCGACGACGCCAGCGAAATCGTTGTAGTGCCACGTAGTGCCGTCGCGGGTGAAGCGGCCGTCCAGCCGGTAAGGCGGTGTCGGCGGCGTGGCCACGCCGATCAGCGGGAAGAGGTCTTCCAGATTCTGGCCGGCGAGCATCAAGCGCAGATCGAAGTCGCGCAGGCGGAACGGATCGAGCAACGTGCCGCGCGCATGGGCACGGGTCGGTCCTGCGGTCGCTCGCAGATCGATGCGGTAAGGCTTGTCGGTATCGCGCAGCGCGAGCGGCGACGCGACCTGGCCGGCCAGCGTGAAACGGTTGCCCGCCCAGCGGCCCTTGCCGTCGACGTTGACCGCCGATGGCTGATCGGGTGTGGGCGCTTTCGTGCTGTCCAGCATGACGTCGACATCGGTCTTCGCCTTCGGATCGAGGAACAGCAGCCGGCCGTTGTCGATCCGGAGGTCGCGGAACGTCATCCGGCTTTCGCCACTCGTGTCGCCGAACACCCAATTGCCCGTGCCATCGGGACCGCTTTCCAACCGCAGCTGCGGGCGCGTCAGGTGGATGTGCGGAATACGCGTCTCGCGCTTGAAGATCAGCGGAAACACCTCCACGCTCAGTTCCGCGCGGTCCGCCGCCGCCATCGTCGGCACCTTGGACCACGTCGCGTTGCCGAAGGTCAGCGCGTCGCCGCGTACCGTTGTCACCCGGCCCAGGTCGACATCCAGATCGCCGGCGATATGGAAGCTGCGACCGGTCTGCCGTTCGACGACCCACTCGATGGGCCGCCGCAGCCAGTTCCATTCGAACAGGATCAGCACCACCACTATCACGGCCGCCAGCACGCCGAGGACGATCGCGCCGGTGCGCGAGAGCGGGCGCAGGGCGAAACGACGATGTGGGGGGCGCGCAGCGTTCATGGCCCCATGGTTGGGGACCGCGTGTTCACGTACCGCGAAACGCGGCGTGGTGGTTCATGTGCGGGACACGAACGTCGATGCGCGCTTCACGCCAGGCGGGGCAACAGCACCTGCTGGGTGACGGCGACGAAATGGCAGACGCTGCCGGCGATGACGAACAGGTGCCAGATCGCGTGCGAGTAGCGGATCGATTCGCGGTGGTAGAAGAAGGTGCCCAACGTATAGAACAGGCCGCCGGCCAGCAGCCAGCCCAGCGTCCACGGATCGACCGAGGTCAGGAGCGGCTTGATCGCCACGACTACCAGCCACCCCATCGCGATGTAGATGAGCGTCGACAGCAGCTTGAAGCGCCCGGTGTAGAACAGTTTGAAGATCACGCCCGCGATGGCGATCGTCCAGATCGCGATGAACAGGCCCCAGCCCCACGGCCCGCGCAGGCCGATCAGGGTGAACGGCGTATAGGTGCCGGCGATCAACAGGTAGATGGCGCAGTGGTCGAACACCTTCAGTCGGCCCTTGGCCACGGGGTGCTGGATGGCGTGGTACAGCGTCGACGCGGTGTAGAGCAGCAGCAGGGTGACGCCGAACACGATGGAGGCGCCGAGCTGCCAGCCGTCGCCGTGGATGGCGGCAAGGGTGATCAGCACCGCGCCGCCGGCCAGTGCGAGCACGGCGCCCAGTCCGTGCGTCAGCGCGCTGGCGAGTTCGTCGCGCAGGTCGACCAGGTGGTCGGCCCGTTTACGGGCCTCCAGGGCTTCGAAGGAGGTCGGTTCACTCATGTCGCCACGTTACCGCAATGCAACACGCGATGCATTGACCGTCCGGCGGCCAGTCAGTCGCCGGTAGACCCATCGCTGCCCCTGCACGTTCAGCCTAGGTCGACGCTGTGCGCGTGCTCGCGCGTGGCAAGGAACTGCACGTCCGGTGCGCGTTCCTTCGCCAGTTGCAGGTTCACCCGCGTCGGGGCGAGGTAGACCAGCTGCCCGGCGGCGTCCAGCGCCAGGTTCATCGCGTTCTTGTCGCGGAATTCCTCCAGCTTCTTCGCGTTGTCGCAGCGGATCCAGCGCGCCGTCGCCACGCTGACGTTCTCGAACGACGCATCCACGCCGTACTCGTCCTTCAGGCGGTACGCCACCACGTCGAACTGCAGCACGCCGACTGCGCCGAGGATCAGGTCGTTGCTCATCAGCGGGCGGAAGAACTGGGTCGCGCCTTCCTCGGATAGCTGGGCCAGGCCTTTCTGCAGCTGCTTGAGCTTGAGCGGGTCGCGCAGGCGCGCGCGGCGGAACAGTTCCGGCGCGAAGTTGGGAATGCCGGTGAACGACAGCGCCTCGCCCTCGGTGAAGGTGTCGCCGATGGAGATGGTGCCGTGGTTGTGGATGCCGATCACGTCACCGGGGAAGGCTTCTGCGGCGATCTCGCGGTCGCTGGCCATGAAGGTCAGCGCGTTCGCCAGTTTCATCTCCTTGCCGCTGCGCACGTGGAAGGTCTTCATGCCGGCCTCGAAACGGCCCGAGCACACGCGCATGAACGCCACGCGGTCGCGGTGCTGCGGGTCCATGTTGGCCTGGATCTTGAAGACGAAGCCGGTCAGCTTGTTCTCGTCCGGCTGCACCTGGCGGCCGGTGGTCTCGCGCGCCAGCGGCGACGGCGCGTGTTCGACGAAGAAGTCCAGCAGCGGCTGCACGCCGAAGTTGTTGACGCCCGAGCCGAAGAACACCGGCGTCTGCTTGCCGTCGAGGTAGGCCTGCTTGTCGAACGGATGGCTGGCGCCCTGCACCAGTTCCAGTTCATCGCGCAACGCAGACAGCATGTCGCTGCCGATGCGTGCTTCCAGCTGCGGGTCGTCCAGCGACGCGAAGATGGTGGAGTCCTGGCGGGTGAAGTTGCGGCCGGGTTCGTAGAGGTGCACTTCGCCGGTCAGCAGGTGGACGACGCCCTTCAGCCGCTGGCCCATGCCGATCGGCCAGGTCACGGGTGCGCACTGGATGCCGAGCACGCTCTCTACCTCGTCCAGCAGGTCGATCGGGTCCTTGCCCTCGCGGTCCAGCTTGTTGATGAAGGTCATGATCGGCGTGTCGCGCAGCCGGCAGACTTCCATCAGTTTGATCGTGCGCTCTTCCACGCCCTTGGCCACGTCGATGACCATCAATGCGCTGTCCACGGCGGTGAGCACGCGGTAGGTGTCCTCGCCGAAGTCGGCGTGGCCCGGCGTGTCGAGCAGGTTGATGATCTTGCCGTCGTACGGGAACTGCATGACCGACGAGGTGACCGAGATGCCGCGCTCCTTTTCCAGCGCCATCCAGTCGGACGTCGCATGGCGCGCGGCCTTGCGGCCCTTCACCGAGCCGGCCATCTGGATCGCGCCGCCGAACAGCAATAGCTTTTCGGTCAGCGTCGTCTTGCCGGCGTCGGGATGGGAAATGATGGCGAAGGTGCGGCGGCGCGTGGCTTCGTTGGCCACGGTGGAAGTATTGGACATGGGGCAGGCGCCCTGAGGGGCGTGGAGCAAGCGGGAAGGCGGCGATTATACCGGCCGGGGTGCTCCCGGGCCGGCCCGGTCAGCGGCTGGACGGGAACTGCAACTGGCCCAGTGGGCCGAACATGCGGAACGGCACCGATTCCAGCCGCATGCCGCGATTGGCCTGCACCACGAAATGCAGGTGCGGCGCCGTGGAAAAGCCGGTATTGCCGGACATGCCGATGTATTGGCCCTTGCTGACGTACTGGCCGACGCGCACCTGCGCGCCCTCGGGTTTCAGGTGGGCGTACAGCGCCATGCTGCCGTCGGGATGCAGGATGCGGATGAAATTGGCGCGACCGCCGTACTTCTCGCGGTTCAGGCCCGCCTTGTCGAAATCCGATTCCACCTGCATCACCAGCCCCTCGCGCGATGCCACGATCCGCGTGCCCTCGGGCACCGCGAAGTCGACGGCGTGCAGGTTCTGCACATCGCTGTGGCTGAAGCGGCCGCCCGGGCCCTGGTCTACGCGCACGCGGCCGTAATCGAATGGCAGCCGGTACTCGTAGTCCTGCGGACGGCTGCCCGGGTCTCCCGGCATGCCGTCGAGGGTCAGTTCGAAGTCGCCGCCCCGCAGGGGATCGGTGACACTGATGTTGGCCACCAGCACGCTACTGCGCGCCGGCACCACGGCGCGGGCAGGCAGCGTGGGCGCGCTGCGCACGTCGCGCTGGCGACGGAAGCCGAGCTGCACTTCCACCGGCCCGTGCATCAGGTTGTCGGCCCAGGCTTCGTAGCGCGCGCCTTGTCTTTCCAATCTCAGGCGCACCAGCGCACTGGGCGGGTTGCGGAACCGCATGACGTCCACGCCACTGCCGGCCAGTTGCTCCGGCGGCGGCGGTTGGTCGCCGTACTGGGTATAGCCCTGCTTGTCCTTCCAGCGGTAGAGGCGGGCGGCGCCTGCGTCACCGATGCTGCCGACGAGCACGGCGAGGCCGCAGGCGAAGGCCAGCCAGCGTGCGCTCACCGCGGGCAATCGCCTTTCAGGTCGAGCGCACGGGCGATGTCGCGCAAATCGAACGCCGCCAGCGACACGTCGTTGTGCAACGCGAACAGCGCGCCGGCGGGGAAGCGTCGGGTCGGCATGGCGTAAACCGTTTCGCCGTCGGTGTTCGAGGTCACCTTGCCCGAAAACACCCCGGCAGGCGCCAGCGTGGCGCGGTCGAACAGGCGGAACCGCGTGGGGGTCAGCTGGTCCACCGCCACCCAGTAGCCGCCGTCGGCGCTGCACGACCACAGTGCGATGCCCTCGGCATCGGCATCGAACGTGGGCAGGCTGTGGCCGTTGTAGGTGGCGGTGGCCAGCGTGTAATCACGCAGGGTGGAACCGACGCGACGGTCCTCCTCGGCGATCAGCAGGCGGCCATGCGCCGGGTCGCCGGCGATCGACTCGACCATGCGCAACGCGCCGGCCGGGCCGGTGTCGCCGAACTGGCCCAGCAGCCGGGCTTCGACCTTGCCGCCCTCCACCACCTTCACCTGGAAGCGCTTCACGCGGCCGTCCAGTTCGGCCATCGGCGGCAGGGTCATGGTGCGGAAATCGGCCATGAAGCTGTCGGTGACGAACAGTTCCAACTCGCCGGGGGCCGTTTCGTGCACCCACAGACCGTACGGGGAACGCAGCACGTCGTCGCCGAAGGCCCCGAGCGGGGCGAACTCCGGCAGCCGGAACGCCTGCACGCGATGGTTGTCGCGCTCGGCCACGAACAGCAGGTCGCCGAACACGGCGATGCCATTGGGGCGGTTGAACTGGCCCACCGCGCTGCCGGGCATGCCGACGGTGCGTAGCCGGTGGCCGCTGTCGGCGTCGTAGATGGCCAGGTGGTGACGGGCCTTGGCGGTGGCGATCAGCCAGACCTGGCCGTCGTCCGTGGGCCACGCGACCAGAGAGTCCAGTTCGTCGCCGGCCACCGGTGCGGAGACCCAGGTTTCGGTGATGACCGCGTCGGCCGCGGTCTTCGGCGGCGGGGCGGGGGGCGTGGAGGTGTGCAGAGGGGCGGTGGAGCAGCCGGCCAACAGGACCGCGCAAAGACCGCCCAGAAGGTGATTCCGGGTCATGTCATGGATTATGCGGCATCGCCGCAGCCGTCGGCAGCGCGATCGACGTCAAATTTCATCGCTTCATCCGAATAAAGCGATTGACATGCCGTGGCGACGTGGGCACAGTACGTCCACCATCGAGACCGGCAGAGGGACAGGCCCGAAGAAGCCGGGGCAGCCAGCGACGCGCAAGCGCCGTGGTGGTGCCAAATCCTGCGGGGACCTCAGCGTCTGCCGGAAGATGGTTCGTACCGTGTCCTCGGCACGGCGAACGCGAGCTCCGCGAAGCTCGGTGGTGCAGTCCCGTCCCGCAAGGGGCCACGCCCATCGGATGCCGCCATGAGTTTCGTCAGTCCCGCCCTGAACCGCCTGCCAGAACCGTCGTCGATCGACGGTTTCCCGTTGCCGTCCACGCAGGACGACAGTCCGCGCGCCCTGCGCGGCGAAGTGGTGGTCGAACTGGCGATGCGCCATGCCGGTGCACGCGCGGTGACCCTGCGCTACGAATTGCAGGGGCCTGTCGGTGCACCCGTCGTCTTCGTTGCCGGCGGCATTTCCGCCCATCGTCACCTGACCGCGAGCGGCGTGTTTCCCGAGGGCGGCTGGTTGAACGAGCTGGTCGGCACCGGCCGCGCGCTGGATCCGGCCCGGCGCCAGTTGCTCGCGTTCGACTTCATCGGTGCCGACGGCCGCCTCGATGCCCCCATCGACACCGCCGACCAGGCCGACGCCATTGCCAAGTTGCTGTCGGCGCTGGGCATCGCACGGTTGGACGCCTTCGTCGGCTATTCCTACGGTGCGCTGGTCGGCCTGCAGCTCGCCGTGCGGCATCCGGACCGGCTGAAGCAGCTCGTCGCGGTCAGCGGCGCCCATCGCGCGCATCCTTATGCGGCCGCCTGGCGCGCGCTGCAACGCCGTGCGGTCACGCTGGGCCAGCTGCAGTGCGCCGATGCGCAGGGCCTGTCGCTGGCGCGCCAGTTCGCCATGCTCAGCTACCGCACGCCGGAGGAATTCGGCGAGCGTTTCGATACGGCACCGGAAATCGTCAACGGCCGCGTGCGCGTCGCCGCCGAGGACTACCTGGATGCCGCCGGCGCGCAGTACGTGGCGCGCACGCCGGTGAATGCCTACGTGCGCCTGTCCGAATCCATCGACCTGCACCGCGTCGATCCCGCCGATGTGCGCGTGCCCACGCTGGTGGTCGCGGTGGAAGGCGACCGCCTGGTGCCGCTGTCCGATTCCGTCTCGCTGGTCGAAGGCCTCGCCACGCTCGGCCAGTTGCGCGTGCTGCGCTCGCCCTACGGCCATGACGCTTTCCTGAAAGAAACCGACCGCATCGATTCCATCCTCACCTCGGCCCTGCGCGCCGCCGGAGACCTCGCATGAGCAGCTACATCCCCACCGACGCCGACGCGCCCTGTCGTCCCGCCACCGCCGCCGTCCGTGCCGGCATCGACCGCGACACCGCCTATGGCGCGGTGACGCCGCCGATCGTGCTGTCGTCGAACTTCAGCTTCGCCGGCTTCGCGCAGAAGCGCGAATACGACTACACGCGCAGCGGCAATCCCACGCGCGACCTGCTGGCCGAAGCGCTGGCCGAACTGGAAGGTGGCGCCGGCGCGGTCATCACCGCCACCGGCATGGGCGCCATCACGCTGGTGCTGAACGCATTGCTGGAGCCGGGCGATCGCCTGGTCGTGCCGCACGATGCGTACGGCGGCAGCTGGCGCCTGTTCAACGCGCTGGCGAAGAAGGGCCACTTCGAGCTGATCACCGCCGACCTGACCGATCCGCGCTCGCTGGCCGATGCGCTGGCGCAGTCGCCGAAGCTGGTGCTGATCGAAACGCCGTCCAATCCGCTGCTGCGCATCACCGACCTGCGCTTCGTCATCGAGGCGGCGCACAAGGCCGGCGCGCGCACGGTGGTGGACAACACCTTCCTGTCGCCCGCGCTGCAGACGCCGATCGCGTTCGGTGCCGACATCGTGCTGCACTCCACCACCAAGTACATCAACGGCCACAGCGACGTGGTCGGCGGCGCGGTGATCGCGCGCGATGCCGAGACGCACCAGCAGCTCGTCTGGTGGGCGAACGCGCTGGGCCTGACCGGGTCGCCGTTCGATAGTTTCCTGACCCTGCGCGGCTTGCGCACGCTCGACGCGCGCCTGCGCGCGCACCAGGAGAACGCCACCGCCATCGCCGCGCTGCTGGACGCGCACCCGGTGGTGTCGAAGGTCTATTTCCCGGGCCTGGCGTCGCATCCCGGCCACGCGGTCGCGGCGCGCCAGCAGAAGGGCTTCGGTGCCATGCTGAGCGTTGAACTCGACGGTGGCGAGGAGGCCGTACGTGCCTTCGTGGAAGGGCTGCGTTACTTCACCCTGGCCGAATCGCTGGGCGGCGTGGAAAGCCTGGTCGCGCATCCGGCGACGATGACCCATGCGGCGATGACGCCGGAAGCGCGCGCGAAGGCCGGCATCACCGATGGCCTGCTGCGCCTGTCGGTCGGCATCGAAGCCACCGACGATCTGCTGTCGGACATCACCGCGGCGCTGGAACGTGCGGCAGCGGTTGCGGCGGAATCCAAACGCAAGCTCGCCGACGCATGAGTACCGTCGTCCGCCTGGCGGCCGCGTCGCGATCCGCGCCGAAGCTGGCCTTGCTCGGCACCGGCGTGGTGGGCAGCGCGTTCGTCGCGCGCTACCAGCGCCTGCAGGAACGCGCGCTGCCCTTGCCGGCGCTGGCATGGCTAGCCAATTCGCGCGCGCTGCACGCCTGTGAGGGCTCCGCGCTGCAGACGCTGGACAACGCCAGGCGGGCCGCTGCCGGTGACGATGTGGTGCCGCCGTGGGCGGAAGGCGAGGCGCTGCGGTCCGGCGACATCGTGGTCGATGCCACCGCCAGCGACGCGGTCGCCGACCGGCATGCCGAATGGCTGGCGCGTGGCGTGCATGTGGTGACGGCGAACAAGCTCGGCGTCGGCGGCGCGCTGCAGCGTGCGGACGCCATCGCACGGGCGCGTACCGATTCCGGCGCGGGCTATGGCGACGCCGCGACGGTTGGCGCGGGCTTGCCATTGCTGCGCAGCCTGCGCGCGCTGGTCGCCGGTGGCGACCGCATCCATCGCGTCGAAGGCGTGCTGTCCGGCTCGCTGGCGTGGCTGTTCAACCACTACGACGGCATGCGCGCGTTTTCCGGCTTCGTCCGGCAGGCGCGCCAGGCCGGCTACACCGAACCCGATCCGCGGCTGGACCTGTCCGGCGAGGACGTGCGGCGCAAGTTGCTGATCCTCGCGCGCGCCGCTGGCTTCCCGCTGCAGACCGAGGACGTGCGCGTGGATTCGCTGGTGCCGGCGGACCTCGCCGCGTTGCCGCTGGCCGAGCTGGATGCCGCGCTCAACCAATTGGACGCACCGCTGGCGGCGCGCTTCAAGGACGCCTATCGCAACGGCGCGCGCCTGCGCTTCCTGGGCCGCTTCGATGCCGAACGCGCGAGCGTGGGGCTGCAGGCGCTGCCCGAGGACCATCCGTTGTGCGGCGGTGGCGGCACCGATAACCGCGTCGCGATCTACAGCGACCGCTACCCGGAACAGCCGCTGGTCGTGCAGGGGCCAGGCGCCGGTGCCGAGGTCACGGCCGCCGCCCTGCTGGACGACGTGCTGGCCATCGCCGCCGCGTAGGCCATCTTCCTGCCGGGAGGTGTCCGTGTCCGGACGCCTGCCGCGTTGGCTCCGTTCGACACCCGTCATCCGGAGCGGTCTGATGCGCCTGACCTCGTACGTGCGGACCGTGCTCACGGGCGGATGCCTGCTGCTCATCGCGGCGTGCGGGGAACACGCGACACCCGCGCCCACCCCCAGACCCGCACTGCCGACGATCGCCCAGCAACCGCCGTTGCCCGGCTTGCGCATCCGCCCGCTGACCGATCGCACGTTCGAGCGCACCGAGGCGCGGCGCGAACGCGGACGCTATCTCGCCGACGGCATCCTCCAATGCGCGCTGTGCCACTCGGACCGCGACTGGGGGCAGCCCGGCGCACCGCCTGTACAGAGCCGTACCTTGGCCGGGCATGTATGGAAGGACGAAGGCACGACACGGCTGGTCGCACCGAACCTGACGTCCGACGTGGAGACCGGCGTCGGCGGCTGGAGCGACGACATGCTGGCGCGCGCGATCCGCGAAGGCATCAGCCATGACGGACGGCCGCTGCATCCGCAGATGTGGTATCCATCGTTCTCGATGCTGTCGGACGAAGACCTCGCCTCGGTCATCGTCTACCTGCGCTCGTTGCCGGCCATCCGCAATCCGCTGCCGCGTACGCAGCTTTCCGACGAACAAGTCCAGCGCATCGTCGGTCGCCCCATGCCGATCACCACGCCCGTGCCGGGCCCGGTCGACGACAGCCCGCTCGAACGCGGACGCTACCTGGCGGCGATCGGCGATTGCGGCGGCTGCCATACGTTGTGGGAAGCCAAGCGCTTGCCGGGTGCGTTCGCCGGTGGCAATGCCATCTCGCGGGATGGCAAGGACATCTACAGCACCAACCTCACCCCGCATGCCACCGGCATCGACTACGACGCCGCGGCGTTCGTCCAGTTGATGCGCACGGGCAAGCAAGGGCTGACGCATCCGATGATGCCGTGGGCCGCGTTCCGTCACCTGACCGACGAGGATCTCCGCGCGCTGCATGCGTTCCTGCAGACCCGGCATCCCGTCGCGCACGCCATCAGCAACCTGGCGCCGCCGACGATGTGCGCCGTATGCGGGCAGACGCATGGCCTGGGCGACATCAACCAGCGGGTGAAGCCGAAGGGCGTCACCGTACCGGAGGCGACGCTGCGCGACTATGTCGGCACCTACCGTGTCGAACGCTACGACTGGACGCTGCGCATCACGCTCGAACACGGCCGTTTGCACGCACAGTCGGCGGACGGACCGCCCGCCGACCTGGTCCCGCTCGACGACACCCTGTTCGCCATGGACGGCGGCCTGGGTCCGCTGCGCTTCCGGCGCGCGGCGAATGGAAAGGTGGACGCGGTGGTCTCGAAGGACGTCGATGACGTCGTCCTCGCACGGATCAGCGACACCACCGCGCCCGCGCCGTGAGCCGGATCGTCAGGGAACGTTGATCGCCTTCAGCAGGTCGGCGTTGAAGCGCGCCGGGTCCTCGACCTGCGGCGAGTGGCCCAGATCAGCGAACTCCACGAGCGTCGCGCCAGGAATCGCCGCGGCCGCGCGCCTGCCCAATGCCGGATAGTCGCCCAGCCGCTTCGCCACGTCCGCTGCTGCGAGGTCCTTGCCGATGGCCGTGCGGTCCTTCAGGCCGATGAACAGCGTGGTCGGCGCCGCGATGCGCGGGAATTCGTACACGACGGGCTGGTTGAACACCATGTCCGACGTCAGCGCCTGGCTCCAGGCCACCGCCTCGCGGCCGTCGCCGGCGTACATGCCGCCCAGCATCCCGACCCACTGCTCGTACGCCGGCTTCCAGTCGCCGCTGTAGTACACGGTGCGCTGGTAGTCGCGGATGCTGTCGAAGGACGTTTTCAACTCGCGCTCGTACCATGCATCGATGCTGCGCCAGGGCACGCCTTCGGCCTTCCAGTCTTCCAGCCCGATCGGATTGACCAGCACCATCCGCTCGGTCGACGCCGGGTACTGCAGCGCGTAACGGGTCGCCAGCATGCCGCCCATCGAGTGGCCCACGATGACGGCACGGTCGATGTCGAGGCGGACCAGCAGTGCCCGCGTGTTGGCGGCCAGCTGGCCGAACGAATACTGGTAGCGCTGCGGCTTGCTCGATTTGCAGAAGCCGATCTGGTCCGGCACCACCACGCGGAAGCCGGCGCCCGCGAGTGCCTCGATCGCGGACTCCCACGTGGCGGCGCAGAAATTCTTGCCATGCAGCAGCACGACGGTGCGGCCATTCGGCTTCGCGGGTGCGACGTCCAGATACGCCATCTCCAGCGGCTGCGCCTGCGAGGTGAAGGCGAAGGTCTGCACCGGTCGCGGGTAGTCGAAGCCTTCGAGGCGGGCGCCGTAGCGGGGCATGGATTCGGCCTGCGCGACGGCGCTGAACGCGAGCAGCGCGGCCAGCGCAGGATAGGTGATCTTCATGGGGGATTTCTGCAGCGTGGCAGGACAGCGTATCGCGGCCACGTTGCAGGAACGTCAATCCGCCTGCGCGGTTATCGCCGGTGTCGGATGATGCGGGCCACGCAACACGAGATGACCGCTGCGGACCAGGTCGCCCGGGTCGCGTCGCAGGTGGTCCACCTCCAGCGCGGGCAGCGGCAGCGGCGTGGCCTCGTAGAGCGCCCAGCCATTGCGCCCACGCGCCTTGACCTCGTAGAGCGCGCGATCCGCCAGCGAGACCAGTTGTTCCCAGCCCAGCAGGTCGGGTGCGGCCGGGAACGGCGGATAGCCGATCAGCCCGAGCGATGCGGTCACCTGCAGGCGCGTGCCGGCCACGTCCACCGGTTCCAGCGCGATCGCCGTGCAGATGCGGCGCCCGAGTGCATGCAGCTCGTGTCGCGGCATCGGCCGGAACACCATCAGGAATTCCTCGCCGCCCCAGCGGATCACGTAGTCGCCATCGCGCGACAGCGTGCGCAGCCGGTGGGCCACCGTCTGCAGCACATGGTCGCCGACCTGGTGCCCGTGGCCATCGTTGATCGATTTGAAATGATCGATGTCGAGCAGTGCGAAGGCCAGCACGTCCACGCCGGCGGCGAAGCCGGGCGTGCGCTGGTAATAAGCGATGTCCGCCGGCAGTTGCTGGGTCAGGTAGCGGCGGTTGTGCAGGCCGGTCAGCGGGTCGGTGAGACTGAGCGCCTCCAGTTGCCGGTTGGCCTGCTGCAGGTCACGCGTGCGCTGCTCCACCAGGCGTTCCAGTGCGACGCGACGATTGTGGTGGCGTCGCAGCACCCAACGGTTGGAGAGCATCACCAGGATCGCCAGCGCGACGGCGAGCACCAGGTAGAACCACGGGCTTTCGTAGAAGTACGGTGCGATCGCGAACGCCTGCGTCGCTGCGGTGCGGCCGGATACGCCGCTGTTGTTGGTGCCCAGCACCTCGAACACGTAGCGTCCCGCGGGCAGGTTGGTATAGGTCGCACTGCGCTGGTGCGGATCGTCCAGCAGCTTCCACTCGTCGTCGTAGCCCTGCAGGCGATAGCGGATGTCGATGTGGTCCGATGCCTGGAAGCTCAGCGTGGTGAACTCGAAACGCAGATCGCGCGCGGCGCTCGGCAACGACCATTCGATCGCGCGCTCCGCCGGCCGCCATTGCCCCTGCACCTGGACGCGTTCGATCACCGACTCGGGCAGGTAGTCATTGGCCAGCGACTGGTCGGTCGCCATCACCACGATGCCATCGCGGGTCGGCAGCCAGAGTGCGTTGTCGACCATGAAGCCGCGGCTGTTGCCGGCACCATTGCAGCAGTCGCCTTTCTGGCCGCCGTGGCGGTCGCCGCGTTCGTTGAGCAGCGTGCGCGCCGTCACCCGGAACGCGGGGTCGTCGGCGGCATTCAGCAGGTCCGCCACGGCTATCCGGTAAATGCCGCGCAGGCCACCTGCCCACAGGAAGCCGCTGGCGTCCTCGGCGAAGAAGAACGGAGCATTCGCCGGGACGCCGCGCGTCTTGTCCAGCCGCGTCCAGCGCCGGCCATCGAACAGCAGCATCATTTCTTCCGACAGCGCGCCGGCCAGCCACTGGCCGCCGGCGAGTTCATGCAGGGAGACGATGTGCGGCGCATCCAGGCCGGTGCCGGTGAGTGGCAGGGCGACCAGGTGTTCGTCGATGAATTCGTACAGGCCGCTCTGCGTGCCCACCAGCAGCCGTCCGTCGCGGGTTTCCATCAGCACGCGCACGCGCACGTCGCGCAGTCCTGCGCGTTCTCCGTAGTGACGCAGGCGATCGTCGCCTTGCGTCCACCGGTACAGGCCGGTACTGGTGGCGAACCACACGCGCCCCTGACGATCGCGCACGATACCGTTCACCTGGGCCGCGTCCATCGCCGTCAGTGCGCGTGGCCGCTGCACACGGCCATCGCGGTACAGCGCCGCGCCGTTGCGCGTGCCGATCCAGGTCTGACCGTTCTCGGGCAGCAGGCTGTACGCGGCGGGATGCGGCAGGTCGCGCCCCGCGACCACCTCGTGGAAGCGGCCGTCCTGCAGCACGCTCACCCCATCGTCGCTGCCTACCCACACGCGACCATCCGGTGCCTGCGCGATGGACCACAGCAACGGCTGGCGCAGCCCTTCCGCAGTGCTGTAGCGGCGCGTCCAACCGTTCCACGCGCGGCTGGCGCCCTCGTTGTTGCTGCCCAGCCACAGGTTGGATTCGCGGTCTTCGTAGAAGGCGCGGATTTCGGCCAAGGGTCCTTCGGCACGAATCCGTTCCAGCAGCCGGCCCTGCTGCAACCGGTACAGGGTGTCGCGCGTGCTGGCCCAGAGGATGCCGTCGCGATCCTCGTGCAAGGCCAGCACGCCACCGCTGACCGCCGCCACGTCGCGATGGCGCTGCCAGTGCTGGCCATCGAGCACGTAGAGGCCGCTATCGCAGCCCACCCAGAGGCGCCCGTCATGGCGGGTCAGCGAGGTGATGGTGGCGAGTGACGCGCCCGCCGGAAGCGTCATGACGCGTTCGCCCGCGCCATCGAAGACATGCACGCGTCCGCGTCCACCGACCCAGAGCGTGCCGTCATCGTCCACATGCAACGCCAGTGCGCCGCCATCGTCGATGGGATGCAGGGTCTGCAGGCGGTCGGCCACCACGACCATGACGCCGCGCGGCGTGGCGGCCAGCAGCCGGCCCCGCGCATCGCGTGCCAGTGCGCGCACGTCCACGACACCGGCCGGTTCGCCCGGGGCGACCGACAGCGTCTTCATGCGATTGCCGTCGCGAACCGCCAGTCCCTGCGGCGTGCCGATCCACAGACGGCCTTCGCGATCGGTGTGCAGGGCCTGGATCCAGGTGCTGGGCAGCTCCGGCGTGTTGTCGAGGTCGTAGTTGGTGAAGCGCACGCCGTCGAACCGGCTCAGGCCGGCCTGCGTGCCGAACCAGAGGTAGCCGGGCCGGTCCTGGGCGATGGCGAGCACGCTCAGCTGGGGCAGGCCCTGTTCCAGGCTCCAGTGGTTGCGTACGTAGTGATGGAACGACTTGGACGGGTCCAGTGCGTGCGCGGTCGGGCAAAGCGCCGCCATCCCGCCCAGCAGGGGCAGGCACCAGGCCGCCAGTCGACGCCGCCAGGAAGGCCGGCTGCGGCGGATCTTGTCCACGGACTGGGACAGGACGCGTCTCCGGTAAGTCGGTTTACCAAAGTACGGTATCGGCGCAGACCCGCACGCCTAAAGGGGCGTGTCGGGCAGGTGTCGTGTCGCTGTCGTGGCGTCACGCCCCGCGCCGGGGGAGGCTGGAGGCCAACGTACACTGACCGGAGCCCAGCGAACGACGATGGACATGAAACTGAACGCGGAACGGATCCGGACCCTGAGGGAGCAGCGCGCCTGGTCGCAGGAGCATCTGGCGTCGGTCGCCGGGCTGAGTGCGCGGACCCTGCAGCGGATCGAAGCGGGCTCAGCCGCGACGCAGGAGACCTGCCTGGCGCTGGCCGCGGCGCTGGACGTGCCGGTGGCGGACCTGGTCGGCGGTGGTACGGATGGCGGTGCGACGGGGTCGCCGGCGACGGTCGACCCAACAGCGGGCAGAGTGCCGTCCTGGGTGGTGATGGCGCTGCTGCTGGTCCTGCTGGTGGTGTGGTTCGGCTACACGATCGGCAAGGATGCGGCCCTGCGCGACAACCGTGCGGACGCCGCGTGTACGTCCGACGCCGCTGCCTGCGAGCAGGCACGCGATACCCTCAACCTCTGAGTCGAGCGACGCGAACGGCATCAGACCCCGAGCAGAACGTCATTGCCCCGATCGATAACGATGAAGGCGCTGTTCCAGCGTGCCCGCATGCAGTTCGAAAAGGTGGTTGTCGTAGTCGTAGACGTACAGCGACATGCCCTCACCCTCCACGCGGGGCCTCGGGGGACGGATATCGACGCCCAGGGCCTCGAGTCTTGCCTGGTAGACCGGAAGGTCGGATTCGCTCACCTTGAACGCGACGTGCTGGTAGGAGCGTTCGGTAGGCGGCTCGCCTTCCATCGCTGCCAGCCATACGTTCCCCAACAGGAAGAATTTTTCGCGGGACAGCGAAAAGTCCTCACCAGCACTGTCGTAGACCTCGCATGCGCCAAGGCCTTCGCAGAGGAAGGTGGTCATGCGTGCGAGATCGCGGACGATGAAGGTGATGTGGCTGACGCCGTCCACGGGTTCAACACTCGATGACGTTGACGGCCAGTCCGCCGCGACTGGTTTCCTTGTACTTGTCCTGCATGTCGCGACCGGTGTCGCGCATGGTCTTGATCACCTTGTCCAGGCTGACCTTGTGCTTGCCGTCGCCACGCATCGCCATGCGGCTGGCGTTGATCGCCTTCACCGCGCCCATCGCATTGCGCTCGATGCACGGGATCTGCACCAGCCCGCCGATCGGGTCGCAGGTCAGGCCCAGGTTGT
>NZ_LSIF01000105.1 GCF_001556105.1 Pseudoxanthomonas mexicana | reverse complement strand
AGGGCGTGCCGCCTGGGGTGTGTTTCTTTGCTTCTTTCTTTGCACAAGCAAAGAAGCGTTCTTTAACAGCCGAACGGCTGGTCAAGAAGGCCCTCCGCGGCGAGCGGCACCATGCGTGAGAAAGAAGAGTCATCCCGCAAGGCGCCATGGAATCAAAGCGCCGACGTGGATGTTGTGACGGCTAAGGGCGGACCAAAGCGACGGTCTTCGTTGCCCCTCACCCCAACCCCTCTCCCGGCGGGAGAGGGGCTCAGAACGCCGCGATTACTCCAGCAACCGCGCCCACCCCTCCATGCCCTCGACGCGCGCCAGCACCAGCTTCACGCAGACCAGCAACGGTACCGCCAGCAACAACCCGACGATCCCCCACAACCACCCGAACAACATCAGCGCCAGGATCAGCACCAGCGGCGACAGCGCCATCCGCTTGCCCAGGATGATCGGCGTGATGATCTGGCCTTCGATCGTGTGCAGCACCAGGTAGGTGATCGCCGGCAGCATCGACTGCAATGGCTGCTCGAAGCTGATGAAGCCCACCAGCAGCATCGCCACCATGCCGATCAAGGGTCCCACGTAGGGCGCGAAATTCAGCAGCGCCGCCATCGTGCCCCACAGCAGCGCCTCGGCCAGCGGCAGGCCCAGCAGGTACAGCACGCCGGCGAACACGAAGCCCACCACCGTGTTGATGATGCTGATGGTCAGCACGTAGCGCGACACCTCGCGTTCGATCGAATGCAGGATGTCGACGGTGAACTTCTTCTGCTGCCGCCCGGGCAGCAAGGCGATCGCGTTGCGCTGCAGGTTCTCGCCGTAGACCATGAAGAAGAACGTCAGCAGCACCACCGCCAGCAATGACGCCAGCACGCGCGGTGTCGCCAGCAGCTTGCGATAGGGGTCGTCGGTGGCGGCCTGCACCACCTGCGGCTGGCGACCGGAGGTCTGGCCACCGGCGGCGACGCGGGCGAAGCTCTCCGCGGCCTTGTTCGCTTCCTGCACCGGCTTGGTCAATTCGCGCAGCTTGGGCGCCAGCTGGCGCATTTCGCGTGGCGCCTGCTGCGCCCAGTCCATCGCCGACGGCAGCATCTTCTGCGCCAGCAGGCCGGTGAAGGCCATGCCGCCGAGCAGCACGATCAGTGCGCCGACGAAACGCGGAATGTACAGCCGCCGCAGCACGCGGATGATCGGGTTGCCGACCAGCGCGAAGAACATCGCCAGCAGCACCGGCAGCACCACGTCCTGCGCGGCCCAGAGCGTGTAGCCCACGGCGAGCGTCGCCAGCACCAGCAGCGGCGTCGACGCACGCGGCCGCGACGGCGTGGCCGGCGGCGGTGCGGCGGGGACGGGAGGTGCGTCGGAAGGCGCAGGTGTGCTCATGGACAGGTCGCGACCGGACTGGAGGCGCGATTGTGGGGGCAATCCTGTGGGAGCGACGTGAGTCGCGATGGGCGCCGAAGGTCGGGCGCGCGCCGCGTTCATCCGCGCGCAAGGCGGGGACAGGGGTACACCAAAAGCTCGCGACTTACGTCGCTCCCACAGAAGCCCGGGCCCGTCAGCGTTCGGACAGTTCCGTCGCCGCTTCGGCCGGACGCGGTGCGACGACCACGATGTCGTCCTCGTCGAAGGCCTCGTCCACCATCGGCTCCTCGTCGGCCACGCCCTCGGCCTGGTCCTGCACGTCCTGCGCGGTATCGACGGCCTGTTCGGCCTGCTCGGCGGCGGCCGCCGCCTGTGCGGTGGCGACGAAGCTGGACACTGCGGTGAACATCTGCATCCAGCGTGCGCCGGTCATCGCGCGCAGGGGTTCGGCGCGGCCGGTCAGGAAGCCGCTGACCACGCCGGCGATGATGATGCGCCCCGGCGTCCAGCCGTCCTTCCAGGACTGCTTGAGGATGCTCCAGTACAGCGACGTCTGCGCGCTGCGCAGTTCCACCCGCTTCTCGGCGCGTTCCACGTGCTGCTGCAACTGCTCGAAGCGCATCAGGACGCTCCGTTGCCGGCGGCGGGTGGCGCGGGTACGTCGTCCTCGTCCACGCGGTCCTCGTCGAACAGGCCGAGCTTCGACAGCTGCCGGCGCGTCGCGTGCAGGCCGGTGTGGTCGAAGTAGCGCCCCACCTTCCACGCCGCGAACCCGGCAACGGCCAGGCTGAGCAGCGCCGCGAACGACAGCGACTGCAACCACGAGAAGCCGAAGCGCTGCATCAGCGCGATCAGCGCGCCGGTGACCAGCAGCCATGCCGACGCACCGAACACGATCGCCACGCCGGCCCACGCCAGCGCGCGGCCGAAGGCGCTGCGCGCCAGCGCGAAATCCGCCGACACCAGCGCGCGCATCGCGCGGCCGGTGTCCTTGGCCGAGCCGAATGCGGCACGGCCGGCCTCACCGACCTCCTTCAGGCTGTCGATGAGGTCGGGCGGCGGTGGGGCGTCGGTGTCGCGGGGCGCGTCGCTCACGCGATGGACTTACTTGTTGCCGCCGCTGCGTGCCAGCTTGGCGATGATCCAGCCGGCGGCGAAGGCGACGCCGAACGAGGCGATCGGACGTTCGCGGATCAGGTCGGCGGCGCTGTCGATCAGATCGCGGCCCTTGTCCATCAGCGCATCGACCTGCTCGCTGGCGGCACCGCCGCCGGCTTCCGCCGCGGCCAAGCCCGACAGCGCGCTGTCGGCCAGTTCGGATTTGATGTTCGCCTTGCCCAGGCGCAACTCGTCGCCGGCGGCACTGGCGGCGCCCTTGATGGCTTCGCCGGCAGCGGCAGCGGCTGAAGCAAGGTGCGAACCGGCTTCGCCGAGGTTGGCCTTCAGCGCATCGGTGTGGGTGGGCATGGTCATGGTCGGCTCCTGCGGCAGGCGGGGGATGGGGTCACTCTAATGCACGGCGGTGAACGGGCTGTTATGTCGTCCACCGCGCCTGCGTCATTGCATCAGCAGGCGACCGGTGCCGCGTCCGCGCAGGATGTTGACCACCAGCTGCTGCGGCTTGCGCTCGAAGCTGGCGCGGAAGCCCGGCAGGTCGCCGAACTCGCCGCTGCTGCTGCCGACGATGATGTCGCCCGGGCGCAGCCCGCTGTTCCATGCACGGCTGTCGCGCACCACGTTGCCGACCTGCACGCCGCCCTGCGCACCGCGGATCATGCCGCGCAACTGCTGCCGGGCCGACTCGTCCAGCTCCTTCAGGGTGGCGCCGGTCAGGCGTGCATCGATCGTCACACCCTCGGCGTTGCGTGCGCCTTCCTTCAACGCCGCGGTGAGCTGCAGCGGCTTGCCGTCGCGGCGCACGTCCAGCTTTACCTGCGTGCCCACCGGCTGCAGGCCTTCGAAGTTGTGCAGGGCGGCGCGGTTGTCGACGCGCTGGCCGTTGGCCGACAGCACCACGTCGCCCGGCTGCAGGCCAGCGGCGGCCGCGGCAGAGCCCGGATACACGCGGGTGACCAGCGCGCCACGCGGCGTGTCCAGGCCGAGGCCGCGCGCGACGCGCTCGTCCACGTCCTGCGACTCCACCCCGAACGTACCCCGGCGCACCACGCCGTTGTTGGCGATCAGCTGGTCCATGATCCCGCGCGCCATGTTGATCGGGATCGCGAAGCCCAGGCCGATGTTGCCGGCCATGCTGCCGCGCGGGTTGAAGCTGGCGGTGTTGATACCGACCAGCCGGCCCTGCAGGTCGACCAGCGCGCCGCCGGAGTTGCCCGGATTGATCGAGGCGTCGGTCTGGATGAAGTTCTGGTAGCCCGCTACCGGAATGCCGCTGCGGCCGACCGCCGAGACGATGCCCGAGGTCACCGTCTGGCCCAGGCCGTAGGGGTTGCCCATCGCGACGACGAAGTCGCCGACTTCCAGCTGGTCGCTGTTGGCCATCGGCACCGCGGTCAGGCCCTGGGTGGGGATGCGGATCAGCGCGATGTCGGTGTCGGGGTCGGAGCCGATGAACTCGGCTTCCACCTGGCGGCCGTCGCTCAGCGTGACCGACACGCCGTCGGCGTTCTCCACCACGTGGTGGTTGGTCAGCACGTAGCCGCGCGCGGCGTCGACGACCACGCCCGAGCCCAGCGCACGCTCCACGCGTTCGCGCGGCATGTCGGGGATGCCGAAGATGCGGCGGAACACCGGGTCGTCGCCGAACGGCCCCAGCGGGCTGGCCACGCGCACGGTCTGCCGGCTGTACACGCTGACCACCGCCGGGGTGACCCGCTTGAGCATCGGCGCCAGCGACGGCAGCACCTGGCCGTCCACCGCGGTGGGCAACGCGGCAACGGTCGGGACCGCGGCGGCGGCGCTGGGCGCGGCCTGGGCGGGCTTCTGGAAGAGGTCGTTGAGGCCGGTGGCGGCGAATCCGCCAAAGGCGGCGGCAGCGGTCAGGGCGATCAGGGTGGGGAACGGGCGCAGCGCTTTCTTCATGGTGGGTCGGCAGCTCGTTGCGTCGGAGGGAGCGGGCGGCCGATGGCCTTCCGCGAACCTGAATGAGTCTGCTGACGGACCCCTAAACCTGCAATGAAGTTCACCGCGCGCGGTGGTTCGTGCACCCCGTCCGCGTGATGACGGACGGTGGGGGCGATGCCATGCAATTGTCATGTCAATCCGGTTGACAGGGGGGACCCCCGGGCGTAGTTTGGCGACTTCGTGCTGACACAAGATGTTGCGGTCCAGCACGAAGCGGACCCAAGTGCTGGTGTTTTTTCGGGCAACACGCCTTGGGAATTCGGGCGCCTTTGGGGATTGGCGCATGAGGGCAGAGGGAAGCAGTGGGCACCACGATATCGGCAGGTCCCACCTCCACAATCCGGCCACCGGCGCGGCGCATCCTGTGCAGCCGCCTGCGGTGCCGTCCCTGTCCGCCGGGGCCGCGATGAATCACCGGGGTGGGCCACGGCCCGCCCGCCACCACAGTCATTAAGAAGTTCCAGTCGTTCAGGAGAACAAGACAACCATGAGTACGGTGCGCCTCGAGGCGATCAAGACGGAACAGCCCACCCTGGTCCCCATGCAGCCCGCGTCCCAGGACATCTGGGACAAGAAGTACCGGCTGAAGACCAAGCAGGGCGAGGCTCTCGACGCCGACATCGACGGCACCTACCAGCGCGTGGCCCGCGCCCTGGCCGACGCGGAAGCCACTCCCGAGAAGCGCGCCTACTGGTACGAGCGCTTCGTGTGGGCGCTGCGCCGCGGCGCCATCCCGGCCGGCCGCATCACCTCCAACGCCGGCGCCCAGCAGCACAAGCCGGCCACCAGCACCATCAACTGCACCGTCTCCGGCACCATCGAGGACTCGATGGACGGCATCCTGGACAAGGTCCACGAAGCCGGCCTGACCCTCAAGGCGGGCTGCGGCATCGGCTATGAATTCAGCACGCTGCGCCCGAAGGGTGCCTTCGTCGCCGGCGCCGGTGCGTACACCTCCGGCCCGATGTCCTTCATGGATATCTACGACAAGATGTGTTTCACCGTGTCCTCCGCCGGCGGCCGCCGCGGCGCGCAGATGGGCACGTTCGAAATCTCCCACCCGGACGTCAAGGACTTCATCCGCGCCAAGCGCGAAGACGGCCGCCTGCGCCAGTTCAACCTGTCGCTGCTGATCACCGACGGCTTCATGGAAGCCGTGGACACCGACGCCGACTGGCCGCTGGTGTTCCCGGTGAACATCAAGGAGAAGGGCGACATCGACGTCGAGGACGCCGCGCAGGTGGTCTGGCGCGAGTGGCCCACCCACAAGAACTACATCGTCCGCGACGACGGCCTGGTGGCCTGCAAGATCTACGGCCACATCCGTGCCCGCCACCTGTGGGACATGATCATGGTCTCGACGTACGACTACGCCGAACCGGGCTTCATCCTGATCGACCGCGTCAACGAGATGAACAACAACTGGTGGTGCGAGACGATCCGCGCCACCAACCCGTGCGGCGAGCAGCCGCTGCCGCCGTACGGCGCCTGCCTGCTCGGCTCGGTCAACCTGACCACCTTCGTGCGCGACCCCTTCACCGACCAGGCGCGTTTCGACTGGGAGGAATACAAGGAAGTCGTGCGCGTGTTCACCCGCATGCTCGACAACGTGGTCGAAGTGAACGGCCTGCCGCTGGAACAGCAGCGCCAGGAAATCTTGCGCAAGCGTCGCCACGGCATGGGCTTCCTGGGCCTGGGCAGCACGCTGACCATGCTCAAGCACAAGTACGGCAGCGCCGAGTCCTGCGAGTTCACCGAGGCGATCGCCCGCGAGATGGCCGTGGCCGGCTGGGAAATGGGCCTGGCGCTGGCGAAGGAAAAGGGTGCCGCCCCGATCATGGAAGAGCGCTTCACCGTCACCGCCGCCATGCTGCGCCAGCGCCCCGAGATGGCGACCGATGGCTGGAAGGCCGGCCAGGAAATCCCCGGCAAGGTGCTGCACGCCAAGTACAGCCGCTACATGCAGCGCGTGGCCACCGTGGCGCCGGAGCTGGTCGATGAACTGGCCGAAGTCGGCAGCCGCTTCACCCACCACAGCTCGATTGCTCCCACCGGCACCATCAGCCTGTCGCTGGCCAACAACGCCTCCAATGGCATCGAGCCGTCGTTCGCGCACCACTACAGCCGCAACGTGATCCGCGAAGGCAAGAAGACCAAGGAAAAGGTCGACGTCTATTCCTACGAGCTGCTGGCCTACCGCGAGCTGGTCAACAACAAGGCCATGCCGTTCTCCGACGAGGCCGACGCCAAGCTGCCGGAGTACTTCATCGCCGCCGACGACATCTCCCCCAAGGAGCACGTCGACGTGCAGGCCGCCGCGCAGAAGTGGGTGGACAGCTCCATCTCCAAGACCGCCAACGTGCCGACGGACTACCCGTACGAGCAGTTCAAGGACATCTACCGCTACGCCCACCAGCAGGGCCTGAAGGGCTGCACCACGTTCCGCTTCAACCCCGCCGCCTTCCAGGGCGTGCTGGTGAAGGAAGCCGACCTGGAGAACACCACCTACCGCTTCGAGCTGGAAGACGGCAACGTCATCGAGGTGAAGGGCAACGAGCAGATCGAGTACGACGGCGAAATGCACACCGCCGCCAACCTGTTCGACGCCTTGAAGGAAGGCTATTACGGCAAGTTCTGAGGAGCGCGCCGTGCCCCTCTCCCCCGCCTCGCGGGGG
>NZ_LSIF01000104.1:7500-50178 GCF_001556105.1 Pseudoxanthomonas mexicana | reverse complement strand
CGCCGCTGGTGACCGTGCCGCTGGAGATGTGGTTCCGCCGGATCGGATTGCTCAGCGCACGCGTCTGATGTTCCGCGATGGCGGGCCTGGGCCCGCCCTACGTGGCGGAACGGGCGCGGCGTTCGCATAGACTGCGTCGCCTCCTCATTGTTTATCCGCCCATGAGCCCGCCGTCCCGCCTGACCGAGTTGCGCCTGCTGCTGGGCATCGAGCGCAACACCACCCGCCACGGCGAGAAGTGGATCTCCGGCATCGGCGCGCTGCTCGGCATCGTGGCGGTGTACTGGCTGACCCGCTGGACGTTCCCCGAACACGCGGCCGGCGCCGTCGGCGGCGCGCTGATGGTCACCTCGATGGGCGCGTCCGCCGTGCTGCTGTTCGCCGTGCCGCAGGGCGCGCTGTCGCAGCCTTGGGCCGTAGTGGGCGGCCACCTGCTGTCGGCCTTCATCGGCGTGAGCTGCCAGAAGCTGTTTCCCGGCCATGCCTGGACCGCCGCCCTTGCCGTGGGCCTCGCGGTGTTGGGCATGTACTACCTGCGCTGCATCCATCCGCCCGGTGGCGCCACCGCGCTTGCGGCGGTGATCGGCGGTTCGCAGATGCACGCACTCGGCTACGGCTACTTGCTGATGCCGGTGCTGATCAACGTGGTCGCCATCCTGTCCATGGCGATCGCCTTCAACGCGCTGTTCCCGTGGCGCCGCTACCCGGCGCACCTGCACAAGCGCCGCCAACCCATTCCCGCCACGCGACCGGCGGCGCGCCAGTTCGAACTGACGCAGGAAGACTTCTCCGCGGCGATGGAGCAGCTCAACTCCTACGTCGACATCACCACCGAGAACCTCACCGAACTGCTGGAACTCGCCAAGCAACACGCCGAGAAGAACATTATCCATCCGCAGGACATCATCGCGGGGCGCGCTTACAGCAACGGCAAACTGGGCAAGCTGTGGAGTGTGCGTCGCGTGCTGATGCAGGACGAGCTGCCTGCCGATGCCGTCACGGATCGCATCCACTACCGCGTCGTGGCGGGCGAACAAGCCGGCCAATCAGGTGCATGCACCTTGGACGAGTTCCGCCAATGGGCCCGCTTCGACGTCGTGTCGCAGGGCAGTGGGCGCTGGATGAAGGCGCCGTAGTCGGGCGCCCTGACGTCAGGGCGTCTTGCGCAGTACGTGTTCCGCACGCTCGCAGACGACCAGGCCGCCATCCTCGGTGACGGTACCGGTGGCCCGCACGCGGTCGCCGGCCTTCAGCGATTGCAGGTCGTCCGGCGGCGGTGCCTTGCACAGGTTCCAGCGGGCGGGCAGGTGCACGTCGACCTGGCCGTTGTCGGTCGCGATCTTCACCACGGCGCTGCCGTCGTAGGTCCACGGCGTGGTGTCCACGCTGACGAGGGTGCCATCGACCGTCGCCTGCTGTCCGGCTGCCAGCGTGGTGCTGGGCGTCGTCGCGCACGCGCCGAGCAGCAGGGCGAACACGGAGGCCGAGGCGAGGCCGGCAAGCGATGGCATGCGATGGTGCAGGGTCATCAGAGCGATTCCGTGTCGGAGGTCGGGGCGGCAGTGGCGGGGCTCGTCGATTCTGCGGGGCACCTTGGCACACCCGATCCGATGACGCAGTGAATGCAGCACTCGGCCTTCTCCGGCGACTCGCTGCCAGGCGCGTCCTGCGCGGGCGGCAGGTAGCCTGGGAGCTTCGCCAACTGCTCCGGCGCCTTCAGCCGCAGGATCGCCGCCCAGTCCTGGCGATTCATGTTGCACGCCGCCTCGTTGTCGGGCGCGCACAGCGTGCCGTCGCCGATGCGCAGCGGCAGGCCGCCCCAGAACTCGCCGTTGCGGTTCAGCGGCAGCATCCGCATGGTCACGCTCTGCTGCACGTTGCCACCGATGGCGTACGCGGTGCTGTCGTTGTTGGGGTTCACCGCCACCACGATGTCGCAATGCATGTCGAGGGAGCTGCCGCTGCGCAACAGCGGCGCCAGGCCTTCGTGGCCGAACAGGCGGCCGGCCTGGCGCACGTAGCAGATCAGGTCGCCGACCACCGGCTTGGCGTTCGCCACGTCGATGACGTCGAAGGCGTTGGTCGACGGGTTCTGGTACGCCGCCTGCACATAGGTGAAGTGCCGGCCGGAGCCGCGGAAGCCGGGCACCCGCGCCTCGCGCATCACCCACGAGATGAAGGCAGCCGACCACGGCGTGTCCACCACGAAGCCACGGCAGGCTTCGGCCTGTGGCCCGGTCGCCGAGGCATACAGGCAATCGGTCGCGCCGCGACGGTGGCCGATCGCGGCGAGCAGGCCGCTGTCGCGCCAGTAGCGCGCGACGCGCTGCCAGGCGCGGTCGTCGCCGATCGACAGCAGCGACGACTCGGCTTCCATCATCGGCGCGTTCGCCAGCCGGCCGTTGCGGTCGATGAAGGGGCGGTACCACATCAGGTGCTCGCGGCAGGCGACCGCGGCGATACGGGTGGCGACGTCAGAGGGCGCTTGTTGCGACAACTGCGGACAGGCATCGGCCGCACGCGCGGCGAAGGAAGACAGCAGCAGGAGGGGCAGCAACAGCCATGCACGCATCAGGTGGATCCTTCGGAGTTCGTAGTCCTTCCTACGCATCATGCCGCATCGGCAGGACATGGCTCGTCACGTGGTGTGAAGGTATGGAAATGGTCGCGCGGTTGCCGATGATCGCGTGTGCTGGCTAAGCTCGGGTTCCCTCCGCCTGCGGTTCCTGCTGATGCGACCTGTCCATCGTGCGCTGTCTGCACTGCTCCTGCTGGCGGTGTCCGTGGTGGCGCACGCGTCCGGTCCCGACCGCCGCATCGCCATCACCATCGACGACCTGCCCTGGCAGCGGATGGACAGGACGCCACCGGCGGAACTTGCCTCGCGCCACGCGCAGCTCATGGCGCAGCTGAAGCAGGCCGGCGTGCCGGTGGTGGGCTTCGTCAACGAGGGCAAGCTGGAGGTCGACGGGCAGGTGCAGCCGTCGCGCGTGGCGATGCTGCGCGACTGGCTGGACGCGGGCCACGAACTGGGCAACCACACGCACGGCCATCTCGATGTCCATGCCGTGGGACTGCCGGCGTTCCAGCAGGACATCCTCGATGGCGAGCGCGTGTTGCGGCCGCTGCTGGCGGAACGCGGACAGGTGCCGCGCTGGTTCCGCCATCCCTACCTGCGCGCCGGCCGTACGCCGGAGGACCGCGCCACACTGTCCGCCTTCCTCGGTGGGCACGGTTACCGGATCGCGCCGGTGACCGTCGACAACGGCGAATGGGTCTGGGCGTTCGCCTACGCCAACATGCTCGACGGCCAGCCCGACACGCCCGAACGCGACGCCACGCTGGAGCGGCTGCGGCGCGGCTATATCCCGTACATGCTCAACAAGGTCGACTACTACGAAGCGCAGTCGCAGGCGTTGCTGGGTTATGCGCTGCCGCAGGTGTGGCTGCTGCACGCCAACGAACTCAATGCCGTCGCCTACGCGGCGCTGGTCGCGGGCGTGCAGCGGCGCGGCTACCGCGTGGTGACGCTGGATGAGGCGCTGCGCGATCCCGCGTACGCGCGTGGCGAGGACGGTTACAACGGCCGCTATGGTCCCAGCTGGCTGCACCGCTGGGCGATGGCGGAGAAGCAACCGAAGGACTTCTACGCCGGCGAGCCGGTGGTGCCGGGATGGGTGCTGGCACTGGCCGGGGTGGAGTCGGAATAGCTGGCCGGCCGCGGGGTTTCCGCGTTGGTCCTGGTGGACCTGAGTGCAGACCAGGTAGGACGCACGTCAATCCTGCCGGAAATATACGCGTGCAGCAGAAGGTGGGCCTGTCGATCCAGCGGACGCACCGGGTGGACGTGGTTGTCGAACGGCCCGACGAGCACACCATGGTCGCAAGCGGCACGCGTGATCGACCACGATGCGCAGGACACGCCCGGCTAACCGTCGCGCCGCAACGTCGCCAGTTTCAGGAACGCCTCGTGCTGGTAGCGGCTCATGCGCAGCTGCTGGCCGGTATCCATGGTCACCACGTGGTAGCCGTTGAACCACGGGTGGATGTCCTTGACCCGGCGGATGTTGATGATCGCCGAACGATGCACGCGGGCGAAGCGGCGCGGATCGAGGCGTGCGGCCAGCGCGGACATCGTGTCGCGCAGTTCATGCACGCGGTCGGCCAGGTGCAGGCGCACCGTGTTGCCGCTGGCCTTGATCCAGACGATGTCGTCCACGTCGACCAGCACCACGCGCTCGTCCTCGCGCACCGGCAGCCGTTCCAGGTAGGCATCGCGCTGCTGCAGCGACGCCAGCGCCTGCATGATGCGCGCGGTCGTGTCCGCGTCGGCACCGCGTGCGCTGGCCAGCCGCTGCTTCGCCCGGCGCAGCGTTTCGGTGAAGCGGTCGCGGCTGAACGGCTTCACCAGGTAGTCGACCGCGTTCGCCTCGAACGCGCGCACGGCGAACTGCTCGTAGGCGGTGACGAAGATGGTCGCCGGCATGCGTGCCGCGCCGATCGTCGCCACCACGTCCAGGCCGGTGATGGCCGGCATCTGGATGTCGAGGAACACCAGGTCCGGCGACCGGTCGCGGATCGCGGCCACCGCGGACACGCCATCGCCGCATTCGCCGACGACCTCGATGTCCGGATCCTCGCGCAACAGCCGGAGCACCGCGTGGCGCGCGATCGGTTCGTCATCGACGACCAGCGCGGTGAGGCTCATGCGGGCGCGTGCTCCGGCAGCACGTCGTCGTCCAGTTTGTGGAACGGGAGGCGCAGCCGGCAGGCGACGCCGCGCGGGACGATCAGGTCCAGCCGCAGGCTGGCGTCGTCGCCATAGAGTTCGCGCATGCGCATCCGCGTATTCGACAGGCCGATGCCGTGGCCGCCGGCGTGGCCGCCCTCGTCCAGCGTGCTGTTGAAGTTGCGCACATCGATGCACAGTACGCCGCCCTCGCGCCGGCAGTCGATCTCGACGCAGTCGTCGCCGACGTGCTGGCCGATGCCGTAGCGGATCGCATTCTCCACGAGCGGCTGCAGCACCAGGCTGGGTACGGCCGCGTCCAGTACGTCCGGGGCGACATGGATGCGCGTGGTGAGCCGGTCCTTGAAGCGATGCCGCTGGATGCCGAGATACAGCTCGAGCAGTTCCAGCTCGCGCCGCAGCGGGATCTCCTGGCCGTCGTAGTCCTCCAGAAACGCGCGCAGCAGTTCGCTCAGCCGCAGCAGCATGTCTTCGGCGGACAGCTTGTCTTCGTCCAGCAGGGTGACGATGGCGTGCAGCGTGTTGAACAGGAAGTGCGGTTGCAGTTGCGTCTTCAGCACCTGCAGTCGCGACTGCGCGAGCTCGGTCGCCATCCGGCTGGCTTCGAGTTCGCGCCGCGCCTTCTCGGCATGGAAGTGGATGGCCTGCTGGATGGCGAACAGCAACCAGTAGGTCAGCAGGCCGATGGCGAAGTGCTGTTCCAGGAAGTAGCCGAGCTGTTCGAAAAAGCCGCTGGGCTCGAACAGCGTGGAGACCAGCGCGCCCATCATCATCGCGACGAAGGTCGTGCACAGGCTGGCCACCAGCTGCTTGCCCAGCCCGCGCAAGCGCAGCGGGCTGCTCACCGGATACCGTTCGGCCAGGCGGAACACGAGCGGCGCAAGCGCCGCCCACGTGTACCACTGGATCAACGACCAGCGGACCAGATCCCACAACGGCCAGTTGGGACGGTGCAGGCCGTTGTTGAGCTTCGTCTGCAGGGTGAACAACAGCGCGACCGCCGTCCACAAGGCCAGGTAGCGGACCAGGCCGATCTCGGTATTGCCCAGGCGGATCTTCATGCGGAACTCCCAATCGGCGTCCGCATCGTAGGGCGGTGTGGGGGCGACGGAAAGGCGCGAAGGGCACGGACGACGATTCGTCACGACGGCACGACGATTCGTCACGAATCCGTTGTGGCCTTCTCCGGTCAGGCGCGAGATGCGGTCGCCACGGTACGCGCGCCGCGCATCCGATGGCCCCTATCCCACCGGAGACCACGCCATGCGCCGCCTGTCCGCCCTCGTCCTGCTTGCCGCATCCATGACCGCCTTCACCGCTGTCGCCGGTGAACGTACCCACTACCTGGACCTGATCAACCGTGCGCACGACCGGATCGTCTCGGTCGCCGCGACGCCCGCCGGCGGCACGGTGTGGAACGAAGTGCTGCGCGATGCCGCCGTGCCGGGCGGTGGCGGTGCCGTCACCGTGCAGGTCGCGGGCGGGCAATGCGTCCACGACGTGAGAGTGGAATTCGCCAATGGCCGCAGCGCGCTGTACCCGGCCATCGACCTGTGCCGTCATCGCGGCCTGCGCATCCAGCCGCTGCCGGCAGGCCGCGGAAAGGCGATGATGGCGGTGCAGCAGGCGTCTCCTGCCTACACATCGCCGGCAGGAGACTGAAGGGTCATGCCGGCATGGCGGTCAGGCGGCGAAGTCCAGCACGATGCGGCCTTCGATGGCGCCGGCCCGCATGCGGTCGAACACCTCGTTGATGTTCTCCAGCCGGTCGGTCGCCACGGTGGCGGCCACCTTGCCCATCGCCGCGAAGTCGAGCGATTCCTGCAGGTCCAGCCGCGTGCCGACGATGGAGCCGCGCACGGTGATCCCGTTGAGCACCATGCCGAAGATGTCGAGCGGGAACTGTCCCGGCGGCAGGCCGTTGAGCGACACGGTGCCGCCACGGCGCACCATGCCGATGGCCTGCTCGAACGCCTTCGGCGACACCGCGGTCACCAGGGCGCCGTGCGCGCCGCCGATCTCCTTCTTCAGGTAGGCGACCGGGTCGGTGGTCTTCGCGTTGACGGCGACCGTCGCGCCGAGGCGGCGGGCGAGATCGAGCTTGGTATCGTCGACGTCCACCGCGGCCACGTTCAGGCCCATCGCCTTGGCGTACTGCACGGCCATGTGGCCGAGGCCGCCGATGCCGGAGATCACCACCCAGTCGCCGGGCTGGGTGTCGGTGACTTTCAATCCCTTGTAGACGGTGACGCCGGCGCAGAGGATCGGTGCGATCTCGACGAAGCCGATGGTCTTCGGCAGGTGGCCGACGTAGCCGGCATTGGCCAGCGCGTACTCGGCGAAACCGCCGTTGATCGAGTAGCCGGTGTTCTGCTGCGTCTCGCACAGCGTTTCCCAGCCGCCCAGGCAGTGCTCGCAATAACCGCAGGCCGAGTACAGCCACGGGATGCCGACCCGGTCGCCTTCCTTCACGTGGGTGACGCCGGCACCGACGGCGACGACATGGCCGACGCCTTCGTGCCCGGGGATGAAGGGCGGGTTGGGCTTGACCGGCCAGTCGCCCTCGGCCGCATGCAGGTCGGTGTGGCAGACGCCGCAGGCCTCGATCTTCACCAGCAGGTCGCCCGCCGCCGGGCGCGGCACCGGTACCTCTTCGATCGCCAGCGGCTTGCCGAACGCCCGCACGACGGCGGCTTTCATGGTGCTGTCCATTCCATGCTCCTGTGAGTAGCTGATGGAGATCCACCGTACGGCGAACGGATGAGCGGCACGTTGATCCTGATCAACGCCACACCGGTGCGGGCGGATGCCCGTCGGTGAGCGGGGTGGTGATGACAGCCTTGTGCGGGTAAGTTCGCGACAACGCCGGCCGGCGCGTGGACGGGAGCAGCGCGATACCATGGGCACATCCACGCCGCTGACCGAAGTGGATACGTTCCTGAAGGCGCTGGCGCATCCGCAGGAACCGACCATCCGTCGCCTGCGCGCGATGGTCCTCGCCGCTGACCCGCGCATCGGCGAAGGCATCAAGTGGAACGCGCCGAGCTTTCATCTGGAGGAGCGACATTTCGCGACGATGCAGTTGCGGCGCACGGATCGCGTGCTGCTCGTGCTGCATCTGGGCGCGACCAAGCGCGCGATACCGAAGGGCGCGATCACCGATGCGGAGAAGCGGCTGACGTGGTTGGGCGCGGACCGCGCGACCTGGTCCGCCAGCGGCGTGCATGACGTGGATGCGCATGCGGCTGCGTTGCAGCTGCTGCTGCGGCAATGGATGGCGCACGCCTGACTTAGGCGCGGCGCGTCAGCGGCCGCCGCGGGTGAAGATCGGTTGGCGCTCGATGCGACCGATGCGGGTCACGGCCTCAGCGCACCACCGCCAGCCGACGTGCAGGCGGCTCGTCGCGCTGGAACAGCACGCGCTCGGGACGATGCAACGCAAACCCCTGGCCGTAGTCCACGCCCAGCGAACGCAGGGCGTCGCAGATCTTCGGGCTGGCGACCCATTCGGCCACCACTTTCAAACCACGCTGGTGGCCGATCTGCGCGATGGCGCTGACGATGGTGCGGCTCATCGGGTCGGTCTCGAGATCGCGGATGAAGCTGCCGTCGATCTTGATGAGGTCCGCCGGCAGGTTCTTCAGGTAGCCGAAGGACGACATGCCGGCGCCGAAGTCGTCGAGCGCGATGCGGCAGCCCACGCGGCGCAGGCGCTCGATCACGCCGACCACCTTCAGCAGGTTGCGCACGGCGACGGTCTCGGTGATCTCGAAGCACAGTGCGTGCGGCGGCACCGCGTACTCGGTGATGCGGGCGAGGATGAAGTCGGCCAGGCCCTCGTCTTCGATGCTGGCACCGGACAGGTTGATCGCGCAGGTCCCCAGGCGCATGCCCGCATGGTGCAGCTCGCCGAAGTGCGCCAGTGCGTTGCGGATCACCCAGCGGTCGATCGCCGGCATCAGGCCGTAGCGCTCCGCGGCGGGCAGGAACGCGCCCGGCAGCACGATGCCGCCATCCTCGTCGCGCAGCCGCAGCAGCAGTTCGATGCTGGTGGCGGTGTCGCGGCCGTCGAGCGGCACGATCTCCTGGTAGTCCAGCAGCAGGCGGTCCTGCTCCATCGCCCAGCGCAGGCGGTTGGCCCATTCCATCTCGCCGTGCCGGCGCGTGGTCTCGTTGTCCTCGCGGTACATGTGCACGCGGTTGCGACCGTTCTCCTTGGCCAGGTAGCAGGCGGTGTCGGCCCACGCCAGCAGGTCCTTCAGTGTCGGCTCCTGCTGGTCGACCACCACCACGCCGATGCTGGCGCTGACCGTGTAGGTGCGGTCCTGCCAGACGAACATCAGCGCCTCGATGCGTTCGCGCAGGCGCTCGGCCAGCGCACGCGCGCCTTCGGCGTCCACATGGAAGGCCATCAGGCCGAACTCGTCGCCGCCCAGCCGCGCCAGTACGTCGCCGCCGCGCAGCTGCTGGCGCATCGCCAGCGCGAGCTGCGCGAGCAGCTGGTCGCCGGCCATGTGGCCGGAGACGTCGTTGATCAGCTTGAACTGGTCCAGGTCGATATAGAGCAGCGCGCACGGGTCGCACACGGCGCGCCCCTTGCGTTCGTCGAGCGCCTCCTCGACGCGGCGCTCGAATTCGCGCCGGTTGCACAGCTCGGTCAGTGCATCGTGCGTGGCCTGGTAGCTCAGGCGTTCGGTGAGTTCGCGCTGCTCGGAGATATCCGTCGCGACCATCAGCAGATGCGCCGAGCCGTCCATGTCGACTTGCGCGATCGAGGCGCTTGCCCAGAACGCGCCACCGCCCGGGCTCAACAGCACCGCTTCCAGGTTGCCCCAGTCGTTGCCGATGGCGGCGGCATCACGGGCACGCGCCTGCAGTTGCGGATCCGAGAACAGCGCCGACAGCGGCAGTCCCGTCGGGTCGCCCAGGCGCAGCCGCGCCGCCTGGTTGACGTAGACGATGCGGCCGTCGCGCGCGTCGGCGAGCAGCACCAGCGCGGGCAGCAGTTCGTTGAGCGCACGGAAGCGCAGTTCGCTCTCGCGGTAACGCTGGCTCATCTGCTGGCCCAGCGCCACGGCGCGCCGCCGGGTGGTCGTCAACGACCATGCGAGGGCCGCCAGCAGCAGGCTGATCACGCCGCCGCCGGCCAGGATGGCCTGCAGGCGCCCGGTATCCAGCGGCTGCGGGCGTGGCTGCATCTCGATGCGCCACTGCCGGCCACCAAAGTCCACGCGTCGCTGTTGCCGGGGCAGGTCGGTGGCCGTGGCCGTGGCTGAATCGTAGAACGGATGCGCATCTGCGGTCGCGTCGTAGAGCAGCACCCGGAAGCCGTCCAGCACCTTGCCGCCCATGGCGGTTTCGACCAAGGGCTGCAGGCGGATGCCGATGGCCAGCGCCCCGAGTTCACGCGCACGCCGCTGATTGGGCGTGGTGGGCGTGGGGCCGTCGGAGTACACCGGCAGGCGCAGCGTCACGCCGAGCGGGTTCTGTCCGGCAGGCGTGCTCTGGCGCAGGGCGAAGGGTGCGGAAATCACCACCGAGTCCGTGTCGCGGGCGCGCATCAGCGCCGCCAGGTTCGCCTTCTGCCCGACCATGTCGAAGCCGATCAGCGATGCATTCGCCTGGTAGGGCGCAACGAATTCGTAGCGGTACGAGACCTGGTCGGCCAGCGGCTGCCCGGCAGGCAGGCGGCGGGCGAAGGCCACCGAGGTGTACGCGCCCGAGGCGAGTGGACTGCGCAGGCTGGTGTGGTACTGGCTGAAGCGCGCCTGGTCCATCTGGTCGTTGGCCAGGTACACGGTCTGCATGGCGCGCAGCATGGAGGCGGCCTCTTCCAGCGGCACACGCAACTGGGAGGCACCGGCATCGGCCAGTGCGCTGCGTGCGTCTTCCGCGCGCTGCTGCAGGTCGCGCCATTCGCGCTGGGCCACGATCCCGGTACACGCCAGTCCCAACAGCAGGACAGCCGCCGCCCACGCCAGCGGCGGCAGGCCGACGCGACGGGCGGGCGGGGCCGGCGGCGCCAGGGCGTCACCGGAACGTGCGGGGGTGGAATCCACCTGTGGGCCTTGATCCTGCGTAGGGAGGGCGGTTGGTCCGGGCCGCTCCCTCGGGGAAGCAGGCTTCGTGCCAAACCGGCGGCATGCCGGAACACCGGATCCACGGACGTTCCGGCGGCGCGCATGTTCCGCGCGCTGTCCGGACAGACCGTATGCGTCACTATCGGCCCATGCGGCGTGTTCTTGATGTGCACGCCCGGTGCATCCCGGGCTAAACGCGTTCAGCCCAACGGCTGGATATGCACCGGCTTTGCCTTGCGGGACGGTGCAGTGGTCCGCATGGCGTGGCCCTGGGTCTGTTCCACCGCGTCCAGTGCCTGCCGCAGCAGTGCGAGGTCCTGCAGCACGCCCAACTGGTCGACCAGCCTGCCGATGTGGCGCAGCGGATGGGTAGCGCCGTGGTCGCCGCGAGGGAGTCGCACGTGCAGCGTGTGCAACGCGGACACCTGCATGCGCAACCGCCGCGATCGCCGGCGCCAGTCATGCAGGTCGTCGACGTGTCCGGACGCCAGCGCGTCCGCTTGCGCCTGTGCCTGGCGCTGCATCGAGCGCGCCAGCCGCAGGCGCAGGCCTTCGTCGTGGAGCCGTCGCCAGGGAAGCTGTTGCACCTGTTCGGCCAACCGGTGTGCGTGGGCCTGCCGGCGCATGAAGCCGGGATCGTCGCGCAGCGCGTCGGCGAGCTGATGGTGCTGGCGCGTGGCCAGCAGGGGCAGCAACGCCTCCCAGCTGGCGGCTTCGTCCGCATCCTCGGCATCGCGTACGAGCTGTCGCGCGGTATCCAGCACAACCTCGCCGTCGCGCAACGTGGAGAGGCCCTTGGCCAGCGCGCGAAGCTCATGGTCGATCGCATCGACGCCCTCCTTGCCCAGGGCGCGACGACCGAGCGCCAGCAGCGAACGCAGTCGGCGGATGCACTTGCGCGCTTCGTGCACACCCACCGGATCGGCGGGCGCGATGGCCAATGCGGCGGCCAGTCCGCGCGCATCGTCGGCGGCCAGCGCAGCGGCACGTTGGCCGGTGCGGCGAGAGGCGGTACGGGGGCTCATCGGCAGCGGCCAGGGTGGGGAGCACAGTCTAGTGGCGTGTCGCCTGGAAGCCGCTCGCCGCAGCGGCTGAACGCCTGCCGCTCGTCGGCCGCGCGCCCACTTGGCGATACGGATCAAAAAAGGTATAAATCGTTTATACGATTCTTGGGTGCGCCGTGGCCAAGCTCCGGAAGACGCGTGAACCAGGCGGTGCCGACGCGGCCGGAGAAGCGGTGCCGGGCAAGCTGGTCCGCGACAGCTTCACCATGCCGGCGGACGATTTCGCGCTGGTCGATGTGTTGAAAGGCCGTGCACTGCAGATGCAGCGTCCTGCGAAGAAAAGCGAGTTGCTGCGCGCCGGCCTGCAGGCGTTGTCCGCGCTGTCGCCGCAGGCGCTGGCGAAGGCGCTGGATGCGCTGGCGCCGGTCAAGGCCGGGCGTCCGAAGAAGAAGTAGATGGCCGCCTGCGGGCGGCACGCCGTGTGGTTGTGAGCCTGCGTTGCCGCCGCGCGCGGGATATTCCTGTCCTGGATGCAGTTGCCGATGAACGTTGCCGCCTTTCTCCGCCGCCATCGCGTGGCGGTCGTGCTGTCCCTGGTGTTGTTGGCGCCGATGCTGGTGGCGTCATCGCACGTGCACGTGCGCAGCGATGGCGGCATCGGGATGCAGGCGGGCTACCGCGTGCAGGACCTGGACTGGGTGGATCCGGCGCGTGGCCGCGCGGTGCCGGTGAAGCTGTTCTGGCCGGACGCGGCGCGCACCGGCAAGGTGCCGCTGGTGGTGTTCTCGCACGGCATCGGCAGTGCGCGCGACGGCTACACCTATTTGGGCGATTACTGGGCGAAGCACGGCATCGCCAGCATCCACGTGCAGCACGTCGGCAGCGACCGCGCGCTGTGGCAGGGCAATCCGCTGACGCTGGTGTCGCGTTTCCAGCAGGCCACCAGTGACGACGAAGCCGTCGCCCGCGTGCGCGACCAGCGCTTCGCGCTCGACCAGGTGCTGGCTGGCGAGTGGGGTGCGCGCGTCGATCGTGCGCGCATCGTGGCCGCCGGACATTCCTACGGCGCCAACACCACGCTGATGTCGGCGGGTGCGCGGGTGGTGCGCGACGGCAAGGTGATCGAACTGCGCGATCCCCGCTTCAGCGCCGCCATCGTGATCTCCGCGCCGCCGTTCTACGGCGACGACGATTTCCGTCCGATCCTCGCCGGCATCACCATTCCCACGCTGCACGTCACCACGGCCGACGACATCATCCGCATCCCGGGCTTCGGGTCGGGCGTGGATGACCGGTTGAAGGTGTTCGACGCCATCGGCGGCGCGCACAAGGTGCTGGCGGTCTACCGCCACGGCACGCACAACGTGTTCACCGATCGTCGCTATTTCGATTCGCTCGAAGTCAGCGAGCAGGTCAAGCACGCGACCGAGTCGTTGTCGCTGGCGTTCATCGACACCGCCTACGGCGGCTCGGCAGTCGAACTCGCGCAGTGGCAATCGGGCCACCGCGCGCTGCTCGCGCGCTACGACGCGCGCTGACTCAGGTCGTCGACCAGACCGCGAGTTCGTAGCCGTCCGGGTCGGTGAACTGGAAGCGGCGGCCACCGGGGAACGCGAAGATCGGTTTGGTGATGCGCGCACCCGCGGCCTTGACCTTCGCCAGGCTGTCCTCCAGCGCGGCCGAATACAGCACCACCAGTGCGCCGCCCGGTTGTGGCGCGCCGTGCGCGAAGCCGCCGGTCAGGCGACCGTCGCGGAATTCGCAGTAGTCCGGGCCGTAGTCCTGGAACGTCCAGCCGAACGCGTCGCCGTAGAAGGCTTTCGCGGCGGCGATGGAAGCGACGTTGAATTCGAGGTAGTCGATGCGGTGGTGCTGTTCGGCAGTGCTCATGGATGTCTCGTGCGTGCTCAGCGTTCGGAATGCCCGCTCTCATCGTAATCGCGGCGCTCGAACAGATGGGGCTGGATCAGTTCGATGAAGGCGCGTGCCTGCGGCGACAGGAACTTGCCCTTGCGCACCACCACGCCGTAGCTGCGCGACGGAAACCATTGCGCCAGCGAGCGCGCGGCCAGGCGATCACGGTCGCTGTCGGTCAGGCAGATCGAGGTGATGATCGAGATGCCCATGCCCATGCTGACGTACTGCTTGATCACCTCCCAGCCGCCGACTTCCAGCGCGACGGTGTAGGGCACGCGCGCCTGCTGGAACACCAGGTCGACCAGCCGGTAGGTCACCAGCCGCTTCGGCGGCAGGATCAGCGCATGCGGCGACAGGTCTTCCAGCCGCAGGTCGCGCTTCTTCACCAGGGGATGATCCGGCGGCGTGATCAGCATCGGTTCGAAGCGGTAGACCGGCGCGTAGCTGAGGTCGGCCGGCACGTCGAGCACCGAGCCCACCGCCAGGTCCACCGCGTCCGAGCGCAACAGGTCGGTGCCATCGGCGCTGGCCGCGTTGTGCAGGGTCAGCTTCACGTCCGGGTGTTGCTGGCGGAAGTGCTCCACGATCTTCGGCAGCAGGTACAGGATGGTCGAACTGTTGGCGGCTACGTTCAGTTCGCCAGCTTCCAGCCCGCTGACCTTCTCGCGGAAGGTCGCGTCCAGCCCGTCCAGCCCCGCCACCAGCGGCTGCGCCAGCTCATACAACACTTGGCCCTCGCGGCTGGGGGTCAACCGACGCCCGCTGCGCTCGAACAGCGTGATCCCCAACTCCCGTTCCAGCGCCTGCAACTGCAGGGTGATGGCCGGCTGGCTGACGAAAAGTGCCTCGGCTGCCCGCGAGACCGACCCCAGCCGCACCGTCTGGCAGAAGGCGCGCAGCGGCTTCAGGCGGTCCGATTTGTAAGGAAATCTAGGAGTTGGCGCTTCTTTAGAGCTCACGATCTAGTCAACTATAAGCAAGGCTTATTTAGTGCATTGACAAAACTGTTTTGTCAAATAATTCAGATCGGGAGCACTGTGCGTCTCCAGCAAGACGCCAGGAGACCCCCATGTCCGCTACCGCTTTCGCCCTGCCGCGCGATGCCCGCGCCGACCGTCCCACCCCCGGCATTGCCCTGACCGCCAGCCTAGCGGACCAGGACGCACTGCTGCCGCCGGGCGCATTGGCGCTGTTGGTCTCGCTGCACCGTGCGATCGAACCGGAGCGCCAAGCCCGGCTGCGGGCCCGCCGTGAACGCCAGGCGTTCTTCGACGCCGGCGGCCTGCCCGACTTCCGCACCGACACCCGCACGATCCGTGACAGCGATTGGGCGGTGGCGCCGGTGCCGACCGCATTGCAGGACCGCCGCGTCGAGATCACCGGCCCGGTCGATCCGAAGATGGTCATCAACGCGCTGAACTCCGGCGCGAAGGTGTTCATGGCGGACTTCGAGGATTCCACCTCGCCGACCTGGCAGAACCTGCTGACCGGCCAGCGCGCGCTGACCGACGCCGTGCGCGGCGACCTGCAGTTCACCAGCGAGAACGGCAAGCACTACACGCTGAAGCCGCAGGAGGAGCAGGCCGTGCTGCTGGTGCGTCCGCGCGGTTGGCACCTGGACGAGAAGCACGTGCTGATCGACGGCGCGCCGATCGCCGGTGGCCTGTTCGACGTCGCCGTGTTCGCGTGGCACAACGCCCGCGCGCTGCAGGCGAAGGACCGCGGCCCGTACTTCTACCTGCCCAAGCTGCAGAGCATGGAAGAAGCCGCGCTGTGGGAGACCGCGCTGTCGCACATCGAGGCGGCGCTGGGCCTGCCGCACGGACAGATGAAGGTCACCGTGCTGATCGAGACGCTGCCGGCGGTGTTCGAGATGCACGAGATCCTGCACGCGCTGCGCGAGCGCATCGTCGGCCTGAACTGCGGCCGCTGGGACTACATCTTTTCCTACCTGAAGACCTTCCGTAGCCACGCCGACAAGGTGTTGCCGGAGCGCGGCCAGGTGACGATGACGCAGCCGTTCCTGAAGGCCTATTCGGAACTGCTGATCCAGACCTGCCACCGCCGCGGCGCGCATGCGATGGGCGGCATGGCCGCACAGATCCCGATCAACAACGACGAAGCCGCGAACGAACAGGCGCTGGCGCGCGTGCGCGCCGACAAGCTGCGCGAAGTCACCGCCGGCCATGACGGCACCTGGGTCGCGCATCCGGCGCTGATCCCGGTGGCGAAGGCGATCTTCGACGAGCACATGCCGCAAACCAACCAGCGCGGCGTGCTGCGCGAAGACGTGGCGGTCACGCGCGACGACCTGATCCGCCCGTCGACCGGCACCATCACCCGCGCCGGTTTCGAAGGCAACGTGGAAGTCTGCGTGCGCTATCTGGCCGCGTGGCTGGATGGCAGCGGCTGCGTGCCGATCCACTGGCTGATGGAAGACGCCGCCACCGCCGAGATCTCGCGCACGCAGATCTGGCAGTGGCTGCACACGCCGGACGTGCACCTGTGCGACGGCACCCAGATCGACTACGCGCTGCTGCAGCGCACGCTGGCCGCGCTGCCGGCGAAGCTGGGCGATCACTCGCGCCTGCCGGGCGGCGAACGCATCTCCGAAGCCATCGCCCTGCTCGACCACCTGAGCCGCGCCGACGACCTGGCTGACTTCCTGACCCTGCCCGCCTACGACCGCATCGACTGATTCGCCCCCGCCACGACACCCCACGACGAAAGAGAGCCCGCCATGAGCACCAAACAACAGCAGATCGATGCCATCCAGCAAGACTGGGACCGCAATCCGCGCTGGACCGGCGTGAAGCGCGACTACGCCGCCGCGGATGTCGTCCGCCTGCGCGGCAGCCTGCAGCCGGAACACACCCTGGCCAAGCGCGGCGCGGAGAAGCTGTGGAAGCTCGTCAACGGTGAAGCGAAGAAGGGCTACGTCAACGCGTTCGGTGCGATCAGCGCCGGCCAGGCGATGCAGCAGGCCAAGGCTGGCCTGGAAGCCGTCTACCTGTCCGGCTGGCAGGTCGCCGCCGATGGCAACACGTCCGAGACCATGTACCCGGACCAGTCGCTGTATGCGTACGACTCGGTGCCGACCATGGTCCGCCGCATCAACAACACCTTCCAGCGCGCCGACGAGATCCAGTGGAAGAACCTCTGCGACGGCAAGGCGAACGAGGCCGACGCGATCGACTTCTTCCTGCCGATCGTCGCCGACGGCGAGGCCGGCTTCGGCGGCGTGCTGAACGCCTACGAGCTGATGAAGAACATGATCATCGCCGGCGCCGCGGGCGTGCACTTCGAAGACCAGCTGGCCGCGGTGAAGAAGTGCGGCCACATGGGCGGCAAGGTGCTGGTGCCGACGCAGGAAGCGGTGCAGAAGCTGCAGGCCGCGCGCCTGGCCGCCGACGTGCTGGGCGTGCCGACCATCGTGCTGGCGCGCACCGACGCCGAAGCCGCCAACCTGCTGACGTCGGACTTCGACGCCAACGATCAGCCGTTCGTCACCGGCCAGCGCACGCCGGAAGGCTTCTACCGGGTGAAGAACGGCCTGGAGCAGGCGATCAGCCGCGGCGTCGCGTACGCGCCGTACGCCGACCTGGTGTGGTGCGAGACCGGCACGCCGGACATCGGCTTTGCCCGCGAGTTCGCGCAGGCCGTGCATGCCAAGCATCCGGGCAAGCTGCTGTCGTACAACTGCTCGCCCAGCTTCAACTGGAAGAAGAACCTGGACGATGCACAGATCGCCCGCTTCCAGGACGAGCTGTCGGCGCTGGGCTACAAGTACCAGTTCATCACCCTGGCCGGCATCCACATCAACTGGTTCAACACCTTCAAGTTCGCCCACGACTACGCCCGCGGCGAAGGCATGAAGCACTACGTCGAGCAGGTGCAGGAAGCCGAGTTCGCCGCCCGCGACAAGGGCTATACCTTCGTGTCGCACCAGCAGGAAGTGGGCGCCGGCTATTTCGACGACGTCACTACCGTCATCCAGGGCGGCAGCTCGAGCGTCACCGCGCTGAAGGGCTCGACCGAGGAAGAGCAGTTCTACGAGAAGGAAAAGGCGGCCTGACCGCCTATTGAAAGAACGCATCAAGAGAAACGCCGGCGTGCGCCGGCGTTTCTTCTTTCCGTACTGCGGGAAGATGGAGCGGGCTTACTTCTTCACTTCCTGCGTATGGCGCTTCAGCGCCTCGGACAGGCCGAGGACACCATCGGCACCGGTCGGCACGCTGATGCTGGATCCCGTCAGGTCGTTGCCGATCTGTTCGGCGCGACCACCCAGGCACTGGGCGAGGAAGCCTTCGGCCACGGCGTTGAACGCCTTGCTGTTCTCCGGTCGCGCGAAGCCGTGGCCTTCGTCGGGGAACAGCACGTAGGTCACCGGGATCTTCTTCGCCGTCATCGCCTTGACGATCTGGTCGCTCTCGTCCTGCTTCACGCGCGGGTCGTTCGCGCCCTGGCCGATCAGCAGCGGCTTCTTGATCTGGTCGGCGCGCGTCAGCGGCGAGCGTTCGGTCAGCCAGGCCTTGCCGGCGTCGGTGCGCGGGTCGCCCATGCGCTTGGCGAGCTGTTCGAAGAAGCTGGCCCAGTAGGGCGGCACCGTGCTGAGCAGCGTGTTGAGGTTGGACGGACCGACGATGTCCACGCCGCAGGCGAAGGTATCCGGCGTGAAGGTCAGGCCGGCCAGCGTGGCGTAGCCGCCGTAGCTGCCGCCCATGATGGCGACCTTGTCCTCCGTCGTGACGCCCTGCTTGACGGCCCACTGCACGGCGTCGATCAGGTCGTCGTGCATCTTGCCGGCCCACTCGCCGTTGCCGGCGTTGGTGAAGTCCTTGCCGAAGCCGGTCGAGCCGCGGAAGTTGACCGACAGCACCGCGTAGCCACGGTTGGCCAGCCACTGGTTGTAGCCGCCATAACCGTAGGAGTCGCGTGCCCACGGGCCGCCGTGCACCAGCAGGACCAGCGGCACCGGCGCATCGGCCTTGCCGTCGTTGTTGGCATCGGCGCTGCGCGGCAGGGTCAGGTAGCTCACCAGCGTCTTGTCGTCGCGCGAGGTGATCTCCACCGGCCACTGCGGCACGAGCGGCTTGCCGTCGAGTTTCGGCCGCGCGGAGAACAGCTTGGTCAGCGTGCCGGCGGGTCGGTCGTAGCGGTAGTAGACCAGCGGCGCTTCCGCCGCCGAGTACGCCACGATCCAGGTCCTGTCGTCGCGTGTACGCGTATTCACCGACACGTCGCCGGGACCGATGGCTTCCAGCTTTTCCAGGTCGGCGCGGATCGCGGGATCGACCACCTTCCACTCGTCGCGCAGGTAGTCCACCGACACCGCCTGCACCTTGCCGGTGGCGGGATCGGCGAGCGTGCCGCCGACGTCGGCGCGCGCGTCCTCCAACACCAGCGTGCGCTTGCCGCTGGCCACGTCCACCGCGAACAGGGCCGCCGTGTTGCGCCCGCGCGAGTCGGTGAAGTACAGCGTCTTGCCGTCGAGTGTCAGGCCGCCGGGGCTGGTCGTCAGTCCGTCCTCGAACGGGATGTCCTCGACCTTCTCCCAGCCGCCCTTGGCGTCGCGCTTCAACACGTCGGCGCCGCCATCCGGCCGTGAGCGCGTGGCGTACTTCAGGGCGTAGTCCGCATCGGCGATGTAGCCGGCGATCTGCGCATCGTTCTTCTCCAGCAACGTGCGTGCGCCGGTGACCAGGTCGACCTTGTACAGGTCGTGCCATTTCGCGTCGCGGTCGTTCATGCCGACGAGGATCGTGCCCGGTTGCGTGGGGCTGACGCCGGAGACCTGGGCGGTCGTCTTCGGGAAGGGCGTCAGGTCCTTCGCCTTTCCGGTCTTCAGGTCCACCGCATACAGGTGGAAATCCTCGTCGCCACCGCTGTCGCGCAGGTACAGCAGCGTGTCGGGCTGGTAAGACCAGAAGTAGCTGCGGATGCCGCGCGCCTTGTCCTGGGTGACGGCCTTCGCCTGAGAGGGGTTGCCGGCCGGCGCCACCCAGACGTTCAGCACGCCATCGACGGCAGCCACCCAGCTGAGGTACTTGCCGTCGGGACTGATCTGCACGTTGGCGCGTTCGGGGTTGCCGAACAGGGCATCGCGCGCGATCAGTTCGGTGCCGGCGATGCGGTCGGCGGCGGAGGGAGCGGCCTGGGCCGCGAAGCTCGCGGCGATGGCTGCGGAAAGGAGGAGCGCAGGGGTGGCAATCTGGATGGGGCGCACGGGAACCTCGCAGGGATGGTTGACGGTCATGCGGAGCGCGCCGCAGCTGCCGCCGGCACTGGACGCGCGAGGGGTCGCGGGATAATGTCACAACAGGACAGGCAAAGTCAGGAGAGTCGCGTGCGCAAGATGCTCGTCATAGTGGCCCTGCTGGGTTCGCCGATGGCCCTGGCCAACGACATCCACCCGAACATGGATGCGCAAGCCATCCTCAAGCAGCAGCAGGACATCCGCGCTGAAGTGGACAAGTCGGGTGGACGTTTCAAGCATCTGACGCAGGAGAAGCGCGAGAGCCTGTTCGCAAGCCAGGGCACGGTGACGTCATTGCTCAAGGGCCGGCGATCGATGCAGGAGCTGTCCGAAGTCGATCGCATCGCGGCGTTCAACGCGCTGGAGAACATCGAGGGCATCCTCAATCAGGCAGAGGGCGACCGGATGGTGTGCGAGCGGATGAAGCCCATTGGCAGCAATCGCCCCAAGACCGTCTGCCTGACGGTCGCGGAGCGCCGCGCTGCGCGCGAACAGGCACAGAAGGACGTTTCGAACCGTACGCAGAGCTGCTTCAAGGGGCAGGACAACTGCATCTGACCGCGGGATGTGCCGGCACGGCATGTCCCGATTCGCCGAAATCCTGCAGGTACGACCCTCGGGTTTCAGGAAAGCCAGCACCATCCATCATCTGTAAGGAGATGTGTCATGGGCCTACGCGCGTATGCAGCCGCTATCGTCATTGGTGCTATGGGCATTTTGCCGGCGGCAAACGCCGCGCAATCCCTGGTTGAGATACGTGAGCAACAAACCCGTCTCCGTGATGATCTGGCCGCCGGGACGTTGAAGCTAGATGCCGGAGACCGGCGGAAGGTGACTGAGCAACAGGGTGTGGTGTTCCGCCTGATCCAGGGAAAGAGCGATATCGATGAACTTGATCCCCGCCAGCAAGTCGATCTGAGAAATGCATTGGAAGTGATCGGTGCTTCCGTGTCCCAGGTAGCGACGTCGGAGGACGACCGCGAAGTCTGTTGGCGCGAGAAACGGACTGGATCGAAATTGGTGACCACGATTTGCGGCACGGTGCGCGAACGCCAACAGGCCAAGGAAGCAGCGCGCGATTTCCTGCAGGAGCCGAGGGTGTGTAGAGGATCGGGATGCGGGTCGTCGCCCTGATCTGTGGCTGAAGTCGGTCACGGCCGTGCAAGCAGAGGCAGGCGCCTTCATTCCCTGGACGGAAGCGCGGATCGATAGCCCAGCGATTCAGTGAGGTGTCGTGTGCCGATGTGTTCGCTGCCGGCAAGGTCGGCAATCGTGCGCGCGACGCGAAGGATGCGATGCAGGCTGCGCGCGGACAGCTGCAGGCGTTCGACGGCCCGTTCCAGCAGTGCCTGGTCGCGCGATGACAACCGGCAATGCGCCATCGTCTCGGCCTGGCCCATGCGCGCGTTGGGCCGGCCGGATCGGGCCTGTTGCCGCGCCCTCGCCGCCACGACGCGTGCCTGCACGGCCGCAGTGCACTCGCCATCCGGTGCGTCGGGCCGCAATTCATGCGGCGGCAGGCGCGGCACGTGCACGTGCAGGTCGATGCGGTCCAGGAGAGGGCCGGACAAGCGGCTGCGGTAGCGGCGCACCACGTCGGGACCACAACGGCAGCGTCCGCTGGCATCGCCAGCCCAGCCGCAGGGGCAAGGGTTCATGGCTGCGACCAACTGGAAGCGAGCGGGAAACTCGGCGGTCCTCGCGGCCCGCGATACTGTGACAGTGCCGGATTCAAGCGGTTCCCGCAGCACCTCCAGCGCAGCACGGCTCCATTCGGGCAGTTCGTCCATGAAGAGCACGCCGTTGTGCGCCAGCGAGATTTCGCCGGGCCGCGGTTGTGCGCCGCCACCGACCAGCGCGACGGCGCTGGCGGTGTGGTGGGGCGACCGATAGGGGCGCTGCCGCCAGCGAGCAGGGTCCAGTCCGCGACCGCTGACGGACGCGATGGCGGCACTTTCCATCGCTTCGGTGTCATCCGCGTCCGGCAGCAGACCCGGCAGGCGCGACGCCAGCAAGGTCTTGCCGCACCCGGGAGAACCGATCAGCAACAGATGATGGCCCCCTGCCGCGGCCACCTCGAGCGCGCGGCGTGCGTGCACCTGCCCGCGCACGTCCCTCATGTCGGGCGTCGCAGACGGTAGCGGTGGCGGTGCTACCGCTGGCGGCAACGTCTTGCGACCTTCAAGCAGGGCGCACACTTCCAGCAGGGTACGTCCGGTGAAGGCCCGGCCCTGCTGTGCCAGCGCCGCCTCCGCGCCGCTTGATTCGGGCACGACAAGGGTCCGTCCACTTGCAGCGACCGCCAGCGCGGCCGGCAGCACACCATCCACCGCACGAAGTTCACCGGTGAGGCTCAGCTCGCCGAGGAATTCGTAGTCGGCCAGCGCTTCCCGGCGGATCTGCCCGCTGGCGGCGAGGATGCCGAGCGCGATGGGCAGGTCGAAGCGCCCGCCGTCCTTGGGAAGGTCCGCAGGCGCGAGGTTGACGGTGATGCGGCGCGTAGGGAATTCGAACTGCGCGCACAGGATGGCCGCGCGCACGCGGTCCCGCGCCTCGCGCACGGCGGCTTCAGGCAGGCCGACGATCTGTGTGGACGGCAAGCCACCGGACAGATGCACTTCCACGCGGACCGGGGGCGCGGACACGCCCGCCCGTGCCCGGCTGTTCACCAGGGCCAGACTCATGGTGGCGGGGTCAGGACTGGGCGGGCTTGTCGGCCAGCTGGGTTTCCAGCGTGGCCACGGTACGCTCGAGCGCCTCGAGCTTTTCGCGCGTGCGCAGCAGCACGGCCTGCTGCACGTCGAATTCCTCGCGCGTCACCAGGTCCAGCTTCGCCAGTCCCGCCTGCAGCGCGGACTTGAAGGTCTGCTGCAGTTCTTCCTGCGAATCGCGCAGGCCGGGCGGCACCAGCTGGCTGAGGCGGCGGGCGAGGTCATCGATGTGGTTGAGGTCGATCATGTCTGTTCTCCGGCAGTGCATGGAGCTTGCGAGTCGCACCGGCGGGCACGCCATCGGCATTCGCTGCGCAGCGCTGTCGGGAAAATCCGGGCGGCGAGGCGGTCATTGAACCGCGAGACGCCCTGCGGCCGCAACCGCATGCCGGTGCGGCGCGCTATCCTGCGGGCAGCATCCATGGGAGGACCCTGCATGAAAATGGTCATGGCCATCATCAAGCCGTTCAAGCTGGACGACGTGCGCGAAGCGTTGTCGGAGGCCGGCATCGCCGGCATTACCGTCACCGAGGTGAAAGGCTTCGGCCGGCAGAAAGGACACACCGAGCTCTATCGCGGTGCCGAGTACGTGGTGGATTTCCTGCCGAAGGTGAAACTGGAAGTCGCAGTGACCGATGAGCAGGTCGAGCAGGTGGTCGAGGCCATCGTGAAGGCCGCCGGCACCGGCAAGATCGGCGACGGCAAGGTGTTCGTCTACGATCTGGAGCGGGTGGTGCGCATCCGCACCGGCGAACTGGATGCCGACGCGCTTTGATCCAGTGAGATCAGTGAGATCTAAGAGGGTCTGTGGACCAGCAGGCTACGCAGGTGTCCGGATATCAGTCGGCGGCGTCCTGCCGAGCCGGCTCGACAGGAACTGGAATAGCTGATCCGGTTCCGAACATGCCCATGCGGTTAGGCACGCGTCCTCGCAAGATGATCACGCGGGCAGCCAGCGTTTCGAAGTGGATCGACACCTCAAGGAATCCCCTGGGTTCCGCCTCGCTTTTCCAAGCCCCGAAGTAAGCGCGTGTCCCATGCCCTATGCTGCTGTTGCCGACATGGCGAAGCGGAAGCGGGTGCGATCCAAGGAAAATGACGCCTTCTGATCGCGGCGTACTCTTTGATTTCGTAGGCCGTAGTGTGCAGAACAGGAATGTTTCCGGTGTACCGAGCTGTGTAGGCGGTACGAAGTGGAAGGGGTTCTGGAACATCGAGATGTCGGCCGCCTGTCCCTTTTCGACCACATTCCCAGTTTCGACCTTGTCGAGATGGATCTTCCAGCATTCCTCGTACTTATCATCACTGGCGTAGACGGGTAACACTGCACCCAAGAGGAGTGCAGCGAGAAAGGACAGACCTAGCAAGTGCGGGAAAGATGTCATGGCGCGGGAGTGCGAAGGCAGGGCGGGCGCCACGAGGTTAACCTGCCGATGACGGCAGGTGTCTAGTGCCCGCGCTGGGAGGCGACGAGTGTCGGACGACACTCCTCTTGGGAGGCGTCGGCCGCGCCTCAGTCTCCCAGCGCCTTCGCCACGAACGGCGGCGCGACCAGTACGCCGGTGTGCAGGTGCGCGGTGTAGTACAGCGTGTCGAACGGCTTGGCTGCCGCATCCGCCTGGCGGAACGCGAAGTCGGCGCCGGCCGCCTTGCTGGCGATGGTCACGCTCCACCAGCCGGTCGGGTAGCACGGCTGCGGGAACGGCAGCGTCTTGAACGACTGGAAGCCCGCCTTGCCCATCTCGGCGCGCATGTCCTTGATCAGGTCCAGCAGCGCCAGGGGCGACTCGGACTGCTGCACCAGCAGGCCGTCCGGCTTCAGCGCGCGGTAGCAGCTCTCGAAGAACGCCTTGTTGAACAGGCCTTCCGCCGGGCCGACCGGGTCGGTCGAGTCGACGATGACCACATCGACGCTGCCGGGTTCGCAGTTCGCCATGTAGGCCACGCCGTCGTCGAACAGCAGTTCGGCGCGCGGGTCGTTGTTCGACTCGCACAGCTCGGGGAAATACTTCTCCGCCATGCGCGTGACCTGTTCGTCGATGTCGCATTGCGTCGCCTTCTCCACGCCCGGGTGCTTCAGCACCTCGCGCAGCGTGCCGCAGTCGCCACCGCCAATGATCACCACGCGCTTGGGCGCGGCATGGGTGAACAGCACCGGGTGGCTGATCATCTCGTGGTAGAAGAAGTTGTCGCGCGTGGTCAGCATCATCGCGCCGTCGATCACCATCAGCTTGCCCCAGTCGGTGCTGTCGTAGATCTCGATCTTCTGGAACGGCGACTGCACCTCGTCCAGCTTGCCGGTGGTGCGGAAGCCGATGGCCGAGCCGGTGTGCGAGAAGTGTTCGATGAACCAGGTGTCGTTGGCGGTCATGGGAGGTCCTTGGGGCGAGTGATATTCCTCCTCCTGCCGGGAGAAGGTGGCGCGCAGCGCCGGATGTGGGTGCGGTGAGTGCAGCGATGTCCGGGGGATCTGGACGTCGCCGAACCCTCACCCCAACCCCTCTCCCGGCGGGAGAGGGGCGTCAGCGAGGCGGCGCATTGTAACGAACCCATGTGACCGCAGCCTGTAGAATGCGCGCTCGCTCGCCACCGCACTGGAAAACGCCATGTCCTGGTCCACCGACCACGCCCGCAAGACCTACTCCGTCCCGCACTGGGCCGAAGGGTATTTCGACGTGGACGCCGCCGGTCGCATCGTGGTGTCGCCCAAGGGCGAGCAGGGTCCGCTGATCCCGCTGCCCGACGTGGTCGATGCCGCACGTGCGCAGGGCGCGCAACTGCCGCTGCTGGTGCGCTTCCCCGACATCCTCGGCGATCGCCTGGGCAAGCTGCAGGCGGCGTTCGCGCAGGCACAGGCCGACTGGGACTACCAGGGCGGCTACACCGCGGTCTATCCGATCAAGGTCAACCAGCATCGCGGTGTCGCTGGCACGCTGGCGTCGCACGCGGGCGAGGGCTTTGGCCTGGAAGCCGGCAGCAAGCCCGAGCTGATGGCGGTGCTGGCGCTGTCGCGCCCCGGCGGGCTGATCGTCTGCAACGGCTACAAGGACCGCGAGTACATCCGCCTGGCGCTGATCGGCCGCAAGCTGGGCCTGCAGACGTTCATCGTCATCGAGAAGCCGTCGGAACTGGCGCTGGTCATCGAAGAGTCGCGCGCGCTGGGCGTGAAGCCTGGCCTGGGCGTGCGCATGCGCTTGGCCACGCTGGGCGCCGGCAAGTGGCAGAACAGCGGTGGCGACAAGGCCAAGTTCGGCCTGTCGCCGCGCCAGGTACTGGACCTGTGGAAGCAGCTGCGCGACGCGGGCCTGCAGGACACGCTGGGCCTGCTGCATTTCCACATGGGCTCGCAGATCAGCAACGTGCGCGACATCGCCAACGGCATGCGCGAGGCGACGCGCTACTTCGTCGAGCTGTCGAAGCTTGGCGCGACCATCAGCCATGTCGACGTCGGCGGTGGTCTGGGCATCGACTACGAAGGCACGCGTTCGCGCAGCTACTGCTCGATCAACTACGGCATCGGCCAGTACGCCAGCAACATCGTGCAGCCGCTGGCGGAAGCCTGCGAACAGCATGGCCTGACGCCGCCGCGCATCGTCACCGAGTGCGGCCGCGCGATGACCGCGCACCACGCGGTGCTGGTGGTCAACGTATCGGAAGTCGAGCAGGCGCCGGAAGGCCGCGTGCCGCCGTCGCACGACGACGAACCGGCGGTGATCCGCCACCTGCGCGAGATCCACGGCGAGCTGGACACGCGCCCGGCGGTGGAGCTGTTCCATGAAGCGCAGCACCACCACAGCGAAGGCCTGTCGCTGTACGCGCTGGGCCAGATCGACCTGGTGCACCGCGCGCGCATCGACGACCTGTTCTATGCCATCGCGCACGCCGTGCGTGCACGCCTGAGCAGCGACGAGCGCAGCCATCGCGACCTGTTGGACGAACTCAACGAGCGCCTGGTCGACAAGTACTTCGTCAATTTCAGCGTGTTCGAATCGATCCCCGACGTGTGGGCCATCGACCAGGTGTTCCCGATCGTGCCGATCGAACGGCTGGACGAGGCGCCGGCGCGTCGTGGCATCATCGCCGACATGACCTGCGACTCGGATGGCATGGTCAAGACCTACGTCGAGAACGAGGGGTTGGACTCCTCGATGCCGCTGCACGCGATGAAGCCCGGCGAGAGCTATCGCCTCGGCATCTTCCTGGTCGGCGCGTACCAGGAAATCCTCGGCGACATCCACAACCTGTTCGGCGACACCGATGCGGTGGAAGTCAGCGCCGATGCCGGCACCGGCTACCTGCTCACCCAGCAACGCCGCGGCGACACCACCGACGTGATGCTCGATTACGTGGGTTACCAGCTGGACGACCTGCGTGCGGTGTACCAGCAGCGCGTGGACGAAGCCGGCCTGCCGGCGGACGAATCGCAGCGTCTGGCCGATGCGCTGGAAGCGGGCCTGACCGGGTACACCTATCTGTCGGACGAACCGCTCGCCTGATCGGCGCGCGCGTCAGTCGCGCGCGACCTGGAATCCCGCGAACGACTGCGTCACCGGCATGATTTCCAGTCGGTTGATGTTGAGGTGCGGCGGCAGCGTGGCGACGTAGAAGATCGACTCGGCGATGTCGTCGGCCGTCATCGGATTCGCACCGGTGTAGAGCTTGTCGGACGCGGCCTGGTCGCCGTGCGTGCGCACCAGGGTGAATTCGGTTTCGGCCATGCCGGGCTCGATCGTGGTCACGCGCACGCCGGTGCCGTGCAGGTCGCTGCGCAAGCCCAACGAGAACTGGCTGACGAAGGCCTTGCTGCCGCCGTAGGCATTGCCGCCGGGGTACGGATACACGCCGGCGACCGAACTGATGTTGATGATGGCGCCCTTGCGTGCGACCAGCGCCGGTAGCAGGCGGTGCGTCAGCGTGACCAGGGCGGTGATGTTGGTGTCGATCATCGTGCGCCAGTCCGACAGCAACGCCGTTTGCGCGGGCAGCGTGCCCTGCGCGAGGCCGGCGTTGTTCACCAGCAGGTCGATGTCGCGGAAGCCTTCCGGCAGAGCGGCGAGGGCGGCGTCCATCGCGGCGTCGTCGCGGATGTCGAAAGCGACGGCATGCACCTTGTCGGCACCGACGTCATCCACCAGCGCCTGCAGGCGATCGGCGCGGCGTCCGGTGGCGATCACGCGCCAACCGGCGGCCGCGAAACGACGGACGGCAGCAGCGCCGAAGCCGGAGGTGGCGCCGGTGATGAGGGCGGTGCGGCTCATGGGAGTTCCTTGGGCGAGGACAACGGAATGCGGTCAGCGCCGCGCTGCGCGACGCGCGTACCAGAGCGCGCCGAGCCACGTGCCGAGTGCGGCGGCCACCACGGAGAGCGTCGCGCTGAGCGCGTTGGTGCGCAGCAGGTAACCGAGCGGGTAGGCGATGTCCGAGGCCGCGCCGGCGATGCCGGCCAGCACCGACAGCGTCGCGGCCCACACGGCCAGCGTCAGGCCGACGGCGACGATCAGGAAGCGATGGCCGGCCAGTGCGCCGCCCAATCCCATGCAGGCGGCCGTGACGATGTAGCTGACCGGCGTGAGGAATCCCCAGCGGGTCTGTACCACCTCCTGCCAGGCCGCGGGCAGGACGTGCCCGACCAGCCATGACGCGATAAGCAGCGACACCATCGCCGCCGCCGTCGCTATCACCAGGCGCTGCCATGGCGGCCGGGTGGCGCTCACTGCGCTTTCACCGCCATCGCCGGCAGGCCACCGCTGGCGAGCTTCTGCTTCGCTTCGGCCAGCTCGCTGGCCGTGCCGTACGGCCCCATGCGCACGCGGTAAACGGTCTTGCCATTGATCTGCGCCGACTCGACGCGGGCGCTGAGGCCGAGCATGGCGATCTTGGCCTTCGTCGCTTCGGCATCGCCAGAGGCACCGAAGGCGCCTGCCTGCAGGATGTAGCGCGCGCCGGTTCCGGCGCTGGCCACGGTCGTGGCGGGCTTTGGCGTTGCCGTCGCATCCGCCGTGCGCGGTGCTTCAGTGGCACGTGCGGGTTCGGTTTCGTTGATCGGCGTCGGCTGGGCCGGTTGCGTCGGTACGGTGCCGGCGGTCGGCGATGTGGCGACCGGTGTCGTCGCCTGGCCGTTCAATGCCGCACGCGCCTTGCGGGTGTCTTCCTCGCGCGCGCTGGCGGCGAGTTCGGCATCGGACATCTGGACTTCCTTGCCTGGCAGCAGGGTGTAGAAGTCGTACTGCGTTTCCTTCGCGGCGGCCTCATCCGTCGTCGCGGCCGTGGCAGGCGTGTCGGCGGCAGGCGCGTCGGGCACGACCGATTCGACGTCGGCGCTGTCGATCGGCGCGGGCTGTGCATCCGGGTTCGGCTGCGGGCGGAAGAAGCCGTCGCCGTCCTGCTTGCCGAGGCCGGGCACGATGAAATACACCGCCAGGCCGACCAGCAGGCCGAGGATCAGCCACACCCAGGGAGGGGTGGCATGACCGGAGTTACGGGTGGCCTGGTTCTTGCCGCGCCTTGCTGCCATCTACTGCTCTCCGCTCACATCTTCTCGGGCGCGCTGACGCCCAACAGGTCCAGTCCATTCGCCAGCGCTTGGCGGACCGCCAAGGCCAGCGCCAGTCGCGCATCGCGCGCCGCCGCGTCGTCGATCAACACCGGCGTGCCGGCGTACCACGTATGGAAAGCATAGGCCAACTCGCGCAGGTAGTGCGCCACGACGTGCGGCTCCAGCGACTCGCCGGCGGCTTCCACCACTTCCGGATAGCGCGACAGTTCCACCATCAGCTGCAGCGAGGTGTCGTCGTCGAGCGTGGCCAGGTTCGCCAGGCCGTTCGCCTGGTCGTAGGCGTAGCCCTTTTCGCCGGCCTGGCGCAGCAAGCTGCAGATGCGGGCATGCGCGTACTGCACGTAGAACACCGGGTTGTCGTTACTCTGTTGGCGGGCCAGGTCGATGTCGAAGGTCAGCTGCGAGTCCGGCTTGCGCGCGATCAGGAACCAGCGCGTCGCGTCGGCGCTGGTTTCCTCCACCAGGTCGCGCAAGGTGAAATAACTGCCGGCACGCTTGGAGAGCTTCACTTCCTCGCCGCCGCGCATCACCGTGACCATCTGGTGCAGCACGTATTCCGGATATCCCTGCGGGATGCCTTCGCCCAGCGCCTGCAGGCCAGCCTTCACGCGGGCCAGCGAGCCGTGGTGGTCGGCGCCGAGTTCGGTGATGGCGCGTTCGTAGCCGCGCTGCCACTTGCTCAGGTGGTAGGCCACGTCCGGCACGAAATAGGTGTAGCTGCCGTCGGACTTGCGCATGACGCGGTCCTTGTCGTCGCCGAAGTCGGTGGACTTCAGCCACAGCGCGCCGCCTTCCTCGTAGGTATGGCCGGAGGCGACCAGCTTGCGCACGGTTTCCTCTACCTTGGCGTCGGCGTACAGCGAGCTTTCCAGGAAGTAGCGGTCGAACGACACGCCGAACGCGGCCAGGTCCAGGTTCTGCTCGCGGCGCAGGTAGGCCACGGCGAAGCGGCGGATGGCGTCGAGATCCTGCGGATCCTTTTCGCCGGTGACCACGTGGCCCTCGACCTCGACCGAATCGCCGTTGAGGTAGGCCTGCGCCACGTCGGCGATGTAGTCGCCGCGGTAGCCGTCCTCGGGCCAGCCTTCGCCGTCCGGTGTCAGGCCGAGTGCGCGTGCCTGCGTCGACTTGGCCAGGTTGTCGATCTGCACGCCGGCGTCGTTGTAGTAGAACTCGCGCTTTGCGTTCCAGCCGTTGGCGGCCAGTACGCGCGCGATGCAATCGCCGATGGCGCCGGCGCGGCCATGGCCGACGTGCAGCGGACCGGTCGGGTTGGCCGACACGTATTCCACGCCAACGGTGCGTCCTTTGCCGCTGTCGTTGCGGCCGTACGCCTCGCCCTGCGCCAGCGCCGCCGCCACTTCGCGCTGGTAGGCGCCGGGGCTGAGATGGAAGTTGATGAAGCCGGGACCGGCGATCTCGACCTTGGCCACGTCGTCGCTGGCCGGCAGGGCCGCGACCAGCGCCGTCGCGATCGCGCGCGGATTGCTGCGCGCGGCCTTGGCCAGCTGCATAGCGGCATTGGTGGCGAAGTCGCCGTGCTCGCGGGTCTTGGGTCGCTCGACCACGAAATCCGGCGTGGCGGTATCGGCCGGCAGGGTGCCGGCGGAGCGCAGGGCGTCGATGCCCTGGGCGATCAAGGCACGGAGGGAAGCTTTCACGGAGGACCGTCGTGTTGCGTGGGAACCGCCTATTCTAGGTTTTCCCGGTCTCCGCGTGGGATCGGCGCGGTTCAGCGAGAGCGCATCCCGGCCCGGTCGCTCAGACCCAGCCGCGCGCCGCCATCGATTGCGGTGGCCCGTCGCCGACGACGAAATGATCGAGCAGGCGCACGTCCACCAGCGCGAGTGCCTGCTTCAGCCGCTGGGTCACCGCCCGGTCCGCGGCGGAAGGCTCCGCGCACCCGGACGGGTGGTTGTGGCCCACGATCAGCGCCGTGGCGTTCAGGGCCAGCGCGCGCCGCGCCACTTCGCGCGGGTGCACCTCCGCGCTGTCCACGGAGCCCTGGAACAGCTCCTCGAAGGCCAGCACGCGATGCCGGGTATCGAGGAACAGGGCGGCGAACACTTCGTGGGGCCGCCCCCGCAGTCGCTGGGCGAAGTAGCGGCCCGCCGCATCCGGGTCGCCGATGGCGTCGCCGCGCGCCAGCGAGGCGTGCAGCAGGCGGGTACCGAGTTCCAGTGCAGCGCCGAGGGCGCAGGCCCGGGCCGGCCCCAGGCCAGGGAGGTCGATGAGCTCGGCTGCCGGACGTTCCAGCAGGGCGCGCAACGGACCGTGCTGGGCAAGCAGTTCGCGGGCGGTGGCGACGGCATCCCGCCCGCGCAGGCCGGAGCCGAGGAAGATGGCGAGCAGCTCGGCGTCGCTGAGGCTGGCGGGCCCGCGGGGGGGTCGTTCGTCGAGGGGCCAGTCGCGGATATGCATGGCCCCATCGTCGGCCGGGACCGCCTGCGCGTGCATCGGGCCTCACGGGGCGTTCGGGTAAGCTAATCGCCGGTATCGACGTAGGAATGGGCCGACGTGAGTGGATCGGACAAGACGCAGGGTCTCGCGGGGCAACGCCTGCTGCTGTGCGTGGGAGGCGGGATCGCCGCCTACAAGGCGCTCGAGCTGGTGCGCCGCTTGCGCGACGCGGGTGCGGAGGTGCAGGTCGCCATGACGGCGGGCGCTCAGCAGTTCGTGACCCCGTTGAGTTTCCAGGCCCTGTCCGGGCAGCCCACACGGATCACGTTGTGGGATAGCGCCGCCGAACAGGCGATGGGCCATATCGAGCTGGCGCGCTGGGCCGACCGGGTGATCGTCGCGCCGGCGACCGCCGACCTGATGGCGCGGCTGGCGCACGGCCTGGCCGACGACCTGGTGACCACGCTCTGCCTGGCGACCACCGCACCGATCACGATCGCGCCGGCGATGAACCACCGCATGTGGCAGCACCCCGTCACGCAGGCCAACCTGGCCACGCTGCGCGGCCGCGATGTACACGTGGTCGGCCCGAACGACGGGCCGCTCGCCGAGGGCGAGTCCGGTCCCGGCCGGCTGGCCGAGCCGGATGAGATCGTCGCCGCACTGGCGGGCCAGGCCGCCGTGGCGCCGACGGGACCGCAGGATCTTGCCGGATTGAAGATCGTGGTCAGCGCCGGGCCGACCTACGAAGACCTGGATCCCGTGCGCTACCTGGGCAACCGAAGCAGCGGGAAGATGGGCTTCGCCGTGGCCGCCAGCGCCGCGAAGCGCGGTGCGCGAGTCACGCTGGTGGCCGGTCCGGTACACCTGGCCACGCCGGCCGGCGTGAGCCGCGTGGACGTGCGGTCCGCCGCGCAGATGCACCAGGCGGTGTTCGCCGCGCTGCCGGCCGACATCTACATCGGAGCCGCTGCCGTCGCGGACTACACGCCACGCGAGCCGGCCGCCAACAAGATCAAGAAGTCCAGCGAGTCGCTGGCGCTCGACCTGATGCGCACGCCGGACATCCTGGCCGAGGTCGCCGCGCAGACGCAGGCGCTGAAGCTGGTGGTCGGTTTCGCCGCCGAGACCAACAACGTGGCCGAGTACGCGCGCAAGAAGCTGGACGCCAAGCGGCTGGACATGATCGTGGCCAACCGCGTGGGCATCGCCGATGGCGGTTTCGAAAGCGACAGCAATGCCATGACCGCGTACTGGAAGGACGGCGAGCGCAGCTTCGCGTCCGCACCGAAGACGCAGCTGGCGGATGAGCTGATCGACCTGATCGTGGAGCGACTGGACGCATGAGCGCAGAGCGCGCGGTGGAAGTGAAGCTGCTGGATCCCCGGTTTGGCGATGAGTGGCCGATGCCGGCCTACGCCACCGAGGCGAGCGCGGGCATGGACCTGCGCGCCGCCCTGGATGCGCCGCTCGTGCTGGAGCCCGGCGACGCGGCGCTGGTGCCCAGCGGCATCGCGCTGCACCTGGGCGACCCGCAGCTGTGCGCGGTGGTGCTGCCGCGCTCCGGGCTGGGCCATCGCCACGGCATCGTGCTGGGCAACGGCACCGGCCTGATCGACGCCGACTACCAGGGGCCGCTGCTGATCAGCGTGTGGAACCGCGGGCACGAGGCCTTCACCATCCAGCCGGGCGACCGTATCGCCCAGGTGATGGTGCTGCCGGTCGTGCGCGTGAGCCTGCAAGTGGTGGATACTTTCGCCGACAGCGCACGGGGGACGGGTGGCTTTGGCCACACCGGCGTGCGATGACAGGGGACAAACCAATGGATACGACGAGCGAGAACCGCATGCGGATTCCCGTGGGCGACCTGCGTAGCGCGTTGCCGAAACTGGCGGTGCTGCTGGCCCTGCTGGCCGTCCTGCTGGCGTGGAGCGGTGTCCGCCAGTGGCGCGATGCCGGCCAGCTGGAAGGTATCGAGCGGGCACGCGACCAGGCCGTCGAGCTTGTGCAGGCCCGCCATGCGGCGCAGGTCAAGCAGCTGGAACAGCGACTGGCGTCCGCACCGGTCAAGGCGGCCTTGGCCGCGAACGACACCGCAGCTGCCATTGCGGCGGTCCGCGAAGGCTGGACCGGCGTGGAGCAGGTCGAGATCCTCGATGGCGCCTTGCAGGCCGCCTATGGCGATGCCGCCACGTTCGGATACAGCAAGCTGGCGCTGCTGGAAGCCGGCATGCAGGGCAATGCGGTGGCCACCCGCGTGGTGAAGGACGGCAAGCAGACCTCGTTCGGCATGGCGACAGCGGTGCCGCAGGGCGTGTTGTACGTACGCGTGCCGCTGGCACACCTGACCGAAGGCTTCGATGGCGTGGCGATGCCGGCCGGTGGCTACCTGGCGTTGCGGCAGGGCGCCTACTCGATCCAGCAGCGCGGCGACAGCCGGCTTGAAGACGGTGCCGAGCGCATGGCCCACGCGGTCGGCAAGACCGGTCTGCGCGTGGCGACCGCGGCGCCGGACAGCGAATCCGGCCCGCTGGGGCTGGGGGCGATTCCGGCACTCGTGGTGGCGGCCTTGCTGGCCGGGCTGGCGATCGCGGCCCTGGTGGTCGCGCGCGGTGGTGTTCGTGTGGGACGTTTTGGATCGAAAGGAGCAGAGATGCACGACATGGACGAACCGACCCTGGGTGAGGCGTTGCAGCGCGAGCCGCTTCCCGCCGCGGCCACGCGCCCGGCGGCAACCGCCGAAGGCGAAGGGCAGGGTGGCTACCGGCAGTCCGAAGGCAAGGCCGTCGACGTGGATCCGGGCATTTTCCGCGCCTACGACATCCGCGGCATCGTCGGGAAGTCGCTGAGTGTCGAGGTTGCCGAACTGATCGGCCTGGCCATCGGCTCTCTGATGCGCGACGAGGACCTGACCGACATCGTCGTCGGCCGCGATGGCCGCCTGTCCGGGCCGGACCTGGTGGGCGGGCTGATCGAAGGCCTGCGCAAGACCGGTCGCAATGTCATCGATATCGGCCTGGCGCCGACGCCGGTGGCCTACTTCGGCGCCTACCACCTGCGCGCGGGCAGCTGCGTGGCGGTGACCGGCAGCCACAACCCGCCGGACTACAACGGCTTCAAGATCGTGGTCGGCGGGCAGACCCTGTCGGGCGACGCGATCACCGACCTGTACGAGCGCATCCGCGACCGCCGCCTGTACGAGGCGCCGATGCCGGGCGACCTGCAGCAGCGCGACATCACGGCGGACTACATCCAGCGCATCGCCGACGACGTGCAGCTGGAGCGCCCGCTGAAGATCGTGGTGGACGCAGGCAACGGCGTCGCCGGCGACATCGCGCCGCAGCTGCTGGAAGCGATCGGCGCGGACGTGATCCCGCTCTACTGCGAGGTCGACGGCACCTTCCCCAACCACCACCCCGACCCCAGCGAGCCGCACAATCTGGAAGACCTGATCCAGACGGTGAAGCGGTTCGACGCCGACATCGGCCTGGCCTTCGACGGGGATGGCGATCGCCTGGGCGTGGTGACCAAGGAAGGGGAGATCATCTTCCCCGATCGCCTGCTGATGCTGTTCGCCGCCGACGTGCTGGAACGCAACCCGGGCGCGCTGATCATCTACGACGTGAAGTGCACCGGGAAGCTGCAGGGGTGGGTGCTGCGCCATGGCGGCACGCCGATGATGTGGAAGACCGGTCATTCGCTGATCAAGGCCAAGATGCGCGAGAGCGGCGCGGAACTGGCCGGCGAAATGAGCGGCCATTTCTTCTTCCAGGAGCGCTGGTACGGGTTCGACGATGGCCTGTATTCGGCCGCCCGCCTGCTGGAGATCCTGGCCAACCGGGTCGAGACCCCGTCCGAGGTGCTGGCCGACCTGCCGAATGGTGTGTCCACGCCCGAAATCAAGGTGGACGTGGTCGACGGCACGCCGCACGCCATCGTCGAGCGCTTCGTGGACGGTGCCGAGTTCGAGGGTGCGCGCCTGTCCACGATCGACGGTCTGCGCGCGGACTGGGACGACGGTTGGGGCCTGGTCCGTGCATCCAACACCACGCCGATCCTGGTGTTGCGTTTCGAAGCCGACAACAAGGCCGCGCTGGAGCGCATCAAGACCGAGTTCCGCACGCGCCTGCAGGCGCTGGCGCCGGAGTTGAAGATGACGTTCTGAGCCCGCACACCAGGGGCCATTGCGACAACGCCGGGCAGCGCCCGGCGTTGTCGTTTCCAGAGAGGGTGCCGACGCGGCCTACCTGCGTGCGGGCGCGGGCACGTCAGGCGTGGTGGACTTGAGGGCGGCTTCTTCCGCCTGTTCCGGTGTGACGCCCTTCATGGCGCGGAAGCGCTGCAGGATATCGGCGATCTCCACGTCCAGTTGCGCGCGCTGCGTCTCGAAACTCTGTTGCAGGCGGCGCGTACGCACCAGTTCCGCGTGGCGCTGGTGGATGGAAGCGGCCATCTCCTTGGACACGGGCCGGCCGGCCAGTTCGTTGTCACCGGCGGTCTGCAGCAGGCTGATCAGGCCATCGCGCAGGCTGATGGTGTTGTAACTGGCGGTGCGGACGTTGTTGTCGACGATGGCCGTGCGCTCGTTGAAGACGCGCCGCAGCTCCTCTTCGCTGCGGTACGAGAGCAGCATCGCGGCGTCGGTGCGCCGGCGCATGTCCGCGGCGGCGGCATCGATCAGCTGCTGCTGCGCCACGACGGCGGCCTGCGCGCGTTCTTCATCGGTCAAGGCGCGGTCCACGCCGCCGGTGCGCAGCCCGCTGGCCGCACTGATCTCGTCGCGCGCGACGTTGACGGCATCGGCCGGCAGCGCATCACTGCAGACACGCTGGCCCTTCTCTTCCCAGCAGAAGAGTTTCTTGTTGGCCGGCGCGGCACCCTGGTTGCCCTGTGCATGCACGATCGGCGCGGCCACGAGCAACGCAGCCAGCAGGTAGGAAGTACGGACGGTCATGGCAGTCCCCACTGCGGTCAGTCCTGGGCCGCGCTGCCGTAGCGGGCCCGATAGGCCAGCAGGTCGTCGCGGTGGTGGACAAGGTCGGCGCTTTCGCCGGCAAAAGCAAGCAGGTCGTGCAGGCTGGCCACGGCCACCACCGGCACGCTGGTTTCCTCGGCCACCGATTGCGCGGCCGAACGGCGAGCGCCGCCGGTGCCGGGTTCGCCCAGCACTTCCTGCCGGTCGAGCGCGACGACGATCCCGGCCGGCGTGCCGCCACCGGCGCGGATCAGGCCCAGCGCTTCGCGGATGGCGGTGCCGGCGGTAATCACGTCGTCGACGATCAGTACGCGGCGGTCTTCCAGCGGTGCGCCGATCAGCAGGCCGCCTTCGCCGTGATCCTTGGCTTCCTTGCGGTTGAACGCGACCGGCACGTCGCGACCGCGGCGGGCGAACTCGCACGCCACGGCGGTCGCCAGCGGAATGCCCTTGTAGGCGGGACCGAACAGCAGGTCGAACGACAGGCCTGCCTCCTCGACCGCATCGACGTAGCAGGCCGCCAGCCCGGCGAGGCGCGCGCCGCTGTCGAAGCGTCCGGCATTGAAGAAGTACGGGCTCTGCCGCCCCGATTTCAGCGTGAACTGGCCGAAGCGCAGGGCCTGCGCGTGCAGGGCGAGCTGGAGGAAGCGGGCGCGGTGATCGGTCATGGGCGGTGGCGGACTGAACAGGTGAGACGACAGGATAACCGCCTGCCGGTCGAGGCCGCGCGACGGATGCGCCGGTTCGGGTACGCTTGCCCGGTTTCCGACGAACGACGTGCACATGCGCATCATCAGCTTCAACGCCAACGGCCTGCGCTCGGCCGCCACCAAGGGCTTCTTCGACTGGTTCACGGCGCAGAACGCCGATGTGCTGTGCGTGCAGGAGACCAAGGCCCAGGAGCACCAGCTGGCCGGCCCCGAGTTCCTGCCGGCGGGCTACAAGGCCTGGTTCCGCGATGCCAGCACCAAGAAGGGCTACAGCGGCGTGGCGATCTACGCCAGGCGCGAGCCTGACGAAGTCCGAACGGCGCTGGGCTGGCCGGACTTCGACGAGGAGGGCCGCTACATCGAAGCGCGCTTCGGCGACCTGAGCGTGGTGTCGTTCTATATCCCGTCGGGCTCGTCGGGCGACGAACGCCAGGGCTTCAAGTTCAAGGTGATGGACTGGCTGGCGCCGGTGCTGGACGAATGGCGTCGCAGCGGCCGCCATTACGTGCTGTGCGGCGACTGGAACATCGTGCGCAGCCGGCTGGACATCAAGAACTGGACCAGCAACCAGAAGAATTCCGGCTGCCTGCCACCCGAACGGGACTGGTTGAACGGCATGTGCGTGGACGACGGTGGCTGGGTCGACGCGTACCGCGCGCTGCATCCGGAAGGGCAGGACTACACGTGGTGGAGCAACCGTGGCGCGGCGCGCGCCAACAACGTGGGATGGCGGATCGACTACCAGTTCGTCACGCCGTCGCTGCGTGACCGCCTGAAAGCCTGCTCGATCTATCGCGAGCAGCGCTTCTCCGACCATGCGCCCTTCACGGTGGACTACACCTGATGACGATCTCCGCCGGCGACCGCCCGTCCAAGCCCTCGGTCTGGCGTGCGTTCGCACAGCCGTCGGCATGGACGATGTTCTTCTTCGGCTTCGCCTCGGGCATGCCGTTCCTGCTGGTGGCCGGCACGCTGGCGTACTGGCTGACCGAGAACGGGCTGGAGCTGAAGAACATCACCCTGATCGCCAGCGCGGGCCTGGCGTACACGCTCAAGTTCCTGTGGGCGCCGGTGGTGGACCGCTGGCGGCTGCCGTTGCTCGGACGACTGGGCCAGCGTCGCGGCTGGCTGCTGCTGGCGTTGGCGATCGTCATCATCGGCCTGCTGCTGATGGCGCACCTGACGCCCGGCAAGCTGGCCCCCTTCATCTGGATCACACTGCTGACGGCGTTTGCGGGCGCCACGCTGGATATCGCGGTGGATGCATACCGTATCGAGATCGCGCCGCAGGAATCGCAGGGCGCGTTGCTGGCGACCTACTCGCTGGGTTACCGCATCGCGCTGATCATCACCGGCATGCTGGCGCTGGTGCTGGCCGACCACGTGCCGTGGCCGCAGGTGTACGTCGCCATGGCCGCGTTCATGCTGATCCCGGTGGTTGCGGTGCTGCTCGCCTCGGAGCCGGACGTGGTGCGGGTCAGGATGACGACGTGGGCGGAAGGCCTGCAGGAAGGCGTGGTGGAGCCGTTCCTCGACTTTTTCCGCCGCTTTGGTGCGGCGCTGGCGCTGGCGCTGCTCGCCTTCATCCTGCTGGCGAAGATTTCGGATCAGTCATTGGGTGGCGGCATCATGGCGCCGTTCTACCTCGGCCAGGGCTTCACCAAGACCGAGATCGCCACGGTCACCAAGTTCTACGGCATCTGGGTCGGACTGGGCGGGGTATTCCTCGCCGGCATCGCGATCGCGCGCTGGGGCGTGAAGTGGCCGCTGCTGGCGGGCATCGTGCTGGGCGCGATCAGCAATCTGCTCTACGTCTGGTTGATCGGCGCGGACGGCGACGTGTGGAAACTGACGCTGGTGATCTCCGGCGAAAACCTGGCGCAGGGCTTCCAGGGCACCACGCTCGTCGCGTTCCTCTCGGCGCTGGTGAACCAGCGCTTCACGGCCACGCAGTACGCCCTGTTCTCCTCGCTGGTGATGCTGCCCGGCAAACTGCTCAGCGCCGTCTCCGGCGGTATCGTCGAACAGACCGGCTATGGCGTGTATTTCTGGATCACCGCATTGGTGGCAGTACCCGCGGTCATGCTGTTCTTCTGGCTGGCGCCGCGCATCCGGTTCGGTGGTGGACACGAGGCCGCGACCGGTGTGGATGAACCGCCACCGGATACGCGTGGATGATTGACTGCGCTACAGTCCCTTCCGGGAGCAGCTTGGGGGACGGCGAAATGACCGACATCGTGCTGAAAGACGTGGACCCGATCCTGGCGGAGCGCATCCGGCGCGTCTCCCAGGCCCGTGGCTGGCCGATCCACGACACCATCTTCAACCTGCTGGAGCAGGGCTTGTTCGTCTGTGAGTCCGAAGTCCGCGGCGGCTTCGACGACCGCGAAGTGAATGCATTGGCCGACGCGATCAGCGCCTTGAAGAGCGTGTCGCCCGGCAACGGCTTCTAGGCGGGGTAGACCACGCCGAGGATGCGGGGTCCGGCGGCTCCGGTCACTGCGGGCAGGTTGCCGGGGCGTCCTGCCAGCGTTTCACGCGCCAGCCAGGCGAAGCCCATCGCTTCCACGTAATCCGGATCCAGGCCATGCGCGGAGGTCGACTCCACGACGGCCTGCGGCAGGTACGCCGCCAATCGCGCCATTAGTACCGGATTCCGTACGCCGCCCCCGCACACCAGCACGCGTCGCGTGTCCGGTTGCGTCATCTGCAGGGCATCGGCGACCGTGCGCGCGGTCAGTTCCAGCAGCGTGGCTTGCAGGTCTGCCGGTGCCACCACGGCGTCGCCCAGTCGCGCCTGCAGCCAGTCGAGATGGAACTGTTCGCGACCGGTGCTCTTGGGCGGAGGCAGGGCGAACCAGGGTTCCGCCAGCAGCCGGGCGAGGAGCGGCGCATCGACGCTGCCGCTTGCCGCGAATGCGCCACCGGCGTCATACGGCTGGCCGCTATGGCGCTCGCACCACGCATCCATCAGGGCGTTCGCCGGGCCGGTATCGAAGCCGCGCACGTCCCCCTTGGTGGGCAACAAGGTGAAATTGGCGATGCCGCCCAGGTTGAGCGCCGCGCGGTCCTCGGTCGGGGAACCCAGCAGCGCCGCATGGAACGCCGGCATCAGCGGCGCGCCCTGGCCGCCGGCGGCCACATCGCGGCGACGGAAGTCGGCCACCGTGGGGATACCGCTGCGCTCGGCGATCACGTTGCCGTCGCCGAGTTGCCACGTAAAAGGCGGCTCCGCTTGCGGGCGGTGCCGGACCGTCTGGCCGTGCGAGCCGATCGCGCGGACACGGTCGCGCGGCACGCCGGCCTCCTGCAGCAAGGCCAGCGCCGCCTCGGCGAAGGCCAGCGCGATGCGTCCGTCCAGCGCGCCCAGTGCATCAAGCGACACGGTATCCGCGCCTTGGCCAAGTGCAACGAGCTGCGCGCGCAATGCCGCGTTCCACTCGAACGTGCGGCCCTGCACCAGTTCGCAGCGCAGGGTGCGGCCCTCGCCTTCGAAGCGCACCAGGGCGGCATCGATGCCGTCGGCGCTGGTGCCGGACATCAGGCCCAGATAGAGATCGGCGTCGGTGGCGTCAGTCATGCGGAACCGTCAGGCAAAGAAAAAGGCGGGACAGTGTCCCGCCTTTTCAGGCAGCCCGCCATGCGGGGCGATCAGCCCTTGCGTGCTGCCGGTTTCGCGCTGGCCACCGTGGTCGGTTTCTTGGCATCGTCCGCCGGCCCGACATCGGCATAGATGATGTTCTCGACCGTACGGATACGCGTCAGCGCATTCGCCGTGTAGGTGCGGTACGCGGCGAGCTGCGCGCCCGCCAGCGGCTCCGGCGGCGGCATCGTGACCGACAGCGGATTGCGGTGCGCGCCGTTGATGCGGAACTCGTAGTGCAGGTGTGGTCCGGTCGACAGGCCGGTGGTGCCGACGTAGCCGATCACTGTGCCTTGCGCGACGCGCTGGCCCTGCTTGATGCTGCCCACGCGCGACATGTGCGCATACAGCGTGGTGTGCCCGCGGCCGTGGTCGAGGATGACCGTGCGCCCGTAGCCGCCCTGCCAGCCCGCGAACTGCACACGACCGTCGCCGGCGGCCATGATCGGCGTGCCCGTCGACGCGGCGTAATCCACGCCCTTGTGCATGCGCATCGTGCCCAGCACCGGATGGCGGCGTGCACCGAACTTCGAGCTCATGCGTGCATACGCGATCGGCATGCGGATGAAATTCTTCTTCAGCGGCCGGCCGGCGGCAGTGAAGTACTCCGGTTTCCCGCCCGGGCGGGTGAAGCGGAAACCCGAATGCAGCTTGCCGTCGACGGTGAACGTGGCGGCCTGGACCGGGCTGGTGCTGACCAGCTCGCCCTCGCGCCAGGTCTGTTCGACGACCACGCTGAAACGGTCGTCCGGGCCCAGGTCCGAGTTGAAGTCGATGTCGTACTTGAAGATCTCGTCGGTCAGCGAATTGATGTTGGCCGACGTGAGGCCTGCCTTGCGGGCCGAGCGGTTCAACGAACGCCCGACCTTGCCGCTGAGCACGACCGTCCGGGTGGTGGTTTCGCGGGCGACCACGCGCTCGGTGACCTTGTCGGCACCGACCAGCAGTTCGACCCGGTGGCTGGGATCGCGGTCGTAGCGCAACGTGCGCAAGCCACCGGTGACCGGCAGGTCGAACGCGATTTCGGTGCCGGGCTTCAGGCGCGTCAGCGCCTTCTTGGCGTCCGCGTTGTCCAGGATGCGATGCAGCGTGGCGGCCGGGATGCCCAACTCTTCGAAAATGGCGCCAAGGGTCTCACCTCGCTGCACCCGGATCACCTGCCAGCTGTCGCCGGCCGTGCCGGCCAGGCGTGCCGCAGACAGTTCGGGCAGATCCAGCAGCAGGGTGTTGCGCGGTTCGGACACCGGCACCTGGATCGCGCTGGAGAAGCCCGGCACGATGGTGGCCATCAACACACCGATCGTGGTGAAGAGGCTGGCGTGGATCCAGTGGCGGCGCGTCCAGCGCCCTTCCGGCAGATGCCGCTTCACCGCGGTATCGCGAAGCACCCCAAGGCGATCCCGGAATTGTTGCTTGCGGCTGTTGCCGCCCCCATGAGTTTGCATCAAGGTTGCATCCCGGGGCCAAGGCAAAGCCCCAATCGGCGTACCATAGACACGCGAAGACTTCGCGTCAAACCATTGAGTCAAATAGCTTTTTTGACTGATATCACTATTTACTTTCTTTTAACGGCAACTTCACGTCACTGACTTGGCCTTCACGTGGCCGCCCCTACTGGAACTGCTATCCCGTGTCCTCCGCAGAAGCGTTTGCCCTGATCGGCCGTGGTGCCGACG
>NZ_LSIF01000104.1:0-2500 GCF_001556105.1 Pseudoxanthomonas mexicana | reverse complement strand
CGATGGGAAGCAGGTTAATATTCCTGCACCTCGCGTGAGTGCGATGGAGGGACGGAGAAGGTTAGGTGTACCGGGCGTTGGTTGTCCCGGGGAAAGGCGGTAGGTTTGGATCTTTGGCAAATCCGGGATCCTTTAAGACCGAGCACCGAGACGAGTCCTTTAGGACGAAGTCACTGATACCACGCTTCCAGGAAAAGCTCCTAAGCTTCAGCTCACGCAGACCGTACCGTAAACCGACACAGGTGGGTAGGATGAGAATTCTCAGGCGCTTGAGAGAACTCGGGTGAAGGAACTAGGCAACATGGCACCGTAACTTCGGGAGAAGGTGCACCCTCTTTGGTGGCCCATGCGGGCTATAGCTGAGGGGGGTCGCAGAAACCAGGCCGCTGCGACTGTTTATCAAAAACACAGCACTCTGCAAACACGAAAGTGGACGTATAGGGTGTGACGCCTGCCCGGTGCTGGAAGGTTAATTGATGGGGTCAGCCGCAAGGCGAAGCTCTTGATCGAAGCCCCAGTAAACGGCGGCCGTAACTATAACGGTCCTAAGGTAGCGAAATTCCTTGTCGGGTAAGTTCCGACCTGCACGAATGGCGTAACGACAGCGGCGCTGTCTCCACCCGAGACTCAGTGAAATTGAAATCGCTGTGAAGATGCAGCGTTCCCGTGGCAAGACGGAAAGACCCCGTGAACCTTTACTATAGCTTTACATTGAACGTTGAGTTCGTCTGTGTAGGATAGGTGGGAGGCTATGAAACCGAGGCGCTAGCTTCGGTGGAGCCAACCTTGAAATACCACCCTGATGTGCTTGACGTTCTAACCTAGGTCCGTAATCCGGATCGGGGACCATGTATGGTGGGTAGTTTGACTGGGGCGGTCTCCTCCCAAAGAGTAACGGAGGAGCTCGAAGGTACGCTCAGCGCGGTCGGACATCGCGCACTGTGTGCAAAGGCATAAGCGTGCTTGACTGCGAGATCGACGGATCAAGCAGGTACGAAAGTAGGACTTAGTGATCCGGTGGTTCTGTATGGAAGGGCCATCGCTCAACGGATAAAAGGTACTCCGGGGATAACAGGCTGATACCGCCCAAGAGTTCATATCGACGGCGGTGTTTGGCACCTCGATGTCGGCTCATCACATCCTGGGGCTGTAGTCGGTCCCAAGGGTATGGCTGTTCGCCATTTAAAGTGGTACGCGAGCTGGGTTCAGAACGTCGTGAGACAGTTCGGTCCCTATCTGCCATGGGCGTTGGAGATTTGAGAGGGGCTGCTCCTAGTACGAGAGGACCGGAGTGGACGAACCTCTGGTGTTCCGGTTGTCACGCCAGTGGCATTGCCGGGTAGCTATGTTCGGAAGCGATAACCGCTGAAAGCATCTAAGCGGGAAGCGCGCCTCAAGATGAGATCTCCCGGGGCACAAGCCCCCTAAAGGAACCATCAAGACTAGGTGGTTGATAGGTCAGGTGTGTAAGTGGGGCAACCCATTGAGCTAACTGATACTAATGATCCGTGTGGCTTGACCATATAACCTCAAGTGGCCTTGGACTCGACGATATCGTCAGAGAAAATCCAATGCCCGCTACGTCACAAGACCCTATGAGAGATTGGCGCCTTAATCCGTTCCTTGGATGGCGACGCTCCAACCCTCTCCCTGGTGAAATTAGCGCTGTGGTCCCACCCGTTCCCATCCCGAACACGGAAGTGAAACGCAGCCGCGCCGATGGTAGTGTGGCTTAAGCCATGCAAGAGTAGGTCATCGCCAGGGGCTTTACCCCAAAACCCCCGTTCGAGAGAACGGGGGTTTTTTCTTGTCTTGCTTTCGCCAACAATCGATCTTTATCTCGCCACGAGGGGGCGATACATGAAGCTCTGTCGATTGATGTTGGTCAGCGCGCTGGCTTCGGGTTTGGTCATTCAGGGCAACGCGGTGGCCGCGACGCCTACGGAAGCACAGCGAGTGCACGCTTCGGCGTTGGTATTGGACACGCATCTGGACACCCCTGCGAATTTCGCTCGACCCGACTGGCGCATTGCGGATGACCACCAGCACGAGGGAGACCTATCGCAGGTAGACCTGCCGCGCATGAAAAGCGGCGGCCTGGATGGTGGCTTCTGGGTGATCTACACGGCGCAAGGGCCGCGCGATGCCGTCGGCAAACGGGCGGCGCGTGATCATGGCCTTGCCCGTTTGGTCGATATCCGTGAAGTGCTTGCAGCAAATACTGGCGACATGGAGCTCGCGTTGAGCGCAGAAGACGCAGAGCGCATCGTACTTTCGGGCAAGCGCGTGGCCTTCATCAGCATGGAGAATGCGGCGCCACTCGCAACCGATCCCACCCTGCTGACCGCGTACCACCGCCTTGGGCTGCGCATGCTTGGCATCACCCATGTACGCAACAACGATTTCGGTGATTCGTCTACCGATCCGGCAGGCGTCGAATGGCATCGACGTCCCCCCGCTTTCAGTAGCGGAACCATTTGGAGTCCGGGGTTACTGTAGC
>NZ_LSIF01000103.1 GCF_001556105.1 Pseudoxanthomonas mexicana | reverse complement strand
AACGACGGCACGGACGATGCCGTGGCGAACGGCGATTACGCCACCGCGTCCGGCTCGGCGGCATTGGCCGACGGCGTCGGCGCAACGGCCACCGGCTCCGGTGCGTTCGCACTGGCGGACGGTGCGACCGCGACCGGCTTCAACGCCACGGCCACCGGCGCGAACAGCGTCGCCAACGGCTCCGGCGCGCAAGCCATCGGTGCAGGCTCGGTCGCGATCGGCGGACAGCGACAGTTGTTCGACGAGAACGGGGATCCGATCCTCGATGCCGACGGCAACCCGGTCTACGCCAGCACGGAAGCCACGGCGGACGATGCAACAGCGGTGGGTGCAGGTGCGGTCGCCAGCGAAACCGGTGCCACGGCCGCCGGTGCAGGCGCGAATGCCTCCGGCGCGTATTCCTCCGCGCTCGGCACCGAAGCCAGCGCCTCGGGCATCCAGGCCACGGCAGTCGGCTTCCGCAGCGACGCGTCCGACGATGCCGCCACCGCCATCGGTGGCTACAGCAGCGCCTCCAACTTCGGCGCATCGGCGTTCGGTTATGGCGCGGAAGCCAGCGGCAGCAGTTCCACCGCACTGGGCTTCGGCGCGGTCGCCAGCAACTTCGACAGCACCGCGCTGGGGTCGAACGCCATCGCCAGTGGCGACAACAGCGTGGCCGTCGGTGGCGCGTTCTTCGGCTTCCTGCCGACCGAAGCCTCGGGCGATTACTCGGTCGCCGTTGGCGGCGGTGCCAACTCGCCGGGCGTCAATTCGGTCGCGCTGGGCAACCTGGCCACGGCCGAAGCCGACAACAGCGTGGCCATCGGCGGCGACTCGGTCGCCGACCGCGAGGACAGCGTCTCCGTCGGCAGCGCCGGCAGCGAACGGCAGATCACCAATGTCGCGGAAGGCACCGAGGGTACCGATGCGGTGAACCTGGACCAGTTGAATGCGGTAGCCGACGCCTCGGAAAACGCCACGCGCTACTTCAAGGCGAACGGTGCTAACGACGGCACGGACGATGCCGTGGCGAACGGCGATTACGCCACCGCGTCCGGCTCGGCGGCATTGGCCGACGGCGTCGGCGCAACGGCCACCGGCTCCGGCGCGTTCGCACTGGCGAACGGTGCGACCGCGACCGGCTTCAACGCCACGGCCACCGGCAGCAATAGCGTCGCCACCGGCAGCAGTGCCCAGGCGACAGGTGAATCCAGCATCGCCATCGGCGGCCAGGTGGATGCCTTCGATGCCGATGGCAATCCGATCAGCGTCAACACGGTGGCTTCGGGCCTCGGCGCGACGGCCATCGGCTCCGGCGCACTGGCCTCGGCGCTCGGCAGTTCCTCGTTCGGTGTGCTCAGCGAAGCCAGTGGCGAAGCGAGTTCCGCATTCGGCTACGGCAGCACCGCGACCGGCTCGTATGCGTCCAGCTTCGGCCATGCCAGCGGTGCCACCGGCGATTACAGCGTGGCGGTCGGTGGGCCGGCGGACCTGATTCCCGGCTTCGGCCTGCTCGTCTACACGCAGGCCAGCGGCTTCAGTGCCGCGGCGTTCGGTGCCGGCGCGATCGCAGCGGGTGACTACAGCCTCGCGGCCGGCAGCCTGTCAGAAGCCTCGGGACTGGAAAGCACCGCGGCCGGCTTCTTCTCCTATGCGCCCGGCGACTACGCCACCGCGCTGGGTGCGGAATCCTGGGCCAGCGGCGACAACAGCACGGCGGTCGGCTTCTACAGCACCGCGCTGGGCGACAACAGCGTGGCGCTCGGCGCCAACTCCACTGCCGACCGCGACAACAGCGTGTCGGTCGGTGACGTGGGCAGCGAGCGCCAGATCACCAACGTCGCCGCCGGTACCGAGGGCACCGACGCGGTGAACCTGGACC
>NZ_LSIF01000102.1 GCF_001556105.1 Pseudoxanthomonas mexicana | reverse complement strand
CCCACGCATAACGCCTGAGTTAAGCCGACCCGCGAAGCGGGTTCGGCTTGGACGAATTGTTATGCACCAATGTAAGCCCGGAGCCGGTCGCCTGCAACGGTTGCGCGATGACCGGGAGCCTGAAATCACTCGCCGCCAGCCGATAACAACATGGGGCCGGCTGTGCTTGAGCCGAAGACCGCAGCGCCGCCCATCCGCAAGCCGTGAACCTGGACAACAACCGCGCGGCGCGAACACGATGCAACCGAAGCCGAGCCAAGCGAAGCAAAGAAGAACAACGAAGCCGGAGCCATCAACAGCCGATTAACGCCGAAGCCATGAAGAATGCAAAGCCCGATGATGGCCGAAGCCGACCGAACAAGAACGCCCGCCCACGCATAACGCCTGAATTAAGCCGCGCCGCGAAGCGGCGTCGGCTTGAATGAATTGTTAGGCCTCATCCGTGCGTCCAACAGCCCAGAATCCACCCAAGGAAAGTACTACGCCCACCCAGAAGCTCCAGGTGCGATAGAACGGTATATGCGGGTGTGACACTACATGGTCGCAGGCCTGCGCTACGTAGTCATAGCTGCCACCGGAGTCCAAGCAGCCGTCAGAGGCAATGAGCATGGAAATGTGCTGCCAGAACAGCAACGCTGCCACCGATAGCAATGCAACTCCGAGCCAACGCAACTTTTGCTTCATGAGGCCTAACGCCTGAGTTAAGCCGACCCGCGAAGCGGGTTCGGCTTGGACGAGTTG
>NZ_LSIF01000101.1 GCF_001556105.1 Pseudoxanthomonas mexicana | reverse complement strand
CCAGGTTTTCCGAGCTGGTCTGCAGGTTGGCGACCACCGAGGTGAAGCGGTTCTGGATGGCGCCCAGGTCGGCGCGGGCGCCGTTGACCGAGGTCAGGGCCTTGTCCACCACTTCCAGGGCGCGCTGCGCGCCGGCGAACGTGGTGATGTCCAGGGCCTGGACAAAGCTGCCGGCCGTGGCCAGGTCGCCACCGTTGGTGCTGGTTTCGGTCAGGCCCAGATTGGCGGCCGTCGAGATGGTGGCGCCGGTCACGGCAGGGCCACCGAATGCCAGGTCGAACGCCTGGCCGCCCTTGATCCCGGTCAGATTGATGACGCCGGCCTTGACCTCGGCGTAGACGCCGGTCTCGCCCAGCTTGGCGTTCAGCGCGGCGGCCGCGCCCTGCGTGATCGACTGGCCGGCCTTCACTTCGAAGGCACCGATGTCGATGGTCTTGGTGACGCCGCCGCTGGTCGTGGTGACCTGCAGCTGCGAGAAGGTGGTGTCGGCCGTGGCCGCGTCCGCGCCCAGCGCCGTGCCGGTGTAGAGGTTGGCGAAGGTCACGCCGCCCAGCGTCTGGGCGCGGGCGTCGACCACCTTGTCGATGGCGATGGCCTGGCCGGCGTTGGCGCCGACCTGGAACAGCTGGCTGGTGAACGAGCCGTCCAGCAGCTTGGTGCCGTTGAAGTCGGCCTGCTTGGCGACGCGGTCGATTTCGGAGGTCAGCTGCTTGACTTCGGCATTCAGCGCGGCGCGGTCGGACGCCGAGTTGCTGGCGTTGGAGGACTGCACGGCCAGTTCGCGGATGCGCTGCAGGTTGTTGCCGATTTCGGTCAGCGAACCTTCGGCGACCTGGGCCAGCGAGATGCCATCGTTTGCATTGCGCACGGCGACGTCGAGGCCGCGGATCTGGGTGCTGAAGCGTTCGGAAATGGCCAGACCGGCGGCGTCGTCCTTCGCACTGTTGATGCGCAGGCCCGATGACAGGCGCTGGATGGTGGTGGCCAGAGAGGCGCCGCTGGTGCTCAGGTTGCGCTGAGCGTTGAGCGACATCGTGTTCGTGTTGATTACCTGTGCCATGTTCGTCTCCTCTTATTTGGATTCACGGCGTTGAAGGGAAAAGACGCTGCCGGTTTGTTTTGTTGGGCTAGTCGTCTTCGTGTTGCGAAATGAATAACGGCGCTGCCAAAAAAACCTTTAGGGGGTGCGCGAAAAAATGTGCTAGACCGCGGAAAGCCCTGTGGGAACGGCCTTTGCGCCGGATGAGAAAAGCGTGACGTCGTCCCTAAAGAAGGGGCGGAAAGCGCCGCTAAGTGCGCCCGTCCGGCCTGGCAGGCGCGCACACGGTCGCCCCCGGCGGGCGCGAGGTGCGATCAGTGCAAGAGGCAGGTCAAGCGCGCGGCGCGCGCCAACGATTACGGTGTGGGTGTGGGCGTGCGCCAGGCGTCGGCCGGATCGGCCAGCAACGACAGCGACGGCATGCGGTATTCGCAGCCGACCAGCGAGCGTCCTGTCAGTCCGGGATGCTCGCCGGGATAGACAACCAGTGCATGGGCATCGTCGAGCGCACTGGACAGTGGTGCATCCTTGCTGTCTTCAAGCGCACGTTCCAGTTCAGCGGTGGCTTGCTCGATCGGACGATCCACCAACAGCAGCACGCGGTCATCGGTGATGACGACCGCATCACTGCGAAGGCCCCATGCCTGCACGGGTGCTTCGAGACGGTAGAGATCCATCACCGGTGCGCTGTACTGGCGCTCGGTCTGGACGAACTCGGTCGGGCGCTCGCGTCGAAGCCGCGGCAGCAGGCCAGGCAGGTCGGCAGTCGCGGTGCGGCAGCTGAGGGCATCCAGCAGCGTGTCCGTCGGTCCAGCCACAAGCGGTGGCGGCACGGCGGCCGACTGTGCGGATAGCGGAAGGGTCGTGCCGGTCAGCCACAAGGCGATCAGCACGAGCGGGAACGTCCTACTCGATCTGTGCATTCGCGTGGGCGGCATCCAGCGCTTCCATGGCGTCGCGTGGCTTCAGCTTGCCGGCCTTCTCGAACGCCGCCGCGGCGGCGTCTTCCTTCTTGTCGCCATGCAGGAGCAGCAGCACGTTGGCGTATTCGACGTGCGCGATGGGCGAGTCGGGCGTCAGCTTCAGCGCGGTCTTGATGTGCGACTCGGCTTCGCTCGCTTTTGCACCGTAGGTCAGGCCGCCGATCATCGCGCCGATCTTGTCGATGATCTCCGCGTGGTACAGCGCCAGTGCGGTATGCGCCTCGGCGTGCTTGGGTTCGCGTTCCAGCGTGGCGTCCAGGGCGACGCGGACCTTGCCGGCGATGCCCTGCTTGAGCGCCTTGGCGATGCTCAGGCCCTGGCTGTAGCGGCCCAGCGCGAACGCATGGCGGTAATGGCTGTTGGCTTCATCGGGCAGCGCCTTGATGGCGGCCTCCGCGAGCTTGGCGGCCTGCTCGAAGCGCTTCAGCTGTTCGGCCTCGTCCTCCACCAGATACGTGGCATGGATGCCGATGGCCTTGACCGCGACCGAGGTGCCGAGCGGGCCGAGGGCTTCGCCAGCCTCGTAGGCGGCCTGGAAATCGCCGCGATGGAACGCGCGCCAGGCATCCTGCAGTCGTTGGGCGAGGTCGGAGGCTTCGATGCCCTTGGCCGCCTTGCCGGCGGCGGCGATCAGCGCCTTGGCGCGTTTGTCGTCGGGGTAGGGCTCCTGGTCGCCCGCGTGCAAGGCCGGCCAAGCCTTCTTCAAGGCCTCGCCCGCATAGGCATAGCCTTTTGCGTCATGCGGAAACGGAGTCCACTTCGCGGATTTTCCTGCCATCGTTCGTCCCTCCCAGGGTGCCGCGAGCATCGCCGCGAACACCATCCTCAGGCAACCCCTACGCATTCCATCGCGTCAGCGGCCAATAGTGTGATTGCTCGACGCAGGCCGGACAGCATCGCGTCATGGAAGCCGGCCATCGGGGTCGGCATGTGGATTGCCCCCATGGCCGCCAAGAAGAACACCCGCAAGACCCCCGAACCCACCCTGCGCCATGTGTGGCTCGCAGGGCTCGGCCTGATCGCCGTTGCCCGCCGTGAAGCCCTCGCCGCAGTCACCGACGCCGGCGATCGCCTGCAGGCCGCCCGCCAGCAGGCCGAGGCGCTGGCCGGACAGGCCCAGCGCGACGTGCTGGGCCGCCTGAGCGACGTCCGTGAGCACGGCGAAGCCAGCGTGGAGCGCTTCAGCGCCGACGTCGAAGCCCGCCTGCAGCCGGTGCTGGTGAAGCTGGGCCTGAAGAAGCCCGCCCGCAAGCCGGCCACCCGTACCCGCAAGCCGCCGGCTGCCAAGCGCACCCGCGTTGCGCCTGCACGCAAGAAGACAACGACCAAGCGCACACGCCGCGCCTGACATCGCACGCATGGCCTGATCGAACGCCCTGGCTCGCCGGGGCGTTTGCGTTTGGGCAAGGGCAGGCTATCGAGGACAGGATCAGTCCCCAATGGGCGGCATACTGCTTCCATGCTCAGTACCTCCAACCGCCTTCTCCGCCTGCTGTCGTTGATGCAGTCCCGTCGCCACTGGACCGGCGCCGAGCTGAGCCAGCGCCTGGAGGTGGACCGCCGGACCCTGCGGCGCGATGTCGAGCGGTTGCGCGAACTCGGCTATCCGATCGATGCCTCGCCCGGGCTGGGCGGCGGTTATCGGCTCGGATCCGGTTCGGCGATGCCGCCGGTGCTGCTCGAGGACGACGAAGCGGTCGCCGTGGCCGTGGCCCTGCGTACGGCCGCGGCCAGCGTCGGGCGGATGGAAGACACGGCGCTGCGCCTGCTGTCCAAGCTGGATCAATGGCTGCCGGCACGCCTTCGCAAGCGCGCCAGTGCACTGTATTCGGTCACGCTGTCATTGGCCGGCGGCGTGGCCACATCGGACGTGGATCTGTTGCTGCGCATCGCAGGGGCGTGTCGCGACGGCTTCCGACTGCGCATGCAGTACCGCGACCGCAGCCAGCGCGCCAGCGAACGGCTGATCGAGCCGCTGCGCCTGGTGCATACCGGCAGCCGCTGGTATCTGGTGGCGTGGGACCTGAAGCGGGAAGACTGGCGCACCTTCCGCGTGGATCGCGTGCAGGCGCTGCACGATACGGGCACGCAGTTCCCGCCGCGCGAGTTTCCGGGCGATGTCGCGGACTACGTCGCCAAGTCGATCACCCAGCCGTTTACCCGTTTCCAGATCCGGCTGCGGCTGCCGCGCTCCATCGAGGAGCAGGCCACGCGCGTGCCGCCGTGGTGCGGCATCCTCGAGGCCGGCGATGCGCACCATTGCATGCTGGAACTTGGCGCGGAATCCATTGACGCGTTGCTGGCACTGATGGCGTTGATCGGCCCCGACTTCGAGATCATCGACGATCGCGGCCTGCTGCCCGAGTTGCGTGCGGCATCGGACCGCCTGGGCCACGTCCTCGCCGCCGCCTGAGCGGGCCGCGTCAGGCGGTGTAGGCCTGGGTCAGCGTGTTGAGATGGACGCGCTCGGCATCGCGCAGGAATGGCGCCACCAGCATCATCACCTGCACGATGCCCTGGCGGATGGCGGCCTGTTCGTCCTTCTCGCCGCGCGTGGCGGCGTAGTTCAGCCAGAAGGTGGAGATCACCAGCACGTTGGTGGCGGTGGCGGCGAGTTCCGCAGCCGACGCGCGCATCACGCCGGCGTGGCCCATGCCGCGCATCACCGCATGCGCGCTGTCGTCGGCGCGCTTGAGTATGCGGGCGAAGCGCAGCCTGAGGCGGCGGTTGCGACTGAGGATCTCGACCAGGTCGCGGTAGAGGAAGCGGTAGTCCCAGATGCACTCGAACACCAGGTGCAGTTGCAGCCAGATGTCTTCGAGCCCCGGCAGCCGGTCGGTCGGCGGCGTCAGGGCGGCATCCATGCGCTCTTCGTACCGTGCGAAGAGCTGCTCGATGATGTCGTCCTTGTTGCGGAAGTGGTAGTACAGGTTGCCGGGGCTGATCTCCAGCTCGTCGGCGATGTGGTTGGTGGTGACGTGCGGCTCGCCCTGCACATTGAACATCGCAAGGGCGGCATCGAGGATGCGCTGGCGGGTATCGCGCGCCACGTCGGGCCGCTCAGGCGACCAGCTTCTTCACCAGGTCCACATACTTTTTCTGTGCATCCTCCTGCGCCGTGCCCTTGAGCTTGGCCCAGGCTTCGTACTTGGCGGTGCCGACGAAATCGAAGAACCCTGGCTTGTCGCCCTTCACGTCACCCTCGGCGCCCTGCTTGTAGAGGCCATACAGGCGAAGCAGCGTGTCGTTGTCCGGGCGCTCGGCGAGCGTCTGGATGTCCTTGGATGCCTGTTCGAATGCGCTTTTCAGATCTGCCATGGATGATCCCTCCCAGTGATCGAGGCCATCACACCACGGGTGGTGGGGGCGGTCAATCCGTGACGGGATTGTCGAACGTGGGCGGCTCTGGCAAGTTAACCCGCAGGGCGGTCGGAGGGGCTTGCCCACACACCGAGGATTGGGTCGTCATGAGCTATTTCGTCACGGGCGCCACGGGATTCATTGGCCGCTACCTGGTCGGCAACCTCCTCAAGCGCAGCGGGACGGTGCACGTGCTGGTCCGCAAGGACTCGCAGAAGAAGTTCGACGCCATCGCCAAGAAGGCCGGCTGGGACATGAAGCGCGTGTCCGTGGTGCATGGCGACATGACCAAGCCCAAGTGCGGACTGACGCCCGCCCAGTTGCGCACCCTGAGCGGCAAGGTGAAGCATTTCTTCCACTTGGCCGCCGTCTACGACCTCACCGCGACCCGCGAGGCCCAGCAGGCCGCGAATATCGACGGCACCCAGCATGCGCTCGACCTGGCCGCCGCGCTGAAAGCCGGCTGCTTCCACCACACCAGTTCCATCGCCGCCGCGGGCCTGTATCCAGGCATCTTCCGCGAGGACATGTTCGACGAGGCCGAAGGCCTGGACGATCCCTACCTGCGCACCAAGCACGATTCCGAAGGTCTGGTGCGCAAGGAGACGCGCGTGAAGTGGCGCATCTACCGCCCGGGCATGGTGGTCGGCCATTCGAAGACCGGCGAGATCGACAAGATCGACGGCCCGTACTACTTCTTCACCCTGATCAAGAAGCTGCGTGAACTGCTGCCGCCGTGGATGCCGGTGCTCGGTGTCGAGGGCGGGCGCATCAACATCGTGCCGGTGGATTTCGTGGCCGACGCGATGGACCACATCGCGCACAAGCCGAAGCTGGACGGCCACACCTTCCACCTGACCGATCCGGAACCGATGCGCGTGGGTGAAGTGCTGAACACCTTCGCCCGTGCCGGCCACGCCCCAGAGATGACCATGCGGCTGGATGCGCGCATGTTCGCGTTCGTGCCTGGCGGTATCCGCACCGCAGTCGGCAACCTGCCGCCGGTACGGCGATTCATCGGCATGCTGCTGCGCGATTTCAAGATCCCGAAGGAAGTGCTGAAGTTCATCACCTATCCGACGCGCTTCGACAGCCGCGAGACCGAGCGTGCGCTGAAGGGCAGCGGCATCGCGGTGCCGCGCCTGGACGAGTACGCGTGGCGCCTGTGGGACTACTGGGAGCGCCACCTCGATCCGGACCTGTTCGTCGACCGTTCGCTGAAGGGCAAGGTGCGCAACAAGGTGGTGGTGATCACCGGCGGCTCGTCGGGCATCGGTCTGTCCACCGCGCAGCGCGTGGCCGAAGCAGGCGCGACCACGATCATCGTCGCCCGCGGCGAGGAAGAACTGTTCAAGGCCCGCGACGAGATGAAGAAGGCGGGCGGCAAGGTGTTCGCCTACACCGCCGACCTGGCCGACATGGCCGACTGCGACCGGCTGGTGAAGACCGTGCTGGACGAGCACGGCCATGTCGACATCCTGATCAACAACGCGGGCCGTTCGATCCGCCGCTCCATCGAGGCCAGCTACGACCGTTTTCATGATTTCGAGCGCACGATGCAGCTGAACTACTTCGGCAGCATCCGCCTGATCATGGGTTTCCTGCCGAAGATGACCGAGCGCCGCAAGGGCCACATCATCAACATCAGTTCGATCGGCGTGCTGGCCAACTCGCCGCGCTTCTCGGCCTACGTGGCGTCGAAGGCGGCGCTGGATGCGTTCAGCCGCTGCGCGCAGGGCGAGCTGTCGGGCAAGGGCATCAGCTTCACCACCATCAACATGCCGCTGGTGAAGACGCCGATGATCGCGCCGACCAAGATGTACGACAGCGTGCCCACGTTGTCGCCGGAGGAGGCCGCCGACCTGCTGGTCAAGGCCATCATCGAAAAGCCCAGCCGCATCGCCACGCGCCTCGGCATCTTCGCCGCGCTGGTCAATGCGCTGGCGCCGAAGGCCTACGAGGTGGTGATGAACACCGCGTTCGAGCTGTTCCCGGATTCGGCCGCCGCCAAGGGCGACCGCAAGGCGCTGAAGGAAGCGGCGCCCAGCCAGGAGCAGATCGCGTTCGCGTCACTGATGCGGGGCGTGCACTGGTAGTGCCCAATGGCCGGTGTCCGCTTGGCTTCGGTGGCGAAGTGGTGGATCGCCCTGGTGTTGATCGTGACATCGGCGCTGGGGGCCGCGTACCTGTACCGGGCATGGTTGGGAGCGCGCGTGGCGCAGCAATCCGCTGTCGACGAGCTGGCGGCGGAATCCCGGAATGACATGGAGACGCTTCGCGGTTTCATGCGCCTTTCACCAGCGATGCTTGAATGCACGCCTGATGAAACGTCAATCATGCTGGTCGAGATGGGGTGCGGCACCGGCGGTGCCATCCGAGTTCGCCTAGGAAGCGAAGGCGAAGCGGTGTTCGAGGCGAACAATTACTCCTTCTACCGCGTTTCGGGTGGGTTGCATCGGCAGCACCGACTGAGCCTTAGCGTAAGACAGCGGGACCGGCTGCGTGATCTGGTGCATCGATGGCCAAGATCGATACCGGAGGGGCGGCATCATTGCAGTCGGCTTCCGAGCTTTCCGGAGGCGATCGCGGTCTGCGACGGGGGACGCTTTTACGGGATCGACGAGGGTGATGGATGTCCGTCGGATGTTCTCGGTCCCGCAGGTGAGCTGCTAGACGCCCTGGACGCTTCGATCGAGAGAGATCCGTCCGAAGCACCCATCATCTGCCTGTGAGCAGCGCTCGCGGGCGAAAGACGGCGATGAAAGTCGATGCTAAGCGTCCTGAGGATCGGCCCACCGCAACGGCACCGCCTGCAGGTTCCGCATGTGCAACGCCAGCGGCTCGATCCGCGACCACATGAGGTCGCGGAGCTCCGCGTCGTCCACCGTCTCTGTCATCGCGCCGTGGAAGCAGGCCAGCCAGCCGCCGGCTTCTTCCATGCCGATCCGGAATGGCAGGTGGCGCGCACGCAGCATCGGCGCACCGTGCTTCTGGGTGAACAGCGGCGGACCGCCCAGCCAGCCGCTGAGGAACTCGAACAGCTTCTGTTCGCTGCCGTCAAGCGTGGCCGGATGCTGCGCACGCACGGCGGCGGCTTCCGGCAGGGTGTCCATCAGCACGTACATGCGCTGCGTCATCCTGCGCAGGCCGGCTTCGCCGCCGATGCGGTCATAGAGGGTGGGGGCGTCTGTCATGGCGTGAAGGGCGGGATGATCGCCGGATCATCCGCTGGCGAGGGCAGTGCGCACAGCGACCGAACGTCGCGGCGCACGGCCGGTCACATCGTCTTGCACTGTCGCCAGCGCACTGGCTCGCTGCTGCCCGGCGGGGGATTGAGCTGCACGCGGCTCGCGCGCAGGGCCGGATAACGCTCCAGTTCCAGGCAGATCCACGGCCAGACTTCCTTTTCGCTGGCCACGCGGTCGATGCTCAGGGTCAGCCGGGTCTGCCAGACGCCGCGCGTGATGCCCGGGGTCTTCGACAGCGCCTTCAACACGTCGCGCATCTGCGCTTCCAGCTCCGCTTCCGTCGGTTCATGGAAGCTTTCCTGCGGGGTGGACGGGGCCACTGCAGCTGTCGTCTTGGCGCTGGCCGGCACGACCTGGGCAGCCGCCGCAGGAGCATCGGTGGCCGTCGTCGGACGAGTGCCGGACCAGACGGCCATGGCCAATGCCCCTAGCGTGATCGCACCCAGCCAGGAGATGCCTGCATGGCGCTTTGCGCGCGCGGTGGCGTAGTGGGCGATCTGCTCGCGAAGCGAGGGTTCGATGAGGTCGCGGACTTCAGGCCACAGGCGCGGACCGTCGAGCAGCTCGATGTTGGTGCCCTGCGCAGCGTCACGGCCCTCTTTCTCGACCTTGCCCTCGGTGGCAAGGATGCCGCCTTGTGCGGCACCCAGGCGGATGCTGGCCGCGAGTTCCTGGACCGGTGCCGCGGCGATCCGGTAGGCGGACCCGTGCTTGCACGACAGCAACCAGCGCTCGTCGCCCCGGGCGAGCAGGAAGGTCGATTGCGGTTCGCGCGATTCCTGCTGCTCGGGTGTCGCTTCCATCAGGCCACGGCGTGCCATGGCGGCAAGCACGAGCTTGGAGAATTCGCGCCAGCGCAATCCGGAGAGCGCGTGCAGGCCGTAGGACATTTCGTCATGCGGACGGCGGATCAGCCAGAAGTAAACGGTGGCCGCAATGCCGCTCACGAGGGTGACGGCCAAGCCGAGAAGCCAGATAGACATGTAGCGCGGGCGCGTTGTTGTTTTTAGACCCGCGATTCTACCGGGCCAGCCGCTTACGTGTCTGTGACCGGCCGGCCGCATGCCGGATGACGGGCATGGAAAAGCCCGCCAGTCCGAAGTCGTAAGGGGAGGGGAGCAAACGAACTTCGATGGACTGGCGGGCCGGAACGATTGTTACGCCATTGAATGGTGCCGCGCAACAAAAATTCGTTCATGAATACATGCGAATGTGCGAGTGCCGCCTTATGGTGCAGCCTTCTTGCGCGATGCCCGCTTCGCGGGCGTTTTCTTCGTGGCAGCAGGCGCCGGTTTCTTGACGGCGGCCTTGCGCGGACGCGCCGCACGGGCGGGCTTTGCGGAGGGCGCGCCACCGAGCTTGCGCAGTTCGGCATTCAGTGCGTCGACGCGGTCGATCAACGCGGAGAGATCCTCGCGGCTGGGCACTTCGAGCCGGCGCAGGGCGCGGTGCACGCGCTCCTCGAACACTTTCTCCAGGCGATCCCACGTATCCGAGGCGCGTTCCCGCGCCTGGCCGACCGTGGTCTCGACGGCATCGCGCACGGATTGCGCCTTGCCACCCGCCGCCTTGCGGGTGATGTGTTCCAGAGAGAGGCCTTCCTTCACCAGCGTCTCGAACAGCTTGTTGCCTTCTGCCTGGGCGCGTCCGAAGGCACCGACGCCCGCCAGCCATACCTGCTGCGCGGATTCGCCAAGGCGCTTGGACATCTGCTCGGCCTGCGCCTGCAGGTCTTCGTTCTTGGAAGCGGATGCGGTCTTCTTGCGTGCGGACTTCTTCAGCGTGGCCATGGCGTTCCGTCGATGAGGATGTTGGGAGTGCGCGCCAGAATCGATGGCGCGTCTAGAGTTTTCACACCAGCCGGTGATGCGGCCGTGAGCGGATCAGAAGCGACGGGCCGCCCGGTGGCGCGACACCAGTTGGTCGACGTCGTCGAGGGCGCGGCGCAGGCGGGCGGTGGTTTCGGTCATGCGCGGGGTCACGTCCAGCCCGTCCAGGATCGAACGATGGCGGTCGTTGACGATGTCCTCGTTGTAGCGGATGCCATGCGCGGCCAGCATCGGCTTGAGCACGGCGGCGCGCTTGCGCAGGTCGGCCAGCGTGTTGCGATAGGCCAGCTGGCAGACACGGTGGCGCGAGGAAAAGCTGAAGAGGTTGGTGAAGAACAGCTCGCTGTCGTCCGCGTTGGGCTCGAACACCAGCTGGTCGATGTCCGGATACCGGTGCGGGTACTTCTCCATGCCGATCTGCATGCGCGACTGCAGCAACGTGCGCAGCGTCTGCGACAGCACGGCGGGCAGGCCGCCGCTGGCCAGCCCGACCTGTTCGGCCTCGTCCGCCTGCGGGACGGCCTGGTTGGCGTCGAACGGCACCAGCGGATTGATGCCGATCATCAAGTCGATGCCGCGGTCCAGCACGGTGCTCGCGTGCATGGTGCGACGCAAGGCGCCGTCGAGGAAATGACGGCCACCGATTTCCACCGGCGGATACAGGCCGGGCAGGGCGGAACTGGCCTGAACGGCGCGCGAGATCGGGACGTCGTCCCAGCCTTGCTCGCCGAATCGCACCGCCTCGCCGCTGTCCAGGTCGACCGCGACCACGAACAGGTCGGCCTCGAGGCTGCGGAAATCGTTGCTGCGGCCGCGCCGGTTGAAGATGTCGCGCAGGAAGCGCTCCACTTCCTCGTTGTCGAAGATGCCGGTGGGCACCAGGCCGCCGAACCGCAGGAACAGGTCCGACCAGCGCGTGGCGCGGCGGGGATTGCGTACCAGCCGCGACAGCCAGTCGGCATAGAGCCCGGGCAGGCTGGCGGCGCGACGCAGGTACTCGCCGACGTTGGGGCGCAGGAAGGTCTCGGGGCGGAACTCGGCGTCGTCGCTGGTGCCGGTGATGAAGATGCGGCACATCTCGGCCGTGCCCATGCGGTTGGCCAGCCCGGCGGCGAGGAAGGCGCCCGAGCTGACGCCCACGTAGCAATCCATCCGGGTCAGGTCCAGGCCGTCCAGCGCCTCGTCCAGGGCGCGCAGCGCGCCGAGCTCGTACATGCCGCCGATGGGGCCGCCACCGGCGATGGCCAGGCCGATCTTGCCGTTGTGGCCGCGTTGCCGCGCACTGTGGATCGAAAGCATGTACTACCCGTGGTGACCTTGCCGCCCGAGTGTAGCCGACCGGCCTGCGGGTTGCGGTGGTCGCCATGCGCCGGGATCATGCGGCCCATGGCACGAATGAATCCGCTGATCGAACGCGTCGGCAGGCGTCTGGCCTGGCACCAGGCGATACACGACCCGGCGCGCGACCCGCGCAACCGGCTGCGCTGGCTGCCCGAGGTGCGGCGCTGGCAGGCCGGGCGCCTGGAGGACAGCTTCGCGCACTTCCTCAGCGACCCGACGCGGCGGGCGGCCGCCATGTTCTTTCTGACCGACGTCTATGGCGACCACGATTTCAGCGGACGGGATGCCAACGTCGCCAAGGTGATGCCGATGATGCAGCGCCTGCTGCCCGGCGCCGTGCTGGAAACCGTAGCCCATGGCATCGAACTGGGCGTGCTGACCCACGCACTGGACATGCGCATGGCCGAGGCGCTGCACCGGCTGGCGCCGAACCGCCGCAAGCTGGATGCCGACCTGTACGGCCAGGCGTATCGGGAGGTGGGCCTGCCGCGGCTGCGCCGGCACCAGATCGACCTGATTGCGGAGGTCGGCGTGGGCCTGGCGCGCGCCGTGAAGACCCCGGGCGTGGCCACGCTGCTCAAGTTGTCGCGCGGTCCGGCCAAGGCGACCGGGCTGGGCGAACTGCAGGGCTTCCTGGAGCGCGGTTTCGCCGCCTTCGCAGCGCTGGGCGACGGCAAGGCGTTCGTGCGCGACATCGAACGCGCGGAGCGCGCAGTGTCCCGCCGGCTGTTCTCGGGCGACCCGGATCCGTTCCGCGACTAGTCGAACTTCTCGCTGAGCACCCGGCGGATCTCGGCTTCGATCGGGCCCTTCATCGCCGACAGCAGGAAGCCAAGGCTCGCGGTGACCCGCAGCTTGTCGGCCAGCAACGCGATCTTGCCGTCCACGCCGGAGCGGCTGAAGTTCAGGGTGTCGCCGTCCCAGCCGTACTCCATGTCGAAGCGCTCGGCCAGTTTTTTCGCGACGCCTTCGATGGCCTTGCGCGCCTGCGCAGGCGTTTTGGAATGCGGGTGCTGGATATCGATGCTGGCCATGCGCGGACTCCTGTGACGTGAAGCTATTCTGCGCGGCACCGCAGGAAGATGCCAAGCCGGGGCTGCCTGCCGTGCGCCAACCTGCTAGGCTCGCGTCGCGTGCAGAACCTCAGACTTCATTTCAGCAACCGCCCCGCGCCGGACCGGCCGCTCACCACCGGTGTGCACCGTATCGTGCGCGAAGCCGCGGGCACGATCGGTGTCGGCGATGCCTTGCAGGGCGCCTTGCTCGCCCAGATCTGCGTGGACCGGCGCGGCCTGTGGTTGCAGGTGGCCAACGGCATGCGCGGCGTGCACATCAACGGCCGTCCGGTAAAGCGCATGGCGGTATTGCGGTCCGGTGACGCGGTCTATGTGGAAGGGGTGGAACTGCTGCTGCAGTCGGGTTACGCATCGGCGTCGGACCTGCGCGACAGTGATGCCGGCCAGGGCGACATGCGGGTCGTGCTGCGTGGCCTGGGTGGCAAGTACCACGGCAGGAGCGTGTCGCTGGAGCAGCCGCGCGTCGTCGGTCGCGCGCGTGATGCGCACATCCGGATCGACGATCCGGCATTCGCCGAGCGGCACGCCCGATTGGAGTTGCGTGGCGATCGTGTCCTGCTGCGCGACCTGGGGTCGTCCGAAGGCACGCGGGTCAACGGCGTCGTGGTGCGGGATGCGCTGCTCGCGGCGGGCGACCAGATCGTGTTCGATGCCCAGCATCGTTTCGTACTGGAAGTGCCGTGGGCGCCGAGCGCAAAGTTCGAAGAGGCCGGCGCTGCGAACGATGCCGGGGCGGCATCCGCCGAGCGCATTGCCGAGGTCAGGTCCGGATCGTCAGCCTTGCGCTGGCCGTGGCTGCTGCTGGCTGCGTTGCTGATGGCGGGCGCGCTCAGCGCGTTGCTGCTGTTCGGCGCGGGCTGAACTTCTTCCACGCACGCCAGCCCAGCAGGGCCGCCAGGATGGCTGCGTACAGCAGCGGCTCGCGGATGTCGGACTTCACCAGCCACCAGAAGTGCAGCACGGCCAGTACGCCGATGGCGTAGACCAGCTTGTGCAGCTGGCCCCAGCGGCGGCCGAGACGGCGCATCCAGCCCTGGGTGGAGGTGATCGCCAGGGGCACCAGCAACAGCCAGGCGGCGAAGCCCACCGTGATGTACGGCCGTTTGATGATCTCCTCGAAGATCTGCATCCAGTAGCCGCGCAGGTCCAGTCCCAGGTAAACGCCCAGATGCAGCGTGGCGTAGAGGAACGCGTACAGGCCCAGCATGCGGCGGAAGCGCAGCAGCACCGCTTGGCCGGTCAGCTGGCGCAGCGGTGTAACCGCCAGCGCGATCATCAGGAAGCGCAGCGCCCACAGGCCGGTGCGATGTTCGATTTCCGCCACCGGATCCGCGCCCAGCGCGTCGCTGCCGGTCTGCCAGACGTCGTAAAACTGCCACGCCAGGATCGTCAGCGGCGTCAGCGCCAGCGCGTGCACCGCCGCTTTCGCGGCAATCAGGCCAGTGGATGGCTTTCGTCCCGGCGCCACTCAGTACCACTTCTTCAGGTCGAGACCGCTGTACAGCGATGCCACCTGGTCGGCATAGCCGTTGAACATCCGGGTGGGAATGCGTTCGGCGAACAGCTTGCTCTGGGTGCCGGCGATGCGCCGCTCGGTCTTCTGGCTCCAGCGCGGGTGGTCGACGTTCGGGTTGACGTTGGAGAAGAAGCCGTACTCCGACGGTTGCAGGTCGTGCCAGGCCGTCTCCGGCATCTTTTCGACGAACTTGATCTCCACGATCGACTTGATGCTCTTGAAGCCGTACTTCCACGGCACCACCAGCCGCAGCGGCGCCCCGTTCTGCTGCGGCAGCGGCTTGCCGTACAGGCCGGTGGCCAGCAGCGTCAGCGGATGCATCGCCTCGTCGACGCGCAGGCCCTCGCGGTACGGCCAGTTGATCGAGCCGTAGCGCACGCCCGGCATCTGTACCGGGTCGGCGAGGGTGGTGAAGGCGACGTACTTGGCCTTTGAGGTCGGCTGGAACTTCTTCAGCACCTCGCCCAGCGGCACCCCCAGCCACGGGACCACCATCGACCAGCCCTCCACGCAGCGCAGGCGGTAGATGCGTTCTTCCGGTTTCAGTCCCTTCAGCAGATCCTCGAGGGCGATGCGGCCGGGCTTGGCGCATTCGCCGCCCACCACCACCGACCAGGGCGAAGTCTTCAGCGTCTTGCGTGCGTTCGACGGATCGGCCTTGCCGGTGCCGAACTCGTAGAAGTTGTTGTAGGTGCTGACGTCCTCGAAACGCGTCAGTGCTTCGTTGGTCCGGAACCCGGACCGCGCCTGCTCGGGCGTGACCACCGCTTTCGGCGGCGCGGGCGGTTCGGCCTCGGCGCAGCCGGCCAGGGCCAGCGCGGGCACCGCGGCGAATGCCTGCAGCAGGCGCCGGCGCTCGAGGTAGACGCGCTCGTCGGTGATTTCGGAGGCGGAGATCCGCAGGGCATCGCGCAGGGACATGGGGTATTCCTCTGGGGGCGGCACTTCGACCCGGTGGCGCTGTGCAGGGTAGTACGCAGCCGATGAAGAAAAGGATGCGGCCGCGCTGGTTGCCCCTGCAACTGATGCACTGCGGCATACTAGGGATTCATTTTTCCGGGTGCCCCATGACGCGCGCGTTCAACTTCAGTGCCGGTCCCGCCACGCTGCCCGAATCGGTATTGCGGCAGGCCCAGGCCGAGATGCTCGACTGGAACGGCATCGGCGCGTCCATCGTGGAAATCAGCCACCGCAGCCAGGACTTCATCGCGGTGGCCGCGCAGGCCGAAGCCGACCTGCGTGCGCTGGTCGGTATCCCGGACGACTACGCGGTGCTGTTCCTCTCGGGCGGCGCGACCACCCACCAGGCGCTGCTGGCGCTGAACTTCGCCGCGCCGGGCCGGGTGGTCGACTACGTGGTGACCGGGCACTGGGGCAAGACCGCGATCAAGCAGGCCAGCCCCTACTGCACGGTCAACATCGCCGCCGATGGCGAAGCTGGGGGCTTCCACGACATCCCGGCACGCGACACCTGGCGGCTCACGCCCGATGCCGCCTACGTACACATCACCGCCAACGAGACCATCCACGGCGTGGAGTTCCGCGGCGACACGCCGGACGTCGGCAATGTGCCGCTGTTCGCCGACTTCAGTTCGTCGATCGCCTCAGAGCCGCTCGACGTATCGAAGTACGGCGTGATCTACGCCGGGGCGCAGAAGAACCTCGGCCCCGTCGGCGTGGCGGTGGTCATCATCCGCAAGGACCTGTTCGAGCGCGCCGGCCAGCCGCGCGCCGACATCTTCGATTACCGCTCGCATGCCGCGCGCGACTCCATGCTCAACACGCCGCCGACCTGGAACTGGTATCTGGCCGGGCTGGTGTTCAAGTGGATGCTCGCGGAAGGTGGCGTCGCCGAGTTCGCCCGCCGCAACGCGGTGAAGTCGTCGCTGGTCTACGGTGCGATCGACGCCTCGGGCGGCTTCTATCGGAACGACGTGGCGCCTGCGGCGCGGTCGCGGATGAACATCCCGTTCTTCCTGCCCGACGATACGCTCAATGCGCGTTTCGTGGCCGACTCCAAGGCGGCCGGCCTGCTGGCGCTGAAGGGCCACAAGGCCGTTGGCGGCATCCGTGCCTCGCTCTACAACGCGCTGCCGGTGGAAGGCGCGCAGGCGCTGGTGGATTTCATGCGCGATTTCCAGCAGCGCAACGGATGAATAGCCCTCATCATCCCTATGTGGGAGCGACGTAAGTCGCGATGAAGCGTTACCGGTAACCTTTCGCGACTTACGTCGCTCCCACAGGGAGACGACGGGACTACGGAAAATCCCATGGCATCAAAACCCAGCAAGCCCAAGAAGACGGCCAAACCGTCGGCTATCAAGAAGACCGAAGCGCTACCCGCACCGGCACTGTCCGACGTGCGCGCCAAGATCGACGGCATCGACCGCCAGATCCAGTCGCTGATCGCCGAGCGCGCTGTCTTTGCGCACCAGGTCGGCAAGGCCAAGGGCAAGCTGGCCGCCGCCGTCGACTACTACCGGCCCGAGCGCGAGGCACAGGTGCTGCGCATGGTGGTGGACCGCAACGAAGGTCCGCTAAGCGATGAAGTGCTGGTGCATGTCTTCCGCGAGATCATGTCCGCCTGCCTCGCGCAGCAGGAGCCGCTGAAGATCGGCTACCTGGGCCCGGAGGGCACCTTCAGCCAGCAGGCCGTGCTGAAGCATTTCGGCCGGTCCGCGCATGGCCTGCCGCTGGCGAGCATCGAAGAGGTGTTCCAGGAAGTGGCCAGCGGCAACGCCGATTTCGGCGTGGTGCCGGTGGAGAACTCGGGGCAGGGCACCATCCAGATCACGCTGGACATGTTCCTGACCTCCGACCTGAAGATCTGCGGTGAAGTCGAGCTGCGCGTGCACCAGTTCCTGATGTCGCGTACCGGCCGCATCGACGACATCGAGCGCATCTACGCGCACCCGCAGTCGTTCGCGCAGACCGCCGGCTGGCTGCGCGCCAACCTGCCGAAGGTGGAAAAGGTGCCGGTGTCGAGCAATGCCGAAGGCGCGCGTCGCGCACGCAGCAACGACGACGCGGCCGCCATCGGTGGCGAGAGCGCGGCGCACGTGTATGGCCTGAAGAAGGTCGTCATGAGTCCGATCCAGGACGACAAGGACAACACCACGCGCTTCCTGGTGATCGGCCGCAGCCTGTTCCCGCCGTCCGGCCATGACCGCACCTCCGTGCTGGTCTTCATCCACGACAAGCCCGGCGCGCTGTTCGACGTCCTCAGCCCGTTCGCGCGCCACGGCATCAGCATGAACCGCATCGAGTCGCGCCCGTCCCACCATGCGAAATGGGAGTACGGCTTCTTCATCGACCTGGCCGGCCACATCGACGACCAGGCGATGAAGCAGGCCCTGGCCGAACTGGAACAGCATTCCGCGCAGATCAAGGTGCTGGGTTCGTATCCCGTCGCCGTGCCGTGATGAAAGCCCTTCCCCTGCTTGCGGGGGAAGGTGCCCGAAGGGCGGATGGGGGCGAACCGGGCGTGCCTGGCCGCGTTCCGTACTCGCCCCCACCCCAACCCTCCCCCGCAAGCGGGGGAGGGGGCAAAACCCGAGAAACGCAATGAGCACCACGCAAGACTGGATCGCTTCCGCCGGCCAACCGCTGCGCGGCACCCTCGCTATCCCCGGCGACAAGTCCGTGTCGCACCGGGCGGTGATGTTCGCCGCGCTGGCTGATGGCACGTCGACGATCGATGGTTTCCTCGAAGGCGAAGACACCCGCGCCACCGCGGCGATCTTCTCGCAGCTGGGCGTGCGCATCGAAACCCCGTCGCCGTCGCGCCGCGTCGTGCATGGCGTCGGCGTGGATGGCCTGACGGCCGCGGAAGGCGAACTCGACTGCGGCAATGCCGGCACCGGCATGCGCCTGCTGGCGGGCCTGCTGGCCGCGCAGCGTTTCGACAGCGTGCTGGTCGGCGACGCTTCGCTGTCCAAGCGTCCGATGCGCCGCGTCACCGGTCCGCTGTCGACGATGGGTGCTCGCATCGACACGCAAGAAGGTGGCCTGCCGCCGCTGCGCATCCACGGTGGCCAGCCGCTCACCGGCATCGACTACACGCTGGAAGTCGCCAGTGCGCAGGTGAAGTCGGCGGTGTTGCTGGCCGGTCTGTACGCCGATGGTGAAACCGTCGTGCGCGAGCCGCATCCCACCCGCGACTACACCGAGCGCATGCTCAAGGCCTTCGGCGTGGACATCGACTTCTCGCCCGGCTTCGCGCGCCTGCGCGGTGGCCAGCGCCTGAACGCCACAGACATCGCGGTGCCGGCCGACTTTTCGTCGGCCGCGTTCTTCCTGGTCGCGGCCAGCATCATCCCCGGCTCGGAACTGCGCCTGCGCGCGGTGGGATTGAATCCGCGCCGCACCGGCCTGCTGCAGGCGCTGCGCCTGATGGGCGCCGACATCACCGAAGAGAACGCCAGCGAACATGGCCGCGAACCGGTCGCCGACCTGGTGGTGCGCCATGCGCCGCTGCGCGGCATCGCCGTGCCCGAGGCGCTGGTGCCGGACATGATCGACGAGTTCCCGGCGCTGTTTGTCGCGGCCGCTGCAGCGGAAGGACCGACCGTCGTCACCGGCGCGGCCGAGCTGCGGGTCAAGGAATCCGATCGCCTCGCCGCGATGGCCAATGGCCTGCGCACGCTGGGTATGCGCGTGGACGAAACGCCGGATGGCGCCACGATCTTCCCCGGGCCGCTGCAGGGCGGTGTGGTCGACAGCCATGGCGACCACCGCATCGCGATGGCCTTCTCCATCGCCGGCCAGCTGGCGAAGGGTGAAGTGCGCGTCGGCGATGTGGCAAACGTGGCGACGTCGTTCCCGAACTACGATGCGTTGGCGACAGGCGCCGGTTTCTCGCTGCGCAAGGCGTAATCGGCTGACAACGTGGGTGTGATGTGGGAGCGACGTAAGTCGCGATCACCCACCTCATGACGGCTTCGCGACTTACGTCGCTCCCACAAAAAAAGGCTTTGCCTTACGCCACAGAAAAGGGGGACGCCTTGCCCGCGTCCCCCTTTCCTTTCCTCGTCAGCTCCGCGTTCGGAGCGTGGTGATGCAGGTTAGATCGGCTTGAAATCCACCGGCACCTTCACGCTGGTCGCGATGGCCTTGCCGTTGCGCATGGCCGGCTCGAAACGCCACTGCTTCACGGCGCTCAGGGCCGCACGGTCGAGATCACGCTCGCCGCTGCGTTCGACCACGCTGACGTTGACGGGATTGCCCTGGGCATCCACCTCGGCCAGCACCACGACGGTGCCGCCTACGCCGGCGCGCAACATCGAAGCGGGGTATTTCGGCTCGGCATTGCTCGCCAACGGACGCGCGTCACGACTCACGGCCGCCTGACGGGGCGCTGCACGTTCGTCTCGCTCACGGTTCGCGCTGGCGGTCGCGCGGTCCTTGGCCGGTGTCGTCGCTGCAGGCTCTTCGATCACGGTGCCGGGCAAGGTGGCGACGGGTGTTTCGACGGGACCGCGTGACTGGCTCCACCAGATCAGGCCGCCGGCGGTGACGGCGAAGGCGAGCAGCATCAGCAGCACGGGTGAGGTGGAGCGGCGCGGCTCGACCGTGGTGTCTTCCACGGTGTCCGTGGTGCGGTATTCGTTATTGATGGACGTCGACATGTGAACCTCCGTTTCGCGTTGTGGGTTCCGCGTTGGAACGGTGCCGAGTCTTTGCGCGACGATGTTTGCGATGCGTGATTGAGCGATGAAGCGAGCCGGATTGAGTTCAGGTAGCGGAATCGGCGTTCACATGCGTGCATGCCATGTGTAGATCAGCGATCGAACAGCGCCATCAACGCCATCAGTGCTATCACGGCGGCGACAGCAAGCCATGTCAACGGGAATGCGCAACCGGAGTGCGACGGTGCATCGGGAGATTCGCCTTGTTCCAGCTCGGCGATCAACGCGTCGACCGCATCGTCCTGCACGCGTCGGTACTCGGTGTCCCGTAGGCGGACGTCTGCGTCATGCAGATAGAACATCACGATCTTCGGAAGATGCATATCCGGGAAGCGTTGCTGCATCCATGCGTTGAAGGCGGGCACGGTGGTCGCATACCAGACCTTCAGGTCCGCTTCCCTGGACGGGCTTGTGGATCTCAGACGCCGCAGTTCGTCTGCGATTTCGCGGAGTGCCGCATGGTGATCGCTGAAGGCATCACCGTATCTTGAAGTCGATCGGCACGGTCACCGCGCCCGGCACCGGCTGACCATCGTGTTGCGCCGGCTGGAAGCGCCAATCCCGTACCGCCGTCAGCGCCGCGCGATCCAGGTCGCGCGAGCCGCTACGTTCGGCGACCTCGACGGACGTTGGCACGCCATCTGCGCCTACCTCCACGCGCACCATCACGGTGCCTTGCTCGCCGGCCCGCATCGCCGCCGGCGGATAGTCTGGCGGCCGACTCTGACTGGAAATCGGCACGGGCACCTCGCCGGGGGCCAGCGCGACCGGTGCTGTCGGTGCCGTCGTATCGCCCGGCGTCGCGGGCAGCGGTGTTTCGGAGACCGGGGCCGGCATCGGCGCTTCTTCCACCAGCTGCGGACGCTCCTCGGCGGCGGGACGCGGTGCCGGTTCTTCCATGCCGCTGGCGCCTGCGCCGGTGGACAGCGGTTCCGGCAATGCCTCGATCGGCAGCGGCTTGCCCGGTGCGGTCGCCTCCGGGGTGTAGAAGCCGTCGTCGCGGCCCGCCCACCAGACGATCAGGAACAGCAGCAGCCCGATGCCGAAGGCGATGCCGGCGTTGCGCAGGGCGGTGCGGGGCAGGCGGAAGGTGAAGTGCGGGTCGTGCGGTTGCTGGGCCGACATGGGAGTCACCGGAAAAGTCGCGCCGATTCTTGCACAGCCGCGGTTAACCGCGCGGGCAGGCGGTCGCAGATGGGCGATAATGCCGGCTTCCCACGCCAGACTGCTGTTTCCATGCTCGATCCCGTCCTGCTCCGCACCCAGCCCGCCGAACTCGCCCAGCGCCTCAAGGAGACCCGCGGTTTCGACCTGGACGTGTCCCGCATCGCCGACCTCGAAGCCTCGCGCAAGCAGATCCAGAAGCGCACCGAGGAACTGCAGAACCTGCGCAACACGCGTTCCAAGGCGATCGGCCAGGCCAAGGCGAAGGGCGAAGACGTCGCCGCGCTGATGGCGGAAGTCGCCGGTTTCGGCGACGAGCTGAAGGCCTCGGAAGTGAAGCTGGACGAGATCCGCAGCGAGATCGAAGCCATCGCGCTGGGCATCCCGAACCTGCCGCACGCCAGCGTGCCGGTCGGCAGCGACGAGGCCGGCAACGTCGAGCAACACCGCTGGGGTACGCCGCGCAGCTTCGACTTCGACGTGAAGGATCATGTGGAACTCGGCGCCCGCCACGGCTGGCTGGATGCCGACACCGCCGCCAAGCTGTCCGGCGCGCGCTTCACCGTGCTGCGCGGCCAGCTGGCGCGCCTGCACCGTGCACTCGCGCAGTTCATGCTCGATCTGCACACCAACGAACACGGCTACGAAGAGACCAGTGTTCCCGTCATCGTCAACGCAGACTCCATGCGCGGCACCGGCCAGCTGCCGAAGTTCGAGGAAGACCTGTTCTCCACCCAGCTGGGCGAGCACACGCGCTACCTCATCCCGACCTCGGAAGTCCCGCTGACGAATACCGTCCGCGACGAGATCCTCGACGACGCCCGCCTGCCGCTGCGCATGACCGCGCATTCGATGTGCTTCCGCTCTGAAGCCGGCAGTGGCGGCCGCGACGTGCGCGGCATGATTCGCCAGCACCAGTTCGAGAAGGTGGAGCTGGTCTCCATCGCGCGCCCGTCCGAGAGCTACGACGAGCAGGAGCGCATGACCCGCGCCGCCGAAACCGTGCTGGAGAAGCTGGGCCTGCCCTACCGCCGCATGCTGCTGTGCACCGGCGACATGGGCTTCAGCGCCACCAGGACCTTCGACCTGGAAGTCTGGTTGCCGTCGCAGGACACCTACCGCGAGATTTCCTCGTGCTCCAACTGCGAGGATTTCCAGGCCCGTCGCATGCAGGCGCGCTGGCGCAACCCCGCCACCGGCAAGCCGGAGCCGGTGCACACGCTCAATGGGTCCGGCACGGCCGTCGGTCGCTGCCTCATTGCGGTGATGGAGAACTACCAGAACAGCGATGGCTCGATCACCGTGCCCGAGGCATTGCGTCCCTACATGGGCGGCGCCGAACAGATCGCCTGATGTTGCTTGTCCCTTCTCCCCGCTGGTGGGGAAGGGCGTTGATCCCTTCTCCCCGCAAGCGGGGAGCGTGTTGATTCCTTCTCCCCGCAAGCGGGGAGAAGGTGCCCGAAGGGCGGATGAGGGGCAGCTCTTCGCGGAGTACCTCAGGTGCCAAGCCCTCGCTTATCGAACGCTAGGCCTAGGCGGACCGTCTCAGCGTCCATCTCCGTTCGCCCCTCACCCACCCTTCGGGCACCCTCTCCCCGCTGCGCAGGGCGAGGGGAGTCATCCAGGCTTCTTCGCGTCACCCAAAGAAAACGGCCCGCTTGCGCGGGCCGAACGGAGAGGAGCGGGTGGTGCTTGTGGGGTCAGGCGGCTTTGCGTAGCGGGGCCGGGATGCTGGCCAGCGCGGCTTCGATGGCCTGCGTCTTGTGCTCGGGCGAGTAGGCCACGCGCTCGGCGCGGATGAATTCCACGTCGGTGATGCCGAGGAAGCCGAATACCTGCTTCAGGTACGGCGCCACGAAGTCGATCGCGGTGCCGGCGTATTCGCCACCGCTGGCCTCGGCCACGATGACCTTCTTGCCGCCGGCCAGGCCGACCGGGCCGTTCTCGGTGTACTTGAAGGTGCGGCCGGCCACGGCCACGCGGTCGATCCACGCCTTCAGGGTGGACGGCACACCGAAGTTGTAGCGCGGCACGCCCAGCACGATGACGTCGGCGGCCAGGAACTGCTGCATGGCGGCCTCGCTGGCTTGTGCGGCGGCGGCATCGCCCCCACCCAGTACGGCATTGGTCAGGTGGGCCAGCGGGTCGGCGTCGAGGTCGCGGTAGGTGACCTCCAGCCCGGGCACGCTGTCCTGCCAACGGGCTACGATGGCGGCGGTCAGTTGTCGGCTGACGGAGTTGGCGGCCAGCGCGCTGCTGTCGATGTGCAATAGTTTCACGGTGGTACTCCAGTCGGACGCGGCCAGTGCCGCCTTGGAAACCACTGTAGGTCGTTGCATTGGTGGGATAAACCTGATCTAACGTCACTGATTGTTCTATAGGCGGAATTATTTCATGCAGCACGACCTCAACGACCTCTACTACTTCGCCATGGTGGTGGACCACGGTGGCTTCGCCGCGGCCGAGCGCGCCCTGGGCATTCCCAAGTCCCGCCTGAGCCGGCGCATCAGCCAGCTGGAGACCGACCTGGGCGTGCGCCTGCTGCAGCGCTCGACGCGCCGCTTCGCCGTCACCGACGTCGGCACCAGCGTGCACCGCCATGCGCAGACGATGCTGGCCGAGGCGCAGGCCGCCCGCGAAGTGGTCGACCGCCTGAGTGCGGAACCGCGCGGCGTGGTGCGCGTCAGCGTGCCGGTGGCGGTGGCGCAGATGCAGCTGCCGAAGATCCTGCCGGCCTTCCTCGACAAGTACCCGAAGGTGCGGCTGCAGCTGCACGTCAACAACCGCCGCGTCGACATCATCAACGAGGGCTACGACGTGGCCCTGCGCGTGCGCGCCAAGCTCGACGACGACGGCAGCCTGGTGATGCGCAGCTTCGGCCAGATCCAGGAACTGCTGGTCGCCAGTCCGAAATATCTCAACCGCGCCGGCCGCCCGAAGGTGCCGGAAGACCTGGCCGAGCACGTGACGCTGAGCATCAGCGAGGACGAGGCACGCCAGCGCTGGGAGCTGCATGGTCCGAACGGCGAGGTGCGCCGGATCGAGTTGAATCCGCGCCTGGCGGGCTTCGATTTCCCGCTGCTGCAGTCGATGGCGAAGGATGGCTATGGCATCACGCTGCTGCCGGAGACGGTGTGCGCGGAGGCGGTGCGCAAGGGCGAGCTGGAGGTGGTGCTGCCGGAATGGAGCCTGCCGCAGGGCATCTGCCATGCGGTGTTCGCGTCGCGCCGGGGGCTGTTGCCGGCGGTGCGGGTGTTCATCGATTTCCTGGCCGAGCACCTGCCGCAGCAGATCGAGTCGTCGCGGCTGGATTGTGGTGGCGCCTGTGCGGAGGCGAAGGAGAAGGCCATCGCGATGGCGATCGACAACACCAAGGCCGCCAAGGTGAAGAAGGCCTCGTAGGCCACGGCCGCGGGGTTCGTGCGAAAATGCCGTCCGGCCTGCAAGGGGCCGGGCGCGCCGCCGGGCTAGGGCGGCGATGTTCCGCGACGGGGTCGCGGGCAGTTCCAGAAAACGGAGAGATGGCCGAGCGGTTTAAGGCAGCAGTCTTGAAAACTGCCGTAGGTGTAAGCCTACCGTGGGTTCGAATCCCACTCTCTCCGCCAACATAGTCTCGAATCCCTCGTAGTTGGGTTCGGACATGTGCGATATATCTTGTACCCTACTTTGTTCCCCGCTCAGTACGCTGCCCCTCAAGGCGCGTCACGAGGCGGAAGGCTTAATAGTGAAAATGCTTCTTCGAGCCTAGTCGGCGAAACACCCTGTCTACCTTGGTCGCCGTCCATCTCACTATCAGTTGAGGACATAGTTGGACGCTAGTGATAATTCGCCGAGTTGTGCATATCTAGATAGTCGCATCGTGAGTGATTTGTCGGACGTCTTACTCTTGGTAAGCCATTTGAGTCTTCGAATCAAGAGTGGAAGGCAATAGCCTTTGCCAGACGGCAATACTATATGGGCGAGGTCAATAAGATTCGCTCTCGCAAGCAATTCTTCCATCTTCGCATCGAATACGCCGGCGTTGGTTTTGGCGTCAGCCGCAATTCTTATCTCTTCTACGGCTTGTTCAATTTTAGCGTCGCTCAAGGCGCCATCGCCTCCGCTGTAGAACTCCTCAACACGCCGCGAGCAGGTCTTGATTCCAAGTTCAAAGAACTCATTGCAAGCGTAGGCGACAGATAGCCGGACTAACTTCGAAGCCGTGCGACGTCCCCCCGCTTTTGAGTAGCACGCCGGTTTGGAGTCCAATTCCCCAACCC
>NZ_LSIF01000100.1 GCF_001556105.1 Pseudoxanthomonas mexicana | reverse complement strand
CACCTGCCTTCGGCATCCTCTCCCCCGTAAACGGGGGAGAAGAGAAAGCCACGCGTCGCCCCGCTTCCGCCCCCTCTCCCCCGCATGCGGGGGCGAGGGCTGGGGTGAGGGGGCAAGACGCGGCGGCAGCACCAGGCCTGGAAGCGACCCCAGCTCCGTTCTCCCCATCACCTGCCTTCGGCATCCTCTCCCCCGCAAGCGGGGGAGAAGAGAACGCCAGGCATCGCTCCGCCTGCAGCCCCATGCCGCCTCACTCGGATTTTCCGGACGCATCCAGCGCAAGGTTGAGTTCCAGCACGTTGACCCGCGGTTCGCCGAACAGGCCGAACTGGCGGCCTTCCGTATGCGCCGCGACGAGGCGTTCGATCACCGCCGCATCGACGCCACGTGCGCGGGCGATGCGGGCGACCTGGATCCGCACGGCCGCGGGCGACAGATGCGGGTCGATGCCGCCGCCGGACTGGGTGACCAGGTCGCTCGGCACGTCGGCCGGCGCGACACCTTCGCGCGTGGCGACCGCGGCGCGCGCTTCGTCGATGCGGGCACGCAGATCGGGATTGGTGCGCGCCTGGTTGCTGCCAGCCAGCGCCATCGTGTCGTAGCCCGCGGCGGACGGACGCGGCTGCACGTAGCGGTCGTCAGCGAACGGCTGCGCGACCAGCGACGAGCCGATGACCCGGCCATCGCGTTCGATCAGGCTGCCGGTCGCCTGCGCGGGGAACAGCAGGCCGCCGATGCCGGTCGCGGCCAGCGAGTACAGCAGGCCGAAGCCGAGCAGCGTGACCAGGGCCAGCATCAGCGACGCGCGCCAGACGTTCGGAGAGGAAGCAGAGACAGCATTCATAGGAACTCCTCAGGCGCCGGTGACGGCGGCCAGCAACAGGTCGATGAGCTTGATGGCGGCGAACGGCAGCAGCACGCCGCCGACGCCGTAGACCAGCATGTTCCGGCGCAGCAGCGCGGTGGCGCCGGCCGGGCGGAAGCGCACGCCGCGCAGCGCCAGCGGGATCAGCAGCGGGATGATGATGGCGTTGAAGATCAGCGCCGCGATCACCGCGTTGGTCGGGCTGGACAGCTGCATCACGTTGAGCGCGGCCATCGAGGGGATGGCGGATGCGAACAGCGCCGGCAGGATGGCGAAGTACTTCGACACGTCGTTGGCCAGCGAGAACGTGGTCAGTGCGCCGCGCGTGATCAGCTGCTGCTTGCCGATCTCGACCACGTCCAGCAGCTTGGCCGGATCGGAATCGAGGTCGACCATGTTGCCGGCCTCCTTCGCTGCCTGCGTGCCGGAATTCATCGCCAGGCCCACGTCGGCCTGCGCCAGCGCGGGCGCGTCGTTGGTGCCGTCGCCGACCATGGCGACGAGGCGGCCGCCGGCCTGTTCCTGGCGGATGCGCGCCAGCTTGTCCTCGGGCCGGGCTTCGGCGATGTAGTCGTCGACGCCGGCCTCGGCGGCGATGGCGGCGGCGGTCAGCGGGTTGTCGCCGGTGATCATCACCGTGCGGATGCCCATCGCCCGCATGTGCGCGAACTTCTCCTTGATGCCGTGCTTGACCACGTCGGACAGTTCCACCACGCCGAGCACATGGCTGCCGTCGCTGACCACCAGCGGGGTGGCGCCGTTGCGCGCGACCTGTTCGACGCGTGCGGTGAGTTCAGCCGGCGCGGTGCCACCCAACGTCTTGACGTGCTGCACGATGGCGTCGGCCGCGCCCTTGCGGATGCCGCGCGCACTGCCACGACCGTCGTCGGGCAGGTCAACGCCGGACATGCGCGTCTGCGCGGTGAACGCGATGAACGTCGCGCGCTGCGGTTCCACCAGCACGGCGCCCTGCTCGCGCGCCAGCTTCACGATGGACTTGCCTTCCGGGGTGGGGTCGGCGAGCGAGGCGAGCATGGCGGCATCGCGCAGCTGCTCGCGGTCGACGCCGGCCAGCGGATGGAACAGCGTGGCCTGGCGGTCGCCATGGGTGATGGTGCCGGTCTTGTCGAGCAGCAGCACGTCGACGTCGCCGGCCACTTCCACCGCCTTGCCCGACTTGGCCAGCACGTTGGCGGCCAGCGCGCGGTTCATGCCGGCGATGCCGATGGCCGGCAGCAGGCCGCCGATGGTGGTGGGGATCAGGCAGACCAGCAGCGCGATCAGCAGCAGCGGATCGAGCCTGGCGCCGACGAAACCGGCGATGAAGGGCAGCGAGACGACGACGATGAGGAAGGTCAGCGTCATCGTCAGCAACAGCAGGCCGAGCGCGATCTCGTTCGGCGTCTTCTGCCGGTTGGCGCCTTCGACCAGCGCGATCATCCGGTCGAGGAAGCTGTGGCCGGGTTCGGCGGTGATCTTCACCACGATCTCGTCCGACAGCACCTGGGTGCCGCCGATCACGCCGCTGCGGTCGGTACCGGCCTCACGCAGCACCGGGGCCGATTCGCCGGTGACGGCGGACTCGTTGATCGTCGCGAGGCCTTTGACGATCTCGCCGTCGGCGGGCACCTGTTCGCCCGCGCTGACGATGACGTAGTCGCCCGGCCTCAGGTCGGCCGCAGGAATGCGTCGCTCGGTGCCACCGAGCGGCATATCGACGCGGCGCGCGACCAGGTCCTTGCGGGCACGCCGCAGCGAGGCGGCCTGGCCACGGCCGCGCGCTTCGGCGACAGCTTCGGCGAAGTTGGCGAACAGCACGGTGACGAACAGCAGCGCGGTCACCGCCCAGCCAAGGCCGGGCGTGGTGGTGCCGGCCAGCGTCAGGCCGGCGGTCAGCAGCGTGCCCAGCCAGACCACGGCCATCACCGGATTCCTGAAGGCGTGCTGCGGGGCGAGCTTGGTGAAGGAGGCGATCACCGCGGCGCGGAAGCCGGCGCTGTCGAGCAGCGCGGCCGGGCGGCGGTGGGAAACAAGCGTGGAATCGGTCATGGCGACAGTCCTCAGGACGCGATCAGCGCGAGGTGGTCGGCGACGGGGCCGAGCACCAGCACGGGCATGAACTGCAGCAGGGTCAGGATGACGACCACGGCGATCAGCGTCAGTGCGAAGGTGGGGGTTTCGATCTGCAGCGTGCCGACGCCGTCCGGCGCGACGCGCTTGCGGGCCAGCGACGCGGCGATGGCGAGCGGGATGATCAGGGCGGGATAGCGGCCGAGCAGCAGCATCAGCGTGGTGCTGAGGTTCCACCAGTAGGTCGCATCGCCCAGGCCTTCGAAGCCGGAGCCGTTGTTGGCGAACGCCGAGGCGTACTCGTAGAACACCTGGCTGATGCCGTGGAAACCCGGATTGGAGTTGCCGGTGATCGACGGCACGGCCAGCGTGATGGCGGTGAGCGCCAGCAGCGCCAGCGGTTGCAGCAGCACCAGCACGGCGAGCAGCTTCACCTCGTGCGCTTCGATCTTGCGGCCGAACAGCTCCGGCGTGCGGCCGGTCATCAGGCCGGCGAGGAACACGCTGAGCAGCAGGTAGACGAGGAACTGCTGCAGGCCGCAACCGACGCCGCCCCAGACCGCGTTGACCAGCATGTTGCCCATCGCCACCAGGCCGGTGAGCGGCGCGGCGGAGTCCAGCATCGCGTTGACCGAACCGTTGTTGACGGCGGTGGTGGTGGCGGCCCACAGCGCCGAGGCGTCGGCGCCGATGCGCACTTCCTTGCCTTCCATCACTGCGATGTCCTGCACAGGTGCGGCGTGGCTTTCGAACCAGATCGCCAGCGCCGACGTCGCCATCCACATCGCCATCATCGTGCCGACCACCAGCGCAGTGAACTTCTTCCGCCCGGTGAACGCGCTCACCATGAAGGCCACGCCGACCGGGATCAGCAGGATCGCCAGCGTCTCCAGGACGTTGGCGAACGGCGTCGGGTTCTCCAGCGGCACCGCGCTGTTGGGACCGTACCAGCCGCCGCCGTTGCTGCCGAGCTGCTTGGCCGCAACCATCGCGGCGACCGGACCAACGGGAATCTTCTGTTCGGCCATCTCCGCCGAGGCGTCGACCGGCGTGGCGACCGGCCCGCCCTGCAGCGTGGAGGGCACGCCCTGCCACGTCAGCAGCAGCGACCATGCCAGGCACAGCGGCAGCATCACGCGCACGGTGGGACGCAGCACGTCGGCCCAGTAGTTGCCGACATCGGCATCATCGGTGGCGGGCGTCGTGGCCTGGTCGCCGCGCCCACCGAAGAAGCCACGCAACGTGGCCACGACCAGCGCCAGGCCCATCATCGGCGTGATCACCTGCAGGCCGACGATGCCGGTCATCTGCGCCAGGTGCGACAGCTGCGCCTGGCCCGAGTAGTGCTGCTGGTTGGTGTTGGTGAGGAAGGACACCATGGTGTGCAGCGCCAGGTCCCAGCGCATGTTCGGCGCGTCGTTGGGATTGAGCGGCAGCCAGGCCTGCGTCATGAACACGGCCCACACCAGCCCGCCGACGACAAGGTTGCTGGCGAGGAAGGTCGTGGCATATGTCTTCCAGCCCATGCCCTGCGCGGGATCGACGCCGAACAGCCGGTACAGCGGACGTTCGATGCGCCCGAACACGGCATCGCCGCGCATCGGTGCGCCGCGCATCACCGCGGCCAGGTAGCGACCCAGCGGCCAGCCCAGCGCCAGCACCAGCGCGATAAGGATGAGGAATTCGATCATCGGGAGTCACCTGACGGCATGCGTACGCGCCGCGTGATCAGCAGGAACAGGACGCCGGCACCAGCGAGCACGCCCGCCAGCGCCAGCAACAGGGAGAGGAAGGACGTGAGCATGGCGGCCTCAGAACGATGTCTGCAGCGCGGCTTCGACACGCGAACCGGCCAGGCCGGGGAACAGTGTTTTGGCGCTGCGGTCCGTCGCGTGCGCGGTCACCCGCAACTCGAACGGTGCCTTGAACGCCCACACGGCGCCGAGTTGCGCATGCGCGTAGCTGTCGTCGTAGGCGTCGTCCAGCCAGTAGTAGCCGGCGGCGGCTTCCAGGCGGACCTGTTCGTTCAACGGCAGCTTCGTGCCGAGTTGCGCGTAGGTGCCGGCTTCACCGGTCGCCAGCGCGCCATTGGAGTAGCCGAGCTGGGCCCAAGTGTTCTGCTTCCAGGTCAGCGTGCCGATGGCCTCCGTCCAGTTGAGATCAACGGTGGTGGACGGATAGCGGTAGTGGGTCAGGTTGACGTCGAGCGCCCAGTCGTCGGACAGGGTGCCGGCCCAGCCGACGGTGACGTCGAGTTCACTGCTGGCTTTCGTCTCGGGCGCGAACTCGACGTTCGATCCCCACACGGCGCCATACACGCCGTTGTCGGCGCTGGCCTTGAAGCCCGCCTGCACCGCAGGGTCGCCCTGCGTCTGCGTGACGCCGCGCCAGACGTAGTCGGTGGTGAGCGCGCCGGAACCGCTGAAACTGGCGGCCTGCGCGGTGGACGCCGCGGCCAGCAGCAGGCCGGTGGCGAGGGAAGACACGACAAGCGCAGGCGACGGCCTGCGCGAAGAAGAACGGGAGAAGGACATGAAGGCGATCCAGGCGGAAGACGTTCCGCCGACCGCGAAAGTCTGGTCCTGGCCCGCGTAAAGCCGCCATGCGCAGTGCGCGTGGCGGCGTAAATTCGGCGTAAAGCGCGCGTCAGCGCTTCACGTCGAGGCTGTCCTCACCGAGGAACGCGTGGACATCCGTCGCGGCCACCAGATTGAAGTCACCCGGCAGCGAATGCTTCAGGCAAGCGGCGGCAACGCCGAAGTGCAGCGCCTCCGCGTGTGTCATCCCCACGAGCCCGCCATGCAATACGCCTGCCGCGAACGCGTCACCGGTGCCGATGCGGTCGACGATCGACGAGATCTCGTACGCAGGCGTGGTGTGCAGTGAGCTGTCGCGCAGTGCGGTGATGCCCGACAACGCGTGATGATCGACGCTGCGCTGCACGCGCACCGTCGCCGCCATCTGCTGCAGATGCGGGAAGGCCGTGAATGCGGCTGCCGCGCCGGCAGCGAATCGCTCCTGCGGTGTCGCCTGCGGGAACTCCAGGCCCAACACCACCTGCAGGTCGCGATGGCTGGCGAACAGGATGTCGGCTTCCGACATCAGGCCGTGCAGGATGGAGGGTGCGTCGCCACCCCACGCTTCCCATAGCTTGGGACGGAAGTTGCCGTCGAAGGACACCTTCACCCCTGCTGCGCGCGCCGCTTTGACGGCCGTAAGGACGCCATCCGCCGCGTCCTGGCCCAACGCGGGCGTCACGCCCGACACATGCAGCCAGTCCGCGCCCGCCAACAGCGTGCGCCACTCGTGCGTGCCGCCACCGGCGCGCGCGAACGCCGAGTCCGCTCGGTCGTAGAGCACTTCACTCGGTCGCTGGATGGCGCCCTGCGTCAGGAAGTACAGGCCCATGCGTCCCGCCGCCTGCCGCACGCCATCGGTGTTGACGCGATGCCGGCGCAGTTCACCCAGCGCGGCCTCCCCTAGCGCGTTGTCGGCGACCAACCCCACCATGTGCGCCGTGTGCCCGAAGCGCGCCAGCGAAACGGCGACGTTCGCTTCTGCACCACCGATATGCACGTCCAGTACTGGCGATTGCAGCAACACCTGACGACCCGGCGCCCCCAATCGCAACAGCAGTTCGCCAAAACAGACGATCTTGCCCATGACCCGACTCCTCCCGTGATGGTGGCGCAACAGCCTCGCGTGTCCCTCCCGACTTGTCCACGGGACAAGGAAAAGCGTGCCGGGACGGCAGTTGTTGTTGCAGCGCACACTCTGTTAGCGTTGTTTTTGACCAGCGGTGTCATTTTACCGCCTGGATGGGTTCAGAAGGGAATAAGCAGCGGTTTTTGCCACTAAAACAGTCGCGGTACGCGGCCATGGTCCCTTGAGGAGGGGAGAACATGCCAGTTAGTCACCAGAACCGGAAGACACCGGTTACCTTGCTTGCGGTTTCGATCGCGCTGGCGCTGCAGGTCACTGCGGCCGCACATGCCCAGGAGGCGGAAGCCACGCCTGCGCAGGCCGCCACAGAGCCGGTAGACACCACGCTCGATACGATCAGCGTGACGGGTTACCGCGCCAGCCTCGAGAAGGCGCTGGACATCAAGCGCGGTGAGAAAGGCATTGTCGATGCCATCGTTGCGCAGGACATCGGCAAGTTCCCGGACCTCAACCTGGCCGAATCATTGCAGCGCATTCCCGGCGTGGTGATCACACGCGATGCCGGCGAAGGCCGCAACATCACCGTCCGCGGCCTGGGCCCGCAGTTCACGCGCGTACGACTGAACGGGCTCGAGGCGATGAGCTCCGTCGGCAGCAGCGATGGCCAGGGCGGCGCCAACCGCAGCCGCAGCTTCGACTTCAATGTGTTCGCCTCCGACCTGTTCTCGCAGCTCATCGCGCGCAAGACCGCCTCGGCGGATGTCGAGGAAGGCTCGCTGGGCGCCACCGTCGACCTGCGTACCGCGCGTCCGCTCGATTTCGACGGCTTCACCGCGACCGGCAACCTGCAGGGCAGCTTCAACGATGCCTCCAAGACCACCAGTCCGCGCTTCGCCGGCCTGATCTCGAACAGCTGGGCGGACGGACGGTTCGGTGCGCTGCTGTCGGTCGCCTACTCGGAGCGCAACACCGTGGAGGAAGGCTCGGGCACCGTGCGCTGGGCTGGCGGCACCACCAACGGCGGCTTCAATGCGGCATCGCCCTTCACCCCGGCGCTGGCGGCCAACGTCTATTCACCGCGGTTCCCGCGCTACACGTTGATGGAACATGACCAGAAGCGCCTGGGCGTGACGGCGGCGCTGCAGTTCAAGCCTTCGCCCGACACCACGTTCAGCCTGGACGCGCTGTATTCGAAGATCGATGCGGTCCGCGATGAGCGCTATATCGAAGCCAACAGCCTGAGCAAGTCGAGTGGCACCGGCAAGAAGAACGACATCCGGGTGATGGACGGCGTGGTCGAAAACGGGGCCTTGGTCTATGCGGTGATGAACAACGTCGGCCTGCGCGCCGAGAACCGCCATGACGAATGGCAGACGACGTTCAAGCAGGTCAGTCTGGACGGCGAACATCGCTTCAGCGACAGCTTCCGCGTCACCGGCAAGGTCGGAACCTCGAAGTCGGAGCACAGCAATCCGATCCAGGCGACGGTGATGATGGATCGCTATGGCGTGAACGGCTACAGCTACGACTTCCGCGGCAACCCGAACCTGCCCGTTTTCAACTACGGCATCAATCCCACCGATCCCGCGGGCTGGAACCTGTCGGTCATCCGGCTTCGCGAGAACTACGTCACCAACGACTACAACACCGGTCAGTTGGACTTCGCCTGGATCATGTCGCCGACGTTCACCCTGAAGGGCGGCGTCCAGGCCAAGAACTTCGGCTTCGTATCCAGGGAGCGTCGCCGTGGCGCGACCGAGACCGTCGTGCCGACCAACACCACCGGCGGCACTTCCGCCACGCCCGTGCCCCTGCCGGGCAACCAGATCATCCAGGCGCGGCTCAGCGGCATCAGCGGCGCGCCCGGTACCTGGGTGGTGCCGGATTTCGACGCCGTCGCCAACATGTACGACATCTTCAGCGACAGCGGCACGTTCACGATGCTCAACTACACCCCCAGCGACCAGCGCGTCGGCGAAAAGGACCGGGGTGCCTACCTGATGGGCGAGTTCAGCACGGATCTCGGTCCGGTGCCGTTCTCCGGCAATTTCGGCGTGCGCTATGTGCGGACCAGCCAGAGTTCCACCGGCGTCGGCACGATCAACGGCACACCCACGGTGATCACGGCCAATCGCGAGTACAGCGACACCTTGCCCTCGTTGAACCTGGTCGCCGAAATCACGCCTGACTTCCTGATCCGCTTCGGCGCCGCGAAAGTCATGGCGCGCCCGCCGCTTGGCAACCTGACCCCTGGCGTGACCGTCAGCGTCAGCGGTTCCGCGAGGACCGTCTCTGCCGGCAATCCGGTGCTGAATCCGCAGCGCGCCAAGACCTACGACCTCGGCTTCGAGTGGTATTTCAACGAAGGCGCGATGCTGGGTGCCGTGTTGTTCTACAAGGACATCGGCAGCTTCATCCAGAACACGCGCGAGACACGCCCGTACAACACCAGCGGCCTGCCCAACAGCCTGCTGGCCGGCACCACGGCGCTGCCCACGGACGACTTCGTCTTCACTGTGCCGATCAACACCCCCGGCGGCAGCCTGCGCGGCATCGAGCTGAACTACACCCAGCCGTTCACCTTCCTGCCGGGCATCCTGAGGGACTTCGGCACGCAGCTGAACTACACCTACGTCGATTCGGAGATGCAGTACATGCTGTCGTCGGGTGCGCTGGCACAGAAGGACCAGCTGACCGGCACTTCCAAGACGGGCTGGAACGCGTCGCTGTACTACGAAGGCAAGCGCCTGTCGGGTCGTGTGTCGGCGACCAACCGCTCCGCCTACCTGATCCAGGTGCCCGGCACGGAAGTGGGCTTCAACAGCGATGCCGGTGGCGTGCACAGACAGAGCGGAACCACCGTCCTCGATGCGTCGATCCGCTACAAGATCAACGGCAATCTGGAGGTCAGCCTGGAAGGCAGCAACCTGACCAACGAGGCGCAGGAGTCCTGGGTGTCCAATCCCGCCCTACAGCTGCCCCTCGAGTACAGCAAAACCGGACGCCAGTATCTGCTGGGTCTGCGCTACAAGTTCTGAAGCAAGTCGCAGCACGCGCTCATTACCATGCGTGTCACCCGCAAAACCCGGCCAGGGAACTGGCCGGGTTTTCTTTCATCGAAGGGTCGCCGGCTCGTGCGCGGGACCCCCGATGTCCATACCGCCAGCGCATCGTGTCCGTTGCGGCACTGCGTGCCGCGGCGTCCGCCGGCATCGCAAACGGGAAGACGTTGGCATGACACGCGCCGCAAGCGCCTGATCCTGCCTGCGATGGCGGCAGATGCTCATGAAGCGCCTCTGCCGCGATCCGCCGTATTCCCTGCAACTCAGGCCAGGCGGCTCGTCTTCCAGCGTGTCACCGACGTCGCCGGACAGGGCTCACGGTTGGCAGCACGTGTCGGCCGCGACATCCTTCGAGGGGACCGTCGCACGAGCGGGCCCGCGCGAGGATCGCACCTGCCGGTCAGGCGCCATGCCTCGACCCGCGTCTCGGATCCGACCGGATGCGTGATCTTTCGTCATGACGCACTCGGCAACCACAAGTGCGTCCGCCTGCCTGCTGGGAAGGATCGCGACCATCGTGCGAATGCGGCGGGCGTTCCGCCGCGCGATCCTCAAGGCCGGCTCAGTGTCGGCACCGGATCCGCCAGAGGAAGCCGGTGCCGGTACGACTCAGCGCAACGGCTCGCCGCGCGTATAACCGGCAACCGGTTCCATCACATCGAGATGCCATTCGCTCTCGACGAACGGCTTGCGGCTCTCCTTGTATTGCGGATAGCCGCCGACCTGCTCCTGGCTGTCGATGATCTCGCCACGTCCTTCGATGACGTCGGCCACGATGCGACGATCGATCAGATCGCGGTTCCAGGGCGTGGCACCCACGGTCTCGATGACCGCGTCCTGCACCTTTCCGGACGGCAGCAGCGTTACGCCGAAGGGCAGCGCTGGTGCCGCCTTGACGCGATTGAGCTTCACCGGCGCCGTGGTGTAGCTCCCCATCTCCTGGATGCTCGTATGGCCCGTGCGGTCGACGATCAGGTTGTCCTGCGCGTAGAGGTCCAGATCGCCGGAACCGCCGATCATCAGGAACGCCAGCGGCTCCGTCGACTTGCCTGCGCGCATGACATTGCCGCGCACCACCATGTCGCCCTTTGAATACGGGTGACCCTGCCACTCTTCCGCGATCAGGTTGTAGTGGATCGCCCGCTGGCCGGGGTTGTAGATCAGGTTGTTGATCACCTGGCCGCGCGCGCCGCCCTTGAAGAGAGGGCTGCGCTCGTAGTTGTGCGCATACAGATTGCCGACGATCAGCACCTCGTTCACGTGATCGTGGATCAGCGAGCCCTTGGAGTGTTCGCCCTTGGGATGGGTGGCGTGCGCCAGTCCTTCGCTGACGATGTTGTTGCTGTAGGTGATGCGGCGCGAGGCATTGGCCATCCATTCGGCTTCGTTCTCGCCGTGGAAACGCGTGCTGGAGGCGCTGAGGTTCTCGTCCGTTGCCCAGGTCAGCGAACAGTGGTCGACAATCACGTCATGCGCGCCGCGCACGGTCGTGATGGCGTCGATGTCGCCGGAGCGCTTCGGCATGCCGCCGTCGCCGGGCCGGATGCGAAGGTGACGGATCACCACATCATGCGTGGCGATGGTCAGGCCGCCCTTGATGATGGTCACGCCCGGATGCGGTGCCGTCTGGCCGGCGATGGTCAGAAACGGCTCGGTGATCCGCAGTTCCTTCATGCCCAGGTCGATGACGCCACCGACTTCGAACACCACCGTCCGTGGACCCTTGCCACTGACCGCCTCCTTGAAGGAGCCGGGGCCATCGGCCGCCAGGCTGGTGACACGGACGATCTTGCCGCCACGCCCGCCGGGCGTGTGCGCTGCCGCGCCTTGCGCACCCGGAAAGGCGAGTGGACGCGTGTCGGCAGCCAAGGCCGTGGAGGTGGTCGCGGCGAAGCCGATGAACAGGGCGGCCAGCCCGCAAGCCAATCCGCTGGCGCGCGTGGGGAAACGGATGTGAAGCATTGGCTCCCTCCCAGGAGTGGATCGACGCATCGTGGCATCGGGATGGGTTTTTGCGGCAGTGCACATTGTCAATGACACCGGTTTACCATATACAGGCCATCAACCTGCACTGTCACTCGGCAGTGCAGCAAACCCCAGCGGGGAGAGCCCACTTGAGTAACGACCAGAATGCCCTCGCCGACGCACGCGCTGACGCGCCTGCGCTGGCCGCCATCGCCGACGCCTTTGTCGGTGCGCGCCGCCAGGGACGGGCTTTGCCCGGATTTCCCGGTGATATCCCGGACGACCTCGTTACCGCGTACCGCGTGCAGGACCTGGCGATCGCGCAGTGGCCGGACGGCGTGGCCGGATGGAAGGTCGGCTTCATCGCGCCCGAACGCCGGGATGCGTCGGGGGACGAGCGCCTGCTCGGGCCGATCTTTGCACGCCAGCTTCAGTTGACCACCGGTAGTCAGAGCAGGTTTGAGGTATTTTCTGGCGGGTTCGGCGCCGTCGAAGCCGAGTACGTGCTGCGCCTCGATGCGGATGCGCCCGCCGGCAAGACCGACTGGACCCCGGAGGAAGCCGCCACCGTGCCGTCGACACTGTTCATCGGTATGGAAGTGGCCAGCAGTCCGCTGGCCACGATCAACCAGCTCGGTCCGCGCGTCGTCGTGTCGGACTTCGGCAACAACAATGGGCTCGTGATGGGCGCGGAGATCCCGGATTGGACCGAACGCAGCGATGATTCGCTGACGTGCTCGACCTGGATCGATGGCCAGCAGGTCGGTCAGGGCGGCGCCACCACGCTGCCAGGCGGATTGCGCGCGGCGTTCGCGTTCGCGCTGGCGCGCTCGGCGCGGCGCGGCAGGCCACTCAAGGCCGGCGAACTGATCGCCACCGGCAACGCGACCGGCATCCACGACATCCTGCCGGGCCAGCAGGCCCGCATCGAGTTCGATGGTCATGGCAGCATCGAATGCCTCGCCATCGCGGCGACACCGAAGGACGAGGGGGATTGGCGCGCATGATGAACCGTCGTCGTTTCCTCGGTACCGGGCTCGGTGCCGCCGTGGCCCTGCCGTTGGCCAGCCGTCATGTCTCCGCCAACGAAGGCCGGCGCGTGCTGACCGCAAGCGATGTCCACGTGAAGGACTACCCGACGGTCGAGGCCGTGCGCTGGATCGGCGATGCGATGGCACGGGAGACCGGCGGTCGCCTGACGCTGCGCCAGTACCACTCCGGCCAGTTGGGCCGCGAATCGGAAGCCATCGACATGGCGCGCTTCGGTGTCATCGACATCACCCGCGTCTTCTCGGGCGCGCTCAACAATGCGCTGCCGCTGACACAGGCGCTGTGCCTGCCCTACGTATTCGACTCCGTGGCGCATCTCCGCCGTGTGATCGATGGCGAGGTGGGCCAGGCGGTCCTCGACAGCTTCGGCGCGCGCGACCTCGTTGGCCTGGCGATCTACGACTCCGGTGCCCGCTGCTTCTACAACAACAAGCATCCGATCACGTCGCCTGCGGACCTGCATGGCATGAAGATGCGGGTGGCGGCCTCCGACATCTTCATCCGGTTGATTCGCCTGCTCGGCGCGAACCCCACGCCGATGTCGTTGGGCGAGACCTTCTCTGCGATGGAGACGCACATGATCGATGGCGCCGAGAACAACATGCGCAGCTTCCACTCCAGCCGCCATTTCGAAGCGGCGAAGTACTGGTCCGAGACGCGCCATTCCTACGCGCCGGACGTACTGGTGATGTCGCGCGCGAGCTTCGAGTCGCTGGTGCCGAAAGATCGCGAGTTGCTGGCCAGGCTTGCGCGCGAATCGGTGCCGGTGATGCGCGCGAAGTGGGACGAATCCGAGGATACGGCGCGCAAGGCGGTGCTGGCGCACGGCATCAGGACCAACGAGGTCGACATGGATGCGTTCCGGAAAGCGGCGCAACCGCTGCTGGACGCCTATCACCGCCAGCCCGAGATCGAAGCCCTCTACCGTCGCATCCGCGACCTGGCCTGACGAGAACAGCCCGATGACCGAGACCGCCTCTTCCGCCCCCCTTGGCCCGGTGCAGCGCGCACTGGACCGGTTGGCCGACATTGCCATCGGCGTTGCCGCCACCGCCTTGATCGGCCTGGTCGTCGTGCAGGGCTGGCAAGTGTTCACCCGCTACGTATTGAATGATTCGCCAAGCTGGACCGAACCGGTGACCCTGCTGCTGCTCAGCACCGCCATGAGCCTGGGTGCGGCGGCAGGCGTACACACCAACCGGCACTTCAGCTTCCACCTGCTGGCCGAAAATCTTCCTGCGGCGGCACGCTTCGTGCTGTCGATCGCACGTCCGCTGCTGATCGCCGCCGTTGGCGCGATGATCGCCGGCTGGGGCGGCGTCCTGCTGCTCGATGGTCTGGACATCAAGATCGCCGGCGCTTCGATGCCGCAGAGCATCAACTATCTGCCCCTCTCGATCGGCGGCGTGCTGATCTGCGTCTTCGGGCTCAACAAGACGTGGCAGGCGTTGACGCCTGCGCATGCAGAAGGAGTCTGATCCGTGGCCATCGCAATCCTGTTGGGTGCGTTCGTACTGCTGTTGCTGCTCGGCGTACCGGTCGCGTTCGCGCTCGCCGTCGCCGCGCTGGCCACGCTGCTCTACCTCGATGTGCCGTCGATCGTGCTGGTCCAGCAGATCTCGGCGGGCTCGGGCTCGGTGTCGCTGATCGCGATCCCGCTTTTCATCTTCGCTGGCGAGCTGATGCTGCGGGGTGGCATCTCCGAGCGGCTGATCGCGCTGGCGTCGTCGCTGGTCGGTCGCATGCGCGGCGGACTGGGCCAGGTCAGCGTGCTGTCGTCGCTGTTCTTCGGCGGCGTGTCCGGCTCCGCACTGGCCGACGTCTCGGCGGTCGGCGGCACGATGATCCCGCAGATGGTCAAGCGCGGCTATGACGTGGACTATGCGGTGAACGTGTGCATGACCGCCGCGCTGGTGGCGCTGCTGGTGCCGCCATCGCACAACCTGATCCTGTTTTCCGCGGCAGCGGGTGGCGGCATATCAATCACCGACCTGTTCGCGGCCGGCATCGTGCCAGCGCTGCTGATGACCGTGGCGATGATGATCACCGGTTACGTGGTGGCACGCCATCGTGGTTACGGCACGGAACCCTTCCCGGGCTGGCGTGCCGTGATGATGCGCCTGATCGGCGCACTGCCCGGTCTCGGCCTCGTGACGCTGATCTTCGTCGGTATCCGTGCCGGCATCTTCACCGCGGTGGAGTCGGCGGCGATCGCGGTGGTGTACGCCTTGCTCGTCACCGCCCTGCTCTACCGGCAGCTGCGCTGGGCCGAGTTCCGGGGCGCCGTGGTGCATGCGGCACGCACGACCGGCGTGATCCTGTTCGTCATCGCCACGGCCGCCGTGTTCGGCTGGCTGCTCGCTTACCTGCAGGTGCCCGCTGCCGCGGTGGATTTCCTGCAGTCGATCGCCGACAGCCAGCGCACCGTGCTGTTGATGATCGTGGTGATCCTGCTGGTGCTGGGCATGTTCATGGACCTGGCGCCGAAGATCCTGATCTGCACGCCGATCTTCCTGCCGGTCGTGAAAGCCTACGGCATCGACCCGATCCACTTCGGCCTGGTGATGGTACTGGCGGGCGGCATCGGCCTGGTCACACCGCCGGTGGGTTCGGTGCTCTTCATCGGCACCTCGATCGGCAAGATCACCGTCGCGCAGAGCATGCGCACGATCTGGCCGTTCTGGCTGGCCGCCCTGGCGGTACTGCTGGTCGTGGCGTTCTTCCCCGAGCTGTCGCTCTGGCTGCCGCGGACGTTGCGGGGATAGCGCCATCAGCCTGGACGCCGACTGCACGCACTCTCGCCCCTGCCCGGCCACGCTTTCCTTGCGGTCATGGCGGAAATGAGGCGCCTGCAGGTAATTCTGGCTACCGCCCGCGACGACACCCCCAGCCGCTAGAATCCTTCCGACAGACGAACGGACCCGCCCAGCCCCATGCCCGCGCGCAAGAAGCCCGAAATCCCCGCGACCCTGCCCACCGCCGGCAAGGCCGCGACCATCAACGACATCGCGCGACTGTCCGGCGTCTCCAAGAAGACCGTCTCGCGCATCATCAACCACTCGCCGCTGGTCCGTAAGGACACGCGCGAGAAGGTCGAGACGCTGATGCGGGACGTGGGTTACGTGCCAGACCCGATGGCGCGCGGGCTGGCATTCCGGCGCTCGTTCCTGATCGGCATGGTCTACGACAACCCGACCGCGCAGTACATCGTGAACATGCAGTACGGCGCGCTGGACGCGCTGCGTGATTCGGGGTTCGAACTGGTCGTGCATCCCTGCGACAGCCGCAGCCCCGGCTACATCGACGGCGTGCGTCGCTTCGTGCAGCAGCAGAAGCTGCACGGCGTGATGCTGGTACCGCGTGCCTCGGAAGACCAGGCGCTGGCCGACATGCTGGCCGAGATCGGTTGCCGCTACACGCGCATCGCCTCGGTGTCGATGGACGAGCCCGCCCGCATGGTGGTCACCCACGACCGCGACGGTGCCGCCGAAGCCGCCGAGTACCTGCTGTCGCTGGGCCACACCGATATCGCGCTGATCACCGGCCCGGCCGCGTACCGGTCGTCGATCGAGCGCACCGACGGTTTCGTGCAGGCCCTCGCCAAGCGGGGTCTGGAACTGCCGAAGTCGCGCATCATCGAAGCCGGCTACACGTTCGAGTCCGGTGTGGTCGCGGCCGAGAAACTGCTGTCGTCGAAGAACCGGCCCACCGCCATTTTCACCGGCAACGACGAGATGGCGGCCGGCGTCTACAAGGTCGCCATGCGCGCGGGCATCAGCATCCCGCGCCAGCTGTCGGTGATCGGCTTCGACGACAGCCCGCTCGCCTCGCGGCTGTGGCCTTCGCTGACCTCGGTTCGCCGCAATACCCGCGATACCGGCCGGACCGCCGCCGCCATGCTGATCCAGCCGGAAGGCACGCCGATGCTGGCCGCCGCCAGCATCCGTCCGCACCTGGTCATCCGCGACTCCTCCCAGCCCCCCGAGTAAGTCCGCGCCCGGCACGCCCACGGCCGCGCCGGTGCCGCAACGCAAAATGACACCGGTTACCAAAGACCGTAGAATCTTTCCCACGCCTTCCCCGACGCCCTGCTCGAACGGCGTCCTGCATCCGACGGAGCTCCGCCCATGTTCTGCAAGACCTATCACGCCACCCATCCGGACATGATGGACGGCGCCAGCAACGACCAACTGCGCGACCGTTACCTGATCGGCAACCTGTTCGCCGACGACACCGTGCAGCTGAACTACTCGCACAACGAGCGCTTCGTGATCGGTGGCGCCGCGCCGGTGTCCAAGAAGGTCGACCTGCCGCGCCAGACCGAGCCCGCATCCGCTGCCGGCAAGCCGTTCCTCGAGCGCCGCGAGCTGGGCGTGATCAACGTGGGCGGTGGCTCAGGCAAAGTCACCGTCGACGGCACGAGCTATGCGCTGGGTCCGAAGGATGGCCTGTACGTGGCGATGGGCAGCGCCGACGTGGCGTTCGAATCGGACGATGCCGCCAATCCCGCCAAGTTCTACCTGACCTCGACGCCAGCGCATGCGCGCTTCGAGACCAAGCAGCTGTCGATCAAGGATGCGGTGGCGCTGGAGCGCGGCGCGCTGGAAACCAGCAACGAGCGCACGATCTACCAGTTCATCGTGCCGGCGACCTGCCAGTCCTCGCAGCTGCTGCTCGGCCTGACCGTGCTGAAGACCGGCAGCGTGTGGAACACCATGCCGCCGCACCTGCACGACCGCCGCAGCGAGGTCTATTTCTACTTCGACCTGGCCGAGAACGACCGCGTCTACCACTTCATGGGCGAACCGGAAGCGCAGCGCCACATCGTCGTGCAGAACGACGAGGCCGTGGTGTCGCCGCCGTGGTCGATCCACATGGGTTCGGGCACCAGCAACTACGCCTTCATCTGGGCGATGGGCGGCGAGAACCTGGACTACACCGACATGCACGTGCTGGACATCTGCCAGCTCAAGTAACCGCGGCGCCACCCAACATCCGAGGGAATCCACGATGGCAAGCAATCCGTTCAGTCTCGAAGGCAAGGTCGCGCTGGTGACCGGCGCCAACACCGGCCTGGGCCAGGGCATCGCACTGGCACTGGCTGAAGCCGGTGCCGACATCGCCGCCGCCGGCATTGTCGAAGCCGCCGACACCGGTGAGAAGGTGCGTGCGCTCGGCCGCCGCTTCCTCAATCTCGAAGCGAACCTCATCAGCATCGATCCGGTCGAACGCCTGGTGAAGGAAACCGTGGATGGCCTTGGCGGTCTGGACATCCTGGTCAACAACGCCGGGCTGATCCGCCGCGCGGACGCGGTCGACTTCAGCGAGAAGGACTGGGACGACGTGATGAACGTCAACATCAAGTCCGCGTTCTTCATGTCGCAGGCGGCAGGTCGTCATTTCATCGCGCAGGGGCGCGGCAAGATCATCAACATCGCGTCGATGCTGTCGTTCCAGGGCGGCATCCGCGTGCCGTCGTACACCGCCAGCAAGTCGGGCATCGCCGGCATCACCCGCCTGCTCGCCAACGAGTGGGGCGCCAAGGGCGTGAACATCAACGCCATCGCGCCTGGCTACATGGCCACCGACAACACCGCGCAGCTGCGCGCGGACGAAGACCGCAACAAGGCGATCCTGGACCGCATCCCGGCCGCTCGCTGGGGTGAACCGTCGGATCTGGGCGGTACCGCCGTGTTCCTGTCCTCGCGCGCGTCCGACTACGTCAACGGTGCGGTCATTCCGGTCGACGGCGGCTGGCTGGCACGCTGAGCTTCCGCTTCCTGCTTCAGCAACACGGGCCGCGCTCTTCTCGGACGCGGCCCGTGTCGTTTCTACTCGCCCACACGGTGTCGCCATGATCCGTCCGCTCGCTTCGCTGCTCCTGCTCGTCGCCCTGCCCGCCCTCGCGCAGACCACCCCGCCACGACAGGTCTTCATCGCCGGCGATTCCACCGCCAGCCAGTACGGTCCGGAGCGTGCGCCGCGTGAGGGCTGGGGCCAACAGCTGCAGGGCTTCCTCGACGACAAGGCCTACGTGGTCCGCAACCACGCACAGAGCGGGAGAAGCTCGCGCAGCTTCGTCGCCGAGGGCTGGTTCGATGGCATGGCGAAGGAGATGCGCCGCAGCGACGTGCTGCTGATCCAGTTCGGCCACAACGACGAAAAGATCGAGGACCCCACCCGCTACAACGAGCCGCAGCGCGCGTTTCCCGAATGGCTGATGCGCTACGTCGCGCTGGCCCGCGACAAGGGCGCGACGCCGATCCTGGTGACGCCGGTGGCACGCCGCAAGTTCGACCGTGGTCAGTTGCTCGACACCCATGGCGTGTACGCGCAGGCGGTGCGCGACCTTGCCCAGCGCGAACAGGTGGGCCTGATCGACCTGACCGCCCTGAGCATGGACTGGCTGCGCGCGGCCGGCGACGACGCAAGCAAGGCGTACTTCATGCACGTCCCGGCACAGGACCAGCAGGACGACACCCATTTCCAGCAACGCGGTGCCGTGATGGCCGCGTGCCTGGTCGTCGCGGGCTGGAAGCAGATCGACCCGTCGCTCGGGGTGCACGTGAAGCGCGATACCGATTGCGGAGCACCTGCAACCGCGCTGGCGGACCGCAAGGCGCAGCTCCGCCCGTCACTCGTGGTGCACGAACGCGATATCGCCATCGACCAGCCTGGCCCGCACGGCGGCGCGGGAACCAGTACCGCCTACCCGTTCTTCAAGGATGTGCCCGCGCTGGACGTCGAATTCCGCAAGCGTGTGTTGCGCCACGGCGCCGGCATCGGCCTGCACCAGCACCACAAGGATGAGATCTACTACGTGCTCAGCGGGCGAGGCATCTACGAACTGGATGGCAAAGCGCAGGAAGTACGCGCAGGCGATGCGATGCTGACGCGTCCCGGCAGTACCCATGCGATCCGCCAGGATGGCACGGACGATCTGGTGCTGCTGATCACGTACGCACGCAAGGCGCCGTAGACCTTACCGGCACGCGCTCAGTTGCGCGGCGCTGGCCTGTCCCAGCGCGCATAGCTGGCGTCGATGGCGCTGTGCAGGCGACGGTATTGCGCGCCGCCCGGTTCCGCCTGCAGACGACCCGCCACGGCCCTCCAGCCGCCCTCATGGTCGCGCGACCATTCGCGGACGACCGCGCGGCAGGGTTGGCCCACGATCTGCGCCAGCGCGCAGGCCATGAAGATGTCGCCGGCCGTCCAGTCGGGCTGTTGCTGCATCGCTTCGACATAGGCGCGCGGGACGGCGTAATAGCGCGCCATCTCGTCCGCGAACGCAGCGGGATAGCGGGCCGCGTATTCGTTGATGTCGGCGAGGTGGCGATCCACCGACGTATCGCCGGACGCGGGCGCATAGGTCTCCGCGCTTTCCTGCGCGGACGCGGGCATGCCGGTCGCCATGGACAGGGCGCAGGACAACAGGAACGCCATCGGCAGCGCACGCTTCACCGTGGCACTGTGTCCCAGGGCCGCTGCACCACGCATGTCGTCAGGCATCAGCTGTCGCCTCGATCCTCGCCAATGCATCCACCAGTCCACCCGCGTTCTCCACCACGTGCAGGCGCGGCGCATCGGCGTCGACGCCGTGCTCGGCCTCCAGCGCCCAAGTGACGTGGTACGGCATATGGATGCCCCACCCGCCCAAGGCGAGCACGGGTTCGATATCCGATCGCAACGAATTGCCGATCATCGCGAAGTGCGAAGGCGTTACGTCCAGTTCGCGCAGCACGCGCGCGTACGTGGCCTCGTCCTTCTCCGAGACGACCTCGATGCGGTGGAACAGGTCGGTCAGGCCCGATTGCGCGATCTTGGCTTCCTGATGGAACATAGGTGTTCCGTATGTTGCTGTTTTTGCAATCATTTCAGGGTAGCATCCGGTAATCGTGGCAAATCAGGGGCAAAAATGGCGCGTCCTTCCAAGGCAGTAATGGCGGCCAGGGCCAAGTCCAAAGCGCTGCTGGCACAGGATTGGCCGTCCTCCGTTCCGGGCGTCTTCTTTATAGCCGTTGGCGAGCCCCGATGGGCTGCACGCATCCGCTGGCAAAAGGAAAACACCGCTCATCGTGACAAGACCCATGTCTGGAAGCTGTCGATCAGCCCCAAGACGGGTGGCTACACCGAAAAGGATCTTCTCCATTGGCAGAAGCAGGCAGAAGCATGGGCTGAGGCCGAATGGCACGCATTGAAGGAGTCCGGAAAGAAGTTTTCGCGCAGTGCGCAGGCCAGTTCGTGGACGCTGAGGGCGTTGCTCACCCTGTATCTGGAAGGGCTGGATGACGGCTCAATCAAGTACCGTTCCTGCGCTTCTGATCGCTCCCGCGTTCGTGTCCTGCTGGGTATTGCCGAGAAGGGAGCGAACGCCAAGAACAAGGCTTTCGCCCCGGTGATCGACAAACCGATGGACGAACTTGTGCCCACGGACTTCTATACCGAACACGCGAAGTTTCACCCCAGGGCGATCCTGCTCCACTACAAGGGCAAGAACGGCGAGCTGCCGAAGAATGGCGCAAGCATCAAGCTGATCCAGACTATCCGCACGGTGATGGGGCATGCCATCCGCGAGTGGGGCTTGAACCTGGACCTTACAAAGGTTCCGCTGCCACCCTTGCCCAAAGATCCTGGACGCGACGAGATCCTGACCGAGGAAGAGTTCGGATGGATCCTGGACGAAATGAAGGACTGCGATCAGGCAACGCTCGACATCGTGCTGATGAACCGCTACTCCGCCATGCGTCGAAGCGAAGCGGTCAAGCTGGACTGGGAGCGGGTAGCCACGGACAACACCTCAGCCAGGCTCACGAACACCAAGAGTCGCCGGGTGAATGGTAAAGAGTTGAAGCGGGAGCGCGTGGTTCCGTTCGTCCCCGTCATCGAGGAAATGTTGGCTCGACGTCGTGAGGCCAGCAAGGCGCAATCAGGTGCCGTCTTTCTGACCGTTGCTGGCAATCGAATCTGGGCGGACGCTGTCACGAAAGCGTGGGAGCGGGCGCGCCGCCGAGCAGCAAAGAAGCACGACGCCCCCCTCTTGTTGAACAAGAGGCTCCACGACCTCCGCCATACGCGCATCACTGAACTGGGCGAGGATATGCCCGCGGCGATGATCGCCAAGATCTCAGGCCACGAAGACCTCGGCTCCTTCATGCGCTACTACAACCCGAAGGCTGATGCCATGCGCAAGAAGATGGTAGAAGCCGACCGCAGGCGGTTGGCTAAGGGCGAGTTGGTAGACGAGTCCATGATCGAGGCTGCAGCATCCATGCTGTCGGAAATGCCCGCTGACGAAGCGGCCAAGGTCATCGCCCTTGTGCTGGCCAAGCGGACCGCGGTGTAGAGCTTCAAAGGCCTCGCGCTTGACTCCCGACCGACCCTGCGCATCGTAAGAGGGCGGCGGGCTTCCCTCGCCCTCGCCGCTGGGTCTCTATGCCCCGCCCCCGGTTCGCCGGGGGCGTCTTGTTTCAGGGTTGCCAGAAATGGCTCCCTTCCTACCTTGGAGGGATGGCCCATCATGTCCGACGCTCTCACTTTCAGCGGCGCACCCGCCACCTGTACGCGCTGGTCTTCGATGACGAGCGTGCGGTCTACATCGGGCAGTCCGTCGACCCTAGGCAGCGAGCCAGCCAGCACCGCGCCTCGCGCAGCGGATGGCTGCGCCCCCACAGGATGGTTGTCCTGGAAGCTATCGATGGCACCTATGGCGATGCGGAGCGGCGGGAGTACGTATGGCGCTGGGTGGCCCATACGGCAGGCTGGACCGTCTACGTCCAGCCGCCCAACTTGGTAGTGAACCTGGGTCGGCGTATGCCGTGGTGGCGACGACTGGAAGCTTGGCGAACCCGGTTCTTGGTGGGGTGGCCTATTTGAGGGCTATTTGAGGGCCTTGATAGCCTCGAGTTCGCCTTCGACTTCTTGCCAAATATCCCCGAGGTCTCGAGGAGTCATTGTGGGGTCTGCATAGTCTCCTAACAGGCTCGTCAATCGTTCAAGCCTCTTAGATCTCATATTGGCCTTAGCTGTAACGGAGACAATGCCGTTGACCTTCGTCGCCTCAATGTCGGCCTGAGGCTTAGAGTTCAAGTACTCCACATTAGGCATCGCATTTCCGATCTGCGCGAAGTAGTCAGCGGCGTGCTGCTTTGCTTCGTTCTGACTTTCTCCGCCGGAGAACTGCTCCGAGTTCCCATGATTGTCAATCACGCGAACCATCCAAAGGCTTCCAATTGGATAGATCAGTACTCGCGACATCGGCCTCTCCTTGTCGATAGGCATTGACTTCTTCGTGAAGTGTAGGATGTCTCTTGACAGATCGCATCCCGCCTACATCTGGAGCCCGCTACTTACCTCCTGATCTAGCCGCCGCCGCAGTTCCTGGTCGTACTGCTGCTCCGCCGAGGGTACCGGAGTCCTGGCCCGCCACAAGCCTTCCTGGGTGGCGTTCTGCTTCAAGCGGTCAGCACCCAGTCGTGTACGGACCTGTTCTAGCTCGACCTCGGCGCCGTACATGCGGTATCGGTCGGACGTGAGACGAGTGAAGGCCACCAGGGCCGATTGGTTGTCGACCATCTTGGCGTTGGCGAAGTGGAAGACCGCGGGTTTTCCCTGCCCTTGGGCATCGTGGACGGTACGGCAGTAGCCATGCTGCAGGTGGTTCCATTCCTCCGTGTCCACAGCGACGGCGAAGCTGGGTTGGCCATGTCGCCCTTCCACGCGCAAGTTCAAGGCGAGCGAACCCTTGCTGGTTCGCGTGATGCCTTCGACCTCGCACATGTCGCCGTTCTCCACGCCCAGCGTATTGTCGTTCTTGGTGATCCGGACCCGGTCGCCCAGGGCCACGCTCATGTCGTACTCCCGCTGATCGCGTCGTCCCACGAAGGTGTGGTCGGGTCCTGCCAGGACTCCACGCTCGCGTAGACCGTCGCGAAGCTTGGCGGTCAGCGCTTGGCTGTCGGCATGGTCGTGGACCTGTATCAGTCGGTTATCGATGGCATGCGGACAATCGAGCCAGTCGCGCACCAGCCCATCCATCGCCTCTGGTCGGCTATTGAACGACTCGATATAGCCGCCCCGGTCCAGCCTATTGAAGATCCTAACGCTCTTCTCGTGGATCTCATGCCTCGACTTGGGCCCGCGGTTATCCAAGATGATGCGGCCTTGCTCGTCGCGGTCGTAGAACGACACGGCCGTTTCACGGTCCGCCTCGTGCTTCTGCCGTCGAATCTCAGTCAGTTCAGCCTGTCCAAGCTGTTCGGAGACCAAGGACATACCTGAGCCAGGCCCGATCGGCTGAAGCTGTTTGGAGTCGCCTTGAAGTAGGAGCTTCGCTCCAACGGCGTCCACGTGGCGCATCAGCTCTCGCACCTCCCAAGTTGGCACCATTCCCGCCTCATCCAAGACCACCACCGACTTGCTGGTGAGCGCAGGCACGCAGTCAGTCAACGGCTTGCCGCGATCCAGACGCGAGATCATCTTCTTGATGTTGATGGACTCCATGCCAGACTCTTCTTGCAGCTTGTTGGCCGCCTTGTTTGAAACGCATACGCCAATCAGATGCTGGCCGTTGGCCTCGAATGCCTTCTTGAATACGTCGGACATGGTGGTCTTTCCGCTTCCGGCGACACCCGCCAGCACGGCGTATCCACCCGACTCCGAGCACAGGTGATACAGGCCGTTTGATTGTTCGTCGGATAGGTTGAAGCCCTTCTCCTGCTGGTAGCTTGCGATCGCCTGGGCCAGAACTGTCTTGGGAACACGGACGCTCTGGTCATCCTTGCGTTCGGACGCGCGCCGGGAGACTTCTTGTTCCCAGTCCACGATCTTCGACCATGCAAAGCGAGTTTCAGAGTAGCGCCGGGAGACATGCTCACCCTGATCGACGGCAGCCTGCCGTTCGGGCGCGATGTGGACCATGGTGTCCTTGAAGCGCTGGACGTCCGCTTGCAGGGCGTCGGGACTCTCGCCGGCACGAGCGCGGTATACCGCCCACTGGATATCGGCCTCGGTCACCACCGCTGTGGACTTGTGCAGCGCAGCCAGGATGTCATCGTCTGATCGACGTGGCGCCTGTACATCGGGACGGCCCTTGTAGTGAGCGATATCGGTCTCCTGCCACAGCCCCTTGATCGTCTCCTGCCAGTTGGCGAATAGCTCCTCGGGCGAGGGTTCATCCTTATGCTTGCGGGTCTGCTGCCATGCTTGCTGGTGGGACAAGCCTGTCTCCATGGCCTGCTGGATCTCTTCCTGACGCTTGGAGAACATCAGTTCGGTCTCGCGGCTGATGCCGGCGACACGCCAGGACCGGATGCCGGTGTCCTGCTGCTCCTTGTCCAGGAGCGCATCCTGCTCGATACCGTAGCCGAGTTGACGCAGGTTCTCGGCCAGGTGGGACATGTAGACCGCGTCGCCCGCTTTCTGATGCCGATACAGCTCGCTGGACTCAAACGTCCTCCACTCCCCGTCTGGTCCATAGGAAACGCCGTATATGAGCGTGTGGGTGTGAAGAGAGAACGTGTTCGTCCGCTCACAGAGATGGTCGCAAGAGGTCATGACGAGACCATCGACCGTGTGGAAGTCCTTGCCCGCCTTCCCGCGGCGTGTTTCGACCTTGCCTTCCAGGTACTCCAACGCCTGGTCGACGGCGGCACGGTGCGCCGCGAGGATCTCACCACGCTCCTCGGGAGGCGCAATGGCCATGAGGTACGACACCGACTTGGGTGCGCTCAGCGTGCAGTCGTAGCCCACCTGGTGGCCGCCCTGCCAGACGAACTCAGGGTTGCCATTCTTTTCCAGGCGTGGCTGGCCATCGCGATCGAGCTTGAACTTCTTCTGGGGCAGCACGCCTGCGTTCTGGCAAAGCGGCGTCTTCTTCCCGTCGGGCGAGTAGCCGGCTGCCAGTTCCAGCATCTGCTGCTTTTCAACGGGCTTACCCAGCAGGTCGAGCATGGCAGCACCGTGGCCACGCCAGCGCATGGTCTCTTCTTCCATGCCCTTCTGGCCCACGTAATAGTTCGACAGGGCCTCGGTGTTCATGAGGTAGTCGATGACGTTGTCGCCGTTGGCGTTGTGGCCTGTGGCCGAGAGGTCTTTGAGCTTGAGCATGTTCTAGTGTCCGAAAAGTGGCCGCGTTGGCAAGTCACATGGCGCGGCGCATCGCCACGCGCTCGCTCACCTGGGCCAGGCAGGCAAGCAAACCCTTACGGTCGTGATCCAGGAGCACTTCTAGCGTCTCCTGCCACCCGGACTCATGACGCCCCGGACCCACAGCGACCTGGCGCAAGACGGCGTCCAACGGACGCTCACCTTTGTCGGCCCGCAGGGTGGGGTCAGCGCCGTGCTTCAAGAGCAGCGAGGTCAGGCGAGCCCAGCCCGAGCAGGCGGCGTAGTACAGCGGGGTCATGCCCTGTCGGTCTCGCTGGTTGACCCGCGCCCCCGAGGCGAGGAGCAAGACCACCTTTGCCTCCTGAGGCTTAGGCCAGGAGGTCCAGCGCGACATCACTTCGTGCAGGGCCGCGCGGCCTGCCCATGTAGCGTTCGGATCAGCGCCTGCGGCAAGCAATACGCGCATGGGACCTTCATCGACGGACTGGCACGCAATGTGAAGCGAAGTACGCCCGGAGCAATCACCAAGTCGGTGATCAGCGCCTGCGCCCAGCAACAGACCCATGGCTTCCAGGTGGCTATTGGCCGTGGCCCAATGAAGGGCCGTCAGGCCTTGCGGGTCGCCAGCCCTTAGGTCGGTCCGTGGATCAGCCAGGAGCAGCCGCAGGTGGGCCGACCCGTCGCGGGACTTGGCCGCCGCCAGCAACGGCATTCGCACATCGAACGCTGTGCCTGGCTCCGATCGCCAGATCTCGTTGGGGTCGGCACCGGCTTGAAGCAGTTCGCGGAAGTGGTAAGCGGGTTGTAGGAACCCAGCCGAGTTGAAGAGGCTCATGGAGACAGGTGTGTGGAGACCTGATCCCAGCATGTCCTTGATGCTGTAAATGGCAACTACGCGGGGTGCGAACAGTCTCGCTAGATCTCAATGGTCTTGCTCTGGAAGAACGCGTCGATCTCACGCTCCGTGAAGGCCTCACCGATTGCCTTACCCGCCCATCCAGCCACCAAGGGCTCGTCGTCGCGATCCTGCTCGTACCCGGCCGCCCGCTGCGTCCACTTGGCAGGCACCTGCCCAGGTCGTAGGTCGGGCATGGGCTGCCCCGGGAAGTCCAAGAGCAGCAAGTCACCGCCCTGCTGGACGACGGCCCTGATCACGAAGCCGGGATCCTTCTTGGGCGTCTTGCGGAAGCCCAGCATGTCCGTGAGTTGCGACGGGTAGACCACGGGCTTGGCCTCGTTGGAGAGGCGCGCTTCGCGCGAGTGGTCCATGCGGGCGACGTTGTTCGAGCCCATCAACTTGGACAGTTCTTCTCGCGTCTCACCCATCTGGATCTGGCAGACGATGTGCGTACCCACCATGCCCTGCAACGCCTTGACCATGTGTTCGCCGTACAGCTGGGGCGTCCGAAGTTGGGCCAGGTCCTGGGTACAGGCCACCACCACACATCCCTTACTGCGGCCCTTGTCGATGAGCGGCGCAATGTTCAGCCTGCCGATGCTGGCCAGCTCGTCCAAGAAGAAGCCGAGGAAGCGGCCGTTCTCATTGTCCGGTAGCTGCGGCGAGATGATGGCCGGCACCGCCACGTTGACCATGGCTGCGATGTAGGCCGCCGTCAGTCCTGAGTCCGGGCCGCTTTGCAGGATGACCTTCTTCGGCCCCTGGTAGTCATCCATCGCCCATTCGGTGAGCGAGAACAGCCGGCGTCCACGAAGCCATTTCGCGTTCCACTTCGCCTCGCCTTTCTCCCCTGGCCATGGGGTGTCTGGCGTCAGGTTCTTGCCCACGTTGTAGTCAGGCCATGCTCGCGCCAGGTCATCGATGACGCGCGTGAAGCCCTGCAGCGTGGCAAGCACGTTGAAGCTCGTCTGCGAGTCCGGATTGGAGATCAGGCCGTATGCCTTGCGATAGTTCCGATCGAGAACGGGCGCCATCTCTCGGGCGCGAAGCGACACGCGCTGCGCCAAATCCGTCCAGGTCCAGCGCTGAGGCTTCTCGTTCTGCAACGACAGCACGACGCCCAGCAGGATCTGCCTGGCTGCTTGCGTCCAGAACTTGCCCGAGCCTGAGTCCTCAGGAATCAAGCTATCTGCGAACGCCGCAGCCTGCGTGGCCGTGCGTACGTCGCGCGCTACCCACCAACATCGACTTCTGGCATCGAATGGCGTGCAAAGGCTGGCTTGGGCTTGGGGAAACTTCGACGTCATATCGCCCTTGACGTCGTAGATCAGGGCTTTGGCTTCCTTGTGGGCGAAGACTTGCTGCAGGAGACCTAGCAGGATCTGCGTCTTGCCCGAGCCCACTGATCCGTACATCAGGATATGGCGCGACAGGGTCTTCTTGGCAAGCCACAGGTCGGGGTGCAGATACATCCCGAAGCGGTCTGCTTTGCGCTCCCGCTTGCTGGGCGAGCGGCGACGCGCAGCACGGATCGCTTCCTTGCCTTCCAGGAGTCGTGGCCCCGATACGACCCACTGGTTCGAGCGCGGGATCAAGCCGAGCCAGGCCGCACCGCCACCCATGGCCAAGCCAACGGTGGTGGCTACTGCCAGCGTGGACCAATCGGCCATCCAGTGCGGATTGTCGAGGCGAGAGTAGAACGCCGGATCCAGGGCCAGCGCGCGAAAGGTATCGGGCCAGCCAAGCCCGTAGCGTGCGACCGGCAGAAAGCCGGCGGCACCGCCCAGCAGGCCATAGGCCAACCCAAGGTCCCATCGACGCACTGGGATCGATGCGTCGATGTGCTTTCCTGGTGGACCGAAGGAGTCGTAGGTGGCGGGCTTCACCTACAACAGGGTGGGCAGCCTGGCCGGCCTGTCTAGCCCGGCCCGCGATGGAATACGCAGGGCTGCACTGAACTCTGCTACCTGGCTCCGCGTTCGTTCCAGGGTTGCCACACGCTTGATCCGCGTGGCAGTACCAGCAACGTCATCACTGAGTCGTATTCGTTAGCGCTGATCTTCATTTCACGCAACGAGAGGTCGGCTGGTGCGTGTGGAAACCAGGTTTGCGCCGGCATCTCAACGCCGCACCGCTCGTGATCCACGTTTGCGTTCGCCGCCAAAGACGCGTCTGGAATCGCCACAGTCTGGCTTCTGGTTCGATAGAACGCGCCGTTCTTGAACGCCGCCTCGCTCGAGAAAGCCCATTGCATGAAGCCATCACGATGAACGACCAGAACGGCCTGGGTATCGGTATGGCGTAGCCAACGCAGGGCTGCCGCCGTGAGCGAAACACCATAGCGGTTCGCGCATGCGCCGATCCCATCGAAATCCGCGGAACCAGACATCTGCTCCCGAAAGTCGTTCAACGGCATAAGCAGAGTCGATGCAAAGACATCCGCCTGAGCTTCGATCGTAGCCTCGTCTTTTTCCAGGTTGACCACATCCTTCTCGGCACAGGAGAAGGACTCCTGCTTATGCCGATGGAGGAGGTAGTGCCCGAGTTCGTGCGCCTGCGTGAAACGGATGCGACCTTCGGATCGGATCTTGTCGTTGTAGAGCAACATCCACTCGCGGCGATCCTCGCCCGGGACCAGCGCCCCTTCGAACCGTTTGATGTCAGCGGCACGCACTTCGGTGATGGGATCCGAGCCACCGAACTGGTTGGCTGCATCCTTGGCGAGCGCGACAACATCGATCGGGAACCGCTGTGTGCCGTGATGGGCGGCGAACAAGTCCAGCACTCGGGTGAACTTGTACGCGGCCTTGGACGCCGTTAGCGGGTCGGCCATCAGGAGCGCTTCCGGAACGACTCCACGATCATTCGAATGCGTTCCCGGTCTTCCTTCTCGAGGTCCTTGTAGTTGCGGAAGAAGGCCTCGTTCAGATGCTCTTCCTCTGGCACCTCTTCCTCGCTATCCAGGAAGTAGGACACAGGTCGCCCAAGTATCTTCGCCAACGCATCGAGCTTCTCCGCCGACGGCCGAGGCGACTCCTTGTTCTCGAGTTCCCATAGGTAGCTCTTGCTCATCCCCGCGGCGAGAGCCAAGGCATCCAGGGTCATCTGCTGCTCCTTCCGGAGCTGTCGGATTTTCTCGCCGAGACGTGTCGCCATGGGGTGGGTCTGGGTACTGGGATCGGGAAAATACTACTACACCGAACTTTCCGTTTGACAACCCCGAACTCGGCTGAGAGAATCGACTTGTTCGGTCTACCGGACAGGAAAACCCTGCGGGGACGAAAAAAGTTAGCAATCGGCATCGACGAGTGCTAATCTTGAAGAAATGCGAAAAGGCCCGGCGCTGAGGCCGAGCCCTAGAAGTTGGGTTTCAAGCTCTTTTACAACCTAGATCTAGTGGTCGATCTCGTAAATCGACCCTAAGACCCAAAACCACGCTTGCACGGTATCCAGCATCGTGTGGTCTTGCGGGTGGAGCGCCTGTCCGCCAAGACAGCCGAAAAAGTATATCTATTACTCTTCGAGCCTGTCAATAAGACGCCCCCTCCCGTGAGTTCTCGGTTGGATACCTCCAACACGAGGGCTACGGCCATGTCGACAACGACTCCGCCGATCTACCCCCATCGTCCAGGTTACAGGCTGATTTTCAGGCCTGTGATCACCCTGAGGAATGGCAAGAAGCTGCATGCCGCCTCCAAAGGGCTGAAAGCCTGGCCGATCTGGGTACGCGATGACACCGCAAGGTAATCGCGTAGGTGACTGGGCAGCAGCAATGCTGCCCAGTCATTGGGAAGGCGGGAATGGCTTAGCCCCATCATCAATCACAGGAGACACTCATGGCTACCAATCCACCCAAAGGTGACGGGCATCGCAACGGCGCTGTCCGCAACCGTTCCCAGACCCAGACGCCCTCGGGTCACTACGTCAAACGGAACGCCGACACGGGTCGTTTCATGGACGTGAAATCGGACAAGCAGCCCTTCAAGGGCGTTCGTAAAGAAAAGTAAGCCTGCGGCTTACAAGAGAGGGGGGCGAAAGCCCCCCTCTTCTTTTTTGGGCTACCACATCGCAAGTGGCCAACGATCCCCAGCCAAGTTGGCAAACAGGGGTGCCTCCTGGCTGAACCACACGAGGTCAGTCCTCACCGGGCAGAACCCCTCGGCCTGGATGTCGAACATGGGGTTCACGGCGTCAGACGCATCGGGCTTCCACTCAGGCTTGGTGGGCAGCTTCTGCCAGGGCCACCGGAACCGATGGGTGGGCTTGGTCATGGAACAGGAGGCCACGGCCTCGGCCAACCCTTCCTGGTCTCCTTCGATCCACAAGATGGCGTTGTCCAGACCACGGTCGTTGAGCTGGTCCATGACGGCGTAGGAGACAGCCGGACAACCTTCCGAGTGCCCTGCCCACCCGTCGCGCACGTAGCGGGCGGGATGAAGCACGACAGCACGCTCGCGTGCTGCATCATTGAAACCGGGCATGAGACCGTCCAACCGGCGACGAGTCGAACCGTCCTTGGTGTTCCGGTAGGGCTCTGCGATGGCGTACAGCCCAACGCTAGTCATCAGGCTGCCCGGCGTGTTCGAGAAGACCTGGGCGAGACCCTGTCGCCCGGGGTCGGATCCACGGCCATGTGCCACCTCAGTTCGCACCAGGATTTCGCCACTGCGCGTGTCGATCGCCCAGAGCCGCTTGGCCGAGCTGGGCAAGCGCATGTCGGCCACGATCAACAGATCGGGATGCCTACCTAGGCGTTGCGAGCAGGCCAAGGCCTGGGAAGCATGCATGCGCGTGGTGCGCGACATGCCATCGATGTGTTTCGGAACCGCCGCATGGACGTTGCCTGCCAGTACCAGTGCTGCGATCAGTGAGGCCCTCGCCTTGTTGATCATTGTTGCCTTGTTCGTCGTTGGGTGAACGCCTCGGAGGGCACCTCCTGTGATGGCGTATTGCGTTGCTGCTGTTCGCGGGCGTGGAAGGCATTGATGGCCTGAATCCTTGGACCCGCATCTTCAATCCGACCCAGCCCTCGGGCCTGGTAGTCGGCTTTCGTCTGATCATTGACCTGTCGCAGGCCCTCGTCGGGAAGCGATGCGAGGTCACGGGATCGCTGCTCGATGTACTGGCCCGCAGAACCCTGAAACTCGGCCAGCGACAATCGAGTCCTCTTCGGCGCCACCTGCTGCTCTGTGGCCGGCACTTCCGTCTCTTGCTGGGTCGGCTCAGCCTGTGGAGCCTGCTTCTGTGCACGCGCTGTCTGTGCCTTCTCGATGTCCAGGGACGCCATCGTCTGCAGGTAGTCGTCCTTGGCCACGACGGAACTACCCGCCTTTACCGCCCAAGCGTCGTATCCGTCGCCGTGCCGCTGTTCAACGCTGTTGAAGTAGTTCTGGGACGAGTCGGAGCGACGCTGCTCCAACGACATGTCGAACCACTTGTTGTTCGTCATGGGGTGCTGGCCGAATGCGGGCTCACGATCGATGCGCCACTTGTCCTGCTGGTTGGCATCCCACATGGCCTGCTCCTTGTCAGTGGGCCGAACAAGTGCGTCATTCGGGTTGGACTTGTGGGCGTGGTACGCCTCTCGATCGTTTCCGCGGAACACTTCTAGTCGCTTCCACTGGGGATCGTCCTTCGGTGCCATTTCGTCGAAGTGGCGCAACTGCGGGTTGGGGTCGGCCGCGAAGGCCAGGTTGTAGGCACCCTCGTACTTCTTGTAGCGGCGGCCCAGTGATAGATCGTTTTCGTGGTTGGCGGACATGGGGGCTCCTGGTTAGGTGGTGGCTTGGCGTGCGCGGATGGTGCGGAGACGTCGCGCGAACTCGGCAGTGGTGATGTGCTCCATGCGCGCGAAGTCGATGCGCGGCTGGTTGGCACGGTTGAGGTACAGCAGGGCCACCCCTTCCTCCATGAGGTTGGCGGTCATGTCCGTCATTTCGAGGATCGGCCCTTCCTTGTATTCACCGCCCTGGTGGACGGGGATGTAGTTCTGCTCGTCCATCTCGTCGATGGGTACCTTCCGTGTCATGCCCATGAAGTTCTTCACGCCCTGAACGACGATCTGGAGCCGCGTCGATCCACGGCGGGCCATGTCGCGCAGCGCCCAGGCAGATGGGTGATCGGGGTTGGAGTAGATACTGTTGTCCAGCACGTTGAGGGCGCGGCTGGTGTCGATCGTGGCCTGGACACTGACAGGCAACGTCTTCTTCTTGGCCGTTCCGGCAACGCCTTGCAGGAACTCGTAGGTCTCGGCCGAGGACTCGAACACGATGCGGGAGCGGAAGTTGGACAGGAAGGCGATGGTTGCTGCCTTGCCTCCCAAGGCTTCATTCAGACCCTCGAAGGTCTGCGTGGCGTACACCATCTCAAGCCCCAGGGAGCGTGCCTTGGCCGACAGTGTCAGTTCCGAGGGGCCGATGAGATCCTGGCATTCGTCCTTGATGTCCACGACGTAGGTCTGGCCCGTCTTCTCCATCCAGTTGTCGCCGTACTTCTCACCACGTTCTTGAAGCGCGTCATACACACGGGTCTGGATCAGCTTGTGGATGACCTTGGCCGTCTTGCCGTAGCGGTCGGACAGGTTCAGACCTACCTTCTTGCCGTACAGGCACTGCATGACGTCCACACCTTCCTCAGTGTGAGACCACGCTTCCTCACCGTGATCCACCCCATCGATGAGGTGGCCGCGCAACTCGTCGTTCTGCAGGAAGCCTTGCAAGTCCTTGTCGATGTTCAACAGGAACGACTGGCGCTGTTCCTCGGTCTTGCCCTTGAACCAGGTCTCCGTGAAGTAGAACAAGGAGTTGGACAGCACACGACTGGAGTCGGCCAAGTGCGCGTGAACCGTGTCGGGTTCCAGCAGCTTGCGTTCCTCGGAGGATTTGAAGCCGAGGTAGTCGAAAAGCGCCATGGCACGAGCGCTGGGACGCCAGGTCTTTCCATCGGAGGTTTCGCCCGAGCCGATGATATTGATCAGCTTGACGTAAGCATCCGGATCCCAGCGATAGAGCCGAGGCCCACTAACCTCACCCTTAGCGTGATCCGCAGCCTCTTCCAGGTCGGCCAGTCTGGCATCGATATCCGACGTGTCCTGCCCCGCTCGTTCGCGTAGCAGCTTCTCGGAACACCAGTGGTCGATCTGCTCTTCCAGCGCATCGAGCCGCTGGAACTCAGACGAACGACGGCTCTTCTCATGGGCGACCAGAGCTTCGAGGATCGCCAAACCATAGCGATGGGTATCCATCGCGCCCTGCACCCAGATCGACTCCTTGTCGTTCGATCCGACACTGGCTTCGGTGAAGGCGCGGGCGACTTGCAGGGATGTCATGCCCTGGAAGGGTGCGAACTTGATGCCTGGCTCGATGATCAGGTCCCACCAGTCGCGGGTGTCGGCGACCAGGGCCCACTTGCCGTCAGCGCCCAAGGCGCCGATGGGCATGGGCAAACTGGACAGTTCGAGCATCAACTTGCGGATGCCCTTGGCGGTCTTGCCCTTGCCGCTCAAACCGAAAATGATCAGATGGGTCTTGGCGTCCTCTTGGGTGAGGCCCATGATCTGGCCACGATCCGGGGCTAGCGCCAGGTCGTAGCGGCACATGACCCCCAGTGACTTACCCAGCTCCATGAAGGGCGACTTGTCACGATGGGCGCTGCGGATCTGCGACATGCGCAGGTTCGCGCGTTTGCCCAGCATGCTGGCCGAGCCGCTAGTGGATCCTAGACCCCGCTTGTCCTGCAGTTCGAGTTGAGCGGTGCGCGCCTTGAAGTTGCCTAGCGTGTAGTACAGCGGGTAGGCACAGGCCGGCAGGTACCAACCCAACGCTTTCAGCCAGCCCAGCCAGGACGGCAAGAGGCTTAGGGCCACATTCAGCCCGTAGACCGCGGCCACGACCATGAGAAGGTGCTTGGCACGCGAGAAGAACGAGAACAGGTTCGACTGCTTGCCCGGTCCCTTGAACGCAGCAGCAAGGACGGCACACAGCCCGAACACCGATACGAAGCCCAGACCACCTATGGTCAGTCCACGGGCACCCATGGTTGTGGGATCGAGTCCTGAGCCAACGAACCCGGCGCCCAGCAGCGGAATACCGCCACCGATGGCAATGGCCTTGGCCACCGTGCCCGCACCTTCGGCCTGGTAGAGCGCGAAGGCATGCAGGGCCAGCAGTGGTCCACATACAGCCATCGCTGCCGTGGGGCCAACCCCAGGAAACTGCCAGAGCGTTTGACCGGCAGCGAACAGGACTGGGAACGCACCGATCAGGAGGGAGGTCGCCGTGGAGTCGGAACTACGAACCAGATCTTCGGGCGTGATCCAACCATTGGTTGGCTTGCCGTCCCGCGTGAGATGCCAGTTCAGATCCTGCGACTCCAAATCCTTGGGCGCACGCGGGAACCAGTCCTTGAACTTCCAGATTTCCTCCTCGTCCAGCTTGTCGGGCATGAGGAACGCGCCATCGCGTTCGATCGCCCCCAAGCCCAAAAGCTGGTCGCAGTGTTCTGGCAGGACGTTGACCAAGGGCTCCCCTGCAGGGATCGGGGCCAGATTGATCAGGTCCCCACCCTCCACGAGGTAGTCGAAGCGCTCCTGGGCGCGCTGGTACACCCAGCTGCGGTTGTCTCGCGGCTGTGCAGTCTCAGAACGCATCACGATGGAGCGGATGGCGAATGCCAGCTTGTCGAACAGGTTTAGGGAGTCGTAGGCAGTCATGGCGGTCATGTGGAGCTCCTTACTTCACGAGCGCTTGAAGCGCGTCGCCGTACTTGGGGAAACAGACGTCCTGGAACAGCACTCGGTCCGCCCAGGTGGCCTGTCCGCCGTCGGCCAGGACCTTGTTGGCCTTGATGCCGTAGTCAGCGCAGTCGTCCAACGACCAAGTGCGCGCGATGCCGGCGATTGCCTCTCGGTGCTGGGCGCAACCGCTTTCCAGTGCCGCATAGCGATCGCGCTGCTCGGGGGTGGTGCGCTTTCGTAGGTCAGAGACTTCGTCCAGGCACTTCTGGGCGGAGTAGCCGGCGATCTCGGTGGCCCACTCCTTCTTCAGGTCTTCTCGTTTGATCGCGTACTCACGTGCCTCTTCCGCGGCGGCAGCGGCCTTGTGCTTGTCCCACCAGGGCTGCAGCTTGCTGACCATTCCGCCCAGAGCGGCCAACATCGTGCAGAGGATGGCGGTGTTGAGAACGACGGCTCGGGCGACTTGGTGCTGTTCCACGTCGCGGATCTGGGAGGCCTTCAACTGGCCGACTTCCCAGTTCGGAAGCCGCTTTGGTGGCAGCCGGTCTTCCTGGACGTTGAACCAGGTATCGATGATCCGCTGGTTGACCTCCTCGCCCGCTTCCTTGGGAAGGTCAGCCATGGTGGGGCGCTTGATGAACCGGTCGCCGTAGAACGACAACACGATGGATGCAAAGAACTTCGTCGGCCGACCGCGGCGCAACTGGATGAAGATGGCTTCTAGGATCATGGGAGAGATGGTTTCGTGTGGATGACTTCACGCTAAGACGGATGCAGTAAATGGCAACCCTTCGTCTTGCGAGTTCATAAGCGCTTTTCCAAATCGTCCAGCGCATCCATGGCGTCGTCTTGCCACTGCGGCTCGGGCTTGGGCGCAGGCGTGGCCATCTTCTTGGTGTCAGGACTCGCTGCCTTCGTCTGTGGAGCGCGCTTCGGGGATGCATGCGGTGGGGTGACCGCTGGCTCGGGTACTGGTGGCGGGAGTGCCTCTGGAATGGGCTCCGTAATGACCGCGACGGGTTTAGGAGCGGGTTGCTCCACCACGACAGGAGCAGGGGCAGACGTAGGTGCTGCCCCCACCTGCGGCGCCTGCACGGCGATGGGCGGTGCAGACTCCTTATGTATGTAGGAGGCCAGCAGCCAGCCCACGACGGCAAGCCCGGCAACCGCTCCACTGGCAACGATGAGCTTGCGAGACAACCTGGAGTCCGGGACCGTCGTTGCGACGGGGGTGGGCAACTCAACATGCGTTGCGGGAGCAGCAACAAGCGCGGACATGGGAGGCTGGCTCGGCAACTGCTGTTCCTCGGCCTCAGGCTCGTCCCGCACAACGGTGGCTGGCGCAACCGCCTCCTTGTCTTCGGAAGACGTCACGGCAACCTCTGGCCGCATCTCGTTAGAGACCGACAGCTCGACCGTGGCCAGCGTTGGGGATGATCGTCCTTCCGCTTCCTGCAGCTCGGTGCTGGCCGACTCTTCCTTGCCTTGCTGCGGGAGCAGCCCTTCGTCCCGCAAGCTGTCCGCGAGGTTCGGGAGGACGGGCCTGGCGGGTTTGACGCTGGGCTCATCCAGGAATGAGAAGAGATCGTCCGGCTCAGTCATGGCTGTCGACCAGGCCGGTATGGGTGGCATCAGCGAAGAGCGCTTCGATATCGTCAGGCGTGAAGCCCTGGAACGGCGCACGCTCCGGCGACGTGATGGGTTGCTCGGCGAAGAAGGCCGAGATGTCTTCGGGGGTGAGTCCTTCGAACGGTGCGGGGTGAGCCGCAAGCGTGATCAGGAGTTCCTTGGTGTCGTTGTTTATGCGGATCATGTGGAGGTCCAAGTTAGTGGCCGGCCCCGGACTCGAGACCGGCCTTAGTGGGATCAGGTCAGGTCGGGCACAGGCGAGATGACGAGCTGGGCCTTGCCCTTGCCGCACCGGTCGATGGCCTTCGCCGGAGGGAAGGCGTCGCGTGCGTTGAGTTCAGCCAGTGGGATCTGGCAGGCCTTCATGTCCCGGCCTTCGGCTGCGATCGACAACGGCTCCTTGGACTTCTTCGCCAACGCCGCAATGCGATCCAGGACCGCCACCGTCTTCGGGTCGCGTGCGCTCATGGAAGCGGGGTCGTAGGCGATGACCACCTGGTCCAAGGCCTCGACCTTCTCGCCGGACTTCGCTTCCACCTGCTTGGTGTCTACGGTGGCCGACATGCCAGCGCGCTCCGCTTCGGCTGCCAAGTCGCGCGCTTCTTCCATCTGCTTGCGGTAAGACGCAACCGAACCGACGGCGGCGCCAACAGCACAACTGGCCAACGCCTTCTTCTTGTTGCCGGTCAGGTACGCCAGCGCACCACCCGTGATGCAGCCGATGCCGCCAGCCTTGAACAGACGCTTCTTGTCCGCCTTGGGCTTGCTGGGTTGGCTCTGCTCGGCAGCGGGTGGCGTCTCCTGGGCGAGCGCCGGAGTGCTGGCTGCCAGAACCGCGGCGATGATGAGGGAGAGGATCGGGGACTTCATGAGGGCTCCTAGGCGAGGGGGGTGGCTGAGGGACGGAGGTTGTTGGCCGGGGTCTTCTTGGCGAGTGCTTCGGCCTGCCCGTGCTGGCGGCCGATGCCGAGGGCGACCTTTACGGCCTCCTTTTGTTGCTCGTTCAAGTCGTGCAGGAAGGCCAAGTGCAGTCGGCGCAACTCGTCGGCCGAGGCACGGTGGCGTTCGTTGTTCAGGGCGATGGCTTCGTAGACCTTGGCGAACTCGGCGCGAAGGTCAGCTCGCAAGTCGGCCGCGAAGGCGCGCAGGTCGGCCTTCGGGTCAGGCGTGGCCAGGGCCGCGTCGGCTGTGTCTTTCAGGAAGGCCGAGACGGAGAGACCGCGGAGGTCTGCTGCCTTGCGGTAGCGAAGCAGATCCTGGGGGTCGAGCGCGATGCTGGTCTTCTTGGCAGCCATGAACGGTAGGGATGGACTCCCGTGGAGGTCCATTCACCGTATGGCGGTAGCCCGTTCTGGCAACCACTAGATGGCGGTAATGCGTAAACGACTGACAGATTTAGCGAATCCCACCGCAACACGCGGATTGGCGGTAATCGTGGCGGTAGGGTGCAAGCCCGCGACGCTGTTGAGGTTCAAGCGGTTTCGGGCGATTTCTTACCGCCGCCGTCAATCCACCTAAGGTGCGTGTTGTCCATGCCCCTGACTCTGCTCTGCGCTTGCTGACGAAGCTCGTTCGACCAGCCACGCAAGCAGACGTCCCCGACAGCTTCTGACCACTCGCCTCGTGCTTTTGCTTTTCGCGACGACTGCGTCTGACGCTCCACCAAGACCAGTCGTCGCGCCGCCCGCATCACGCCTCAGCGCCCTACTACCCTTGCCAACATCGCGCTCCCCGCCACACTCAATGCAGAACAGCCCCATCCATCCCATGACGCCTGCTTGCCCCACCATCACGCTCGCCGACTTCCAGCAAGCCATCGCCTCCCGCGATGTTCAGTTCCATTTGAGTGCGCCTCGATACGCCCGCCGCAAGATCCTTGCCGCTGCTCCCGACCACTGCCCGCTGTGCCGTTCACCTTTCGATCGCACTACTCCCCGCTCCTTCTCCGCCCCCGTCATTGCCACCTGTGTGCACACCTTCCTGGGGGGACCGCTGACCGTCGATAACCTCTTCGTGTGCTGCCGTCGCTGCCAGCAGTCGCGCGCATCCACTGACTTGCTGACCCTCCCTGACCTTCCCGCCCACCTCGCTGACCAGCGCCTCGCCGTGCTGCAGCTCTCCCAGAACCACCCCGCCTCCCTGCCCAAGTCCGCAACGCTAACTGAGGTTCGCCAAGCTCTGGCCCAGCGTCATGCGATGCCGCGCTCGCGTGTTTACGCTGCCCAACCCGATGACGGGTCCTGCCTCTTGGGAGTGTCCCGGCGCTACGGGGACCGGGAGTCCAAGGGACTTGCGCACCTGCTCGCCCGACTGGGGGGAACACCCCTCCACCGCGACAAGCGGCTGACCGTGTACGCGCTCACTGACACCGACTTCCGCCGCGTCGTGTGGCAACTGATCGACGCCAACGCGTGGGTGATCGGCATCGGTCGACGCACTGAGCTACGCGACTTCCAGGACCACTGGTGGGTGTCGTCAGCCAGCGTGAGTGAACTGCGCGCCCGCAAGGTGGGCGGAGTCTTGGTGCCTTTGCCCGTGTCGGCTGCGCGGGAAGTCGGGGCCAGCGCCCTGCGGATGCGCCGACTGGCGGAGCGGCGAAGGGCCGCCAGGGAACAGGAAGACGTGGAGCGGGAGTACCGCGAAGCGTCCGCGGCTTACGTGTCCTGGATGGCGACCCGCCGCTCACCGACCGCGTTTCCCATCGATCCAGAAGACGAGATGGCCATCGTGGCTCGGTACGGAACGGCGTGCCGGCGATGGGCCGAAGCGCAGGCTTAGCCCGGCTTGGCCAACACTGCGTCCGTGGCCACGACCAGCTGACGGATGAAATGGATGTGGCGCCTGAGGTCATCGCGGGAGACCGCGTGCTTGGCGGGCACACCATTGGCGGGACGCCCCGAGCGGTGGGCAATGTCGCCCCGCTTCTTCGCCAGCTTGTTCAGCTCGTTTCTCGCGCCGCTGGGCTCCATCATGTTCCACTTCCAGCCCTCAGTAATGTCCAGCCCGAGGTATTTCTGGAACAGCGGACGCACCCTGTCGGTACTGGGCGTGTGGAAGTACTTCAAGTCGTTGGCCAGGCTGTCGCGCATGAAGCGGGTCTGGGCGGAGTCACCCTCGCCGCACAAGGCGTCGACGGCCTCGACCAGTCGGTCCTCGAAGTAGGTTTCGAGCGCGGCCAGCGCCATGACCAGACTGGCCCGTTTTAGGACCTCGTTCTCTGGCGGCGGTGGCTGGGTGTTGAGCTTGTCAAAGTGGTTGACGAGGTCGACCGCGTCCTGGATGGCGTGGTCGAAGGTCAGGCTGGCGCGAGATGGCATGGTTGTCCCCCAATCGCCCCGATTGTGGCTGGGCTTGCCGAGGGAGACAACGGATCAGGCGGCTGCCAGCTCGGGCTCGATCACCAGGCGACGGCGCTTGATGTGGTGCTGCACGCTGGGCGGCAGGTTGTCCCAGCCCAGGGCTTCCATGATGGTCTTGCCCCGGCCACGCTCGTGGATCACATCGCCCGTCCGGCGGTCGGTGTTCCGGATGATTTCCCGTCCACCTTGGGCACCCACGGACGCTTGCTCCTGCAGCAGCCAATCAGCGATTGCGTCGGCCGCTTGGGCGCCTAGATGGTCGCCGTCCAGCGACTTCTGGCGGTACACCATGCAGGTCCACATGATGGGTGTGAGGTCGTCCTTGCCTCGCACATCGACCAGACCCTGGCTGACCATCAGACCCATGGACTTCATCCGGACGAACTTCGGGCTCAGGAGGCCCTGCTCGACCTTGCCCTTCACGTAGTCGGCCCTGATGCACTCCATGGCCACCTTCAAGCGGGAAAGTGAACCGCGTTCGATTTCGTGTTGGAGCAGGGAGAAGTAGCGTTCGTTGGTGATCATTGGCGGCTCCGGAGTTGTTCTTTGTAGGGCACGCCTCCCAGGTCTCGGGACTCCCGGCGTAGCGCGTTGATGCGCTCCATGCTGTCGGGCAGGTCCTCGTAGACATCCAGGACATCGACGGTCTCGTAGATGTGTACCCGAGGCGTTCGCGAGATTGACCGCAGGGTGTTAGCCCTGCTCACCCAGTCCGGGTCCAGCGCACAGATGAGCCGGTATCGCAAGGCGGGACCTTCGGCCAGCCCTTCTGCAATCGGGTTCTCGATGACGGCGTAGGTGTGGCCGGAAATCGGGTCGATGTGGGATTCGAGGATGCGCATGTGCTTACTGGAAGCGGTTGAGGATCCACTCCCGCGGCGTCTCGAACAGCACCGAGGCTGTCGCCAAAGCAGCCAGCACCCAGACAAGCTTGGTGAGGTCGTAAGACAGCCATGCCATGCCAGCGGCGAATGCGGGGAGCAGGAACCAGGAAATGGCGGCTGCGATGATTAGGTTCGTAGTGGTGTTCATGTGGAGGTCCAGGGCTTAGGCAACGATGTGGGGGAACGACGTCCCCCCGCTTTCAGTAGCGGAACCATTTGGAGTCCGGGGTTACTGTAGC
>NZ_LSIF01000010.1 GCF_001556105.1 Pseudoxanthomonas mexicana | reverse complement strand
CCACCGGATGCGCCACTGGAACCGTCGCCGTCGCCGCCCCAGCCGCCGGCAACGGTCGTGGCCGTGGCGGCGATGCCGGCGGCTGGGGCGGCGACGGCGACGGTTCCAGTGGCGCATCCGGTGGCGACGCCGGTAGCGTCAGCGGCGACAGCGGCTCGATGGCCGGCGCGTCCGGCGGCGATGCCGGTGCAGGCAGTGGCAACGTACGCGAGCGCGGCGCCGGCGACGGCACCAGCGGCGATGGCACCGCGACGGGTGGAGCCGGTACGTCCGGTGATGCCACCGCGACCGGTGGCGCCAGCACGGCGACGGCAGGTGCGGGCACCTCCGGCGACGGCACGGGTACCGGTGGTGACGGTTCCGGGACCGGCGGTGCGGGCTCCGGCACGGGCGGCGACGCGACCGCGACCGGCGGTGCCGGCAACGGCTGGGGCGGTGCAGGCGGCAGCGTGACGGCGACCGCGGGCAACGGTGGCGCCGGTGGCGATGCCAGCAACGGCGATGCCACCAACGGCAGCGCCTCGTCCAGTGCGAGCAATGGCGATGCCACGGCCGGCAACGGCGCCAGTGGCGCGGTCGGTGCGACCGGCGGCGCGGGCGGCGTGGGCAACGGCGGCGACGGCATGGGCGGCGACGGCAATGGTGGTGTCGGCAACGGCGCGACCGGCGGCGCTGGCGGCGCAGGCGGCTCCGTGGCGGTCGATGCCGGCACGTTCGACATGTCCAACAACATGACGAGCGTCGGCCAGTCCGCCGCCGGCATCATGGTGGCCGCGCAGAACAGCGGCATGGCCTCGCTGATCCAGCAGGGCATCACCGTTCAAGCCAACCTGACCGTAGGCCCATAAGCGCTCCGCGGGTGTCCGGGTCCCGACCTGGACACCACACGCGGACGCAGGCGCCCCGCTGATCGGCGGGGCGCCGATGGCCGCGTGGTGGACGCATGGCAAGGGAGACTGACCATGCTTACGCACCACCAGGCCGGGCTGCGCCTTGCAGCCTGGGGATTGCTTGTCGTCGCGTGCAGCGCAGCGGCGGAAGACGTGCCGCCACCGCAGCGTGCTGCATCGATGCTCAGTGTCGAGATGCCGGCGCCTGAGGTGCGTGCCGTGGCCGTCAGCGAACTCGGTCGCGCGATCGGCGCCGACCGCTTGTCGATCCTGCGTGGCGGCGACGCCAGCCAGACCGACAATCTGATCGATGTGGATGGATCGGTCGACGGCAACACGGCCCGCCACATCACCAGCGGTTCCAACAGCATCGCCGACGGCGCATTCAACAACGCCAGCGGCATCAACACGGTGATCCAGAACACCGGCAGCAACGTGCTGATCCAGAACGCGATGATCGTCACCGTCGATTTCGCTGGCGGTCCGCAATGACACCCGGCACGCGACGCTGGCGTTGGCCCGTCTACGCCGCACTGGCCTGCGCGTTCGCCGGGTTGGGCGGCGCGTCAGCCGCCACCAGCGACCTGCGCGTGCCCGGTGGTGCGTACAACGTTCGCATCACCAGCCTGAAGGAAGGACGCTTCAAGACCACGCTGCCGCAGCAGTACGACTTCAGCTGTGGCTCGGCGGCCACCGCGACGCTGCTGACCCACCAGTACGGGCATCCGGTCAGCGAGGTGGATGTCTTCATCCAGATGTACAACAACGGCGACCAGGCGCGCATCCGCAAGGAAGGCTTCTCGCTGCTGGACATGCGCCGCTACCTGCGCTCGCAGGGCTACGAGGCGGATGGCTTCGAACTGCCGCTGGACAAGCTGCAACAAGAGAATGTGCCCGCCATCGTGTTGCTCAACGACCGCGGCTACCGGCATTTCGTCGTGGTGAAGGGACTGCGCAACGGCCGTGTGCTGCTGGGCGATCCTGCCCGCGGCACGCGCGCGATGCCGCGTTCGCGCTTCGAGAAACTGTGGGACAACCGCGTGATGTTCGTCGTGCACAACCAACGCGATCGCGCCCGCTTCAACCAGGCCCGCGACTGGCAGACCGCACCTCCGGCGCCGCTCGACATGGGAATCCAGCGCGACGGCCTGCGCAACGTCACCGTGCCGCGCCGTGGCCCAGGAGACATCTGACATGGACCGCCGTCGCGACCGCACATGGCGCCTCGCAGTACTGCTTGCCGTGCTGTTCGCACCCACGGGCGCGCGAGGGCAGGGCGGCGAACTCGGGACGGAATGGCAGCCGGTCGATCCCGCCCGGTTGGCGCAAATGCGCGGTGGCTTCCAGATGCCCTCCGGGATGATGCTGTCGTTCGGCATCGAGCGTGTCGTCTTCCTCAATGGGGAACTCACCGCGCGCATCGCCGTGCAGATCCCGGACGTGGCCCGCATCACGCCGGAGCAGGCGCAGGCACTGGCCGACTTCAACCGTGGACTGGTCGTGCAGGTCGGTGACGGCAATCGCTTCGATCCGCCATCGGCCGCCGGCGGCCTCGTCATCCAGAACACGCTCGACGACCAGGACATCCGCACGCTCACCCGCATCGATGTCGGCGTCGACACGCTGGGTGCCTACCAGAACCTCAATGCCAGTGGCACGCTCACGGACGCACTGATCCGCGCGCCCGGCAGCCCGTGACAAGGGGAACACGATGAAAGGGACGTCTCTGATCGAAGTGGCACCGTTGGCCCTTGCGGTTGGCCTGGGCGTGCACGCGGGGCAGGCGCGTGCGCAGGACACGGCAGTGCCCGTGGCGCCATCGCCACCCATCCCGACGCAGCCCTACGAAATCACGGCGGATGCGCGCCTGGATGCACTGCAGCGCCAGCTCAACGAACAGACCCAACGCCTGCAGCAGATGCGCGAACTGATGCAGGCGCAGGAGCAGCAGATCTTCAGCCTGCAGAACGCGTTGAACGACGAGATCCTGGCCAACGCGCGTGCGCGCGGCGCTCCCGCGCCGGTCATCGTGCCGTCGTTGAACCAGGCGCCGACGTTCCGCGATGCGCCTGCGGGTTCGCCGACGTACATCGTTGTCGGCCCATCGCCGGCATCCGTATCCGCGACGCCGGCGCTCGACGCCAACCCGCAGGTGGCGCAATCCAGTGCGCCGCCACGCCATCAGCAGGCAGCGAACCCACAGGCGCAATCCGCACCGCCCGCGGGTGGTGATGCGCAGGCGCCACAACGTGTCGGCCAGGCGCCGGAGAGCGATTCACGGCCGCCGGAGGTGGCGCAGATCTTCGACCAGCCCGGCGTGCTGACGCCCAAGGGCAAGCTGGTGGTGGAACCGGCCATCCAGTACGGCTACTCGGCGAACGACCGGGTGGCGCTGGTCGGCTACACCATCATCCCGGCGATCCTGATCGGCCTGATCGACGTGCGCCAGGTCAAGACGACCACCGCAGTCGCCACGCTGACCGGACGCTACGGCGTCAGCCGGCGCATGGAAGTGGAAGCCAGGCTGCCCTACGTCTACATCCACAGCGACACCGTAAGCCGCGAAATCTTTACCGGCTCCGCGCAGGACCGCGTGTTCAACGCGCGCGGCAGCGGCATGGGCGACGTGGAGCTGACCGGCCGCTACCAGCTCAACCGCGGCGGTGCCGACAAGCCGTTCTACATCGCCTGGCTGCGCTACAAGAGCCGCACCGGGCGCGACCTGTTCGACGTGACCACCGACTGCGTGACGCGCTGCGTCGCCAACACCACGGGCACCGGCCTGCCGCTGGACCTGCCCACCGGCAGCGGCTTCAATGCGGTGCAACCCGGCATCACCTGGCTGTATCCGTCCGACCCGGTCGTGTTCTTCGGGAGTCTCAGTTATCTGCACAACTTCAAGCGCAGCGACGTGTCGCGACGCGTGCTGGGTGGCCAGACCGAGTTCCTTGGCGACATCAAGGCGGGCGACATCCTCGGCTTCAACCTCGGCATGGGCCTGGCGCTGAACGAGAAGGCGGCCATCAGCATCGGCTACGACACCAGCATCGTCGACATGACCAAGCAGAACGGCGAGGACGTCGCCGGCGCAGTACGCACCACGCTGGGCACGCTGCTGCTGGGCGGCACCTACCGTTTCAGCGACCGCATGTCGCTCAACGTCGCACTGGGCGTGGGCATCACCCGCGACACGCCTGACATGACGTTCACCGCGCGCTTGCCGATCAACTTCTGATCCGGCATCTCAACCCGGGCGGGCCTGCCACCACAGCAGCACGGCCGCCACCAGCATCACCCATTCGGTGGCCGCCAACAGCAACGTGGTCGTCTCTGCCGGCCACCAACGCAGCAGCCCGATGCTGCGGTAGAGGACGATCGGCACGTAGAACGCCAACGCGACGACCAGGCCGGTCCGCAGTTGCTGCGTCCAGGCGAACCAGGCAAACAGGAAGGCCAGCCCCAGTTGCAGGCCGCCGTAGATGGTCAGGTATTCCACCTGCCCCGAGCGGGTCAGCGATGCGTAGCCCACGGCGGTGGCCGTGCGCGTTGGCGCGAACGTGCACCAGGCGGCCAGCGCCAGGTAGACCACGGCGTTGAGATAGAGGTAGGCCGCCGCCATCGGGCATCTCCACGGGAAGAAGCGCCTCTTCTCGCACGCCATGGGGTGACGGCGCAGTGAACATCAGGGAAATCCCGACAGCACATGGCGGCGTCCGCCGATCCCGGCGACATCGGCAGGCACACGATGCTGCGGGCTCCTTTCTTCAGGAGCCCGCCATGTCCCGGTCTTCCACCAGCGGATGGCGCATCCTGCTGGCGTGTGCCCTCGTCTCCGTGGGTACGTCCACGTGGGGTAGCGATCCCGTACACAAATGTCGTGGCCGGGATGGCCAGTCGCATTACCAGGCCACGCCCTGCGCCGCGACACAGCGGACCGAATGGGTGCGTGACTTTCCCGTCGATCCACCCGCACCCAGCACAGCGCAACGCATGACCGCCGTATCCGCGGCGACCAGCCGGACGGGCCGCATACGCACGCACGGCCGCAAGACTGCGCGGCGCCGGCAAACGCCACCGCAAGGCGCGGTGATCTCGATGTATCGCGACGCTGCCGGCTGCGAGCGTGCGAAGAAGGCACGCGACCAGGCCTACGCACGGCTCGGTCTGAAGCGCGACTTCGCGACCAGCCGGAAACTCGACGATCGCGTCAACGAGGCCTGCCGCTGACGCCGGTATCAGACCGTACGCGAAAACCGCGGCGTATCCGATGCAGGTGTCGCCGCCAGGTAGCGGTCGAAGCACATGGCGATCACGCGCAGTAGCAGGCGACCTTTCGGCGTGGCCTGGAAGCCGACCCGCGTGAACGTCAGCAGGCCATCGTCCGCCAATGCCTGCAGGCGCGGCAGGGCATCGGCGAAGTAGTCGATGAATTCGATACCGAACCGCCGTCCGATGCGTGCGTAATCGAGCCGGCCGTGGCACATCAGTTCCTGGATCACCTCGGCGCGCAGCACGTCGTCGTGGTCCAGCGGCATTCCACGCCAGACCGGCAGTCGGCCATCGTCGATGGCGCGCTCCCAACTGGCGAGGTCGCGAGGGTTCTGGCTGAAGCTGTCGCCGATGTGGCTGATCGAGCTCACGCCGAAGCCGATCAGGTCGCTGTCGGCATGCGTGGTGTACCCCATGAAGTTCCGGTGCAGGTCGCCGCGTGCCTGTGCGCGCGCCAGTTCGTCACCGGGCAGGGCGAAATGATCCATGCCGATGTAGACATAGCCGGCGGCCACCAGGCGCTCGATCGCGCATTGCAGCAGCGCCAGCTTCTGCTCCGGGTCCGGCAGGTCGTCCGGCGAGATGCGTTGCTGCGGTTTGAACAACTGCGGCAAGTGGGCGTAGCTGTACACCGCGATCCGGTCCGGGCGCGCGTCCACGACGATGTCGAGCGTGCGTTCGAACCCGGCGCGCGTCTGCTTCGGCAGACCGTAGATCAGGTCGATGTTGACCGAGCGCATGCCATGCGCGCGACACGCGGCGACGATGGCGAGCGTCTCGTCGACCCCCTGGATGCGGTTGACGGCCTTCTGCACCTTGGGGTCGAAGTCCTGCACGCCCAGGCTGGCACGATTGAAGCCCACGCGCGCGAGGTCGTCGATATCCGACGGCGTGACGAAACGCGGATCCAGTTCGATCGAGAAGTCCATCGTGTCGGCCGCGGCGAAGCTGAACTGGCTGCGCAGCTCGGCCACGCAGTCGGCGATCTGCGCGGGCGTCAGGAAGTTGGGTGTGCCTCCGCCGAAATGCAGCTGCTGTACCGGCCTGCCGCTGTCGAACAACGGTGCCATCCGCGCGATCTCGCGATACAGATAGTCCAGGTAGAGCTCGCCGCGCGCTTTGTCGCGCGTGATCACCCGGTTGCAGCCGCAGTAGAAGCACGGGCTGGTGCAAAACGGCACGTGCACGTACAGCGACAGCGGCCGCGCATGTGCCTGCCGGTTGGTCGCGGCGGCCTGGTCGCACAGCTCCTGAGCGCCGAAGCCGGTACTGAACTGCGGCGCCGTGGGGTAGGAGGTATAGCGCGGACCCGGCGTGTCATAGCGCCGCAACAGGTCTGCATCGAACAGCGGGGAAGGCGAGACGATACCCATGGCACGCAGGCTAGGGCGCGCGACCCCGTGCCGCATTGATCGGGATCAATTCACCCGTGAACCGCGGCGGGGAACCTCCGCATCCGGTATCTCGGGCAGCAGTTCCAGTGCCGTCGGCGTGGTGCGCAGCATGGGATGGAAGCGGGCGGGCGACAGCAGCTGGCGTGCCTTGAACAGGCGACGACCGCCGGCCACCACGGCCAGCACGGCCAGCGTGGCGGCGAAGAAAAGCGGCAGGGCCGAGGGCCCGAAGCGCTGCATCAACGCACCCGCGACCGCGGGTCCGATCGCGGCACCGATCCCGTTGAGCAGCAGCAGCGCACTGCAGCCGGCCAGCAACTGTTCGGCCGGCAGCCGGTCCAGCAGGTGCGCGACGGCCAGGGGATACAGGGCGAAGGCGAGTCCGCCGAACAGGAAAAACAGCGCATGTACCTGCGAATCGAAGCGCAAGGCGAGCAACGCCGTCATCGCGCCCAGTGCCGCGACCAGCGCGAGCGTGCTGCGGCGATCACCCCGATCGGACATGCGGCCGATCGGCAGCTGCAAGGCGGCGCCGCCAATGATGGTCACCGCCATGAAGGTGCCAATGCCGCTGCGATCCAGTCCCAGCGATGCGGCATACACCGCCCCCAGGCCCCAGAACGCGCCCAGTGCCAGGCCCGCGAGCAGCGCGCCTGCCGCGGCACTGGGCGCCGCGCGGCAGATCTGCAGGATGTGCGTCCGCGGTGCGACCGCCATCGTCGGTGGCTGCAGCCGCGTGGCACTGACCGGCAGGATGGCCAGTGCGAACAGGATCGCCACCACGCTGAACAGCACCGGGCTCCGGGGTGGCTGCAGGTCCAGCATCAGCTGGCCCGCCGCCAGCGCAAGCAGCGACACCACCATGTACACGCCGAACACGCGACTGCGATGCTCCGGTGCCGCCTGCGCGTTCAGCCAGCTTTCGATCACCGTGCACAGCCCGACGAGCGCCATGCCGGTGACCACGCGCAACAGCATCCAGCCGATGGGCTCCATCCACAGCGGGTAGACCAACACCGCCGCGGCGGCCAGTGCGGCATGAAAGGCGAACGCACGGATGTGGCCCACGCGCCGGATCAGCGGTGGCGCGGTGAACGTGCCGAGAAAGAACCCGACGAAATAGCCCGACATGACAAGCCCGGTGGTGCGTTCGCCCCAGCCCTCGGTCTGGCTGCGCATCGCCAGCAACGTGCCCAGCAGTCCGTTGCCGCCCAGCAGCAGGGCGACACTGGCGAGCAGGGCGGTGATGGGAAGCAGGATGCGGAACACGAGGTGCGGGCGTCACCGGGATGAAAGATGCTTTCGATGCTAACAACCCGATGCTGAGCGACCGGTTCACATGCGCCTGCAGGCGCATGTCGCGCGTGGTTCGCGACTCCATCGGGTATCCTGCCGTGGTATCGGCGATGGCATGCAATGACGGGATGTTCCGATGACTGAGCGCAAGATTCCGGGCATCGATGACTACGAGGGCGCTGCCGGTGGCTGGGGTGCCCTTGCTGCCGTCGCACGGGCGGTGAAGAGCCAGATGGCGGTCGGTCGTGAGACCGCCGCGTTGCGCCGCGTGAACCAGCCCGCAGGCTTCGATTGTCCCGGCTGCGCCTGGCCCGATCCGACACACACCTCGTCGTTCGAGTTCTGCGAGAACGGCGCCAAGGCGGTGTCGTGGGAAGCCACGGGCAAGCGAGCGACCCCTGAATTCTTCGCCGACCACACGTTGTCCGAACTGTGGGAGTGGGGCGACCACGCGCTGGAGGACGAAGGTCGCCTGACGCATCCGCTGGTGTACGACGCCGACACGGACCGCTACGTGCCGATCAGTTGGGATGACGCGTTCGCCCGCATCGGTGGGGCCTTGCGCGCCCTACCGCATCCGGACATGGCCGAGTTCTACACGTCCGGCCGCACGTCGAACGAGGCCGCCTTCCTCTACCAGCTGATGGTGCGCGAGTACGGCACCAACAACTTCCCCGACTGCTCCAACATGTGCCACGAGGCGACCAGTGTCGGCCTGCCGGAATCCATCGGCGTGGGCAAGGGCACGGTGACGCTGGACGACTTCGCGCACTGCGACGCGCTCTTCAGCTTCGGCCACAATCCCGGCACCAATCATCCGCGCATGCTGGGCACGCTGCGCGAGGTATCGCGGCGCGGTGTGCCCATCGTCGCGGTGAATCCGCTGCGCGAACGCGGGCTGGAGCGCTTCACCTCGCCGCAGCATCCGGCCGAGATGCTGACCAACAGCGCCACGCCGATCGCGCAGACGTACTACCAGGTGAAGATCGGCGGTGACCTCGCGCTGTTGAAGGGCATGATGAAGTGGCTGCTGGCGGCGGATGCCGACGATCTCGCTGCCGGTGGCAAGGGCGTGCTGGACCACGCCTTCATCGCCGAACACACCGAGGGCCTGGACGCCCTGCGTGATGATCTGGCGGGCACGACCTGGGAGGAGGTAGTCGAACATTCCGGCCTGTCCCGCGACGACATCGCCGCGGCCGCTGCACGGTATGCGAAGGCGGAACGGGTGATCCTCTGCTACGGCATGGGCATGACCCAGCACCGGCGTGGCACGCAGAACGTGCAGCAGATGGCCAACCTGATGCTGCTGCGGGGGAACGTGGGCAAGCAGGGCGCCGGCATCGCGCCGATCCGCGGGCATTCCAACGTGCAGGGCGACCGCACCGTGGGCATCACCGAGAAGCCGACGCAGGCACTGGTCGATGCCATCAGGCAGCGCTATGGCTTCGAGTTCCCGCTGACGCATGGCCACGATGCCGTCGAAGCCGTGCGTGCGATCCGCGATGGCCGCTCGCGTGCGCTGGTGTGCATGGGTGGCAACCTCGCCGTCGCGATGCCGGATCCCGAGACGACGATTCCCGCGATGCGTACGCTCGACCTCGCCGTGCACATCGCCACCAAGTTGAACCGCTCCCACCTGATTCCGGCGAAGGAGGCGTTCCTGTTGCCGTGCCTGGGCCGCACCGAGCGCGACGTGCAGGCCAGCGGGCTGCAGTCGGTGACGGTGGAAGATTCGATGTCGATGGTGCATGCCTCGCAGGGCGGGCTGCCGCCGGCGTCGGAGCACCTGCTGTCCGAGCCCGCCATCGTCGCCGGCATCGCCAAGGCGACGTTGCCGCAGACGAAGGTGGACTGGGACGGCCTGGTCGCCGACTACGATCGCATCCGCGACGACATCGAAGCGGTGTTCCCGATGTTCAGGGACTTCAACCGACGCGTGCGCGAGCCCGGCGGTTTCCGTCTGTACATCGGCGCCTCCGAGCGCGACTGGGGCACCGGTAGAAAGGCCCGTTTCCTGGTGGCGCCCGGTCTGGACGAGGATCCGGGCGAAGACCGCCGCGACCTGCTGACGCTGACCACCATCCGTTCCCACGACCAGTACAACACCACGATCTATGGCTTCGATGACCGCTATCGCGGCGTCAGCGGCAGGCGCGATGTGGTGTTCCTCAATCGCGAGGATATGCAGGCGCGCGGGCTGGCGCACGGCGATCGGATCGAAGTCGAATCGAGCATGGGCGGCGGTAATTCTCAAGCACGCACGGTGTCCGGCTTCATCGCGGTGGAATACGACCTGCCGCGCGGATCGGCCGCGATGTACTACCCGGAAGGCAACCGGCTGGTGCCGCTGGACAGCCACGATCCGCAATCGGGTACGCCGGCCTACAAGTCGATCCCGGTGCGGGTGAAGAAGCTGCGCGGTCCGGATGGCCATGCCGACTGACCGCATCGAGGGTGCCGCGAAACGCGGTGTGGTCGAGGTCATCGGTGGCCAACGTACGCCACGACAGGATCTGCTGGCCGAGGAAGTGCCGCTCGCGATCCACGGCAATGGCGAACCGTTGGCCGTGATGATGGTGTCGCCCTGCGATCTGGAGGACTTCGCCCACGGCTTCGCACTGACCGAACTGGGCATCGGCGGCGACGACCTGCTGTCGGTCGACGTGCAGGCGTTGCTGGAGGGTATCCGGCTCGACCTGGCGACACGCCATCCGCTGCCCACGCGTGCGGCGACCGATCAGCAACGCTGGCTGCCGGGACGTAGCGGGTGCGGCATCTGTGGCAACCGGCATCTGGAAGACGTCGTCCGGCGACCGGAGGCGGTCGGGCAAGGACGCCGCATCACGCCAGCAGCGCTCGACATCGCGTTGGCCGCGCTGGAGCAACGGCAACCCCTGAATGCGGCCACCGGCGCCATCCACGCCGCCGCCTGGGCGAGAGCGGACGGCACGCTGGTGCTGGTTCGCGAAGACGTGGGCCGCCACAACGCACTGGACAAGCTGATCGGGGCGATGCGCCGGCAACGCATCGATGCCGGATCGGGCTTCGTGCTGGTCACCAGCCGTGCGAGTTACGAGATGGTGGCGAAAGCCGCAAGGGCCGGCATGCCGCTGCTGGCCGCGATCTCGGCGCCGACCGCATTGGCGGTGGACCTGGCGGCGGGGTGCGGCGTGACGCTGGTGGGATTCCTCCGGCGCGGCCGGCATGTCGTCTACAGCCATCCGCAACGGCTCGACGCACGACAGGCGTCATCGGATCAATAGTATCCGGCGACGTTGAGGAACCAGCCCTGGTAGTCGTAGTCGAGCTGGGTGAGGTCGCCGCTGAAGTCGGTGAAGTTGTAGCCCACGCCGGCCTTGAAATGGTCGCTGATCTGCCGGTCAACGCCGACGAGCCAGCCGCGGCGGTCGCCGCCGTCGCGCACGCGCAGCCAGCGGTGTTCGGCCAGCGCGTCCCAGCGACGGATCAGGTGGTAACGCAGTTGCAGCGCGGCGAAGTCCGTGCGGCTGTCGAGCCACATGCCCTCGCCGCGGCCCAGCCGGTATTCGCCCCAACGGCCGGCGAGCTTGCCCGCCATCTGCCAGCGGGCCGCCATCCGCCAGGTGCCTTCCAGCGACAGCACGTGCGAGCGCTGGTCGTACTGGTCGGCGTCGATCTGCCCGGACGAGACGCGGTCGTACAGGTAGGTGTACTTGCCGAACGCGGCCCAGCGCGAGCTGTCGTGCGGGCGCCAGGCGAAGCCCAGGCTCGCCTCGGCCAGCTTCGCGCCGGCGGCGGGATTGAGATCGTCCCGGGTGTCGGCGTAGTTCGCGCGCAGCGCGACGCGCCAGTCCTCGTTGAGGCGATGCAGCAGGCGGTGCGTGGTCACCCACTGCTCGCGCTGTTCGGCGCCGCTGTCCTGGCGGTACTCCAGTTTGCTCGACCAGTCGGTGCGCGCATCGGTACGGCCACCGCTGACGCTGTAGGCGCGGCGGTCGACGCGACCGGTGCTGGCGTCCAGCGTGCCGTCCATGACGGTGAAGCCCAGGTTCCATGACGGAGCCGGGCGGAAGTCCATGCCCAACGTGTGCACCAGGCCCTCGCTGCCGCGCCGACGCTCCTGGATGAACTGGCTCTCGTTGTAGACGTTGACCTGCGAATTGAGCTGCCAGCGCTGGCCCAGTGTCCAGCCGGTCTGCAGACTGCGGTCGAACAGCGTGTCGCGGGTGGTGCGGTCGGTGCTGTAGCTGTAGGCGCCGTACACGGTGTGGTTGGGTCCCAAGCGGTATTCCGCATCCATCTTCGCGCCCTGGCCACGGCTGCCGCTGCCGGCTTCCAGTCCCACGCTGGAGCGGTCGCCGAACAGGTACTTGCCGCCCAGCGTCAGCAGGTCGTTGCGAGGGTAGCGTCCACTGTCGTCGTCGAGCGTGTACTGGCCCACGCCGTACAGTTCCCAACGGGCGCCGATCCGCTGCCGGTAGCTCAGCGCCAGCA
>NZ_LSIF01000001.1 GCF_001556105.1 Pseudoxanthomonas mexicana | reverse complement strand
GGCTGGTGTCGATCTTGCCGTCCAGCTTGCCGGCGGAGACATCGTTGGCCACGCGCACGGCTTCGCCGACCGCATTGGCGATGGCACGGGCGAAGAACCACGCCAGGGCCAGGCCGCCGACGATGCCGACAAGCAGCATGACGATCATCAGCGTGCTGGAGGCGGTGTAGGTGCTGCTGGCGCTGGCGCTGGCGGTCTTGGCCTGCTGGTCGACGACATTGATCAGGGTGGCCAATGCGCTCGTCGCCTTGCGGTGCTGGTCGCGGGTGGCGCCGATGAAGGTGTCCACCGCATCGTCAGGCAGGCCGAGGTCGAGCATCTCCTGCACCTCGGTGTAGGACTGCTGCGCCGCCTTCCATTCCTTGGCGAAGGTGTCGTAGGCCTTCTTCTCCTCGGCGCTGGTGATCAGCTTGGCGTAGTCCTTGCTCGCCTGGTCGATGCGCTTCTCGGTCTCGCCGGCGAGCTTTCTTGCCTCGGCCTTGACGGCATCGCTGGCGCGAACGTGCTGGCGATAGGAGTTCGTGCGGTACTCGCCCAGCAGGCTCTGCAGATCACCTGCGGCCTTGACGCTGGGCAACACGTTGGCGGTGACTTCGGTGGTGGCACCGTTCAATGAATTCAGGCCGACGAACGCGGCGATGCCCTGGACCAGCATCAGGGCCAGCACGACGCCGAAAGCAAGCATCATCTTCGTCGTCAGTTTGAGGTTCTTGATCCGCTGCATGGGATTCTTTTTCCTTTACCGGGGCGCGTGCCGCGCCGCTCTTTCAGTGGCCAGCAGGACAGGACAGGGCAGGGCGTGGCGCCCTGCCCGTGGAACGGCTTAGCGGATCGTCGCCAGCTTCAGGTTCGACGGCGAGCTCACCACGATCTCGGCGCGCGCCTGGTCACGCTCGATGGTGCCGATCACGCACACGTCCTTGCCTTCCAGCTCTTCCGGCGCGGGCTTGAACTTGGCGCGCGCGTCACCGGGGATGCGCGCGGTGAACGTGTGGCGCGGGAAGTTGCCGCCCATGTACAGGAAGGTCGGGGTGCCTTCGGTGTTCTCGGCGAAGCGGGCCTTGCCGACCTTGCCGCAGACGGTGCCGGCCTTGCCGGTGAAGCGCGATGCCATGTCGGCCGGGATCGCATTGTCGATCTGCGACTGGCTGCTGGCCGGGGCGGCGGGCATCAGCAGGGCGGCGCCGACAACGGCGATGGACAGGGTCAGGACGGATGCGATCTTCATGCCAGGAACTCCGGATGGGCAGTGATGGTGGGAAATGCTCATCGCCTGAGATCGGCCGGCCAGGATCAAACTTGAGTGGGTGGCAGCGCGTCGCGGGGCGGGTGTGCGCGAATGGGAAACGCATCACAGTTCGCCGGTCCCCGGCAACGGCGTCACGCCGGAATGCGCTCGGCGTCCGCTTCGCGCGCGGCGGTGTAGTCCTGTGTCTGCAGCCAGTGTTCCAGCGGCCCCGGCGGCAGCGGCGGCGAGAACAGATAGCCCTGCAGCACGGGGAAGCGTTGCTCGGTGAGGAAGCGGCGCTGCGACTCGGTTTCCACGCCCTCGGCCACCACCTTCATGCCCAGGCTCTCGCCGATGCGCAGCACCGACGAGGTCAGCGTGCGTGCGATGGCGCTGGTGTCGATGTCGCGCACGAAGCTCTGGTCCAGCTTCAATTCGCTGATGGGCAAGCGGTGCAGGTGGCTGAGGCTGGAATAGCCGGTGCCGAAATCGTCCAGCGAGAGGCGCACGCCCAGCAGGTAGATCGCCTCGATGTTCTCCAGCACGTCCGGGTCCGGATCGAGCATCACGCTCTCGGTGATCTCCAGCGTGAGGTCGGCCGGCACCAGGCCGTGTTCGTCGAGCAGGTCGGAGATCTGCAGCGACAGCTGCGGATCGCGGAAGTTGATCGCGGAGATGTTCACCGAGATGCGGGGGATGTCGATGCCACGGCGACGCCAGTCGGCCATCTGCGCGCACGCCTGGCGCAGGACCCACAGGCTGAGGTCGGCGATCAGGCCGCATTCTTCGGCCACCGGCACGAAGCGCGACGGCGGGATGACGCCGAGGTCGGCGTGGTGCCAGCGCAGCAGCGCTTCCACGCCGTACAGCTGGCGGCTGCCGCCACCGCCCACCTGCGGCTGGTAGTGCAGGCTCAGCTGGTCCAGCCGCAATGCATCGCGCAACGCGGTTTCCAGCGACACGCGCTCCTGCGCCAGCCGGTTCATGTCGACGCTGAAGAAGCGGAAGCTGCTGCCGCCATCGCGTTTGGCGCGGTACATCGCCATGTCCGCGTGGCGCACCAGCAGGTCGATGTCGCGACCGTCGTCCGGGAACATCGCCACGCCGATGCTGGCGCTGGGATGCAGGGTCATCAAGCCCGCGGTGGTCGGCGCGGCGATCGCGCCCAGCAGGCGCTCCGCCACGCTGCCCGCCTGTTCGGCGCTGCACATCGGCAGCACCGCGACGAATTCGTCGCCGGCCTGGCGGCCGACGATGTTGATGCCGCCCAGTTCCTCGCTGAGGCGCGCGGCGACATCGCGCAGCAGTCCATCGCCGGCGGCGTGGCCCTGTGCGTCGTTGACGCGCTTGAAGCGGTCCAGGTCGATGAACAGCACGGCGGCCGTGCCGTTGGTCTGGGTGACGTTGGCCAGTGCCTGCTCCGCCTTGGCGCTGAACATGATGCGGTTCGGCAGGCCGGTCAGCGTGTCGTAGAACGCCAGCTGGTGCACGCGCTCGTTGGTCTGCTCGCGTTCCAGCGTCAGCGCACACAGGTGCAGGCAGGTATCGGCGAGGCGCTCGTGCAGCTCTTCGGGACCGCGGTTCTCGCGGTAGTAGAACGAGAGCGTGCCCAGCACGCGGCCGCTGCTCGACTTGATGGGGTGCGTCCAGCAGGCGCGCAGGCCGAGCGGCGTGGTCAGGTGGCGGGTGTTGGCGCACAGCGGATCGCTGGCGATGTCCTTGACCAGCACCGCACGGCCGCGCCACGCGGCCACGCCACTGACGCCGGCGCGCGGCCCGATCGGCAGGCCGTCGATCTTGCGCGCCCAGGCTTCCGGCAGGCTGGGCGAGGCGAGGGCATGCATCAGCCCCTCGTTGTCCACGGTGATGATGGAAACCGTCAGCTCGGGCGCGATGTGCTCCACCTCGCGGCAGATCAGCGTCATCACGTCGGTGACGTTCCATTCGTGCACCAGCGCGTCCAGCACCTTGTTGTGCAGCACCTGGTGCATCTTGGTCTGGGTGATGTCGCTGAGCACGCTCACCAGGCCCAGCAGCGTGCCGTCTTCGTCGTGCACGGGGTTGATCGCGGTGGACAGCCACAGCGGGCGGCCGGCCTTGGTGTACAGCAGCACTTCGGTCTGCAGGCCCTCGCCGGCGGCCATGGCGCGGCTGATGCGCTCGTCCAGGCTCGCGTCGGTATGCGGCCCGGACAGCAACTCCGAGGGCTTCACGCCGCGCAGTTCCTCCAGTCGGTAGCCGAGCATGCGGGTGAAACCGCTGTTGACGTAGACGACCTCGCGCTCGGCCGAACTGATGAAGATCGCGTTGTCGCTGCTGTCCACCACGATGGACAACTGCCGCAACCGTGCCAGTTGCCGTTGCTGGTCGCCGGTGTCGCGGATGAAGGCGGTATGGAAGACATGCTCGCCGATGACGACTTTCGACATCGACACCGAACAGGCGTTCTCGCTGCCATCCGGCCGCACCAGCTGCGCATCGCGATGGCTGCCCAGCAGGGACGCCAGTGTCGACTCGGCGGTGCCGCCGGCCTGCGTCTCCGCCAGCAGGCGCGTGAACGGCAGGCCGTGCACGTCCTCGCGGCGGCAGCCCCACAGCGCTTCGGCCGCCGGATTGAACAGCACCACGCGGTGGCGGCTGTCGATGACGAAGGCCGCATCGACGGACTGCTCCAGCACATGCCAGAGGCTGTCCTGCGCCGGCTCGACCGGCGCTTGCGCGTCGCGCAGCGGGGCCAGTGCGTTCAGCGTACGGCGCAGCATGCGCTGTCCTCGCCGTGCACGGGTGCCGGATGGCTGGCGTCGTCGTTGGCAGTGGGTGCGACGGTCATCGGGAGCCGGGAAAGTGAACCTTCTGGGGACGTATCGGCCAGCGCCCGGGTTACTTGAACGCGGTCACGGGACGGGCGGAGCGCGGCGTAGGGGCCTGTTCAGAACTCCTGCCAGTCGCCCTCGGCGAACGCCGGCTCCGGCGCGCGGGCGACGGGTTTGCGGGCGATGGCCTTGGCGGCGGCCGGCGTGGGCGAAGACGCCTTGGGTGCGGCGGCGATCGCCTTGCGCACCG